>NZ_CP155567.1:757500-1357500 GCF_039696035.1 Microbulbifer sp. SAOS-129_SWC
TGTATGGTCAAGCGACTAAGCGTATACGGTGGATGCCTTGGCAGCTGGAGGCGATGAAGGACGTAGGAGCCTGCGAAAAGTCTAGGGGAGCTGGCACACAAGCTTTGATCCTGGAATGTCCGAATGGGGAAACCCACCTGTTTACAGGTATCGCATAGTGAATACATAGCTATGCGAGGCGAACCCGGGGAACTGAAACATCTAAGTACCCGGAGGAAAAGAAATCAACCGAGATTCCCTGAGTAGCGGCGAGCGAAAGGGGATTAGCCCTTAAGCTATTTATGTCTTAGTGGAAGGATCTGGAAAGTTCCGCGATACAGGGTGATAGCCCCGTACACGAAAAGGCACATTTAGTGAAATCGAGTAGGTCGGGACACGTGTTATCTTGACTGAATATGGGGGGACCATCCTCCAAGGCTAAATACTCCCAGCTGACCGATAGTGAACCAGTACCGTGAGGGAAAGGCGAAAAGAACCCCGGAGAGGGGAGTGAAATAGAACCTGAAACCGTATACGTACAAGCAGTAGGAGCCCTTCGGGGTGACTGCGTACCTTTTGTATAATGGGTCAGCGACTTATTGTCTGTAGCAAGGTTAACCGCATAGGGGAGCCGTAGAGAAATCGAGTCTTAATAGGGCGTTCAGTTGCAGGCAATAGACCCGAAACCCGGCGATCTATCCATGGGCAGGTTGAAGATTGAGTAACATCAATTGGAGGACCGAACTCACTAACGTTGAAAAGTTAGGAGATGACCTGTGGATCGGAGTGAAAGGCTAATCAAGCCGGGAGATAGCTGGTTCTCCTCGAAAGCTATTTAGGTAGCGCCTCGCGTCTCACCCTCGGGGGTAGAGCACTGTTTGGGCTAGGGGGTCATCCCGACTTACCAACCCCATGCAAACTCCGAATACCGAGGAGTGCAATCGCGGGAGACACACGGCGGGTGCTAACGTCCGTCGTGGAAAGGGAAACAACCCAGACCGCCAGCTAAGGTCCCAAATACCAGTTAAGTGGGAAACGATGTGGGAAGGCCCAGACAGCTAGGAGGTTGGCTTAGAAGCAGCCATCCTTTAAAGAAAGCGTAATAGCTCACTAGTCGAGTCGGCCCGCGCGGAAGATATACCGGGGCTCAAACTGGTAACCGAAGCTGCGGATGCTCTTAGGAGCATGGTAGAGGAGCGTTGTGTAAGCCGTTGAAGGTGGATCGGGAGGTCTGCTGGAGGTATCACAAGTGCGAATGCTGACATGAGTAACGACAAGGGAGGTGAAAAACCTCCCCGCCGGAAGACCAAGGGTTCCTGTCCAACGCTAATCGGGACAGGGTTAGTCGGCCCCTAAGGCGAGGGCGAAGGCCGTAGTCGATGGGAAACAGGTTAACATTCCTGTACTTGCAATTGCTGCGATGGAGTGACGGAGAAGGCTAGGCCAGCATGGCGATTGGTTGTCCATGTTTAAGGCTGTAGGCTGGGGACTTAGGCAAATCCGGGTCCCTAAGGCTGAGAGCTGACGACGAAGCCTACTTCGGTAGGTGAAGTGGTTGATGCCCTGCTTCCAGGAAAAACTTCTAAGCTTCAGGCAATTGCGAACCGTACTCTAAACCGACACAGGTGGTCAGGTAGAGAATACCAAGGCGCTTGAGAGAACTCTGGTGAAGGAACTAGGCAAAATGGTACCGTAACTTCGGGAGAAGGTACGCCGGTTTTGGTGATGGGACTTGCTCCCTAAGCTGAGGCCGGTCGAAGTGACCAGGTGGCTGCGACTGTTTATTAAAAACATAGCACTCTGCAAACACGTAAGTGGACGTATAGGGTGTGACGCCTGCCCGGTGCCGGAAGGTTAATTGATGGGGTTAGCTTCGGCGAAGCTCTTGATCGAAGCCCCGGTAAACGGCGGCCGTAACTATAACGGTCCTAAGGTAGCGAAATTCCTTGTCGGGTAAGTTCCGACCTGCACGAATGGCGTAACGATGGCCACGCTGTCTCCACCAGAGACTCAGTGAAATTGAAATCGCTGTTAAGATGCAGTGTACCCGCGGCTAGACGGAAAGACCCCGTGAACCTTTACTACAGCTTTGCACTGAACTTTGAGCCTACTTGTGTAGGATAGGTGGGAGGCTTTGAAACTGTGACGCTAGTTGCAGTGGAGCCGTCCTTGAAATACCACCCTGGTATGTTTGAGGTTCTAACCCAGGTCCGTAATCCGGATCGGGGACAGTGTATGGTGGGTAGTTTGACTGGGGCGGTCTCCTCCCAAAGAGTAACGGAGGAGTACGAAGGTGCACTCAGCATGGTCGGAAATCATGCAATGAGCATAATGGTATAAGTGCGCTTGACTGCGAGACAGACATGTCGAGCAGGTACGAAAGTAGGTCATAGTGATCCGGTGGTTCTGTATGGAAGGGCCATCGCTCAACGGATAAAAGGTACTCCGGGGATAACAGGCTGATACCGCCCAAGAGTTCACATCGACGGCGGTGTTTGGCACCTCGATGTCGGCTCATCACATCCTGGGGCTGAAGCCGGTCCCAAGGGTATGGCTGTTCGCCATTTAAAGTGGTACGCGAGCTGGGTTTAGAACGTCGTGAGACAGTTCGGTCCCTATCTGCCGTGGGCGTTGGAGATTTGAGAAGAGTTGCTCCTAGTACGAGAGGACCGGAGTGAACGAACCTCTGGTGTTCGGGTTGTCACGCCAGTGGCATTGCCCGGTAGCTATGTTCGGACGGGATAACCGCTGAAAGCATCTAAGCGGGAAGCCTCCTTCAAGATGAGATCTCCCTGGGACTTCGAGTCCCCTAAAGGGCCCTGGAAGACTACCAGGTTGATAGGCTGGGTGTGGAAGCGTTGTGAGGCGTTGAGCTAACCAGTACTAATTGCCCGTGCGGCTTGACCATACAACAGAGATGGTTACTAACGATTACTGATCAGGAAAGTGATCAGGGATTGTGAGCAAGAAGAGACATACGTTCTTGCGGTGTATTACTACAGATTGTTTTACCGACTTATTTGGGGTTACCGTTGATCGAGAGATCATGCAAACGGCGGTAACAGGCAGCGCCGGGCAAGACATCGCCCATAAGACCACGCCAACCCAAGCCAGTTTGCCTGACGACCATAGAGTTGTGGAACCACCTGATCCCTTGCCGAACTCAGAAGTGAAACGCAACCTCGCCGATGGTAGTGTGGTGTTTCGCCATGTGAGAGTAGGTCATCGTCAGGCTTCTATTGCAAAAGCCCTGATCGCTAACGCGGTCAGGGCTTTTTTTATTCCAGCCTGCCGATGACCTGCGGTCAGGTGATGGCACACATCCATGTGCGCCACCCTCCGGGCGACCTGAAGGTCGTCCCAATTTGCTCCGGGCAAATTGGTCAGGCTGGGTCGCCAGCCCGGTTCAAATAAAAGAAAGGGCCCCCCAATCGGGTGGCCCTTTTTATTTGCGTACCATACTCTGCTGTAGAGCCGAAAATCCTGGAGAGCGGACCGCCAATCGAAAGAAACAACAGCAGCCGCGCCAGGTAGGCCAGCCTCAACTCGCAGCCACTACCGGCTCTGCTCTTGCAGGCGACGCAAACCCGTTGAATACAGGCAACGTGCGCCGATTGACTAACCTTGTCAGCCCCCATCAAACCACGAAAAATGCCACGCGTTCCTACACAAAAAATAACCGTCGCTTTTTTACCCGCCGGCCAAAGCGCCCATAACCCGGTGCTCCACCATGGATATCCAAAACTTATGCACAGCTCTATCCAGACATTCTGTTAGTAACAAAAATGAAAAATCTTGTGCACAAGTACTTATACCACTGACAAATATGGACGCAGAAACAAGCTGGAAAAAGTCGCAGGTCGCGGCTGTGGAAATCTGCACTCAAGCTAAAAAATCGTTGACAGTAAAAGACTTACAAGGAAATCCGGCCGCGGATGATCACTTCGCCGGGAGCAGATTTTCACCGCTGGTGCCTGCCGCATTTTTATACGAATCCGACAGATCACGTAACAATGGGCCCCGCAGTGGATATACCACACTTATGCACAGCTCTATCAAGCCATTCTGTGAATAAATGAATGGCGCTCACTTTATCAACGGAAGCCGGCTTCGCTGTGAATAACTTTTATGCATCCGCGCATTGAGTGACGCAACCAGGATCGGCGATGCGGGCGGTTGTAACTGGATATTGCGTTAGAGGCATGAACGCCTCGCGGTATTCACCACGCTGGTAGCGCTCAAACTTTCCGCATTCTGCCCGTCGCCGTTACTGCAGCCGATCAATTCCTGTTTTATCCGGCTTGTGCAAACTGCCACTAATTTGTGATTGGAGTCACACACTAAACAAAAAGCGGACCAGCGGCGTGAAAAAATGACTTTCGCGACATGCGTCCCAAGTCTCTGACGCTTATTATCAATCGGTTATTGCTGCGCAGACAGCGAACGAATAATTGCCCTGGATTGTGTGAGGTACTGCAAGTGGGGCACCCAACCAGCTATCTCAAATCTGAGGAGTACAACATGTCAAACGACGAGCAGCAGGCGAACGAAGACGGCGCAAACAGCTTCCTGGACGGATTCATGGACCAGAGCAGTGCCGCTCCGCAAAATCGCGCGCAAATGGGTGACGACTTTGAGAAGTCTGTCATCGGGAAAAACATTAAGTTCCGCGGTGAGCTGATCGGTAACGAGAGCCTGCATATCGAAGGCACCATTGAGGGAACGGTCATCATGGAAGGCCACAACCTGTCCGTGGGTGCCGGCGGTGAACTGAATGCGAACATACACGCAAAAAATATTATAGTTGAAGGCGCGCTCACCGGAGATGCTCTGGCCGAAGAGCTGATCGAGATACGCCGTACTGCAGTGGTTAAAGGGAATCTCACCGCCCCGCGTATTCAGCTGGACGACGGTGGTAAATTCCGCGGCTCCATGGACATGGTGGATACCGATGCGGAAATGAAAGAGCGCGTCAGCGACTTCAAGGAAAAGCTGGTTCACCCCAGCCTGCCGCCGCGCGAGGGCGATCAGAACAATAATGCCAATGCGTCCAGCGCCAGTGGTCTTTTCTCCACATCCAGCACGTCGGATTACGCTGACGATACCGTAGAAGCGGAATCTGAAGCCTAAGCGATACAGCTTTTTGCCTATACAGCGGGCGGTGCACTCTGTACCGTCTCGCTGCCGCTCCATGCGGTTGTATTGAGACGAGGTGTATGCAGCATCACTCCTTTGGCCTGGCCGCACTCAATCAGGAAATCATCCAGCCGGGATATCGGATACTGGACCTGGGGCCGATTGCTGTGGGTACGACCCAGGCTTTTCTGCAGAAAAACTGTCCCTGCTACATCGAGGACCTGCTGGAGTTTTTTGCCGATAATCATAATGCCACAGACTTGAAGGCGGCACTGAAGTCGCACCTTGTGGCAAAACCGGAAAAAATCAAATTTGACGTTATTCTGTGTTGGGATTTATTAAATTTTCTCAGCGCAGAACTGATTGCCTACCTGATTGAATTGCTGTCGCCGAACCTGAAGCCAGGCACGTTGCTACATGCAATGATTTATACCGGGGCACAGCCACCGCAGCGCCCGGCAAGGTTCAAGCTGTTGCGTGATTTTACTTATGAAACAGCAGATGACCCGAATTATCCCCGCATCCCTTACCAGGGGCACACGACAGTCACGCTGATGCAGAGTCTGGGGCGCTTTAACCTGAGCAATTCGCTCGTGCAGCGCCAGGGGATGCGCAAGGACCTGATTGAGTACTTTTTTGAATTCGATACCACAGCTCCGGCGGGACGGGTTCGCCCGGGCACCGAGTCGGATTTGAGCACGTATTTTTCCGGCACGAATATCGGTGCGGCACTGACCATGAGCGGGTTGGACAGTGCGATGCAGGCCGCGCGGAAGTCGCCGGTCAGCCGGGTAATGGACTGCGGGGCGCGCAGTGGGCGCAATATCGGCGCATTGCAGCAGCAGGTGGGAGAACTGTTTGTTCTGGATCTCCACGCCGCAATTCAATGGCGTAAAAAGCGCGGTGAAGACGGCTGTCAGGCTATCCGCGCTGCGTTTGAAAAGTTTGCCGGGCTAGAACCCTGCGATGTCATTTTAAGCTGGGACCTGCTGATCTATTACAGCGCTGAAGAAACGCAGGTCCTGAGTGGACTGCTACGCGGAAAGCTAAAACCCGGCGGCCTGCTGCACATCGTTTTTTACAAACGGGCGCGACTGGCACAGCGCCCCTCGGTATTTGAAGTGCAGGCTGACGGAGGCATCCTGGTGAAGGAGTTTCCGCTCTCGGACGATATGGTGCACTTTACCAATATGGCGCAAATCATTCGTGTTTTACCCAGTTTGCAGCTGTCGGGCCAAGGGCACGGCAAGCTGCCCGGTGGCGCTTTTTATCACGAACTTACACTAAAAAAACTATCCGAGGTTTAAACCATGGCGGCATTGCTGCATCAGTTGTTTCTGTCGCTTACCCCCGCGGCGGTGACCGATGGATTCCTGTATTCGATGCTGGTGGTATTTACGCTGGCATTGCTGTTGCGGTTTGTGGGCCGCGGTCAGGAGTTCGTTGAACACGGGCCGGGCTTTCTGACTTCTCTCGGTATTCTGGGGACTTTCCTCGGTATCATCATCGGCCTGTACGATTTCTCGCTCGAGGATATCGATCGCAGTATTGGTGAGCTGATGGCCGGCCTGAAAACGGCGTTTATCACCAGTGTGATCGGCCTCGCGCTGTCGCTACTGCTTCGAATTTTTACCCGTATGCTGCGCCTGCCTTCGGATCCATCGCCGGAGACGGCCACCATCGATGACCTCAATAATCACCTGATCCGCCTGAGTTCGTCACTGGAACAGTTCGGCCAACGCAGCAGTGCAGAACTGGTCGGCCGTCTCGAGGCGGTGGTGGCGGACTTCAATGCGCAGTTGCAGACGCAATTCGGTGATAATCTGCAGCGGTTCTGCGCGCAACTCGCTGATCTGGGGCCCGCGCTTGAAGTCGTTGCGCAGAGCTATCACGAGCACGCCGGGCGGGTGGAGTCCTGGAGCCGAGGCTGCGACGAGAGTCAGCAGCGTCTGCTGGATCAACAGGCGGTACTGGCCCAGATGTACGAGCGCATCGCCGAGCTGCCCAAACTCTACAGCGGGCTCGATCAACTGCTCGAACGTCAGTCGCGGCAGACCGAACAGCTGGCGGGGATTCTCGGTGCGCAGCACGAATCGGTGCAGCAGTTGGCAGCACTGGTGCCGCAATTGCCGCACAATATCGAGCGGCTGTCCGAGGGCGTCGCGGCGGCGCAGCGGGGTGTGGATGAGCACCTCGCGGCGATTAACGGACTGCTGCAGAAGCAGGCGCAGTCGCTGGCGGAACGCTTCGGGCACCTGTCGGCGTCACTGGAGAGCCTGCAGGGGCTTAACCCCGAGGTGATGCAGTCACTGGTCAGTGAGTCGGCCCGTACCCATCGCGATTCCATGGGCGAGCTGGCACAGATGCTGGCCGGTACGCATCGGGAGATGTTACAGGCGCTGACCGAGGTATTGCGCCGGGAGCTGAAGGACACGGATATTTCCCTTCGCCGCCAATACGAACAGTTGGATCGCGCCATGGCAACGCAAGTGGAGCAGGTAATGGCGGCCATGGGAGAGTCGCTGGCGACGATCAGCGGCAACTTTACCCGGGACTACCAGAAGCTGTTGACGCAGATGCGCCGCCTGCAGGCGCGGGAAGTGGACCATGCCGGGTAGCCTGCGGTCCCGGCGTGCACCGGGTGAAGAGAGCGAGTGGTTGAGTGTCTCCGACCTGATGGCCGGGCTGATGATGGTGTTCCTGTGTATCTCCATCGTCATGATGCGCTCGATGATGGAAGAGCGTGAAAAGGTCCGCGCGCTAGCGCAGTCCTATCGCGACAACCAGCTGGCCATTTACCAGACACTGATGCGGGAATTCGCCGACGACCTGCCGCGCTGGGGCGCCACCATTGACAAGGATCGGCTGGTTATTGCCTTCAATAACTCCGACGCGATGTTTTCCACGGGTGCGGCGGAGTTGAATGCGAATGCGCAGCAGGTGATGCGGGATTTTTTTCCGCGCTATATCGCCGCGCTGAAACCTTATCTGGGCTCGATCCGCGCGATTCATATCGAGGGGCACACCAGTTCCGAGTGGGGTGGCGGCGGCAGCGCGCGGGAAAATTACTTTAACAACCTGCGCCTGTCACAGAACCGGTCGCGGGAAGTGCTGTATTTTGTAGAGGGGCTGGTGCCGGAAAAAGAAGTCCCCGGCATGCTGGCCCTGGTGGCGGCGGTGGGCTACTCGTCCGCGCGTCCGGTTTTGCGCGCCGATGGCAGCGAAGATCCGGAAAAGTCAAAACGGGTCGCGTTCCGCGTTATTACCAATTCGGAAGCGCAGATTCATCGCATATTAGAGGAGGCCCTATAGTGGCACTGTGGAAACAGGCTCTGGCAAAACTGCGCGGAGCGGCGGACGCAGCGCAACCGGCTGAGGTCGAGGTGGAGGCCGCTGCGAACGAGAATTCAACGGCGCATGGAAGTGATGTGCAGGAGGGCATAGACCGCTCCGCGCTGGCGCGTGCGTTGCAGTCCGGTATCGAAGTGAGTATTGGCGATCTGGATGCCTGCGGGGCTGGATGGCGCTATCGCGGTCATCCGGTCATGGTATTTGGCACCGAGGCGCCGGAACTCGAAGACGCGGACAAGCGCCGCGACTTTTATTCCCTGGTACACCTGTTCCCCTGCTGCGGGGCTCTGCAGACGGATCAGCGCAGTGCCTGGGCCGGCAGCGATCTACAGCAGATCAATGCCGAGCAGGGGCAGGGTCCCTTCCGCTTCTGCAAAGTCTGCGTGGAGGCGGCGGCGGGGCGCGGTGCCGATCCCGCCACCTTTGATTTCGCCGCCCATGTGCGCAGTCACGGCGACAGCTTCTTTACCCAGTCTTGCTGTTACTGGGCGCCGGGCAGCAACACCGAACCGCTGAATGCGCCGGTGGGCGCGGCCGGGCGCAGCTGCCCGCACTGCGGCTGTGCCGCGTCGGGCGGTGGCTGGCAGCTGCACGGCGAGGATGCGCAGCACCTGGCGCAGGAGCAGGGGACATGTCTGCTCTGCGCCGAGCGCCGCGTCGACGGATGCCTGCACCTCGCCAGCGAGCAGTTGTTGGCAGCGGCGCGGATCCGCTATGACTACCTGATCGGGCAGACGGCGCGGGCGCCGGCACCATCGTGGAAGCTGGCACAGGCGATCCTGCCGCTCGGTTGGCAGCCGTTGCTGCGGAGTCTGGAGCGCGTCTTACCGCCGCCGGCGCTGTTCTTCGAATATGCGGATTCGGCACCAGCGGCAATTCTGGCCTGGCCATCGCTGCGCCGCGGTGTGGTGGAGCATCTCGGTGACGGGCAGGTACCGGACTGGAACCTGTGGAGCCGCGCGCAGATCGAGACCGAGCTGGGTTTCAAAATGCGCTAAATGGCGGCGCGGCCGATCGCGGCCCGGCCGATCGTTGAACAAAAAAATACCCCGCCTTGGCGGGGTATTTTTTTGTCAGTCGATCAAGCCTTTACGACGGGGCCCGTGGTGGTGGCCTGGCGGCCGAGGCGCCACATCCACACCGCGGCGACCACAATGGCGACCTGCAGGCCGATGCCCTGCCAGGTGGAGTAGATTCCCAGCCAGTCGAAGCTGAAGCTCACCGGCAGTGAGTTGATACCGATCAGCGCGGCCTCCTGCAGCGCTTTGACCGCCTTGCCGGCAAGGACGAACGACAGCGCCAGCAGGATGAATGTGGTCGTCGAGAAGAACTTGCCGATGGGCAGGCGCGCCGAGTAGCGCACAGATGCCCAGCCGATCAGTGCCAGTAGTCCCATCGCGACGGCAATACCGCCCCACAGCGCGCTGTACTGGCCGGTGGCGGTCTGGGTCAGCAGGGACTGGTAGAACAGGACTGTTTCGAAGATCTCCCGGTACACGGCAATAAATGCCAGCCCGGCAATGCCCCACAGGGTGCCGGCGGTAAGACTGCGGTCGATACGGCTCTGGATATATTTCTGCCACTCCTGGGCGTGGGTCTTGCTGTGCATCCAGTAACCCACGTAGAACAGCACGGCGGCGGCTACCATCGCGGCTGCGCCCTCCATCACCTCGCGATTGGCACCACTGATCGTGATCAGTTCCTGCGCGGCCACCCAGGTGGCGAAGCCGGCGGCGACGGCGCCAATCCAGCCGAGGTGCACATACCTGAGCGCATCGCTGCGCCCGGTCTTGATCAGGATGGTTACCAGCGCGATTACCACCAGCAGCGCCTCCAGGCCCTCGCGCAACAGAATGATCAGGCTGGCCAGGAACAGCGCCGGCGTGGACAGGTTGGAGCCCTGCATCAGTGCTTCGGCGTCGTCCAGCTGTTTGAGGATGTCGGTGACCTGTTGTGCCACCTGCTGCGGGTTGCTCTGTGCCTTCAGCTGCGCACGCAGGCCCAGCAGCTGGCTTTCGATCGCCTTGCGCATTTTGATGTCGCGGGAGTCCAGCGAGCTTTCCACCAACTCGAAGCCGTCCAGGTAGGCACTGACCGCCAGGGTACGCGCGCCGCTGAAGTCGCCGGCCTGGTAGGCGGCCAGCGACTTCTTGAGCTGGCTGCGGGCAACGTCGAGCGGGTTTTGCGTCTGCTTGCCGGCGCGCTGCGCGAACAGCGGCGCCGGATCGGCGCGCAGGGCGGCGATCGCCGCGGCGGGGATACCCGGTTTGTTTTCACCCAGTACCTGCGGACTGAACATGACCAGGTCCTGCAGACGCAGGTCGGTGCCCTTGGCGGCCGCGGTATCGGCGCCGCGGAAGGCGAGGCCGCCGACATAGAACGCCAGCGACCAGCGCTGCTGTTCGGACAACTGTGTGAACGCGGGCATGGACGTGCCGTCGAGGCCCTTGCTGATGGCGTCGTAGAGACCGAGCAGGGAGCGGTTCTCGGCGCGTTCGCGGTCGTGGAAGTTGATCGGCGGCGGATCCAGGTGGGCCGCCAGCGGGCCGTCACCGTGGCCGCTGGCACCGTGACAGGCGGCGCAATTCGCCTCGAACAGCGCCTTGCTGGCGCCCTCGTCGAGCAGCGCCGCGGGCAGCGCCAGCGCCGGCGCCACTGCCAGCAGACCGGCGCGCAGCTTGGCAGTGTGCGCCTTGATCGTGGGCAGGTCGGCCTTGTTGGCGATGGCTGTGTTGAGGGCGGCGGCCTCCGCACGAATGCCGCGGGCGGCGTCGGAATCGGCCAATTTGGCGCTGCGGTCTGCCAGCAGTTGGCCAAATTCCTGCATTTCCGCGTATTCATCCTTGCTGATGATCTCGCCGTCGCGCACCGCCCCCGGATAGTCGACGCCGACATACTCGGCCATCTGCATCAGCTGGCGCAGTTCCTGTTCATTGAGGCCGCCCTGTTGTGCCCGGGCACCGGCGGCTACAGAGAAGATCAGCAGCAGCTGCAGCAGGTGAATGGTGATATTGCGCATGAAAAGCAGAATCCCTGAATGGTTGAATTTGGTACCGAGTTAAATTCAGAACGTAATATTATTGATAATTATTCTCACAATAAAGACCCGCAAGCCAATAAATGAACGCTTTGCCTTGAAAAATAGATTGTGCACAATTAAGTTGTGTGAAATTTAATTGGCTGTCACCAGGAGCCCCAGATGAGCAATCTTCTATCCATTCCGCTGAAAACCCAGGATGGCCGCGACACCAGCCTCGATGAATATCGCGGCAAGGTGCTGTTGGTGGTCAACACGGCCAGCAAGTGCGGCTTTACCCCCCAGTACAAGGGCCTCGAGGCTCTGTACGAGCAATACCGTGAGCGCGGCCTGATGGTACTTGGCTTTCCGTGCAACCAGTTCGGCAAGCAGGAGCCGGGCAGCGACGACGAGATCAAGGAGTTTTGTGAGCTCAACTTCGGTGTCAGCTTCCCGCTGTACTCCAAAGTCGACGTCAACGGCCCCGAGGCGCATCCGCTGTTTGTGGCACTGAAGCAGCAGGCGCCGGGCATTCTCGGTACCGAAGGCATCAAGTGGAACTTCACCAAGTTCCTCGTCGACCGCGACGGCAAGGTGGTGAAGCGCTTCGCCCCCAAAGACAAGCCGGAAGCGCTGGCCGCTGATATCGAAGCGCTGCTGTGAGCGGCGGCGCCGGCAAGGGGTTGCCCTGCGGCGGCGACCCGCTGGCGCTGAACCGCCAGCTGTGTTTTGCCCTCTACGCGGCCTCCCGCGCCATGACCCGTGCCTACCAGCCGATGCTGCAGGCCATGGATATTACCTATCCGCAGTATCTCGTTCTGCTGGTGCTGTGGGAGCAGGTCGGTACCGCTGCGGAGGACGGCACGGCGGAAATTTCGGTCGGCGCGCTCGGCCGGCAATTGATGCTCGACTCCGGTACGCTGACGCCGTTGCTGAAGCGTATGGCGGCGCGCGGCCTTGTCAGCCGGCACCGCGGCCGCGGCGATGAGCGGGTCACCATGATCGCGTTGACGGACGCCGGCCGCGCATTGCGCCCGCACGCGCTGGCCTGGGTAGAGCAACAGCTGGACGATGCCAGTATCTCGCCCGGCGAGGTTGAGCAGTTGCGCACCGGGCTGTGGAATCTGCTGGAAAAGTTAGGGGCGGGGGAATAAGTGTTTTAGGATAAATGTTTCCCTTTGTGGAATTTTAATTGAGCTTCTTATCTTTTTGTCCCGCATAAAGTATTGCTGTTAGGATGAGTGTTGATGCGGGTGGCGGCCGGGCGTATAGTGCCAGCTCTGACTGTTCGAACCCGGCCGCACCGCTATGCACCACGCATGTCCCAGCCACTGTCTCCTCGCTTATGCGCTAGCTTCCTCGCTGCGACTGCCGCGCTGCGGCACATAATTTTATTTCGTTACCCTCCAGCAGAATTCCACACTGATTGTCGATCGGCGCGTAGACAGCGACAGGTGCGCTGTTTAGCCTCGAGCCAGATCAGGAGAAGAGCCCCAAAATGAGTACAGATAAAGATAAATTAGTCATTTTCGATACCACGCTGCGCGACGGCGAGCAGAGCCCCGGCGCTTCCATGACCAAGGAAGAAAAGATCCATATCGCGCGCATGCTCGAGCGCATGCGGGTGGATGTGATCGAAGCCGGCTTCGCCATCGCCAGCCAGGGCGATTTCGAGGCCGTGCAGGCGGTGGCGGAGACCGTCAAGGACTCGCGCATCTGCAGCCTGGCCCGCGCCGTGGGGCCGGATATCATCCGCGCTGGTGAGGCACTCAAGAAAGCGAACGCCTCGCGTATTCACACCTTTATCGCCACCTCCCCGATCCACATGAAATACAAGCTGCAGATGGAGCCGGAAGCGGTGCTGCAGCGGGCGGTGGAGGCAGTGACCCACGCGCGCCAGTTTACCGACGATGTGGAGTTTTCCCTCGAGGACGGCAGCCGCTCCGAGCCGGAGTTTATGTACCGCATCATCGAGGCGGTGATCAAGGCCGGCGCCGGCACCATCAATATTCCCGACACCGTCGGTTACGGCGAGCCGGAAGAATACGGAGCCATGTTCCGGCGCGTGATCGAGAATGTGCCCAATTCCGACCAGGCGATTTTCTCCACCCACTGCCACAACGACCTGGGCCTGGCGGTCGCCAACTCCCTGGCCGCGGTAATAAACGGTGTGCGCCAGGTGGAGTGCACCATCAATGGCCTCGGCGAGCGCGCTGGCAACGCGTCGCTGGAAGAGATCGTCATGGCCGTGCGCACGCGCCAGGATCTGTACCCGGTGGAAACCCGCATCGATACCAGTCATATCGTGCCCACCTCGCGCCTGGTCAGCTCCATTACCGGCTTCCCGGTACAGCCGAATAAGGCCATTGTCGGTGCCAACGCCTTTGCGCACGAGTCCGGCATCCACCAGGACGGTGTACTCAAGCACCGCGAGACCTACGAGATCATGCGCGCGGAAGACGTGGGCTGGGGCAACAACCGCCTGGTGCTGGGCAAGCACTCCGGCCGCGCGGCGGTCAAGGCGCGCTATGAAGAGCTGGGCTACAGCTTCGACGACGCCGGCGAGTTCCAGCTGATCTTCCAGCGCTTCAAAGACCTGGCGGACAAGAAACACGAGATCTTCGACGAAGACCTGCAGTCCATCGTTGCCGGCGCCGAGGAACCGGTGGAGCATTTCCGCCTGGCCTCCCTCGACGTGCACAGCCGCACCGGCCAGCGCCCGCAGGCGCAGCTGCAACTGATGATCGACGGCGCCGAAGTGGCCGCGCAAGCGGATGGCAGCGGCCCGGTGGACGCCACTTTCAAAGCGATTGAATCGGTTGTGTCGAGCGGGGCCGACCTGCAGCTCTACTCGGTCAACGCCGTGACCCAGGGGACCGAGGCCCAGGGCAGTGTGACCGTGCGCCTCGAGCGCGATGGCCGCCTGGTCAACGGCGTCGGTGCCGATACCGATGTGCTGGTTGCCTCTGCGCAAGCCTACCTGGATGCTTTAAACTTGCTCGCCAACGGTGAGAGCAAGGCTCAGGGCGTCTGAGCCCGGGCTTCAGGAAAAAGGTGAACGCGTGAACGAGCTGCAGCGAGCGGAATACTTGTCGGCACTGGGAGTGCCCAGCTATATGCCGCGCTTCGTGCTGCCGCTGGCGCCGCAGCCGCGCCAGGCGCGCCTGCCGGTGGCCGAGGCAAAGGCCCCGGCCAACCCGCTGCCGCAGAGCGCCGCGCAGATCCGCGCCGCTCTGGCGGCGGAAGCGGCGGAGCCCGGCGGCACGCCGGACCAGTCTGTGTCCGCCGCGGTCGCCGCCGAGCTTGCGCCGCAAGCTGCCGCTGCACCCACGCCCGAGCTGGCGCGCCAGGTGGGTGAACTGGTACACGACACCCGCGCGGCACCACAGCCGGCGCCGGTGGCCGAAGTGGCGCCGCCGGCACAGTCAGTGGAGCCGTTCGTGCTCAGCTGCTGGTGGCTCGGCGACGAGCTGCTCGCCGTGGACAGCCGCGAGCCCGGCGCCGCACTGCCGGTGGAGGCGTTGTTCAACAATATCGCCCACGCCCTCGGCTGGCATCAGCTGCCCCGCGAGCAGGATCGCCTGCGCTGGCCGCTGGCAGAAAACCGCTTCGGCCCCGCCGCGTCAGCGGTCGAGGCCCGCGATACCTGTGGCGCCTGGCTCGAGGCTGCCAGCGCGCGGCGCCCGGTCAAATCCATCTGGCTGATGGGCGAGCAGGCGCGGCAATTCTGTGCGCCGGTGCCGCTGGACACATCCGCCGAGCAGCCGGTCACCGACTGGAACAGTGTGCGCATCGTCGCCATGCCCAGCCTGTCCGAGCTACTGCGTGAGCCGCAGCGCAAGCGCGGTCTGTGGCAGCTGTTGCAGCAGACCTATCCGGAACAGACCCGCGCCCGGTGAGCCAGTCTCCCGCATCCGATTTTCCCGCGATTGCCGGGACGCGCCTGCGCGTCGCGGTTGCCGCTGACTGCGCCGCACTGGCGGCACTGTCGGCCAGCGCCCAGGCGCACGCCTGGAGCGAGCGCCAATACCGCGATAGTCTCGATGCCGGTCACGGCTGCTGGCTGCTGGAAACGGCCGCCGGTGAACTGATCGCCTGCTGTGTCGTGTCGCAACTGTTCGATGAGGCGGAAGTGCTGGATGTGGTGGTAGCGCCGACCGCGCGCCGCCGCGGTGTCGCCCGCGCACTGCTCCAAGACCTGATTGCCCGGCTGCCGGCAGACGTGCATCGCGTGCTGTTGGACGTGCGCGTCTCCAATGCGCCCGCCCGCGCTCTGTACCGCTCGCTCGGCTTTGTCGAGGATGGCCGCCGCCGCAACTACTATCCTGTGGCCGGTGCTCCGGCGGCCGGCGCCGCGCGCGAGGATGCCATCTTGATGAGTCTCGCGCTGGCGCGTTAGCGCCACTGTCGCGGGCGGTGACAGCTGCCGCGGGCAAGCTGATACAATACCGCCCCTGATTTCCGGCCGCGGTATTCCGCCGCGGCCCTCCTGTTTCCGCAATGAGTTGTCCATGGCGCAGCCCGGTCAAAAAAATCCCTCCCTGCTCGAAGGCCCGGTGGCGGGTCATCTGCGGCGCCTGGCGCTGCCGATGGTGTGGGGCATTCTCGCCACCATGTCGTTCAACGTGGTGGATACCTACTATGTCGCGCATCTGGGCAAGGGCCCGCTGGCGGCGATGAGCTTTACCTTTCCGATCGTCATGGTGATCAACAGCCTGGCCATCGGCCTGGGGGCCGGCACCTCATCGGCGGTGGCGCGCGCCTACGGGGCCGGCGACCTGGCGCGGGTGCGGCGGCTGGTGACCGACGCCTCGCTGCTGGCCTTGCTCGGTGCGCTGCTGATCAGTGTCCTGGGGCTCGCCACCATCCGCCCGCTGTTCCGCCTGCTCGGCGCGCCGGAGGAGATGCTGCCGCTGATTGCCGACTACATGGTGCCCTGGTATCTGGGCGCGGTGTTTGCGGTGGTGCCGATGGTAGCGCTGTCGGCGCTGCGCGCCATCGGCAACAGCGCGCTGACCGGTCGCATCATGGTGGCGGTGGCACTGTTCAACCTGGCGCTGGATCCGCTGCTGATTTTCGGCCTGCTCGGCTTTCCGCGCCTGGAGCTGCAGGGGGCGGCGCTATCGACGGTGATCGCGCGCGCAGTCAGTTTCTTTGCCGCGCTGTTTTTCCTGGTCAAGCGCGAACATCTTATGGCCCCGCCCAGCCTGCGCTGGGCCTCGCTGCGCGACTCCTGGCGCGCGATTTTGAAAGTGGGCCTGCCGGCGGTGGCCACCAATGCGATTATCCCCATGGCCGGCGGCGTGGTGGTGGCGCTGGTGGCGGTGCACGGTGCCGATGCCGTGGCCGGGCTGGGGGTGGCGCTGCGCATCGAGCCGCTGGCGCTGATCGTGTTTTACGCGCTGTCGTCAGTGGTGGGGCCGTTTATGGGGCAGAACGCCGGCGCCGGCAAAAGCGAGCGCATGTGTGAGACCGTCAGTGTACTGGCGCGCTTCTGCCTGGGCTGTGGGTTGGGGCTGGCGCTGCTGCTGTATTTCGGCAGCGGCTTCCTGGTGCGCCTGTTCAGCGATTCGCAGGCGGTGCTGGCGGTGGCGATCGCCTACCTGACCCTGGTGCCGTTCAGCTATGCCGGCTACGGCTTTGTGATGTCCGCCAACGCGGCCTTCAACGGGCTCGGCAAACCGCTGCCGGCCACGCTGATTTCTTTTCTGCGCGTGCTCGGGATCTACCTGCCGCTGGCCTGGCTCGGCAACCGGCTGTGGGGCATCACCGGCCTGTTTGCGGCGACGGCCGCCGCCAACCTGTTGCTGGGTGGCTTTGCCTGGTGGTGGCTGCGACGCACGGTGGAGGGCCGCCCGCTGCGGCGCCGGGAACTGCAAGCCTGACCCGGCGCCTATAATCGATCCAGCGCCGCCGCAATCGATAGGGAGCCTGGAGAGCGGGCGTATTGGATAAGCCAGCTGTCGGCCCTTTGACAATCCTCATCATACAGCAATGCGCCCGGGGCATTGCTGTCCGCTCTGCGTTTAGCGTTTAGAGCGCAGCCGTGGCCTGCTCCAGCCAGGCCTGCGTTTTCGCATTCACCAGCGGCATCAGCGTCTCGCGCACGCGCTGGTGGTAGCGGTTCAGCCAGTCCTTTTCCTGTTCGCTCAGCAGTTCGGGGTCAATCAGTTTGCGCTCGATCGGCGCCAGCGTCAGCTCCTCGAATTCAAGGAAGCCGCGGTGCTCGGCGCTTTCCTTGATGAACACCAGGTTCTCGATACGGATGCCGTACTGGCCGGTGAGGTAAAAGCCGGGTTCGTTGGACAGGATCATGCCCGCTTCCAGCGCCACTCCGGTGGCGGCCTTGCCGACCCGCTGGGGCCCCTCGTGCACGCTGAGGAAGCTGCCGACACCGTGGCCGGTGCCGTGGGCGTAGTCGAGGCCGGCGTCCCACAGGGATTTGCGCGCGAAGGTATCCACCTGCTCACCGCAGGTGCCCCTGGGGAAGCGCAGCGAGGCCAGGGCGATATGGCCTTTCAGCACGCGGGTGAAATGGTCGCGGGCGTGCGCGGGAAATTCCCCCAGCGCCACGGTGCGGGTCACATCGGTGGTGCCGTCCGGATACTGGCCGCCGGAGTCGATCAGGTAGATGCCCTCGGCTTTCAGCGCCAGGCTGGATTCACGGCTGACCCGGTAGTGCACGATAGCGCCGTTGGGGCCGTAACCGGAAATGGAATCGAAGCTGTCGTCGGCGAAGCCCTCGCGCTGTTCGCGCTTGGCGCGCAGCAGCTGTACCGCTTCGAGTTCGCCGAAACTGTTATCAGCAGTGCCTGCCGCTACGGCGTCCGGCAGTTCGGCCAGAAATTCGCACAGGGCGGCACCGTCGCGCTCGTGGGCGGCGCGGCTGCCGGCCAGTTCGACGCTGTTCTTGCGTGCCTTGGCGGCGATGATCGGGTCGCGCTCCTGCAGCAGCTCGATTTCCTGGGCGCGCAGGTGCTGCAGGGTCCAGCAGTTGGTGATGGCCGGATCCACCCAGATTCTGGATACATGGTGGCGCTTGGCGGCGGCGAACAGCGCCTCTTTGTCGCTGACGATCGCGACGTCGCTGTTCAGGTGCTCGATCAGCGCCTCGCTGACGGCCTCCTGCGCCAGGTACAGGGTGGCGCTGCCGTCGCGATAGAGCAGGGCGCTGGCCAGGGCCACCGGCAGGTGGGGTACGTCATTGCCGCGGATATTGAACAGCCAGGCGCACACTTCCGGATTGGGCAGCCACAGCGCGTCGGCGCGCTTGTCCGCCAGCCGTGCGGCGATGCGCTGGCGCTTCTCCGCCGAGTGCTCGCCGGTGAACGTATGCGGATGCGGACGCGCGGTACCGCAGGGGGGCGCCGGGCGATCGCTCCATACGCTATCGATCGGGTTCTGCTCCAGCGGGCGCAGGGCGATATCGCGCTCGCCGAGGCGTTTCTTCAGCAGCGCCAGGCCGGGCTCGGTGTGCAGGCGCGGGTCGTAACCCAGTGCCTCGCCGGCCTTGAGTTGCTCGCACAGCCAGTCGGCGATGGCGTTGAGGTCCAGGTTCTCCTGGTCGACGGGCTGGTCGCCGAGTTCCTGCTGGGCCTGCAGCGTGTAGCGCCCGTCCACGAACAGTGCTGCGTGCGCGAGCCCCACCGCGGCCATGCCGGCGGAACCGGTAAAGCCGGTCAGCCAGGCCAGGCGCTCGTCGGAAGCCGGCACATATTCGTTCTGGTACTCGTCGCCGCGGGGTACCAGGAAGGCGTGGACCTGCTGTCGCTGTAATTCGTCCCGCAGTGCCTGTAAACGCTCCCGACTCATTGTTCACCTCAACGTTATTGCGAATATGGGGCGCGCAGTGTAGCAGTGCATCAGCCGTTCAGCGCGACTTCAAAAGGGTACTTCCTGGTGGTGGATTTCTCCACCATGTGTATGACCAGTGTGTGCGGCACGCCGCCGATACTCACGCGCACAGTCGAGTGGCCGTCTCTGGTGTCGTAAAGGCTGGCCTGGCCGGAGATGCGCTTGCCGTCGGCGTCCAGCACCTCGATGGCCGCCAGTCGCCCGGTCTCGCCGCCGAGTTGCAGTGACAGGTCGCGGCGTCCCAGCGCCTTGGGCACCAGCTGCACGCCGTCGATACTGTAGGTCTTGCCGTACTCGATGGTGTCGATGCGCCGCTGCTGCAGTGCCAGGGGAAAGTGCAGGGTGATACTGCCCTTGAGGCTCTGGGGGCGGCCGCCATCGTAGTGAAGCTGTTGCAGACCCGTTTGTGCTTCAAGGTAATCGGCGTTGTTCTGCCACTTGCCGTTGAACAGCCAGCCGGGGCGGGTCAGGGCAAACTTCTGTGTTGTCTGCAGCGGCTGTTCCTCGCCGCTGGCGTTCACCACCGTGTCGACTTCCAGGCTGGCGCCACTCAGGTTGTGTTCGAGCCCGGGCAGCAGTGGCGCGCGCAAGTCGAACTGGGCCATCAAGCCGAGGGCGCGGCTGACCTGCAGCTGGGTCAATGCCAGCCGCAGCGGCCCCGCCTGCGCGCGGCCGAGCGGCGGCGAGAAATAGTCGCTGTCTTTTTTCGCCGGCACGGATGCCTGCAGGGCCTGCTGCAATTGGCCGGGTTCAGCAGCGTGCGTGGCAAACGGCGGGCTGTAGCTGGTGCTGCGCGGTTGCGGATAGATGTTGCGCAGTTCAAACGGATAGCGAATTTTCTGTGTCGCTTTGGCGAACGTCACCTGCATGGTCTGCGGTACGCCGTAATAACGCGCGTTGTGCAGGCGGCTGCCACCGAGCACCGGCCCGAAACTGCTGCCGCCGGCGCGCCTGAGGACCTGCCCCTTGGCGTTGAGGGCGCGCACGGCGAGGATTTGCCCTGTGTCGCCGCTGCTGCGGTAGCTGAGGCTGCCGGCCTCTATCTCGCCGAACGCCACGCGCGCGCCGCCGAACTCGAGGCTCTTGCCGGCGAAGGGCGCGTGCACCACTTTGTCGATGGTTTCCACTGGCTGCAAAAGCTCGATGGCGCCGCGGATCTGTGCCACCTGGTCCAGCCGTGCGCCGCTGCGCAGCTGGATTTTCTTGGTGGCGCGGTTCTCCCGATAGTCGGTGGCCTCGCCGTTGTTGTACAGGGAACCACTGCTGGCGGAGCCGAAGTCCGCCGCTTGGCGGTTTTTGTCGCTGCCGCACCCGGGGGTATCGAGCAGGGACTGGCCGGCGGCGTCCAGCGCATCGGCGACGATCACTCGCGCGGTGTGGCCGTCATCGGCCATATTCTGCAGGCCGCGGGCCCTGGCCTGTAGTTCCACGAAGGGCGCGCCGGTGTCGGCGACCCCGATGCTTTCGACTCCGAGGGCGAAGGGGCCGTCGCTCCACGCGCTGGGCGCGTCCGCCAGGCCGGGGCTGTCGGCAAAGGACGGCAGTTGCGCCGGGTCGTACTGTCGATCGAATTTCGCCGCATCCTTGTCGATCTGTTCGGTCGGTGCGCTGGCGCCGGCGAGTTTGATATCGGTGCTGGCAAACAGGCCGGTCAGGGCGGCGTCCACGGCGCGGCGGATATCGTCACTGAAATGGCGGTCCAGTGAGACCTCTGCACCGAGCTGGTTGTGCCGGCGGAAGACGGAAACGCGCTCGAACAGCCGCGCCAGTTCCGGCAGGCGCTGGTCCAGCTTGCTGCGGACTTCCGCCAGGGCGCTGTCGAGTGCGGCCTGCTTGCGGTCGAGGAAGTCGCCGTCGCTGCTGCTGGCGGCGGCGCTCAACACCAGCCCCGGTGGCGCGACGGATGCCTGCACGCCCAGATAGCCGGCCTCGATGGCCGCCAGGTCTCCACTCGCACCGGACAGCATCATGCCGGCGATACCGTGCACGCCTTTGGCGGCGGATTTGGGCGCGAAGATGCCCACGCTGGCAATACGCGTGCCGCGGAAGTCGCGCCAGGCCTGCAGCGGTATCTCCGCCTCTGCCTGTTGCTGCAACCGTTGCAGCAGTGGCGCCAGCCGCTGTGGCGGGGCGAAGACGATGCGTTGCGGAGTGATATCGACGGCGAATATGCGCGCCTGCTGGCAACTGGACGCGGGCGCGGTGCGCACGCGGATGGCGCTGTCACCGTCGACGGGCGGTAGCAGTTCGTAATGGGTGCGCAGAAAGCGCTGCACGCGCTCGCGGTCGAAGTGGCCCTGCAGAACGCCGGCGATGGCGAAGCCGTCGTCGCCGGGGTAAGCACCCACCAGCGCCAGGTCCACCGCCTCGCGCGGATCGACACCGGCGCGCATCAGGTCGCCGAACAGGTCGCCACTGCCTGCGGCCGGTACCAGTGCGGAGTCGTCGCTGCCGAGATAGCGCTTCTCCAGTTCCGCCGCCCGGTGCACATCGACATGGGCCAGCAGCAGGAGGTCCTGTTGTGCCAGGGCGGCTTCGAGCGCCGGCAGTTGCGGCGACTCTTCATGATGCCACAGCGGCAGGGTGTACCAGGCGGCCAGTCCGACCGCTGCGCACAGTACCAACGCCGCGCCCGCCCACAGCGGCGCGCGGCGGGAGGGGCGGGTGGAAGAGGGTGCGGACGGGGGGGCGGACGGGGGGGCGGAAGAGGGCGCGGAAGCCGCTGCCGATGTGGGCGGTGCAGCCTCGGGGGGCGTGCTCTGCGCGGTCTCCAGCAGTTCCAGCTCGGCCCCGGCACGGTGGAAGATCCTGCGGATGTTGTCCACCTTGGCGCGATCGTCGCTCTCGAAGACCGTTTTCGGCCATTGGCGGAAGAAGCTCCGCTCGACCACGTCTTCGGTGATTTTCAGCGCAGTGGCCAGCCGCGCTATCGCTTCCGCGCGCCCGGTGCTGTCCTGCAGCTTGCCCCTGAATATCAGTCGATAGTGCCCCATTACTTCCCTGTCTCCGTTATTTTTATGATGGTGCGACCCATTGTTCACGGTCACACTGTATTTGTCGAATCGGTCACAAAATCCGCATCCCGGCTTTTTCACGCCCGGCAGCGGCGGCGTGTATAATGCGCGCCTTCAATTTCCACCTTGTTCCACGTTGTAGCCACTGAAATTATGGGCCAGAGTTCCTCTCCCGCGGCACTGGCAGGCATTGCCGGCCGCCGTACCTTCGCGATCATCTCCCACCCGGACGCCGGTAAAACGACGGTGACCGAAAAGCTGCTGCTGTTCGGGAATGCGATCCAGCTGGCCGGCTCGGTCAAGGGCAAGAAGGGCCCGCACGCGCGCTCCGACTGGATGACCATGGAGCAGGAGCGGGGCATCTCGGTGACCTCCTCGGTCATGCAGTTCCCTTACAAAGATCGCACCGTCAACCTGCTGGATACCCCGGGGCACGAGGACTTCTCCGAGGACACCTACCGGGTGCTGACCGCGGTGGATTCCGCACTGATGGTGATCGACGGCGCCAAGGGCGTCGAGGACCGCACTATCAAGCTGATGAACGTGTGCCGCCTGCGCACCACGCCGATCCTGTCGTTTATCAACAAGCTCGACCGCGATATCCGCGACCCGATCGAGGTGATGGACGAGATCGAGGAGGTGCTGAATATCCAGGCGGCGCCGATCAACTGGCCGCTGGGCTCAGGCCAGCACTTCAAGGGCGTGTACAACCTCTACACCGACACCATCCACGTGTTCAAGCAGGGCCAGGGTCACACCATCCCCGAGGATGTGCAGATCAAGGGGCTGGACTCGGCCGAGGCGAGCGAACTGCTGGGCGAGGACGCCGACAACATTCGCGAAGAGATCGAGCTGGTGCGCGGCGCCACCCACGAGTTCGACCTGGAGGCCTACCGGAAAGGCGAGCTGACACCGGTGTTCTTCGGTACCGCGCTCGGCAACTTCGGCGTGCGCGAGATGCTCGACGGCTTTGTCGAGTGGGCGCCGGGTCCGCAGCCGCGTGAAACCAACGAGCGTATCGTGGAGCCGTCGGAAGAGAAGTTCTCGGGTTTCGTGTTCAAGATCCAGGCGAACATGGACCCGAAACACCGCGACCGCATTGCGTTTATGCGCGTATGCTCCGGTACCTACAGCCGCGGTATGAAAATGAAACACGTACGCCTGGGCAAAGACGTGAAGATTGCCGATGCGGTGACCTTTATGGCCGGTGACCGCACCCATGTGGAGGAGGCCATCGCCGGCGATATCATCGGCCTGCACAACCACGGCACCATCCAGATCGGCGACACCTTTAGCGAAGGGGAAAAGCTCAAGTTCACCGGTATCCCCAACTTCGCGCCGGAACTGTTCCGCCGCATCCGCCTGAAAGACCCGCTCAAGCTGAAGCAGCTGCAGAAGGGCCTGCAGCAGCTCTCGGAAGAGGGCTCCACCCAGGTGTTCTTCCCGCTGGACAACAACGACATTATCGTCGGCGCCGTGGGGGTGCTGCAGTTTGAAGTGGTCGCCTACCGCCTGAAGGACGAGTACAAGGTGGAAGCCATTTACGAAAACGTGAATGTGAACACCGCCCGCTGGGTCGACAGCGACAGCGCCAAGGAGCTGGATAACTTCAAGCGCAAGGCCAGCATCAACCTGGCGCTGGACGGCTCCGGCCACCTGACCTACTTGGCGCCGACACGGGTCAACCTGCAGCTGGCGGAAGAGCGTTACCCGGATGTCCGTTTTTACGCGACCCGCGAGCACTAATACGGGCACACACCCGGGGGCTTGGGCAGGGGGCGGCGCTGTGCGCATCGCTACTGAAGCCCGCGTGCATGCGAACGGGTAATAACATTGAGTGAAGAATTGACGTGAGTATTCCAAAACAACTGCCAGATGAAATGCCGCGTATTGGCAACCGGTTTACCAAGGCCATCGGCCTGCTGATCGTGAAAATGCTCGGCTGGCGTATCGAAGGCGAGTTCCCGCCGGAGAAAAAAGTGATGGTGGCGCTGGCCCCGCACACCTCCAACTGGGATTTTGTCGTCGCCATGCCGTTTATCATGGCACTGCGTCTCAAAGCGTCCTGGCTGATGAAGAAAGAGGCCTTCTTTTTTCCGTTCAAGAACCTGTTCAAATGGCTGGGCGGTATTCCCACTGATCGCAAGGCGCCGGGAGGCATGGCCAAGCAGGTGGCGGTCCAGTTCCGCGAGAATGAAAAAATGTGGGTGGCGATTACCCCCGAGGGCACCCGCAAGAAAACGGCGAAGTGGAAAAACGGCTTCCTGCGCATCGCCTATGCCGCGAATATCCCCATACTGCTGATAGCCTGGGATTTCACCAACAAGTGTATACGGGTGGACTCGCTGTATCGGCCCACCGGCGACCTGGATACCGATATGCACGAAATCCGCAAACGCTTTGACAAGTACCAGGGCCGCCACCCGCAAAATCAGTCGCCGGCGGTAGACTGACAGGAGGGGCGGATTACGGTCATGGATCTGAGCGGCGACCTGTCCCTCCTCACCCTGCTGGTCCTGACCGCAGTCGCCTTTGCTGCGGGATTTATCAGTGCCATCGCCGGCGGCGGTGGCATCATCACCCTGCCGGCGCTGCTGTGGGCCGGGGTTTCACCGCTGGATGCGCTGGGCACCAATAAGTTCCAGAGCGTCTTCGGCACCGCTTCATCGGCGCTCAACTATTTCCAGAAGGGCCACCTCGACTTCCGGCCGCTCGGGTCGGCGCTGGTGGCGGCGGTGTGCGGCTCCGCGCTGGGGACCTGGACTGTGACGCGGCTCGGCGGCGAACAACTGCAGACGCTGCTGCCGCTACTGCTGATTGCCATCGCCGTCTATTTCGCCTGTTCACCCCGCATCTCCGACCTCGACTCGCAACCGCGTATGAGCAACGGCTCTTTCAACCTGCTGGTGGGCAGCGGCGTTGGCTTTTACGGTGGATTCTTTGGCCCCGGTATGGGATCGATGAGTGCACTGGCATTCTCGGCACTACTCGGTTACAACATGCGCAGGGCTACCGCCCATACCAAACCGCTGGTGTTGGCCACCAACATCACCTCAATGGTGATCTTCATGGCCGGCGGCCACCTGCTGCCGTGGCTGGCCGTATCGATGTCCGCGGCGCAGTTCCTCGGAGCGCGGCTGGGATCCAACCTGGTGATTGCACGCGGAGCGGTGCTGATCAAACCGGTGCTCATCCTGGCCACCATCGCCGCCGCGATCAAGCTGTTGCTGGAGTCCTGACTATGCAAGTTGTGGTTACCCTGGGCCTTTCCTTTTTATTCTTCGCCCTGATAATCTGGGGGTTTATGCATATGCGCACTCCGCGCTTTCGCATGGATCGCACCCAATTCCGCCAGGGGTTGGAGGATGTCATTACCGGACAGGCGGATGACAACCATTGGCGCGTGTTGGTCGGCTACCCGATGCGCCACGACCCGGAACTGGAGCGGCTGCGGCGGGAATGCCTGGCCATCGAGGATGAAGAATACACCGGCGGGACGCCGTACCTGTTTACCGAGGCCGGTATCGAACGCCTGCGCGCGGTGCGCCACCGGCTGCTGCAACTGACTGAAAAAAACAACGAGTAAAGACTGGGGGCAAATCCATGTATAAACCACTGCTGACCCTGACCGGGGGGCTGGTCGCGGCGCTGGCGCTCAGCGCTGCGCAGGCGAAACCGCTGAGCCAGGAAGACCTGTCGGTCGCCGAAGTGCTGCGCGATCGCGCACTGCAATCCTCCGATGCCTACAGCATCGTCGAATCACTGACGGTCGAGGTGGGGCCGCGCCGCACCGGCACCGAGGGCGATAAGCGCGCGGTGGCCTGGGCAATGAACAAGATGCAGGAGCTCGGTTTCGACCGCGTCTACACCGAGCAGATTGCGGTGCCGCGTTGGCGTCGCGGCCACGCGCACGCGGAAGTGGTGGCACCCTTCCCGCAGCCGTTGGTGGTTACCTCTCTGGGCTACGGCGCGGCCACGCCGGAAGGCGGCCTGAGCGCGGATATCGTCGAGTTCGACGATGTGGATGCGCTGATCAACGCCCCGGCGGACGAGGTCAAGGGCAAGATCGCGTTTATCAACAAGCGCATGGAGCGCGCCCGCACCGGTGAGGGCTACGGCCCGGCGGTGAAGGGGCGCAGCCTTGGCATGCGCACCGCTGCCGAGAAGGGCGCCGTGGCGATGCTGCTGCGCTCCGTGGGCACCGACCACGACCGCATTCCCCACACCGGAATGATGTCCATCAACGACGTCGAAAATCCGATCCCGGCCCTGGCGCTGTCGGCCCCGGACGCCAACCAGCTGGAAGCCATGCTCAAGCGCGGCAAGCCGGTGCAGGTCAAACTCGACGTGGATACCGAACGCCTGGCCGATGGCCCCTCGTACAACGTGATCGGCGAAATCACTGGCCGCGAAAAGCCCGACGAAGCGGTTGTGATCGGTGCGCACCTGGACAGCTGGGACGAGGGCACCGGGGCCATCGACGACGGCGCCGGTGTGGGCATCGTGATGGAAACCGCACGCATGATCTCCGAATTGCCCCAGCGCCCGCGCCGCACCCTGCGTGTGGTCCTGTTCGGCGCCGAGGAGATCGGCCTGGTGGGTGCCGAGCAGTATGTGGAAGCACACCAGAGCGAGCTCGACAATATCGTCGCCGTGTCTGAATCCGATTTCGGTGCCGGAAAAATCTGGCGCTTCGACACCCGCATCCCCGACAACAAGTTCGATGTGGCCGACCAGATGATGCAGCTGCTCGCGCCGCTGGGTATCAAGCGCGGTAATAACAAGTCCCACGGCGGTTCCGACAGCGAGCCGTTCGTCGCCCGCGGCGTGCCGGCGTTCGGTCTCTACCAGGATGGTACCGATTACTTCGATTACCACCACACCGCCAACGACACCCTGGACAAGGTGGATCCAGACGATCTGAAGCAGAATGTGGCGGCGTGGATCGTGGTGTCTTTCCTCGCTGCGGAAATGCGGGATGACTTCGGCCGGATCCCCGCCGAGCACTGATTGCCGCACAAAAGCCGGTTGCGCCCAACAGCCGGCGACAGAACGCCACTTGAAGAGCCCCGCCCTGAGGCGGGGTTTTTTATACGCCTACAGTCTCTGGATTAGCCAGTGCGTCGCGATGACAGAAATAAGTAGTGACGATGACGTCAGCAGATAGCGCCGGTACCACAGAAATTGCCGCAAGGTGATCAGTATTGGCAGTACCGCCGACACGATCATCAGCTGCCCGGCCTCCACACCCAGATTGAAAGCCAATACCGCCACCAATTCCTGCCCCGCCGGCAAACCCAGTTCCCGCAGCACCGAAGCGAAGCCCATGCCGTGGACCAAGCCAAAGGCGAAACTCAGCCAGCCGAGCTTCACCACCACCGGGTAGAGGTTGTTCACCGCGGCGACGATCACCGAGGCGGCGATGCATACCTCCACCCAACGGCTGGGCACCGTGACCAGATCAAAGGCCACCGCACTCAGGGTAATCGAGTGGGCGACGGTAAACGCGGTTACGATCAGCGCGGTGGATACCATGATGGTCTTTGTATTTCTGGCCGCGATCCAGCGCCCGTGTCTGCGTTCGACGACGCACACCAGCAGCAGGCTGATCAGAAACAGCAAGTGATCGATACCCATTCCGATATGCAGTACACCCTGGGCAACATAAGTACGGAATGACTGCCACAGACCCAGGCTGGCGCGATCGAAGGTCAGGGTTTGCTTATTAATATCAATGACCTGCATGCCGCCGTTCGTGTCACCGGTGTTTTCACCGCGCTGTTGGCGCAGGCCGCGCACCGATACCAGCAGTTTGTGTTGGCGGCTTTGTGCAAAGAGCGCGGTGTATTTCAGTTGCAGCGGGCCGGCGCCAGTCCCGCGGCAGGTCACCGACAGCGGCACTACCAGATAGGCCAGGTTGACATGTGAATCCAGTGCCCAGTTACCGCCGAATACGGTTTCACAGGCTTGCTTGCCCTGTGAAAATTGCACGTGTCGACGCAGGTAACTGTCGATGGCCACGTGCTTCGACTGCAGTTCCCGCCACAGCAGCTGGCCGTCACCATTGCTGTCCAGCCCTACCGCCTGTTCCAGATCGAATAGGGCGAGTTGTAATTTTCCGCTGGCCTGTGTGCCGCCCAGTTCGGTGTTGAGATAGGCGGTGCTGAACTGGTGGCAGTAGCCGGGCACAGAGACGAGCAGGAATAATAGCGCGATTACTGTACGCATCAGAGGGCACTCTCTTGCATGCGGGGCTGCACTCGCGCCCGCGCGCGATCCAGCAGTAGGCGGTCGCGGGGTTCTTTGGCGTTACTGAAGTTTATTTTCGCCCAGCGCAGCGCACGCTGTGCGTCCCGGCATACATCCAGGTAGTAGCGGGCGATATTGGCCGCGTGCAGGTTATCGTGACGCTGTTCGCGCAGCTCGACGCGCTCGGCCATCTGCTGCTGCCAGTGGTCTCCGCCCAGCTGCTTTTCGGCCAGCGCCAATCGCAGCAGCAGGCCGTCATCGAGCGGGTTTCCGCCGGTATCCAGCGCCGACAGCTGTTGCAGAACCTGCCGGGCGGCGCCGCGCTCAAGCTGCAAGTCGGCCCACTGATCCCAGTAATAGCTGCTCTCCCGGTCCGGTTGTTGTTGCAGCCAGTACAGCGCCTGCTCGATCTTGCCGAGGCGTTGGGCCATGGCTGCCAGTGTATAGGCCATCCATGAACGCCGACCGTTTGCCGGCAGGCCGCTGCGCTTCACGGCATCTACCAGTGCCGAGTACTGCTGCGCGGGGGCGCCGCTGTCGGCAGCGGCATCCAGTGCGCAGAACTGTGCGCTGAGCAGGTCGCTGTTACCGATCAGCCGCAGGCAGGCCTGCCTGGCCTGCCGCGGTCGACCCTGGACCTGCAATACGCGGGCTTTCATGATCAGCATGTCACTGTTTTGCGGTGACAGCGCCAGCGCCCGCTGCAATGCCTGCAGGCTGTCGGAAAATTGGTGCTGATGCTGCAGCAGGTAGGCCCACTGATACCAGATTCGTGGATTGTCGGTGTTGTCCTCGATAAAAGGTTGCAGGCGGGCGGCGGCGATGTCGAAGTAAAAGCTCTGTCCGGGGCGCCGCGCGCGCCGCAATAATTCCTCTACCGTATTCAGTAGTGGCTGCGGATCTGCCGCTGTAGCCTGATCCTCTTGCTGGCGGTTGATGCGGGACTGGTCCGCGGGCCAGGTGGCGATGACGGTGGACTCGGAATCCGGCCGGTAGGAGGCAGCGTTGGCTACCGGAATGAACGTCCACAACAGGGCGAGCGCCAGGCCTGAGGATTTGCAGGCCGCAAGAAAAAGCCTTTTCGCCAGTCTGCTGAGCGGTGCAAAGAGGACCGGCGAGCCTGTCTTCGCAGCCATCTTGTACGGAATCATTGGCGGCTCCAGAAAAAACTGCAAAGGCACCGTTGCCGGTATCTTCGCAGCATGAGTAGAAAAACGTCAGGGCGGCCCTGCGAACGTGATCGCCAATTATTTGGCGCGCAGGGCCGCTACCGCTATTTACTGCAGCAGGTCGCTGTAACTGTTGGCATCCGCATCCTGAGTGAACTTGCGCCCATTGACCGGAAGAGGCTCGTCGTCTGCACTCTGGGCAAAGGCGGCGCGGCTATAGCTCTGGAAGCTCACCGTCTGGGCAACAATTTCCACGCTGACCGTCGCCGTGTCCGAGCCCGGTTGGCTGAAATTACCGTTGTCCACTTTCACCTGAAAGGAATCCTTACCGGTTATTCCGGGGTTGGGCTGGTAGCGGAAGCTACCGTCTTCTTCGGCCACAGTTACCGTGCCGAGCGTGGGCGCGGTTACCAGCAGGAATGTCACAGGATCCCCCTCGGGGTCGCTGGCCTCCAGTTGACCGTTATATGGCGTGTCGGCCTCGGTGGTGAAACTGAGGTCCATGATCTGTGGTGGCTGGTTGGCACGACGACGGCTACTGCTGTTGTCACAGCCGGTGAGCGCGGACGATAGAATCGAGCCGAGCAAAGCTAGCAGAATGAGTCTGTTGATGAGCATCTCGACCTCCTTACTTGGAACCCGGCAGGGGCGCGGCCAGGTAGGGGAAACTGTTATCCATCATCGAAGCATTCACTGGCGCGCCATCAGTAAAGGGTACGTTGCCGACATTGGCATCTTCCGGTGCGCACAATCCCAGGTCGGTGTCTTCACCGTTGATCGGAATCGGGTAGCAGAGTCGCCCCATCACCACACGCAGCGCGATATCCACTACATCATCACCCGGACGGCGGCCGTTGGGGAAGCCGGCCAGGTCGTCGCCAACGACCCCGAATGCGGATTGCTCTGCCGCCGGGGTTGCTGCTACACCGGTGTTCAGTCGCAGCATTTCTGATGGGGTGACGGATGCCTGCTGATTGAGACCTTTAAAGCCGGTCAGGAATGCGGCAACAAGGTCTGCGCGTGGAAAGTTGGTCGGCGCCAGAGTATCGAAGCTTGTACCAAGCGTGTTGTTGACCGCATCCTTGAACAGTATGTTCAGCAATTCCGGCAGGCTCGGGTGGGTGACGTAATCGGCGAACTGACCGTCATCCTTGGGTTCTGCGGACGAGAAGGTATCTTTATCTTTCAGGCCGATCACGAGTTCATTGACCAGAGGGCTGCCCAGTCGGGATACCTGTGTCAATGCGCCGCCGGCAACCTCCGGCTTGGAGAATTTGGCATTCGGATTGAGAATCCTGGCCTGTGGCAGGCTGGCCGTGGTCCACGCGCCGATGGTTCCGTTGCCGCCGCCAGTCAGGCACGACTTTGGAATTTCCAGTGCGAGAGTGGTCACGTTCTTTGTACGCAGGTCGTCATTGGTGGCGGACTGGGTAATGCCCCCGGGAAATCCTCCTGCATCACCGGCGCCCGGGGCACTGTCTCCCTCAACGGGCACATAGTTCACCAGGTCGAAGGTTTTGCCCAGGTTCACCACAAAGGGATCTTTGCGCTGTCCGACAAAGACTTTACCAATACCGCTACAGCCGGGAACGTTGATCGGATAGATAAATGATTTGGCGTAATCTTCGTAACCACTCAGAGAGCCAAACGTTTTGGTTCCGATAAAATCCAGCGGTTTGGAAAACTGGCTACTGGCATCGTCGGCGTTGACGATTTTCATAGCCGTGCCGGAACGGCGGTCGCCGGTCACCAGTGTCAGCGTGTAGGTTTCACTGAAGTTGGCTGCAGACATATCGGATGCGGATACGCCGCCGACATTTTTAAGCGGGACTGCGATATCACGCGTAGCACCATCGGGGCCAATCGTCAGTTTTACACCATCCCCGCCGGGAAGTGCCTGGGAAAAGCGAAATTGATAGGTCAGGTCTTCCACTGCATCGCCATCGTTATCCACGTGGATGCTGTACACCGCGTTGGGGTCCATCGCGAAGTAATTGGGGCCGCCGTAGGCATCCTGCAGAGGGATGTAATTGGCGATGAGCGTGACGTAGCTGCCGCGCCCGCTTTCGTAACTGTTAAAGGCATAGAAATCGGTGGAGTCGACCGTCGGCAGACGGGTGATGTTGGGGGCTTCGCGGTGGCTGGAAGCCAGGCTGGTCGTCGTGACAATCATGGAGCAGAGGGCGGCGAGTAGTGCCGATTTTCTTCCTTGAGTCATGTCTTGATCCCTTGGTATGTGAACGTTGTGAGGAATGCTGTTGTAAAAATATTTTCCAACAAGCTGATTGAACGGCCTGCAGTGGCCGAATCACAGATCAGGCGTTCTAGTGCCTGATCTGCAATGAATGGTCACCGGTTGTGTGCCGAAAACCCCGGCTGGTAAAGTCCTGGTGCGGTCCTTTTCAACAGCCTGCCTCAACTTACGCAGGGAATCGGAAAACGGATTCAGAAAGTCCGTGTTTGTGCAAAAGTATTGTGAAACCATCAATATTCCGGAGAAGATATAGGCGCCCACCAGTCGGTTTTTATGCGTTGGATCGACGGAGATAGTCCGTGTGATTGACGGTTTCGATGCAAGTGAATAATGTTGGGATCCAGCGGGTTTCGCGGGCAAATGCGATGCGGAGTCGTGCCGGGGCGAGGCTCGACGCTCGGGTTTATGGCATGTGATGAGAGCGGCGCCATCTGGGATATCAGTTATCTCGTGGAAATTTCATATTCAATGTTGCTGCGTGCAAGGATTGATCCTGTGTCTGATTTTTCCATCGGTGCGATAGAGAAGCGCAGCAAAGCGGGCGTATAAAATGAAGTGCGATACCGCAGCGGATCACTGGCGGTTTACATTGGGCTGTCATGCTCGAGCCAGACGTATCCCGTGCCCCACAATGTTGTCCTATTGTGCGCGGAATCATTTCTGCCGCCGAATCCCCAGGTCGGGGTTGGTATTTCGTCCGCCGGGGAGGGCAATCCTGCACTATCTTTTCTTCCATCGGAATCACCGATTTGAATGTTTTAAAGGACACCAGTTGAGGGGGATTGAGCGCCATGAGTAAAGAGGAGCAGAGCCGAACCACCAACGACGCCGGCATTCCAGTCGCCAGTGACGAGTATTCTCTGACCGTTGGTGCCGATGGCACCACCCCGCTGTAGGATTACTACCTGATCGGGCAGATGGCCAACTTTAGTCGTGAGCGGATTCCCGAGCGTCAGCCGCACGCCAGGGGCTCCGGTGCCTTCGGTGATTTCGAGGTGACGCGGGAGGTCAGTGCCTATACCCGGGCCGCGGTATTCCAGCCGGGCAGCAAACCCAAACCCTGATTCGATTTTCCACCGTGGCCGGCGAGCACAGCAGCCCGGATACTTGGCGTGATCCGCGCGGTTTCGCACTGAAGTTTTTACACCAGTGAGGATGGCTACGACCCGGCGGAAAACAATACTCCGGTATTTTTTATTCGCGATCCGATGAAGTTCCAGCATTTTATCCATTCTCAGAAGTGTCGGGAGGAGGACGCTTTTTCGCAGTCGGGCAAACTGGTGCGCGAGGTTATGGATGATTCGGCGCGGAAGCGGCTGGTGTCAAATATGGCGGGCCACCTGCAGGGGGGCTCCGACGAGATACTGCAGCGTGCTTTCGAATACTGACCAAGGTGGACAAGGATATCGGCGAGCGCATCGAGCAGGGTGTCAAAGGCAATTAACGTCGGCACGTGCGGGGATGCGCGCGGACCGTCCCGCCCGCGAACCTGGTGGTATTTTCCTTTGCACGGGGAGGATCGAGTGCAATTTCACATAGGCACATCAGGCTGGGTGTATCCGCACTGGCGCGAACGTTTCTATCCCGCTGAACTGCCCGAACCGGAGTGGCTTTCGTTTTACGCCGGCCAGTTGCAGAGCGTGGAAATCAATCGCAGTTTTTATCGCCTGCCCACGCGTGAAAACTTTCTCTGCTGGCACGATGCCACCCCGGACGGCTTCGTCTTTGCAGTCAAGGCGAGTCGCTATATCACCCATATGAGGAACCTGCTGCAGCCGCGGGAAACGCTGCCGCCGCTGCTCGACGCCGTCGCGGCACTGGGCGACAAGCTGGGACCACTACTGTTCCAGTTGCCGCCGCGCTGGAACGCCAACCGCGAGCGGCTGGAGGCCTTCCTGCGGGTCCTGCCCAGAGGCTTGCAGGTGGTGTTCGAACTGCGCAACCAATCCTGGCACAGTGAGGAGATCCTGGCGCTGCTGGCGGACTTCAATGCTGCCTTCTGCATTTACGATCTGGGCGGTATTACCAGCCCGCGGGAGATCACTGCCGATTTCCTCTACCTGCGCCTGCACGGCCCTGTCGATACCTATCGCGGTTACTACGATGTCGCGACACTCAGGCGCTGGGCGCGATGGCTGCGCGAGCAGCGGGTAGACCGGGCCTACATCTATTTCGATAACGACGAAAGTGCCTACGCCGTGCGCAATGCGCTGGAACTGCGTCGCCTGCTGAATCGTCCGGACTAGCGCTGCTCGCCGCGCAGTACCGACACCTGCGTCTGCAGCGTTTCTGCCCGCGCCACCGCCGCATCCAGCGGTGCACCCGCCACCACGCTCACCTTCGACCAGAATCGTTTCGGCCAGGTGGTAAACGCGTGGCCACCCTTGTGGCTGAAAAAACTGCCCCAGAGGCCGCGCAGGGCCATCGGGATGACCGGCACCGGCGTGCGCTGGAGGATCCTCTCGATCCCCGCCTTGAAGGGCCCGAGCTCGCCGTCTGTGGTCAGCTGTCCCTCGGGGAATATGCACAGCAGATCGCCGTCCTTCAGCCCCTGTTCTATTTCCGCAAAGGCCTGCTCGTAACCGTCGGGATCCTGCTTGCGGGAGCAGATCGGGATGGCGCGGCCGGTGCGGAAAATAAAATGCAGCACCGGAATCTCGTAGATCGGCTTGTACATGATAAAGCGGATCGGGCGGCGCACCGCGCCGGCCAGCAGTAGCGCATCCACATAGCTGACGTGGTTGCAGGCAATGATCGCCGGGCCCTCGGTGGGGATCTGTTCCAGGCCCTCGTGATTGACCCGGTACATGGTGTGGGACAGCAGCCAGATCAGCAGGCGCATGGCGAACTCGGGCACCCTGGCGAAGACGAACACCGCCACCGCGGCGTTCATGATCGCGATGACGAGGAAGAACTGCGGAATGCTGGCGTGCAGCAGGTTCAGGAAGACGATACCCAGAATCGCCGAAACCACCATGAATAACGAGTTCATCACGTTGTTCACCGAGATGATACGCGCGCGAATCGCCGCTGCCGAGCGCTCCTGCATCATCGCGTACAGCGGCACGATATAGAAACCGCCGAAAATACCGATCAGCGTCAGGCAGCCGAGAATTGGCGCCGCGCCGTCGCTGTGCCAGAAGGCGGCCAGCGTCGCCTCGGGCGGGGGCACGAAGCTGCCGCCGGCGGCCGCGAGGCCAATGCCCGCCAGGGTCAGCCCGGCCGCCCCCAGCGGCACCAGCCCCAGCTCGATGCGCCCGCCGGACAGGCGTTCGCAGGCCAGCGAACCGATCGCGATCCCGATGGTGAAGTTACACAGCAACAGCGTGACCAGCGCTTCGCTGCCGCCGAGCACATTGCGGGTAAAACTGGGGATCTGGGTCAGGTAGGCGGCGCCCAGCAGCCAGAACCAGGAGATACCGATAATGGCGTAGAACACCGAGGGTGTCTTCGCGGCCTCGCGCAGAACGTTGACTGTCTGCGATACCGGGTTGAAGTTGATCTGCAGTTCCGGCGCCGCCGCCGGTGCGCGCGGTATCGCGCGGCAGATGGCGTAACCGCCCAGCGCCGCGGCCATGATCACGACACCCAGGTAGAGGACGCCGTGCTCGCCGCTACCGGTCAGTCCGGCCAGCAGGCCGCCGACGATGGTGCCGGCGAGAATGGCGACAAAGGTGCCCATCTCCACCAGTGCGTTGCCGCCCACCAGTTCGGATTTCTTCAGGTGCTGCGGCAGGATGGCATATTTCACCGGGCCGAAGAACGCCGATTGCACGCCGAGCAGGAACAGGATCGCCAGGCACAGCACATTGTTGCCGCTCACCAGCGCCGCCACGCCGAAAATACCGATGCCGATCTCGGCCAGCTTGACCAGCCGGATCAGGCGGCTCTTGTCATACTTGTCCGCCAATTGCCCGGCAGTGGCGGAAAACAGGAAAAACGGCAGGATGAACAGGCCTGCGGCCACATTGATCAGGGTGTTGGCCTCGCTGGCGGCGAGGCGAAAGGCGATCATCACGATCAGCGCGTTCTTGAACACATTGTCATTGAAGGCGCCCAGGAACTGGGTCAGGAAGAACGGCAGAAAGCGGCGGCTGGCCAGCAGCTGGAACTGGTTGTTGTGGGCCATAGGCGCAGTCCCCTTTGGGTGGTTTAGCGGTTTTCGAGACCCATGTTACGCAAATTGTGGTTGCGGGTCAGTGTGGGGCGGGCACAAAAAAGCCCCGCCGGGGCGGGGCTCTCTTATTTCAAGCGATCGGGGCTGTTACCAGATCACCACGCGCTTGTCTTTCGGCAGGTACATCTTGTCCCCTTTCTTCACATCGAATGCCTGGTAGAAGGCGGCGATGTTCGGCAGGACGCCCTGTACCCGGTACTGGCCCGGCGAGTGCGGGTTGGTCTTGATCAGCTGGCTCAGGGCTTCATCGCGGGACTTGCCGCGCCATACCTGGGCCCAGCCCATAAACAGGCGCTGGTCGCCGGTAAAGCCATCGATCACCGGCGCTTTTTTGCCGTTCAGGGACTTCTGGTATGCCTTGTAGGCAATGCCGAGACCGGACAGGTCGCCGATGTTCTCACCCAGGGTCAGCTTGCCGTTGACGTGCTCGCCCGGCAGCGGCTCGAAGCTGTTGTACTGGGCCACCAGCTTTCCGGTCAGCTGTTCGAAGTTGCTGCGATCGGAGTCGGTCCACCAGTTGTTCAGGTAGCCCTTGCCGTCGTACTTGCTGCCCTGGTCGTCGAAACCGTGGCCGATTTCGTGGCCGATGACACCGCCGATGGCGCCGTAGTTAACCGCGTCATCTGCGTCCGGGTTGAAGAACGGCGGCTGCAGAATCGCTGCCGGGAACACGATTTCGTTCATCGGCGGATTGTAGTAAGCATTCACGGTCTGCGGATACATGTGCCATTCGTGGCGGTCAACCGGCTGGCCGAGTTTGCTGCGGTCGTAGTTGGTATCGAACTTACGGGCGGCCAGAACATTGCCGACCAGGCTGTCGCCGCTGACTTTGAGCGCGTCGTAATTGCGCCACTTGTCCGGGTAGCCGATCTTCACGGTGAAGTTGTCGAGCTTTTCCAGTGCTTTTTTCTTGGTGTCGGCACTCATCCAGGTCAGGGTCTGGATGGAATCGCGGTAGGCGTCCAGCAGGTTGTTGACCAGGCCCACCATGCGCGCCTTGGCTTCGGGCGGGAAGTTCTTGGTTACATAGCGCTTGCCCACCAGTTCGCCGGCGGCGCCATTGACGAAGTTTACGGCGCGCTTCCAGCGCGGTTCCATTTCGGTAACGCCGCGGATCTTGGTGCCGTAGAAATCGAAATTCAGCTGCGCCAGGTCTTTTTCCATGTAGCGGGCCATGGAGCTCAACAGCTTGACCTTGAAGTAGCGCTTCCAGGTGGGGATATCGGTATCGGCGATGATCTTGCTGGCTGCCGCGAAGTAGTCCGGCTGGTTGACGATTACGTCTTTGACATTTTCCAGCTGGGCGGTGGGCAGGTAGTCTTTCCAGTCGATTGCCGGGACCATGGCTTCCAGTTCTGCCACAGTCTTTTTGTTGTAGGTCTTTTCGTCGTCGCGGTTCTCGACGCGGGTCCACTGGTGCTTGGCGAGACTCTTTTCCAGGTTGTACAGCGTCTTGGCACCGGCTTTGGCATCGCTCATGCCGGCCAGTTCCTGCAGCTTGGTCAGGTAGTCGATGTACGCGGCCTGGAGTTTCTTGCCTTTTTCGGAGTCATCGAAATAGTAGTCGCGGTCGGGCAGGCCCAGGCCTGACTGGGAGAAGTAGGCGATGTAGTGGTCGACGTCTTTGGCATCCTGGTTGATGTAGATACCAAAGGGAGCGTCGTAGCCGATGGCATCGGCGTAGGCAAAGTATTGGGACAGGTCGGCGCGGTTTTTGATCGCATCGATCTTGGCGATTTCACCATCGAGTGCCGCGAGACCTTTGGCCTCGATCTGCTTTTCATTCATGAAGCTGTTGTACAGCGCGCCAATTTTGGCAGAGTCGGCGTCGTCGGAGTGCTTGCCGGCATCGAGAATAATGGCCTTGACCTGCGCAGTGCTCTGGTCGCGCAACTTGTCGAATACGCCCCAGCGGGATTTGTCGGCCGGGATTTTGGTCTTGCTCAGCCAGGTGCCGTTGACGTAGTCGAAGAAGTCGTCCTGCGGGCGAACCTTGGTGTTCATGGCAGACAGGTCGATACCAGAGCCCAGCTGGGTCTGTTCGGCGCTGGCAGTGGTGGTCTTGGCAGGCTGGGCGCTGGCCTGGTCGGCGGGCGCCTCGGATTTGGAGCAGCCGGCAACCAGGCCGGCAATGGCGAGAGAAAGCAGTAATTTGTTCATTTTTGGCCTTTTATCGAAGAATGTTAGGCGTATTTTCCTGTTGGATATTACGCCCCATGGGCGCCGGGGGGCAACCGGGCTGCGGCCGGGCGTCGCCGGAGTTCGGTGAGTGGTCAGAGTGTGACTGGTCTGATGGGAGTGGTCATGATTGCGCCCGGCCGGGACGGTAAAACAAAAAGCCCCGCATCAGCGGGGCTCTGGGGATCAATCCTTCAGCTGGAAGGTGATCGGCAGGGTGAACTTGAAGCCGCTCTTGACCAGCTGCGCCGGCGCGGAGGGGTAGGGGCTGGCGTCGCGGACCGCCTCGCGGGCGGCGCGGTTCAGGGCGCTGAAGCGGGAGTCCTGCAGCCCCTGCACATCGGTGACCTGGCCGTTGGCGTTGATCGTCACGGACAGCATCACGGTGCCTTCCTGACCGCGCTGCTGAGCGCGTTTCGGGTACTTGATGAAGCCGTAGGTGTAACGCAGCAGCTGCGAGTGGTAGAGCTGGCGGGCCAGGATCAGGTCGGCAGTCAGCGGCGCTTCGTCTTCATCTTCATCGTCTTCGTCAGCCGGTACCGGTGCGCGCTTGGCGACGGTCTTGGCTGGTTTCGACTTGCTCGGTTGCGGCTTGCTCGACTTCGGTGTGGTGGCTTTCTTGGCCGCGGAGGCGGCCTTGTCGCCGATGGAGGCGAGGGTGGGCGGCGGAATGTCGGCGGAGGCGAGCGGGGCTTTGGGCTTGGGTTTGTCCATCGCCGGCTCGGCACTGGCAACGGTTTCTTCTTCAGCTGCCGCGCTGCGTGCCTGCACCTGTTCGCGCACCTGGGCTACGCGCGTGCTGCCCGGCTTCAGTAATTCATAGCGGCCGAGCATGCCCGAGTCCACGTCGCCGGCTGCCAGCAGCCCGTCGCGAAACTCGCTGGAGGGCGGTACTGCACCGACCCAGGCGCGCAGCAGGGTGTTGAAGAAGTTGCGGTCTTCCACTTTCCCCAGAGTGACGCCGTTCAGGGCGACAGTGGTTGTGCCGGAAGCCGGGGTGAAGTCGACGCTCAAATGGTCGCCTTTCTTGAGGCGACCGTGAAACATTTTGGCGAAGGTCACCATGTTGTCAGCCTGGCCGCTGAGGGTAGAGCTGGGATTGTTGATGGCGATGCCTTCCATCCACTGGTTGCGGAAGCGACGTGCGGACAGGCTGTCGGCGATAATCCGGACCTCCAGACGGCGCGGCGTACCATTGTCGAGCAGGGAACTTGCGCTTTCCGCCAGTGGATCGGCGTACACCGCGGCGATATAGCGGTCCTTGTTGAATTCCTGACCCAGGGCGAGTCCGTTTAGAAGAGGTGCGGCTTGGACGGATAACGCCGTCGCAAATACCATCAGGGCGATGACGAATTTTATCGGTTTCATGGTCGATCGATGTCTATTATTTCCGGACGGGATGGATCCGGCGGATAAGCGTTTCGGCAGCCCCTCCCCCGAGGTGTGCCGGCCAGATCAATTATTGTGCGAAACCCCCGGCACAATGGAACAATTTAATCTGAACTGTGCCTAACTCTACTTCAACTGCAATGGAGTTCAAGCCTGAAACGGGTAGAATGTCTCGTTTTCTCAAAATTGAACCGTTGCAGGGAAGACAGTGGTCACCTTTCGATAGAATGCACTGGCTTGGTGCTGTATTTTCCAAGGTCTGATTACGCAAAGGTTCCGGCAGCCGTTCCGCCCGGGACTTTCATTTATTCACAGATAAGTTTTAACCGGATGGATAGTAAACCACTCAGTGAGTATCCGCGCGATGCCGTGGATCGCCTGTTAAATGTCATTCATTTATTTCGCGATATTCGTGCGAGTAGCGAATGGCAGTACGACGTACTGCTGAAACGCTCGCGGCTGGTCAGTCTGCAGGCTGGTGAACAATTATTGAGCGCAGGCGATGTAGATCATTGGGTCTATTTCCTGTTGCGCGGTGAGCTGCATGTGTTGATGGATGTGCAGAGTGAGCCCGCTGCGGCTGGAGAGCGGCCGCTGGCCGTGATTCGCCCCGGCGAGGTCTTCGGCGATCTGTCCATGCTGCTGGCCGAACCGCGCAGTGCCACCATTATCGCGGCGCCCGGCAGCAGAGATATTCAGGTGCTGAGCGTGGACTGCACGTTATTTGGCGACCTGGAGGATTTTTCGCTGCTGCACCTGCCGACCAAGCTGGTGTTTTACCGCAATATGGTGCACTCCCTGCGCTGGAAACTGGAGGTTTATCGCTCCAAGTACCCGGACAACCAGCTGGCCGACAGCCACCGCAAGCTGAAACTGTATACCGGCCCCAAAAACTGCCGCGAAGAACTGTTGTCCCTCGCCGAGCAGGCCCGCTCCCTTGCCCGGATCCTGCTGGACTGGAATGCCGAATTCGGCAGCGGTCAGTTGATGGACGAGACATCCGACATGTCGGATTTTCTCGAGACCATGCTCTCCTGAGTTCCCGCCGGCAGAATTGCGCACGGGATTTGCATTCCCTTTTAGTACTGGTAGTACAGGGGTAGTACAGGGGCGCCCGACTCCCGCTTTCAGGGTGGGGCCGGTTTGCGCTGGCAGAGCGGTGCGCAAAGTAGGTTGCCCCTGGCCGAATACGGTTGGCGTTTCTGATGATCTTGCGGATCGCAGCCCGCACTGCTGTCGGGTGGGAGCACAACCGGATGTGGATGCGCGCAAATTCAGCAGAGAGGCTGCGGCAATGACGGATACCTGGCCCCGGGCGGTAAGCGCCAGTGCGATGCAATGGCGCCAGCAGTTGCGGTCGCAAATTGATCAATTTGTCCGGCGGCAGCAATTGCCGGCGGACTTCGACCTGCTGGTGGACGACTATCTCCTGCCACTTGCGGTGTGGCTTGCGCAGTTGCGCAAGCCGGGCCAATTGCTGGTAGTGGGCATTTGTGGCGGCCAGGGCTCGGGTAAATCCACCCTGACCGAGTTCCTGCAGATGGTGTGGGCGCAGATGGCGCTACACGCTGTCGGATTTTCCCTCGACGACCTCTACCTGACCCGCGCGGAGCGCATGTTGCTCGCCGAGCGGGTTCACCCGTTACTCGCCACTCGCGGTGTGCCGGGTACGCACGACGTGCAATTGGGGCTGGATACCATCGCCGCGCTGCGTGCGCGGGATGTCACGCGCCCGGTACCTATTCCCCGATTCGATAAATCCATCGACGATCGCGCGCCCGCGGCCACCTGGACGCTCTGGCAGGGGGCTGCGGATATCCTGCTGTTCGAAGGCTGGTGTGTGGGTGCGCGGCCGTGGCTCGATGCGGCGGAACCGATCAACCGGCTGGAGCGCGAAGCGGATCCCGACGGTCGCTGGCGCAACTACGTCAACAGTCAGCTGGCTGGCCCTTACCGTCGCCTGTTTGCGGAACTGGATCGGCTGCTGATGCTGAAAGTGCCGGATATGGATTGCGTACTGGAGTGGCGCCGACTCCAGGAACACAGATTGCGCGCACGAACAGGTGGGGGCATGAGCGATGCCGCGCTGGAGCGATTCGTACAGCACTACGAGCGGATTACCCTGAACCTGCTGGGGGACATGCCGCCGCGGGCCGATTGCGTCTTTGAGCTGGGACGCGATCACCGGATTGCCGGGTTGCGGCTCAATAGCGCTGCGGAGTGAGTGTCAGCGGGCGTAGTCGGTCTGCTCGATAAGCGGGAAGCGCATAGAAAAACCGGCTGGTATCAAATGACAAACCCCGGCAGGGCGCCGGGGTTTGCGGGGCCTGGCTGCGGAGTGCAGCCGGGCCTTGAGCGGGCCATCGGTATACCTCAGGCCCGCGAGGGTTTGCTTCAGGCGGTTTTGGCCTTCGGCGGACGGCCGCGACGAGCCGGAGCCTTCTTGGCAGCGGCCTTTTTCGGGCGACCCGGGGACTTCTTGGCAGTGGCGGCCTTCTTCGGGCGGCCTGCAGAGGTCTTGGCTGCGGCAGCCTTCTTCGGGCGACCCGGAGATTTCTTGGCGGTAGCCGCTTTTTTCGGGCGACCGGGCTTCTTCTTGGCAGCGGTCTTGGCCTTTGCCGCAGCTTTTTTCTTTGCAGCAGCAGCTTTCTTCTTCGCAGCAGCAGCTTTTTTCTTCTCTGCAGCGGCCTTCTTCTTGGCGGCGGCGGCGGCTTTCTTTTTATCTGCCGCGGCTTTTTTCTTGGCGGCAGCTGCGGCTTTCTTCGCTTCTGCAGCGGCTTGCTTCTTCTCTTCGGCGGCCAGTTTCTTGGCAACCGCGGCCTCTTCTTTGGCCACAGCCTTGGCTACCTTGGTAGCGATCTTGTTGTCCGCTTTGATTTCGTTCAGCTTGGCCTTGGCAGCTTTGGCGGCTTCCTTGAGCTTGTCAGCGGCCTGTTTGGCGGCCTTGGCAGCAGCCTGGGCGGCTTTCAGCTGCTTCTGCTGGGCAGCGGTTTTCTTCTTGGCGCGAACGGTTTTGACTTTGTCAGCCGCTGCCTTGGCCTTGGTGGCGGCCTTGGCAGAGTCTTTGGCCAGCTTGTCAGCGTCTTTACCAGCGTCTTTTTCCTGCTTGGTACGCGCCTGTTCCAGCTTGGACTTCAGCGAGCTCAGCTCGGCTTCGAGAGCGGCAACGCTATTCGCCTTGGCGCCCACGGTTTTCTTCTTTGCAGCCATAAAATATCCCTGTCTTTCAGTGTTGTTGTAGATGCAGGGGCAGCTCTATCAATCACTCTTCATTAGTTACCAATTTTTCAATTGCGTCCCACTGTTATCGCCGGGAGTCAGGCCGGCGGCAATATTCAGGTTATTCAGGTAAGCCGCAGCGCTAATTGGCCGCTACGAATCTGAATAACTGGAGGGAATTCGAATTGAAAAAATGGGCAAAAATGATTGATAGAGATGCCCCCAAAATCATCGCGCTAATTGCAGCTTATTTATATACTTGAATGCAAGTGTTTTTAGGCCATTTTTACCTCGCAATGAATAATTTTAAGGGCTTTTTTACCTTTATCGCGTTTATCTGGCTCTGGAGCTGTGGAATCTGGGCTTTTGCTCACGGGATTTACTCCGGTGAGATTGCCTGGTTCGGCTTATTGCTGAATGCCTGGGCTCTGCCTGTGTGGATGTTACTGCGTTATTTTCGCGCGCCGCGATACAGCGGTGATCTGCGCGAGACTCCTGCCTTTACTGCGCTGCTGGTGGGGTTGGCTGTGGTACTGCTGACCGATAGTGAAAAGGGGATGCCGCTCTATCTGGCAATTTACAATCTCTTTGCCGTGCTGGTTTACCTGTTCCATCTCAGTGCTCTGACACAGCCGCATGGGTTGCCCGCCGGCGAGCCCTTTCCCGCGCTGAACGCTGTTGGCGGCCAGTGGCGTTCGCAGCAGGCGGCGAGTGCCGGCGATTGCGCGGGATTGCTACTGGTTTTTCTGCGCGGCAGTTACTGCGCAGATAGCCGCTGTCTGCTCGCGGGGCTTCAGGAAATCGAGGAAACACTCGCCCGGCGCAATATCTGCCCGGTGCTGATCAGTACCGAGAGCCGCGAGCGCTGGCGACGCTGGTGGCCGGCGGGTGCCCGCGGTGAATGGTTGCAATTGAACAGCGGCGATGACAATCCATGGTTTGTCGCCGCGGCGGGTGCGCCACTGTGGATACGCTTGCTGGGGGGCAGCGCTGCGGCCTGTCGGCCGGGTATCTGGCTGCTGGAGCGCGATGGTACTGTCGTGTGGCGCCATCTGCCCGGTAATTACCGGGTGCCGGGAAATGCGGAAATGCTGCGCGGACAGTTATTCCGCATCGAGGAAGACGAATAGCAATGATGCCGAAATTGGCGCCCGCCGCGGGCGGCCTTGATACGGCGGACGATATTCTTGCTGCAGTTGTATCGCTGTCAGGGAGGTGTTGCCGTCGGGCAGAAAAGGCTATGCGCGGCTGACCGCCCGCCGCGCAGGTGTTTTCCTGCGGCCGGCTAAAGCGGCCCGTAAGGCAGGTAGCGGTTGTCCGAGTGCTGCTTGATCCATTGCAGCTGTTCGCGGTCCAGCGGGGCCCGGCGCTGGCGCAGCGCCTTGGCCAGCGGAATTACCGCGGACTCGGCGCCCGCGTCCCAACCGGCGAGCTGCTGCTCCGCCAGGGTGAAAAAGCGGATCAGTTGCCACAGTTCGCCGCCGTTCCAATTCGCGCTCTCGTCCAGCCAGCGTTGCGCCGGCATGCGGATCAGGTACGACGCTTCACGGGCGGCGTCATCGAGCGCGTCGGCCAGCGCTGTATCGGCCTGCATCGCGTCGATATAGCGCTGCAGCAGTGCGCGCGGAATCGCGTCTTCAGTACCGCCGGTATTGGCTGCGGGCTTCGGTTCCCAGGCTCCGACACTCATGCGTTCGCTCCTCTGCGGTAAAATCTGCGGTAAAACGGGCCGCGCATTATAACGGCCGTGGGGATATGCCGACAGCGGTGCGGCGGCAGTCGCGTCCTTTATAGAAGGATGCGGTTAGAATAGAGGGCCGCGCCGGAGCGCGGCTACCAATAATGAATAGAGAACGAGGGCAAGATGGAGTTTATTTCGCAACCCCTGCCAGCCACCAAGCGGGTGGCTCTGGTGGCCCATGACAACCGCAAGGCTGCCCTGATCGAGTGGTGCAGCCGCCACCGGGCGTTATTGCAGCGCCACCAGTTGTACGGCACTGGCACCACCGGGGCGCGGGTCGAAGAGGCCACGGGCCTGACGGTGGAGAAGCTGTTCAGCGGCCCGATGGGGGGCGACCAGCAGCTGGGGGCGAAAATCTGTCAGGGGGAGATCGACCTGCTGATCTTTTTCTGGGACCCGTTCGAGCCGATGCCCCACGATCCCGACGTCAAGGCGTTGCTGCGGATCGCCGCGGTGTGGAATATCCCGGTGGCGTGTAACGGCAGCAGCGCCGATATGATGGTGCAGTCGGCGCTGATGGAGGCCAGTTTTGAGCGCGAAATACCCGATTATCAGGGCTATCTGGCCAAGCGCTAGGCATTCTGGCTGTATATTTTTTGTTCTTCAGGCCTGTTATGATATTATAAGTCATTGATTGTTATAGGTATTTTACTTGCAATGCAGGTTTTGCTTGCAAACCTGACAATTTCGCGGCAATCTTGCCCACCTGATGAGACCGGTCAATCCGGCGCCATTCGCATTAGCTAACTGTACGGTGTTTTATGAGTAGACGACGCGGTAAGGCCGTAGAAGAGGACAAAGCCGAAATCGACCTGACGCCCATGCTGGACGTTGTGTTTATCATGCTGATCTTCTTCATTGTGACGGCGTCCTTCGTTAAAGAGAAGGCGCTGGACGTGAACGTACCGGATCCGAGCGAGACCAAGAACAATCCGCCGAACCCGGACAAGCAGAACATCCTGCTGAACGTCACCGCCAACGACGAGATCTACATGGGCAATAGCCGTATCGATACCCGCGCCGTGCGTGCCCGTATCGCGCAGCTGTATGCCGAGAACCCGCAGGCGATTGTGATTGTGCGCGCGGATAACAAGTCCAGTGCCGACACCTATGTACAGATCACCGATGCGGCCAAAGAGGTAAACCCGAATATCCAGGTCTCCCTGGTGCCTTACGACGGCTGATAGCCGGCGGGTTTACCCAAAAAAGCCAGCGCAAAGCTGGCTTTTTTATGCCCGGCGTTTGCGTCCGGGCGACTAACAGGCTGCTGAGACGGGCTTTTTCCGCAGCCTGCTTAGTGGCAGCGCCGCCCGGCGGCGCGCACTCCGCTCAGAATTCCGCGCGGATCGCCCACAGGTCCGGGAATACCGGGCGGAACAGGGTGCTCTGCAGGTAGCCCACACCACTGGAACCGCCGGTTCCGATCTTGTGACCGATGGTTCTCTCCACCATTTTTACGTGTCGGTAGCGCCACTGCTGCAGCGACGTATCGATATCCACCAGGGCCTCGCAGATTTCGCTTACCTGAGGGTCATTGCGATACACATCGATCAGCACCTTCTGTACTGCGGTGGATGGCTCGGCAACCTGACTGAAATCCCGGTTAAGTTCACTTGCCGGAATGGGATGCCCCTCCTGGGCGAGGAAGTTCAGGAAAGCGTCCCACAGGGTGGGTGCCTGCAGGCGCTTTTGCAGGAGCAGGTAGTGCTCGGAGCCGGGCTCATAATTCTCCAGTTTTTTCGCATCCTTGGCGCCATAGAGGAATTCCAGTTCGCGGAACTGGAACGACTGGAAGCCGCTGGCAGTGGACAGGCGATCGCGAAACGACAGGAATTCCAGCGGTGTCAGGGTCTCGAGGATATCCACCTGCTGAATCAGCGTGCGGTAGATGGCATCCACCCGCTTGAGCGTATGCTGCGCGCGGTTGCGCTCGCCGGCATTGAACAGGCGCACGAGAAAGTCGAGTTCATGCAGCAGCTGCTTGAACCACAGCTCATAGCTCTGGTGAATGACAATAAACAGTAGTTCGTCGTGCTCGGGGCCGTCGGACAGCGGTTGTTGGCATTTGAGCAGGTCGTCTACTTTCAGGTAGGAGCTGTAGGTCACGGTCATCTGGAGGTTACACCTGGTTGATATTTGATCGATAGCGAAATAATGCTTTCTTTAAGCAGCTCCGATCAAAACTAAAATTTCGGATAAACGGTTAATATTGGTGCCATTATAAGGTCTGGAGCTCTGCAAATGGAAAACACGGTGCAGGCGCTGCGCATAGATGGTCAGCGCCTTTGGAACAGCCTGATGGAAATGGCGCGTATCGGCGCCACCCCCGCCGGCGGCTGCAATCGTCAGGCCCTGACCGATGAGGATCGCGAAGGCCGCGACCTGTTCGTCGGCTGGTGCCGGGATATCGGTTGTGACATCCGCGTCGACCGCATGGGCAATATCTTCGCCCGGCGCGCCGGCAGCGATCCGCAGATGGCACCGGTAGTTACCGGTTCGCACCTGGATACCCAGCCCACCGGCGGCAAATTTGATGGCGTCTACGGTGTGCTGGCCGGGCTCGAGGTGCTGCGCACGCTGGAAGCGCACGATATCCGCACCCGCGCGCCGCTGGAGCTGGTGGTGTGGACCAACGAAGAGGGCGCCCGCTTTTCCCCGGCGATGATCGGCTCCGGCGTCTGGGCGGGTGAATTCGATCTCGACTATGGTCACAGCCGCACCGACAAAGCCGGCGCCACCATCGGCGAAGAGCTGCGGCGCATCGGCTATCTGGGCGACGCCCCGGCCGAGCCCCACCCGATTACCGCTGCCTTCGAGGCCCATATCGAACAGGGACCAATCCTGGAAAAGCAGGACCAGGTGATAGGCGTGGTCACCGGTGTGCAGGGCATCCGCTGGTACGATGTGACCTTTCACGGCACACCCTGCCACGCCGGCCCCACACCCATGAGCGACCGCCGCGATCCGGTGCAGGCGCTGGCGCTGCTGTGTGAGCGTCTCTATAGCGAAGTGAAGGCTTACTCCGATGATGCCCGCATGACCTGTGGCGACTTGCGCGCGGAGCCCGGCAGCCGCAACACCGTGCCGGAAAAGGTTGTACTGGCCCTGGACCTGCGCCACCCGCAGGCGGCGGGGCTGGAACACCTGCACCGCAGTCTCTACCGGCTGGCGGAGCAGGTGGATGAGGCTACCGGGGTGACCATCGATGTGCGCGAGGAGTGGCACTCGCCGCCGGTACACTTCGATCCCGCGTGCATCGACGCCGTAGAGGGCGCGGTGCAGTCGCTCGACTACAGCCATCGCAAGATGGTATCCGGTGCCGGTCATGACTCCGTCTATGTGTCCCGCGTGGCGCCGGTGTCGATGATCTTCGTGCCCTGCGCCGGCGGCCTGTCGCACAACGAGGCGGAATCGGCCGAACCGGATCATCTGGAGGCGGGCTGCAACGTCCTGCTGCACGCAATGCTCGCGCGCGCCGGCATCGCCGACTGACTCCATTCCCATCCAATTTCCCCGCGCGGGCGCCCGGCGCCCGCGCCGAACCAGACTGGAAACCCAAACCCATGACCGAATTTACCCTCCGCCGCCGCCTCGACAACGGCGGCACCCAACCGCTGACCAACTGGGGTATGGATTCAGAGTACGGCCCGCTGCGCGATGTGCTGATCGGCCCGGTGGACAATTTCAGCTGGCGCACCGGCAATGCCAGCGCGCGCCGCGCCGAGCGCCTGGGCATGCAGTTCGACCACAAGGTGGCTGCGGCCCAGCATGCGGAAATGCTCGACGCCTATCGCCACGCCGGCGTCAACACGCACCTGATTCCGGCCGATAGCAGCCTGCCGTACCAGATTTACGGCCGCGACTCCTCGGTGATGACACCCTGGGGGCCGATCGTGACCCAGATGTACAGCCCGTGGCGCCGTGGCGAGTGGGTGCCGATCGTGCAGAAATACGCCGAGTTGGAGATCCCGATCTACGATTGCATCACCGCCGGCTCGCTCGAGGGCGGTGATTTCATGGTGCTGGAACCGGGCGTCATCCTGTGCGGTTACTCCGGCGAGCGCACCAGCCCGCAGGGTTTCGAGCAGATGAAGCGCTGGGTGGAAAAGGAGGGCTGGGAAGTCAAGGGTTACCAGTTCGACCCCTTTTTCCTGCATATCGACGTTATGGTGGCCATGCTGGCGGAAAAGCTCGCCGCCATCTGTATCGACGCGGTGGAGCCCGAGCTGGTGCAGTGGTTCCGGGCGCGCAATATCGAGATCATCGACATTCCCTTCCCGCAGGTGCTGGAGCTGGGGGTCAATGTGGTGGCGCTGGGCAATGATCGGGTGATGCTGCCCAAGGCCAATGTGGGCCTGGCGGAGAAGTGTCGCGCGCACGGCCTGGAGGTGATCGATCCGGATATCTCCATGATCACACCCGGTGGTGGCGGTGTGCACTGCATGTGCCAGCCGCTGCGCCGGGACTCTGTGGCCTAGCCGGCTGCGGGAAAATACTTTTTCACCAGGCCCCGACCTTCGAGTGCGAAACCGCACATGGGCCTGGTTGATTCGGACCTAGCGCGCCGCGCCCGGGCAGCTAATATGGATGTCTTTGTGGGCGGCTGCCGCCGCTATCCCGGTACTCTCCGCGCGCGCCACGACGCGCGGCGGAGGGTCAGCAACCCTGACGGAGAATTCAATGCAGAGTCCGTGTAAAGAAATACAGGCACAGCTCGCCGAGCGCGTGCTGGAAATCACCATCGACCGGCCGCAGCGCAAGAACGCGCTGACCATGGCCATGTACGCGGCCATGGCCGATCTGCTGGAGAATGCCGCGACTGACGCCGAAGTGCGCGCGGTGGTGATTAGCGGCGCCGGCGGCGTGTTTACCAGTGGCAACGATCTGACCGACTTCCTCGGTGGCTCGGCGCAGGGCGAGGAGTCACCGGTATTCCGCTTTATGCAGGCCCTGTACCAGTTCCCCAAGCCGGTGATCGCCGCGGTGAACGGCCCGGCCGTGGGGATCGGCACCACCATGCTGTTGCACTGTGATATGGCGTTCGCCGGCGATGACGCGCTGTTCCAGATGCCGTTCGTCAATCTGGGGCTGTGCCCGGAATACGCCTCCAGCTTTCTGCTGCCGCGCATCGCCGGCCACGCGCGGGCTTCGGAGCTGCTGTTGCTGGGCAAGAAATTTGATGCCTGCGAGGCGGTGGAACTGGGTATCTGCAACGCCGCACTGCCGGCGGCGGAGGTGCTCACACGGGCGCGGGAAGTGGCGGCGGAGCTGGTGACCCGGGCGCCGGAAGCCGTGCGTCTGAGCAAGCGCTTGTTGCGCAAGGGCACCTACGAGCGGGGCCTCGAGTGTATTCGCGAAGAGGCGAAACACTTCCTCGAGCGCCTCGGCTCCGAGGAGTTCCGCGAGGCCGCGACTGCGTTCATGGAAAAGCGCCCGGCGGACTTTTCCCGCTTCGAGTAACCCGGATTCGGGATTTATGGCGCCGGCGGCGTCCGGCGCAACTTCCGCTGCAGCCGTCAGCGGTCGCGGGCGTTGCGCACGTAGGCGGGTGGTTCGAAGGCGCTGTAGTCCAGCTGGTCGTAGCGCCAATCGAGCGGTTTCACCCGCTGGCGCTCTTTGATGCTCATACCGAAATGTTGCTGGTGGCAGCGCTCCATCAGCTCGGCGAGTTCACGGTTGTTGGTGAGGCCGAGATAGACGCCCGCCTGCATAAAGCCCTCCAGCCGGTGCCGTTCCTGCGCCGGCATGCGGTAGCCACACTTGCTGGCGGAAAACAGGCGGCTGAGGCGAGCCTCCACTTCGGTTAAAAACTGGGTTGGATCCATCTGCATCGCGGTTCCCGCTCCTCTCCTGATAGCATTTCCTGATGGCATTTTGCTGCTGTCACTGTGCGGCCCTGCTGGCGGCGAATCCGTAGCGCTGCGATTTCGCCGCGGCGGCCGTGGGTTCTGGGTTCCGATATCAGAAATCGAACAGTTCGGTGATCAGGTTGCGTTTCAGCTTGTGCACTTCCGGCTCTTCGCTGTGGTGCTCATCGCCGGCCTGGTGGTTGCACGAACGCTCGATCAGTTTCTCCAGCTCTCCACGATCGAGCCAGATACCGCGGCAGTCGGGGCAGTAGTCGATCTCGATGCCGCTGCGGTCCTTGGACAGCAGCTCGGCGTTTTCACAGCGGGGACATTGCATGGCGGTCTCCTCGGCATTGATGGTTTGCTTGATAGGTTGAGCGCTTTATTCGGCTCGTTCACCTCATTCGACCCATTCAGCCCATTCGGGTTCGCGGGCCGTGGAAATGCGATTCCACTGAAAAATAGACCAGTGGCGATGCCATCAGCGAACTTTTACCGCGGTGCCGCTGACGCTGACCATCATCATCGCCCCCTGGGCGCCGACCACCTCGTAGTCGATATCGATACCAATGATGCCATTGGCGCCCAGTTTTTTGGCCGCGGATTCCATATCCTCAAAGGCGATTTCGCGGGCCCGGCCCATTTCCTTTTCGTAGGCACCGGAGCGGCCGCCGACGATATCGCGGATGGAGCCGAACAGATCCTTGAACACGTTCGCACCGAGTATGGCCTCGCCGACGACGACACCGAGATACTGCTCAACTTCGCGGCCCTGTACGGTGGATGTAGTGGTTTTCAGCATCAATGCTCTCCGTTTAGCGCAACGACCAGTTTTTGCGCCGCGTCTTCGTCTTATAGTTCAGTTCAGTTCAGTTCAGTGAGGGAAAAGTGGTGGCTCGCGATGGCGAAGCCCTCGCGCTGGTAAAATCGGTGTGCGGCGAAGCGCTGTACGCCGGAGTCCAGGTGTATCTGGCCGCAGCCAATTTCCCGCGCGTAGTCCTTGAACCAGTTGAGCAGGTATTTGCCGGCACCGGTGGAACGGTAGCTGGCGTCTGTCACCAGGTCGTCGATATAGATATGCCTGCCCCAGGCGAGCTTCTGTGCGACCACAAAACCCGCCACACACAGCACCCGCCCGGCGTCCTCGACATAGGCGAGCTGGTAGCCCTCCGCCTGCTGGCGCTGGATCTGTGCCACGAGGCTTTCCATATCGTATTGCGGGCGCAACTGCAGCAGGACGGTACCGACCTTTTCCAGTTCGCTTGCCGTTGTGGCCAGGTGGACTTCCACTGCCGATTCCTCGCTGTCTCATTATTTTTGGTCAGTCCGACTATAGCGCGAAAGCGGCACCCACCAAAGCAGCACCCACCAAAGCAGCACCCACCAAAGCGGGCACCGTTGGGCGGGGCCTGTGCGGTCAAACGGGAGTTGCTTCCGGCCAGCGATAATCGGCCAGCTGCTCGCGCAGGTCTTTCTTGCTGATTTTACCGGTGGCGGTGTGGGGCAGCGTCTCGACAACGATACAGTCGTCCGGTATCCACCACTTGGCGACATTGCCGGTGAAGGCGTGCAGCAGTGCCTGTGGATCGGGCGCAGCGCCTTCCGTCGGCACGACTACCAGTAGCGGGCGCTCGGACCACTTGTCGTGGCTGACGCCGATCACGGCGGCCTCGGCGACGCCATCCAGGGTCATGGCGAAGTTCTCCAGTTCGATGGAGGAAATCCATTCACCGCCCGACTTGATCACATCCTTGGTGCGGTCGGTGATGCCCAGGTAGCCGCACTGGTCGATGGTGGCAACATCGCCAGTATCGAACCAGCCGTCGGCAGTGAGTGCGGATTCGCCGGCTTTGAAATAGCGTTCGCACACCCAGGGACCGCGTACTTGCAGCGCGCCGAACGCGGTGCCGTCGTGGGGCAGGGGTTGGCCGCTGTCATCGACAATACGCATCTCCACGCCGAAGGCCGCGCGGCCCTGCTTGAGGCGCTGTGCGCGGGCCGCGTCGGCGGGCAGGTCGTTGGCGACGCGCGCATTGAATGTTCCCAGCGGGCTCATCTCGGTCATGCCCCAGGCGTGGTGCGTGTAGACGCCGTGCTGTTGCTCGAACTCCTCCATGATCCGCCACGGGCAGGCGGAACCGCCGACGACGACGCGCTCGAGGCTCGGCACCGTGGTGTCGCTGTCGCGCAGGTATTGCAGCAGTGCCAGCCACACCGTCGGTACGCCGGCGGCGATGGTGACGCGCTCGTTGCGAATCAGCCGGGACAGGGTTTCGCCACAGCCCATCTTGGGCCCGGGAAATACCAGCTTGGCGCCGACCGCGGGCACCGCGTAGGGAATCGACCAGGCGTTGACGTGGAACATCGGCACAACCGGCAACACCGCTTCATCGCCGCGCAGTGCGAACACGTCCGGCATCAGCACCCCGTAGGTGTGCAGGACCATAGCGCGGTGGGAATACAGCACTCCCTTGGGGTTGCCGGTGGTGCCGGAGGTGTAGCAGAGCGCCGCCGCGGTGTGCTCGTCGAGCTGTGGCCAGTCGAACTCCATTGGTTCAAGTGCCAGCAGCTCCTCGTAGCAATGCGCATTGGGCAGGCTGGTGGTGGGCATATGCTCGCTATCGGTGAGAATCACATAGCCCTTAACGCTCGTCAGCTGGTCTGCCAGTTTTTCCACCAATGGCAGAAACATCGGATCGATGAACAGCCAGCGATCCTCGGCGTGCTCGACGATATAAGTAATCTGTTCCGGGAACAGGCGCGGATTGATGGTGTGGCACACCAGGCCGCTGCAGGAGGTGGCGTAGTAGAGCTCGAAATGGCGGTAGTCGTTCCAGGCCAGGGTGCCGATACGCTCGCCGGGCTGGGCACCGAGCTTCTGCAGTGCGTGTGCCAGCTGCGCAGTGCGGGCAAAGGCATCGCGATAGCGATAGCGGTGTGCGGGGTTGTCCGCAGTAACCGAGACGATTTCGCTGTCGGGAAAATTGGCGCCGGCATGGCGCATGATATCGGTTAGGGTCAGTTGGGAGTGCATCATCAGGCCTTGCATGGTCTGCTCCTCGGTTATCGTTATAGTGGTACTGCGATTGATGACGGTTACTGCGTTGGTGGCGCGGGCCGCGAGGGGCAGCCCGCACCGCCCTGTTACTGGACTATTTTGATCCACTCGCCGGGTTTGGGTTCCCCGCGGGGGTAGTAGCCGTTCAGCAGGCGCAGCTGCTCCTCGGCGTAATTCCCGATCTTCATATGCCGGGCGAGGGCTTCAAAGGTGGTTTTGTCGTTGGCGCGCACATAACGGACATGCCTGATGGTGGGGTTGACGATGTCGCTTTTGCGCAGCGGGCGGAAACTGCGGATGCTGGTCAGGAACAGGTTGTCGTATTTCTCCTGTTTCTTTTTGTCGTTGGCGTCGGCTGTATTGATGCGCCCCTCGAGGAAGTACTCGCGGCTGCCGTAGTAGATCACCGCTACCCGCTCCGGTGCGGCAGCATCGCGATCGGGTAGTTTGCCGGTGTGGCCACTCAGGCGGTATTGGTTCAGGGCTTCATCCTGGTCGAGCGAGCGCACATCGTAGAATTCGCGCAGGGTCATATCCGCCGGCTGATTGTTGTGGCGCTGTTCCACCTTGAGAGTAATGGTGGCGGAGTTGTCCGGTGCAGTGCCGACGATGGCGTTGCGCTGGTTATCCACTTTCCAGCCGTCGGGGAATAGCATCGAGAAGCCCAGGCGCTTGTGGTTGTAGCGGTTTTTTTCCGACTGTTGTGCATTATCGCCGTAAACCAGGCCGTCGGTTTTCTCGCGGTAGTCCTCCACCTTGGTGACCTTCTGGTTTTCCGGCAGCTTGCCGGCTTCCTCGATCACTTTCTGCAGGCGGATATCATTGCGCGGGTGCGAGGCGAAAACGCCGTGATAGGTCTGCGGCTTCTTGCCCTCGAGGCGTGCGCGCCGCCGCGCGAAGGTTTCCTGGTCCTTCAGCAAGCTGAGCACATTGATCATTGCCTGCGGATCGTAACCGGCCTTGTACATATACTTGGCGCCGAAGCGGTCTGCCTCCAGCTCCATCTCGCGGCCGTAACCTTTGACCGCCGCGGTACTCCACAAGTTGGTCACGTCGCCGACCACGCCGCTGCCGGTGACCAGCACCGACAGCACCGAGGCGACGCCGGCGCCGGTAGCGGCGGTTTTCTGGCGCACGGCGTGGCGCGCAGTGATATGGCCGATCTCGTGGGCCAGTACCGCGGCCATCTCCGCCTCCGAATGCAGGTAAGTGAGCAGGCCGCGGTTGATATAGACATAGCCGCCGGGCAGGGCGAAAGCGTTGATATCCTGGCTGTCGATAATAGTGAAGTGGTATTTCAGGTTGGGGCGGTCGCTGACCGCAGCCACTTTCTGGCCGACGTGGTTCACGTAGGCGGTCAGCACCGGATCCTTGTAGATGGGGGTGCTCTCGACCAGCTTCTCGTTCATTTCCTTGCCGATCTTGATTTCCTTCTCTTCGGACATCAACACCAGGTCTGGCCGGTTGGTGGCCGGGTTGAAGGCGCAGCCGGTGGCGGCTGTGATGACGACCACGGCGAGTATTTTATTGATATAGTGCATCGCGTTTCCCTCCCTTGTTGCCCGTCATTACCTGCTGCTGGTCTGCGCCGGAAGCAGGAATTGCTTCAGCTGTGCGGCCATTCCTTTGCAGGCATTGGTCTGTACCCGCGCGATCAGCGGAATCGGAATCACAATTGCCGGCATATAGGAAGTGCCCTTGGCGTCGGCACTCAGCTTACCGGATAACTTCTGGTCGCGGAAATCCCACACCGAGGCCTCGTAATCGGACTCATTGTCCCAGGTGCCAAAGCCGAAACAGCCTGCGCCGGCAGTGCTGATTGAGCAGCCGATCGAGCCGGCACTGGATGTGGTTTCGGTGGAGCCGTCGATCCAGACAATATATTTGACCCCGAAGGCTTCCAGGCGCTTGCGCACTTCCGGTTCCTCCATCAGGCGATCGAGTGACTTCAGATGCAGCGGGGCGGTGCGCGGCTCGAACCAGGGGTACATCGCATCGACAAACTGCTGCTCGGGGATTACGTTGACGCCGAGCTCCGGATCGCGCAGTTTGTCGCCGACACATTCGATCAGGTCGGGCTCGGTCTCGTATTCGCTGGAGTGGCGGCGGCCGAGAATTACGACACTGTCGCCCTTGGCCAGCTCGCCATTGGTGCGCCGATACTCATCGATAACGACAGTGGTGCAACCGTTGAGCAACAGCAGCGCGAAAATAAAAACTGATCTGACCACAATAACCTCCTGTTATTCCGCAGCGGTACTGGCAGCTTCCTTCAGGGAAATTGCCCGCTGCTTGTTGGCCACGAATGCCTGTAGTTCCGGAACCCGTTTGAAGCCGGTATACAATGTGGCGCCGGCATCGCGCAGGGCCACGTTGATGGCCTGGGCGAGGGCTGCCTCGCGGGATTTCAGAAACGCCGTGGGCGTCTTGCCGTAGGCGGTAATGACCCAGTTGGCGACCGTATTGCCTTTGGCGTCATAGGCGTGCATATCGTACTTGATCCACACCTCGAAAATATTGACCCGGGTCTCCCGTGGCATGGTGAACTGCAGCTCGCGTACTTCCGGAACGATGACCAGCTCCACATCTTTCGGCAGGCTCTCCGGGTAGCTCGGCAGCGCCACCGTTTTGGTGAACATTGAATCGAGCACGGTGGTGAACAGGTTCTTCTGCGCGCTACCGGTATCGATGTTCCACTCATCGCGGTCCTCGCTGTCCTCGTGGTAGCGGTAGTTGCGGAAGTCCTGGCTCAGGTAGACCCCGACCGTCAGCGGGAACTGGGTGCCGACCGGTGTCGGGAACTGGCCATCAACCTGTACGGTATGCGCACAGCCGGCGGCGAATAGCACCACCGCCAATAGAGTGATTTTCGCGACCTCTGAAAATCCGTTTTTCGGGAAAGCCATGATGCACTCCTAGCGAAAGTCATTTAGGCCCACAAAAGTGCCGCCATTGCGGTAGGTGAGTTCGCGCATCAGGGCCGCGAATCTCAACCCGGTGGTCTGCAGGTGCGGCGGACGGGAGAACTGGATCGGGAAGCCAATCGCATGGATGCGGATATTGCGCTTGGCCTTGCCGTAGCGGTTGTTGACCCGGTCCACTGCCAGCATTACGTTGCGAATCGACTTGCCGGTGAACTCGTCACCCAGCACATAGATGCTGATTTTCTTGTTCGGATCGTAGAAGCTGTGCACCGCCTTCTCGATCCCCTCCACCGGACTCGAATTACTGAACGGGTTCCAGGAGCGCAGCCGCTCGAGAATCGCGCGGCGGCGCCCGGGAGTGTCGGGGATCCACTTGCGCCGGTAGTTGGAGAACATGTAGTCCCCCATATCGTTCATGATCTGGATGCCCTTGACGCTGGGGTAGAGGTTCAGCGTGTTGACCATCTCTTCCATCATGCGGTCCCAGCCGTAATTGAACATACTGCCGGAGGTATCGACGATAAACAGAATGTACTCACTGTCGACGGGAATGCCGCCGATCACGTTGTTTTTACGCTGGTAGTTTTCTCCCAGCAGGCGGCGCATTTCCGCGGTCATGGTCTGCAGGGCCACGGTCAGTTCGCCGCGCCGCTTGCCTTCCTCGCTCTCGCCCTCGGTCTTGCGTGCATACTGAGCCTGCAACGTGTTGAATTCGCCGCGCAACTTGGCGATCCGCTTGCGCTCGATATCCAGCTGCTCGCGTTTGGCGTTGAGGTCGCGGTTTAACGTGCTGGTTTCACCGCGGATTTCCGCCAGTTGTCGCTCCAGCTGCCGGACCTGACCGTCCAGGTCCACCTTGGCCTCTTCGATCACGACCGGCTGCACCGTCTTGGCAATCATCAGCAGCAGCACAATGGCGCCGAAACCGCAGCAGATAACATCGAGGAAGGCGATGCTGAAATCGTCCTGCTGGTGCTTGTTGCGGTTGCGCTTCATGGCCAGTCCCTCGACGGTGACAGGAAGGATCCCTGGGTTTCCATGGCAAGCTTCCAGAATTCACTGGCGGCGAAGGGGTCCCCCTCCATCGGTTCCAGAATCACATTGACCGGCACGCCCTTGGGCAGCACCTTGATGGCGCGCTTGAACAGTGCGCGGCGATCGCTGCCGGAAATAGTCGCGCCGCGCGGCCTTTTCATGCCCTGCGTGGGCAGGCCATCGGTGATCAGGATGATATTGTCCGGTAGCGGGTTCATCGCACTGATTGCATTGAATACCCGCTCCAGGCTGGTGCCGTTTTCCGGCACCAGGTCGTCCAGCGACTTGATCGCGCTGTCCAGCTGGTCGCGGTCGTCCACGTTCAGCCAGCGGTCCTCGGTGCCGGGAATGGCGGCGCGGAAGCCGGTGTTGAAGCTGTAGATCTGGTATTGGCTGTCCTGCGGAAATTGCGCGGTGAGCCACGAGACAGTGCGCAGGGCGCGCTGCCACTTCTCGGTTTTGCGTTTGACGTGGGAGGACATATTGCGCGCGCGGATCACCTTGATCAGCTGGTCGCCGAGCATGCTGGCGGACGAGTCGAGCAGCACCAGGATGCGGTCACCCCCGAGGCGCAGGCCGGTGAGGTACTGGCGATCGCCATCGCCGACGAATTTGCGCACATTGTTGCCGAGTTTTTTGTTCTCCGCTTCGAGCTCCTTCTTCGCCAGTTGCAGCTTTTTCAGTTTCTCCTGCAACCGCTCGACATCCTGCTCCTCGTCGGTGCTGTCGATCTCGGCGATGTTGCCTTTCACTTTCTTGATCTGTTCGATGATACGCCGTGCCAGTCCCTGGGTTTTGGCCAGTTCGTCGCTGGTCACGTCGAGGGTGTTGCGCGCCTTCACCAGGTGCTCGCGGCCGAATTGCACCTCTTCCTGCAACAGGTTTACTTCGGACGCGAGGTCCTGGTTTTCGGCCTTGATATCGTGGTCGGCGCCGTGCCTGATGATCAGGAACACCAGCGCCACGGCCCCGAAACCGCAGGACATGATGTCGAGAAACGACAGGCTGAAGGTGGTAAACCGCCGTTTTTTACGCGCCATAGTGCTCTACGCTGATTGCGGTAATGACTTCATCGATATCCGGTGCGCCGATGCGGTCGCCCGCGTTGAGATTGACCGGGGCGGCAATCTCGCGGCCGTTCAGCATCAGTTGGGTACCGGCATCCACCCGCAGTGCCAGCTTGCCGGCATGGCTGGTGACGGTGGCGGCGGGGTGCTGCGGCGGCGTCGGTGTTATCGCCAGGCGGCCCTCCTGCCAGCTGACAAACAGCGGCTGCTGCGCGGCCAGCGCGCGGTGCCCGAACAGCAGGTGAGTGGCGGCGGCCTCGGCGGCGCTATTGACCTGTACGGCAACTTCGTTGGCGGGCGCGGCACTCACGGCATTGATCAGGCGCAGGGAGCCGGTTTCACTGTGAATTTCCTGCCAGCGTGAGGCCACCGAGTGGGCCACGGCGTTGTGCGGCAGCAGGTGAATACGCTCGGCGAGTTGCGCGCCGCCGGGAATTTCCGCCCAGCGGTGAGAGACGAAAACCACGCTGTTGGGATCGGTGAGGTTGTCGATCAGTGCGCGCACGCGAGATAGCAGCGGCGTACTGGCATCCTGTAACTGGCGCAGGCTGACTTTCGCCGTGCGGTCGTCGAGTTCCGCCATCGCCTCACCCTGGCGCATGGCGCGACTGACCCACTGCGGCATCATATCGTAGAGTTGCTGCTCGGCCTCTGCCGAGTGCAATGGATCGAAGCGGCACTGCATGATAAAGGCATCGGTGAACACCCGCGCCCAGGCATCCTGGAAATTCTGCAGGCCGGTATCGTTGACGGTCTCGGCGATATCCAGTTGCGCCTGCTCGTGGGTTGCCACGCGGCTGACCAGTGTCTGGTGGCGCTGCAATTCCACGTGCAGGTGCACGCCCCGCGGGGCGCTACCGCCGATACACGCGGTGGCGGCGTCGACCAGGCCGACGGCGTTGATCGGGCTTTCGTTGATGATGCCGAGCAGCAGCGCCAGTTGCTCGCGGGTGAAATTGCCCGGCACCGCCAGCACAATCTCGTCCGGGAGATCGCAGTGCTCCGCGGCCTCCTGCAGGTGGCAGTAGGCGAGATCGGCATGGTGACGACAGCGGGCATTGGCCGATTTCAGCGATTCCAGGCTGAGGCGGCGCCAGAACTGGTTGTTGACCTGGGTGGGATGGCTGCGCGCACGCATCAGTGCGGCGGTGCCCACTACGATATTGTGTGGTTCGACAATCGCGACGCCGGGGCTTTCGAGCACTTCGTCGGTACCGTCGAATACGCGCAGGCCACAGTCGTTGATTTCAAGGACACCTTGTCCCATGCTCAATTCCTCTGCTTTCCGGGCGCGGTAGTCTTTCCGCGCAGCTACTGTTCCACTTTCCTGTCGGGGTTATTGCCCGCCGGCAATGCCCCCGGATTTCAGCTGACTTTCAAGAAGCGCAGCAGGTTGTTGTCGCAATAATTTTGCGTATCCAGAACCAGCCGCTCCTGCATCAGTTGCAGCTGGTGAGTAAAAAACATAATCACGATACTGATCACCAGCGCGACAAAGGTGGAGTTGAAGGCGACACCGAGGCTGACGGTGACACCGGCGATATCGCCCTCTACCGCGCGGTGCGCCTGGGACAGGGCTTCACCAATACCGCGCACGGTACCGATAAAGCCGATGGATGGAATGGCCCAGGTAATGTAGCGGACCATTGCCAGTTCCGAGTCCAGCCGGTCGCCCTCGGTTTCGCACACATCCTTCACCGAATCGGAGGCGGCGGCGATATTGCGGGTGGAGCCGAAACGCTGCAGTGCGGTGAGCAGCGCGCGCGGCAGCAGGTAGCTGCGCTCGTCTTCCGGCAGCGCCTGTATCGGCCGCGACAGGTCGCGGGCGTCCTCCGGCAGTATCGGGGTGCCTTCGCTGACATTGAGCAATGCCTTGTCCAGCAGCTGCCGTTCGTGCATGCCGCGCCGCGCCTTGAGGCCCATGATGGCGAGTGCCCAGAGCATCAGCACGAAACAGGATTCCTGTTCGTAATCGCGCAGCACGATATACATGGAGCGCTGCTGCACATAGGTTTCGCCGGCAGCTTCCTTGGCCAGCTGGGCTTCGATCAGCGCATCGGCGTGAGGGCGGATAATGGCGACGTAAATGGCGTGGACCAGGATGACCGCACCGAGCAGCGCGAACAGCTGGAACATGAAGTCGGATGATTTTAATTTCATAGTGCTTCTCGCTGTGTTCCGAAAGACGCGCGGCTGTGAACGGCGCTCGGATTGATACTGTTTCTATCAAGGCATCGCTTTACGCGTTTCCATTCAGATGTCCACCGGGTAGGACACGGACAGGTCTTCGGAGATTTCTTCCGAAGCCTTGTAATCATCCGGGTCGCGTTCGGCATTGATCCTGGTTTTCTGCTGGGCTTTCTTCTGGCTTTTGCTGTCCTGCTTCTGCACCTGGGCCACCTGGCTGGCGGAGCTGCTGTCTGCCTGCGTATCTTTGCCGGGCGGCGACTGTTGGCCGAAGGTCGCGGCGGACAGCAGCGACAGGGAAATCAGCGCGGACCACCTCATGATTGCTTTCATGATTCTGTTTCTCCTAATTTACCCAGCGCGCCACGCGGAAGCCCACATCGTCGCGGGGCTCGGCGCCGTAATCGCGGTAGGACAGGCGCAGTTCGGTCAGGCCGGCGTGGCGCCAGCTGGAGCCGCGAATGACGTGGTAATCGCCGTCCTGGGGACCCACCGGGTTTTCCTCGCGGCGCATGGAGAGGCCGGTGCCGATGGTGTAGAGATCGTGAATCCACTCGGAGGCGTTGCCGCCCAGATCGTAGAGCCCGAGGTCGTTGGCCGTATAGGTGGCCACGGGGGCGGTGGCGGCGTAGCGGTCGGTGTAGGTGCGCAGCACGGCGGGTACCAATTGCGCGGCGCTGTTATCGGCGTAATTGCCCGAGTTTCGCTTCACCGGCAGATGGTCGCCCCAGGGAAACTTGCGCATGGTGCCGCGATGGTAGCGCGCGGCCCAGGCCCATTCCGCTTCGGTCGGCAGGCGGTAGCCGTTGGCGCCGGCATCGAAGCCGGTAACGCGGTCACCCTCGGTGCTGTAGACCTTGTCGAGGCCGTCGCGCTCGCTCATCCAGTTACAGAACAGGGCGGCGTCGTTCCAGCTCACGTTGACCACCGGCAGGTTGTCGTTGTCGAGGCTGACACCACTGACATGACTGGAACTGTGCATGTGCTGGAAGCGGCGGAATTCGCGGTTGGTCACTTCGGTGGTACCGATGTAGAAGGGACGCGTCAGTGCCACCTGGCGCAGGACTTCGTTGGCGCGACGGCCCTGTTCGCGGCGCGAGGAGCCCATGGTGAACTTGGCATTGGGCCGCATCAGCAGCATGGTGCCGCCGGCCGGCGTGGTGATCTGTGCCGGAACCTTGCTCCAGCGCGCCTGTTCGGCCGTCAGCAGAACGGCGCGAACACTCTGTTCGAGCTTGGCGCTGGGCACAATGGTGGTGGTGTAGTCCTCATAGCCGCTCTTGCGGACGAGAATGTCGTGGCTGCGAGCCGGCAGCCGGAAGGTCTGTCCACTGGCACCGGCGAGCTCGCCGTCAATGAATACCTGGGCGTCTTCGGGACTGCTGGTAATCCGCACCCGGCCGAATACCGCGTGGAGATCCACATTTAATTCCCGCTGCGCACCGGCACTCATGTCCACGGTGTGTTTTACCGAGCCATAGCCGTCCTTGAAAAAGCGCAGCTGGTGCTGGCCGTCCGGCGTGAGCTTGACCTCCAGTGGGGTGCGGCCGCGGAATTCCCCGTCGACGGTGACGCTGGCACCGGACGGGGAACTGGAAAGCTTCAGCACGCCGTCCGCGGCGCTGAGGTCGATAGGGCTCAGCGTCTGATCGACACCGGCGGTGACGGCCACCGGGACTTCAACGGTATTGTACTGGGGCATGGACACGCTGACGGTGCGGTCGCCCTGGATCAGTTCGGCGTCCATCGGTGTGGTGCCGAGCATTTTACCCTCGACGCTGACTGTGGCGCCGGGCGGATTGGTGCTGATGTGAATTTTTGCCCAGGCCGGGCGCAGTGTGGCTTCCAGGCGCTGGGTGTTGTCCAGGCCCTCGACGTCCACTTCGCGGGTGAACGGCAGGTAGCGGTCGGTAAGCAGGGTGATGCGTTTGCGTCCGGCGGGAATGTTTTTCGCCAGTCCCTCGTGGCTCTCCACTTCGGTGCCATCGATGAGTATCCGCACTGGCACTGCGGGGTTGGTGACGACCTGAATATTCCCGGGCAGTTTTTCCAGTGTGACCGCGTGGCGGTTGTGACCGTCGCTGGCGACGTCTACTTCGCCACTTTTTGGCAGGTAGCCGCTCGCCTGGATGGTGTAGCTGTAGTGGCCGGGGAGAACCAGGTGGCCGTCGCCGAGGGGCAGGGCAAAGCCGCTGACGCTGACATTCGCATCGGCGGGCTGGGTTTCAAAAATCAGTGAGCGTGCGACCAGCAGGTAGACCAGCATCAGGCTGCCGAGCAGCAGGCAGACGGCCACGGTGAGTGCGCGCGGGGACAGCAATAGTTTTTTCCCGCCAGCCTCTGCCTGAACCGGAGAGAAGCCTACGGGCTCGATGACTGAAAAACCGTGGTCCTCGCGATCATCGTCGCGAACAGGTACCGCTTCCTTCGCTGTCATTTATGATTTCCTGTTACTGCGTACTTATCGATTTTTTCGCGTTGCAGGATCTTTATCAGGCGCGCTTTTGGCGGCGGGCATCCTGCAAGAGCAGAGCGAGTCTTTTACTGTGCAATACAGCTTAGTCTGCTACTGCTTCCACCATGAGGAATCCGAGGCCGTTTGACACAAAAATAATCTTTTCGCGGTTACCGGCGCAACGGTTCTGTTCAGAATTCTTCCCTCTGTCGGTGTCGATGAAAACCGTACGTCTTTTGATCGGGGCGGTGAGAGTCAGTTCACGCGCTCAGCCATTATTGACGTTGATTATCTTTTCCGCGCACTGAATCACCACGGTCGGGGGTTCTTCTCCGGGAACCACGGTAAATTCGCGTCGTACATCCCGGTAGCCGTCGCGGGTACCCACGGCGGTATAGCGACCGGGTTTCAATGGAACCTTGCGCTCGGCAAAATTGCCCAGTTTGCCCACGTGGTAAATGACCACGTTGGTGCTGCGGTCGGATTGCAGTACCACCGGAATCGGGATCACCGCCCGAGTCAGGGCCGTTTCCAGATCGGCAATCTGTTGCTGCAGTCGCTTGGATGAGGTTGTCCCGCTGACCTCGCGGGCATCGGCGAGTACATTGCGGGCGTAGGCATTGCGCTTGCTGCCGCCCAGCGTGAGCGGGTCATCCAGCAGTTCCTGCAACTGGTCATCGAGTTTGGCGCGGGCGGTGGCGCGGGCCTTGCCGGTGATCGCGGAGACCAGGCTGTGGTCTTTCTGCAGCAGTTTTTCGTAGCTCGCCTGTGCGGCGTGCCAGTCCTCGGCCTGCTCCTGCTGGTGGGCGCGGGCGAAGAGTTGGTTGACGCGCTGTTGTTCCGCACCGGTACTGGCCTGTTGCAGTCCGGCGGCGGGGTCGCTGGCGTCGGGTTTGAGCTTTTGCGCGCGTTTGAAGGCTTTAGTGGCGATATCGAAATCGCCGCGCTCGATGGCCGCGTAGCCGGAAGACATGGCCTCGCTGTAGTCGCGCTCGGTAATCGCGCCCAGCACCTGCGGCAGCAGTTCTTTGGCCGGGCGGGTTTCTGCATCCACGGCGAGTGCCTGCTTCAAGGCATCGCGCGCCTGATCGAGCTCGCCGGCGGCGAAAGCCTGCTTGCCTTTGGTGAAGTGCTGCCAGGCTTCGGGCAGCTTTTTCGCGCGCTGCTTGCCCTTGAGGCCGCGGGGATGATCCTCGGAGATGACCAGCACCAGGTCGAAAGCCTTGTTGGCCGCGTCGGCATCGCCGCGATCGAGCGCTGCGTTGCCCTCGGCGAGATGCTTTTCGATGCGCTGCGGAATACTGTCGCGCAGTGCCTGGAAGGCGGAGCGGGATTCGCGGTACTGGTCCAGGGCCTGCTTGAATTTTTTCTGGCGATAGATGCCATCGGCCTTCTCGGCCAGGGTGCGGGCGGCGCTGAAGGCCTCGTTGGCCCAGATCTCGACGCGGCGCTCTTCCAGTTCATCTTCCAGCGCCAGAATGTCCTGCAGTACATCCTGGACTTCGCGCCGCTGCTGGGCGATCTGCGCTTCGGTATAGGGGGAGGCGGCCTTCGAGGCCGTCGTGCCCGCTTTTGAGGGCGCGGCGCTGGCACTCTGTTGCGGCAATGGTTGCGGTTTTTCCACCACCTTGGGCAGCAACCAGAATACCCCGACACAGCCGAGAAACAGGCCGCTGCCGATCAGCCATGAGCGCAGCCGCGCGCCTGACTGGCGTCGGGGTTTGGCTTTCTTTGGCGCGGTACCAACCGGTTGCGCGGTGTTTTCGCCCCGGCCGAAGCTGAAGTCGGCGGGTTGAATCAGATTGTCGTCATCCGATGACGGGTCGCGGTGTTGCATAGTCTTTCCGCTCGGCAGTGATTATTTTCGCTAGCGCGGGCGCACCCCGGGTGCGCCCATCGGAGTCAGATCTGTTTACCCTGATCCCCGGTTTCGGCCTGGTAGATTTCCTTCAGCAGTTCACGCCACTGGCGGTACTGGTTCTCCACGGTGCCGGTCAGGGTCACGGTGCGGTCTTCCAGTTCGACAATACGCGGCTCCACTTCCGATTCCATGGAGTCCCCCAGTTCCTGCAGGGCCTCGATATGCATCTTGGCCTCGGCGCGGCGGTCGAAGCCGCTCTTCACCAGGTAGCCGCCGCCGGCGATACCCACCTGACCCGCGGCGCGGGCACTGCCGGTACCGGCGCCGGCGGCGGCAATGCCGCCGATAATCGCCGCGGCACCCATGATGGTGTGATTGCGCGCCTTGCGTTTGAGTTCGTGCATCTGTTGCACTTCCTCATAGCTCATCGCACGCCACTCCTGGTAGGGCTTCTCCATGGATTTCACAAAGGTGCCGTAGTAGCCCTGCAGCGTGTCGACAAACAGGTAGTCGCGCTCGCGAATGCGGCGCACGCGCGCAAGCATCGGGTCGTCTTCGGCGGGCAGGGCGGTGAGCTGGTAGAGGCCGTCGTCACTCTGGGTCAGGTAGCGGTCGAAGGCGTGTGGCGAAAAGCTGCGGGCAAAGCGCAGTTCGGAAATGGTGCGCAGTTCGGAAACATATTGATCCGACAGTTTCTGCCGGTACACCATCATGTCGTTGGCGATGCGGTTATATACGCCCTGGAAAGCGTCGCCCTTGGTGGGGCTTTTCTTATCGTAGGCGTAGTGTGAGGCCTGCTCGGTGTACTGCTTGGTAAACCAGCGCTGACCGCGGGAGTCCACCACGGTGACATCGACGGTGAGGGTTTCGCCATCGGACTGAACGATGCGCCCGGTGACGGTGACATCGATATTGGTGCGCTCGCTGGGAATCACCCGCACCGCCCCCCAGCCCTGGCTGGACTGCAGCGTGTCGGCGAGAGTGACGGCCATATAGCGCGATTCCGCGTGGCGTAATTCCGGAAATACCAGCTTGTCCTCGTCCGCATCGGCGGCCTCGAGGCCGGGATCGAACTGCACAATTCCCACGTCTAACAGGCGTTTTTCGGGAATGGAGGCGTCTTCCACGGTGAGTGGCGTATAGGCCGTGGTGCGCACGTCGGTGGTGGTACAGGCGCCGAGGGCCAGCAGGGCGACCAGTGGCACCGTGCGCCACGAGGCGAATTTACCGAATACGGCGTTGGCAAAAAGCATATTGATTCCCTCCGCTATTACTTCTGCGCCTTTTTGTATTTCCGGTACTCGTTCCACAGCTTCTCGCGCAACTCCGGATCGGATTCGCGCATCGCGGCTTCGCGGATTTGCCGCGCTACCACGTCGTCGTCGTTGCCGTTGGGGACGTCCGCGGGTACCACCGGGGTGGAACCGCTGTGGTTGTAGTCGCCCTTGCGCCCGGCAGTGGGCAGCCCCGGTCCGGTGGCCTGGCCGCTGGAGTTGTTTTCCTTGGGCCCGCTGCCGCCTTCGCCACCGTCCCCTCCGGGTGCCGGGGGCAGCTCCGATTCCGCAGACTGGATCAGGTCTTCGAGTGTTTCTCCGGGCGGCGCTTCATCTGCCGCCTGGTCATCCTTTTCGTCACCGGCGGGACGATTGCGCACATAGTCGCGCGAGCGCAGGATCATGCCGTCGTAGCTGGCCATGGTCTTGTCGAACTTGCCTTCCAGGTCGGCGACCCGCTCCGCACTGCTGGCCGGGGCTTCATCGGGGGCGCCGCCGCTCTGGCCGGCGCGGCCGCCGGCCTCGGACTGGGCACCACCGCTGCGGCTGGCGGGGCTGCCGGAACTGGCCTGGGCCCCGCCGCCCTGAGATTGGGCGCCACTGGCCTGGGCCGGCGCACCGCCGGCCTGCGACTGGGCGCCGCTGGCAGAAGCGCTGCGGCTGGCCGGGGCACTGCTCGCCGGCGAGGCGCTGCCGGATTGCGCGCTGCTACTGCTGGCCTGGGCGCTACTGCTGCTGGACTGCGAACTACTGCTGCTGGATTGCGAACTACTGCTGCTGGATTGCGCACTGCTGCTACTGGACTGTGCGTTGTTGGAGGAAGAGGCGTTTTGCTGCTCCTCGGAGAAGTCCACGTCCTTCGGCGGCTGGCCCTCGCTATCGGTGGAGGGGTCGGGTGGCATATCGGAATCTTCCGCGCTGCGGTCGGAATCACTGTAGACCGGTGACGGCGGGTTGTTGCGGCGCGCACTGGGATCGGGCGAACCGTCGCCAGCGGAGCTGCTGCGGCGCGATGACTGGTCACCGCTGCGCGCGGCGGTGGTGCTGCCATCGCGGCTGGATTCACTGCCGGACTGGATTGTCGGCATCGGGCTGCTCGGCTGACTACTGGTACTGCCGGGCATCCCCTGGCTGGGCTGGCTGGACGAGCTGCTCGAGGGTTGGCCGCTGCTGGCGGTCTGCGGCTGGCTGGAACTCGACGAGCTGCTGGAACTGGATGAGCTCGATTGCGACTGCGAGCTGGAAGAAGGTTGCGACCGGGATTGGGACTGCGACGGCTGTGCCGGTGGTTGCTGTTGGGTCTGCTGATTTTTGCAGCCGGCCACCACTGCGCTGAGTACCAGCATCGATGCCAGTGTGCGCCAGCCGGGGGTGTGCCGCGTTGTTTTGGGTACCGCTTTCCGTAGTGACATTTTTCTCTCCTGAAGCGCCCGGAGGCGCTGTCGCATATGAGCAATTTTTGCGACGAAAGCCGGGCGCGGCCCGGCTTTGTTGGCGGGGGCAGCAGTGTGATGCTGCCCGCCGCGATAGACGTTCGTGTGGGTTTAGACAGTGCCCGCCGACGGCAGTTTTCTTCCTGCCGGCAAACGGGCGCGCGCTGCCTCACTCAAACACGAAGCGCTGAACGATGCCCACTGTGTCCACCGGTTCGCCGTTTTCGAAGCGCGGGCGGAACTTGGCGCGTTTCAAAACATTGCGTACCCGCGAGCGAATGCTCACCGAGCTGTCCGGTTGGGATTTGAGAATCTGGATATTGCGCGCCTTGCCGAACGCAGTGACATCGTAAGAAACCGTGACATAGGAGTGGGCCAGGGCATCCCGGTCTTCCTCCAGCATCGGCAGCGCGGGCAGGGCGGCGGGGCGGCCGAAAATATCGTTAATTTCCTGGTTGGTGGCGCCGTTGTCCCACAACGCCTGGTAGGCTTCGCCGTAGGTTTCGCGCGCCGAATGCCACTTGTTGAACATCATGTACCAGTCGCCCAGTTCCACTTTCGCCTTGGCCGAAGCGGCGGGCGGCGATTGCGGGTTTTTGTTGTAGACGTCGACGATGCGGGAGATGGCATCTTTACCGGAACTGAAGCTGTTCATCCGGTACTGATCCAGCTGGGTGCGGCGTGGGGAGTCGAAATCATTGCCGCCGGGAGCGAAGCCGGCGTTGACGACGACCGGTTCCTGCGGTTCGCCCTTGTAGGTGGCAAGGTAGTAATTGGTTGCCTTGAGGCCGCGCAGGGCATCGACCAGGCGCAGATCATTGGCGCCGAAATTTTTGGTGATAATGTCCACCGCCATCTCGTAGAGATTGGTGGCGCTGATCAGGTGCTCGAACAGGCTGCCGCCCTTTTCGTCGACATAAGCCTGCAGGTGCCAGCGACTCAGGTGGTCGATGACCGGCAGCATGCGCGGATCGTCCTCGCCGTAATTGCGGACGTAGAGCCAGTAGAGATACTCCTGATTGTCGTTGGCGTCCTGCCATTGATTGAGCGCGATCTGGCTGTTGATCATGCGCTCGATCATCGGTACCTGGTTGAGGGAGTAAAGGCCTTCATTGACCCGATTGATCAGCATCGCGCGGCGGAATTCGCTGATCGCCTCTTCATGGTTGCCGTCTTTTTGCAGGGCGACGCCGAGTCCCATGAGTTGTTCGTCGATACCGGCGCCATACGCGCCCTGTTCTGCCTCCATTTCTTCAATGCGGTCGCGGTATTCGTCGATGGTTTCCGAGGGGTGCAGATTGCGTTTGACGGTTGGTAGTGGCTTGGAGGCGGCTTCGATAAAGGCCGGAGGGGGAGCGGTGCTGTCCGCGCAGGCATGTCCACACAGCAGAGCTGTGGCTGTAAACATCAAGCCGATAGCAATGGGTTTGCTGATATCTGTCTGTGTCACGATTGAACCACTTCTGTTCCATGTTGTGCTTCACCCGGCGTCGCGCGCCAATGCGCGGACAGACGGGCACGAACTCCGCTCAGGCACAGGGCCGTGCGGATTTTCTCTCCCTGAAGTGTGGTTCTCTCACAGTCCCTGACAGTGCCCGGAGTGATTTATGTCCGGTAATTGGGCGGTGGATTTATGCGCCGCCGCCATTGAAATTCGCGACCCTGTCCTCGTATGGGACCTTGTGGGTACGTAACTCTGAGTATAGCCAACTGGCGTCTGTCTCCCGGCCGTGTGGAACGCTTTGGCGCGGGGAATACCCTGAGTCGTGAATATGTACAGTACCACTAATTCGGTTTAGCAGTCCCGCGCCTGAATCAGGGAACTGTGACATTGAAATCGCGCATTGCGCGCCACTAATTTGTAACGGGCGGGAAGCGGCGCCGGCGCTGTACAGCGATTAGGCCGCAGGGGAAATTGACCAGAGTTTGGCTCGCGGCCGGTGGCCGGGTTGTGTCCGGCAGGGGCGGTTTCGTCACGTTCGAGATGGTCGTCCTATTTAGCTGGTAAATATTCTTGTTTTAATTGCGCAAAACAGCATTAGTGCGGGCGAGGGATTTGGATTGCTGGCCAGCAAGCGCCATAATCCGCTCATAGGTAACGACAGGAGATTGCCGGTGAGCATTTATATTGACCCCGCGGTGGCCAACAGTCTGCGCGGCTTCGAAGTGCCCGAAAAGCTGGGTTTCGGCAACGTGATGGCGCCCGTTATGTTTCGCGCCGTCTATCAGGACGGTTGCTGGAGCCGCGGTGAGCTGGTTCCGTATGCGCCACTGGCACTGGATCCGGCGGCCAAGGTGCTGCACTACGCCCAGTCCTGCTTCGAGGGGATGAAGGCCTACCGCACACAGGGGGGCGGTATCGCGCTGTTCCGCCCGGAGCGCAACTGCGCGCGGATGGCGCACTCGGCGGAGCGCCTGTGCATGCCGGCAGTTCCCGAGGCGCTGTTTATGGCCGGTGTGCGCACGGTGACCGCGTATTGCGCCAATCTGGTACCGGCCACCAGCGGTGAATCCCTGTACCTGCGCCCCTTCCTGATCGGCACCCAGGCAGATCTGTCGGTGTCGGCCAGTACTTCCTATGAATACTACGTCATTGCCAGTCCGTCGGCGGCCTATCACGCCGGCAATATGCGCCTGTGGGTAGAGCGTGAGGATTCGCGCGCCGCACTGGGCGGTACCGGCGATGCCAAAGTGGGTGGCAACTACGCGGCTTCCCTGCAGAGTATCGCGCGCCTGAAGCAGCGCGGCTACGACCAGTCACTGTGGCTCAATCCCGCCAACCGCAATCTGATTGAAGAGCTCTCCGGCATGAATTTCTTCGCGGTGATCGACGGCGAGCTGCATACCCCGGCATTGAGTGGCTCGATTCTCGAGGGCGTTACCCGCGACTCCCTGATCGATCTGGCCCGCGATCTCGGTTACACCGTGCACGAGTCGGCCATCGACATCGACCAGTTGCTGGAGCTGGTGCAGTCTGGCAATTGCGAAGAGGCCTTTGCCTGTGGCACCGCAGCGATTATCAGCCCGATCAGCGAGTTGGGCGATGGCGAGCAGCGCTACGAACTGGCTCATGCCCCCGGACCGGTAGCGGAGCGGCTGCGTGCAGAGCTGCTCGATCTCCAGGAGGGGCGGAGCGAGGACCGCTTCGGCTGGATGCAGGCGGTAGAGCCGGTCGCCCCGGAATAACAACACCCGTCGATTCCGCCGCCGGGCGAGTGGTTAGGTACCACTCGTTTGGCTGCGTCTGTTTCCCCAGGAAACGCATGGGAGAACTTTCCCGCCAATCGATTTGCAGTCGTTGACTTGCGCGACCCGGCTGTTACAACTGCGCATGTAAACAATAAGAAACTGGAACTCTGGGAATGGCCTCGTAGTGGTATTCCTCACTTTGACAAGTAGTATCCAGATCAATTTGAGCGGGGAACCGCTTCGCTAAAGTCGCGCGCTGTCACGGTCGCGATACCGGCGAAGCCGTTCCAAGGTCTCACCCGGAGCTCCCTTACAGCATGAGGGAAACGGGATGTTGAGCCATATGTTCGGACTGCTGGTACAGCCGCGCAGGCAGTGGCAGCAAATCGGAAGTCTGTCGGAACGCAACCTGCGCCGGCAGATCCCCTATGTCATCGTGCTCGCACTGCTGCCGGCGCTGTCGTGGTTCTTCGGCACCACGCAAGTGGGCTGGAGCATCGGCGGCGGCGAGCCGGTGCGCATCACGCGCGACAGCGCCCTGTCACTGGTGGGCGTGTTCTACTGCACCATGGTCATTGCCGTGGTCGCCATCGGTTACTTTATCCACTGGATGGCCAAGACCTACGGGGCCGACAGTTACCCGATGAAGGGCATGGTGATCGCGGGCTTTACCGCCACACCGATTTTCATTGCCGGCGCGGCCGGTTTCTACCCGATGCTGTGGCTGGATATCCTGCTCGCCACGCTGGCGGTGGCTTACGCGGTGTACCTGCTGTACCTCGGGATTCCGATTGTGATGGGGGTGTCCGAAGAGCGCGGCTTCCTGTTTGCCAGTGCCATCATCACCGTGTCCCTGGTGGTGGCGGTGATGGTGATGGTGGGCACGGTGCTCTTCTGGGGATTGGTATCGGCACCGGTATTCCACTGACTGGGTGCTGTCCGCCAGTGGGGCATGCGGTTAATTTGGTAACTAAAGCGCACAGTCACAGGTTCCAGGGCAAGGCGAGAAAGCGCTGGAATAGCAGCGTTATTTCAAGCTTTCTCAACGCGGCCATGGTGCCTGTGGCGAAGCGATCGGTTACAGAATTAACCGGAGGGCCCGCTAGGGCGTATAGTGATAGGCCAGCTGGTAACCGTTGTCCAGGTGCACGGTCTGGCTGGCCGCCACGCCGCGCTCCAGCTTGATCTTGGCCAGTGACTTCATCACCGATTTCGGTTCGGTATCGATACAGTGAACACGCATCGCCGCAATGGTGCTGTCTTCACTGATTACCGCGTACTCCTGTAGTTCCAGCAACAGCTGGTTGCCCTTGGCGCGCAGTTGGTAGCCGGGGCCGCTGGCCAGCTTCAGGTGATACTTCATCGCCCCCCAGGGGCCGTCGCAGCGGATCGCAAGGTACTCGCGCGCGGGCCCGGCACCGGGCAGCACTCCCGATTGAACCCCATCGAATGCCTGCCCCAGGGCCTGCTCCGCACGGTAGTGCTCGCCGCCGGGTGTGACTATCTGGAGCTTCAGGGTCTCTGCAGCCGCGGAAGCGGTAGTCAGGCTGGCCGCGAGAATCAGGGGCAGGTGGCGGGCTCTCATGGTGGCTGCTGCATTCTTATTAGTTGGCTTTCAGGACACTACAGGGCGTGTGGCTCGCCGGCAAGTTATGTCCCAAATCTGCCTTGATGGGACGTGACCGATTGAGTAGGATTGGTTGCGCTGGCAGCAGTCAGTTTTTTTCGCGATATAGTTGGTACAAACGTACACATTAGGTTGTCCGGGATCGCGAAGGGCTGTCAGGCCAAATAATTCGAATAAAAGGAAAACACCATGAAGACCGCAGCCCAGAAGATGGGAATCGCTGGCGTGGCCCTGGCCGCCGTGCTGGCCGGTGCCTGCTCCAAGGATGTCGGCACTGCCAGCCCGCAGGCCGATCAGGCACAGGCTTCCGCCTCCAAAGATTTCCAGAAGAACCTGCTCGAGCAGCTGATCTCCGCCAAGACCGGCGACGTAATCGAGCTGCCTGCCGGTACCTTCCACCTGAATCGCAGCTTGTCCCTCGATGTCGACGGCGTGACCATTCGCGGCGCGGGCAAGGACAAGACGGTGCTGTCCTTCAAGAACCAGATCCAGGGCGCCGAGGGGCTGCTGGTGAACGCCAGTGATTTCACCATCGAGAACCTGGCCATCGAGGACACTATCGGCGACGCGCTGAAGGTGAACGAGGGCAAGAACATCGTCATCCGCAATGTGCGGGTGGAGTGGACCAACGGCCCGGCCACCGAAAACGGCGCCTACGGCATCTATCCGGTAAGAACCACCAATACCCTGCTCGAGGGCAACGTCGCCATCGGCGCCTCCGACGCCGGTATTTATGTGGGGCAGTCACGCAATGTGATCGTGCGCAACAACCGCGCCGAGAGCAACGTGGCAGGTATCGAGATCGAGAACACCATTGGTGCGGATGTCTACGACAATGTCGCCACCAAAAACGCCGGCGGTATCCTCGTGTTCAACATGCCCAACCTGCCGCAGCCGGGCCACAGCACCCGTGTCTACAACAACAAGGTATTCAAGAACAACACCGAGAACTTCGGTCACAAGGGCACCCCGGTCGCCGCAGTGCCGGCGGGATCCGGCGTGGTGATCAACTCCAACGACAATGTGGAGATCTTCGACAACGACATCGCCGATAACGACACCGCCAACGTGATCGTCAGCAGTTACTTCATGGCCGGCTATTACACCGACAAGTCCACCCAGAAGGCGTTCGACCCCTACCCCGAGGGTATCTACGTCTACGGCAACAAGTTCAGCGGCGGCGGCGGTTCCCCCGGCCTTATGAAACTGAAAGCGCTGAAAGTGGCCGAGTTCGGTCTCAGTGGCAGCCTGCCCGACATCCTCTGGGATGGTGCCGTGGACGCGAACAAGATGGTCGATGGCAAATTACCGGATGCGCTGAAACTGTGTGTCGACAATGGCGATGCCAAGGTTCTCAATGTCGACTTCCAGCACGACTTCAAGAACATCACCACCGAGATGGACTCGCACCAGTGCAGCCTGAAAAAACTGCCGCAGATTGTCCTGGACTTCGACAAGCCGCAGGGCGATGGCAAAGAAGTAGCAAAAGTCGAGGCGAGCGATGCGTAAACTGGTTTGGGGCGCGGTGCTGGCCCCAATTCTGGCACTGACCCTGCAGGGCTGCGACGCCCCGCGCGAGCAGGTGACCTTTTTCGAGCGCGATGCGGTACCGGAAAAGCTCAGTGCCTGGCACCTGGTTGAGGCCATCGACGGCGAGCTGTCCCCGAATGCCGGCGTGACCCCGTACGACCTGAACACCGCGCTGTTTTCCGACTACGCGCACAAGCTGCGCACGGTATGGATGCCGGCGGGGAAATCGGCCAAGTACGCCAAAGAGGATTTCGACTATCCGGTGGGGACGGTTCTGACCAAGACCTTCTACTACCCCAAGGGCAAGAACGGCACCATTCTGCGCACCGACGACTACAGCAATGACTATGTCCCGGGCGCCGCCGGTGAGCGTTTGCAGCTGGCCAATGTGCGCCTGATGGAAACGCGTATCCTGGTCAAGCGCGCGGACGGCTGGCAGGCACTGCCCTACGTCTGGAACAAAGAGCAGACCGAGGCGACCCTGCAGATCGCCGGTGACGCCAGCCGCATGAAGATGGTGAGTGAATCCGGCGACAGCGACGACTTCACTTATGTGGTGCCGGATCGCAATCAGTGCGCCGGCTGTCACGCCGACAACCACTCGAAGAAGGCACTGCACCCGCTGGGGCCACGCGCGCGTCACCTGAACAAGGATTACACCTACGGCACCGGTACGCAGAACCAGCTGCTGCACTGGCAGCAGATCGGCTACCTCACCGGTCTGCCGGAATTTGCCGAGATCCCCAGAGATGCGGACTACGCCGATATCAGCGCGTCGCTCGATGAGCGTGCCCGCGCCTACCTGGATATCAATTGTGGCCACTGCCACAACCCCTCTGGGCCGGCAGGATACTCGGGCCTGGATCTGTATCACGAGGAAACCGTGGCGCGCCGCTATGGTGTGTGCAAACCGCCGATCGCCGCCGGTACCGGCAGTGGTGATCACCTGTTCGATATTGTCCCCGGCCAGCCCGGGCAGTCGATCATCCCGTTCCGCGTCGGCTCCACCAACCCCGGTGCAATGATGCCGGAGCTGGGGCGCACGCTGGTGCATGAGAAGGGGCTGGCACTGCTGCGCGACTGGATTGCGTCGATGCCCGGCAGCTGTTCCTGATGCGTTAAGCTGGCTGTGGAAAGTCGCCGCAAAAAAGCCGCCGGGTGTCATGCCCGGCGGCTTTTTTATTTACGCTGTATTTTTGTAGCTGCCGGTCGCGGGTCTGTCCGCGTGAACTCGGTGCCGTTACCGGGCGGTTGCGGCCGCCCGGCGGTCGACGGCGCAGTCGGCCAGCTGGCTCGTTACCCAGGCGGGCATCAGCGTGCAGTTCAGGCTGCTGACAGTGTTGTGCTTTTTGAATGCCTCCAGCAGCGCGACGTAAGTGCGGTAGCGCTCGGATATCTTGCGCACATAGTCGAAGGGTTCGCGCCCGCGGGCAAAGCCGTAGCGTGCGCGCTCATAGTACTCGCGCTCTGCCAGGAGCAGCATTGCCTTGTCCACATTCTCGAACCAGACGCGCGGATTCCACGATTTCTGCTCGGCCAGCTCCTGGGCATCATAGACATGGCCGAGGCCGGCGTTATAGGCGGCGAGCGTGAACCAGACCATGTTCTCGGGGCTGATTTCCTTGTCCTCGAACTTGCGGTGTAACCAGTCCAGGTATTTGATGCCGGCGCGCACACTGGTTTCCGGATCAAACAGGTTTTTCTCGCCCACCTGTTTGCCGGTGTCCGGCATCACCTGCATCAGCCCGCGTGCGCCGACCCAGGACTTGGCTTGGGGGTCGAAGCTGCTCTCCTGGAACATCTGCGCGACTACCAGGCGCCAGTCGAACTGGTAGCGCTCGGCGTATTTCTTGACCAGGTGATCGTAGGGGGAAATATGTCCCTTCTTGGTGAGTTTGGTGATTTCCTCGCGCTTGATTTTCGGTTCGTCGAAATACTTGTGGTAGAGGGTCTTGCGCAGGTCGGTAATTTTTTTTCCCTGCATAAACTGCGTTACCGCGCGGCGTAACTGCGGGTTCTTCTTGCGCATCATCCAGCCGTATTGATCGCTCTGCAATTGCAGCGGCAGGATATAGTCCACATTGGCGCGCCAGGCGTGTTCGAGTTTGACCGACACATCATCGGCCAGGGTCAGGTCATAGTCACCGTCGGCAACCTTGTCCAGTACCTGCTGGGCATTCAATGTCTCCGGTATCAGCTCCACCTTTATACCGGGCACTTTCTTCTGCAGGGCCATTGCCGCGTCGTACTGGCTACTCGATTTACGCACATAGATGGTGCGGCCTGCGAGGTCATTGATACTGTTAAGCTGCTCGCCTTTCCTGCCTGCGACCCCAACCTTGGCTTCCATATAGGGGCTGCTGAAGATCATATCGGCCTGCTTGCGGCGTTCGGTGATCGACAGCAGCGCGGCGGCGATATCGGCCTTGCCGTCTTTCAGGTATGTCATCAGGTCGGAGTGCTGCGGCGCGACGAGGACCTCCAGGCGCACATCCAGCTGTTGGGCGAACTTCTTCAGTAATTCGTATTCATAGCCGAGAATGCGGCCCTTCCACATGTAGTAGGAGCCCGGGTGGTTGCGGGTGACCGCGCGGATAAATCCGCGCGCCTTGATCTTGTCGAGGTCACCGCTGAAGCGTGCGGTTGTACGTGTCATTTTGATATGCCGCACCGCCGCGTTGATGGCGTTGAGCAGCATGGGCGAGTGCTGGCGCACTGCCCACGCCAGCTGGTAGGAATGGGGAAAAATAATGTTCTTCTGCAGGTTGTGGCGGAACTGGCTGACCAGGTCGAACACCTGGGATTCAACCATGGTGAAATCCAGTTTGCCGTCGGAAACATCCACGGCCAGGTCGACGTAGTTCCTGTCGGTGACTTTCACGATGACACCGGGGTGCTGTTGCGCGAACTCCTGCGCCAGCTTCTCGTAGATGGTGCCCTTGGTTACCGCCAGCGTCTTGCCTTTCAGCGCCGCATCGCGGGTGACCACCGGGCCGTCGCTGCGGGAGACGAGGATGATATGGGTGGTTGTGGTGGGAATGGAAAAGTCGACCAGCGATTGCCGCTCGGGCGTCACCACCAGGTTGTTGGCGACGATGTCACCCTTGCCTTCGCGCAGTAGGGGTAGCAGCTGGGAGAAATTGTCGGTATACAGGACCACCGGCTCCAGGCCCAGGTGCTCGGCCAGCTGCCGGGCCAGGTCGATCTCGATATCCTGCTGGGTGGCCGCGCGGTGGAGCGAGTCGGTATTGCTGATATCCACCAGGATACGCAGCTTGCCGCGTTTGCGCAGCGCGTCCAGGTCGCCGGTTTCACGGTAATTGCGGTAGGCGGCGACGGGGTATTCGCCGGTGGTCTCCGGCGGCCAGCCCGCCTCGCGGCGCAGGTCTCCACGCTCGGCGAGTCGTGCGTCTTGGTCGTGCGTGGCATCGGCGCTGCCGGCCGCGGGCGTGCGGCGCTCACAGGCGCCGATAGTCAACAGGATCGACAGCAGCGTCAGATACAGCAGGGGTTTCGCGGCGGCGATCATGGCGCAATCCTGGTCGGGAAATGGGCAACTCCATGCAGTCTAGTTGCCGGCGCGGTGGCAGTGTGGGCCAACGGCAGGTGGCAGTCGATGCCGACCGGAGGGAGAACGACAGAGCGGAAGGCGCCAGGGGCGGCCGCAGCGTTGTCTGTTGCTGGCGCTGGTAGGCTTCGAGCAGCGCCACATAGGTGCGGAATCGCGCCTCGATCTTGCGCACATAGTCATAGGGTTCGCGGCCGCGTGCATAGCCGTAGCGGGCCTTGCTGTAGTATTTCTTTTCCGACAGTAGCAGCATCGCCTTGTCCACATTGCCGAACCAGACCCTGGGGTCCCAGCCCTTTTCTTCGGCGAGCTTCTGCGCGTCGTAGACGTGGCCGAGTCCGGCGTTATAGGACGCCAGCGTGAACCACATCATGTTCTCCGAGCTGATCCGCTTGTCCTCGAATTTTCGGTGCAGCCAGTCGAGATATTTCATGCCGGCGCGCACGCTGGTTTCCGGGTCGAACAGGTTTTTTTCCCCCACCTGCTTGCCGGTGTCGGGCATGACCTGCATCAGTCCTCGCGCCCCTACCCAGGATTTGGCTTTGGGGTTGAAAGTGCTCTCCTGAAACATCTGCGCGACTACCAGGCGCCAGTCGAAATTGTGCTTGTCCGCATAGTGTCTGACCAGGTCATCGAAGGGGGAGATCTTGCCCGCTTTGGACAGCTTGGTAATTTCCGGCCGCGGAGGCTTGGGGGAGTTGAAGTACTTTTTGTAGAGCACCCTGCGCTTTACCAGCGTCTTGGGTTTTTTCAGAAAATGATTAACGGCACTGAGCAGCTCCGGATTGTTTTGCCGCAGCATCCACGCGTGTGGGTGATCGTCGTGCAGGTCCAGGGATGGAGCGATATCGGTGCGCCAGGAGCGCTCCATGTTGGCGGTGAGGTCGTCGGCAAAGGTGATGTCGTAATCCCCGCTGGCAATCTTGTCGAAGATTTGCTGGATATCCATGCTTTCGGGTACGAGCTGCACGCGCAGCCCGGGCACCTGCTGGCGGATTCGTTGCACCAGGTCGTAATGGCTGCTGCTCTTGCGGACATAGACTGTACGCCCGGCCAGGTCCGATAGTTTTTTCACCTCCTTGCCGGGGCGGCTTACCACAACCACCTTGGCCTTGTGTGTCCTCGCGGAAAAGCGCACACCCTGCTGCTTGCGCCGCGAGGTGGGGGTGAGCAGGTTGGCGGCGATATCGGCCTGGCCGTTTTTCAGCATATCGATAAAGTTATCGTGCTCCGGCACGACTTTCATTTCCAGGCGCACGCCCAGGTCTTTGGCAAAGGCTTCGAGCAGTTCGTATTCGTAGCCGAGTATGCGGCCCTTCCACATGAAGTAGCTGCTGGCATTGTTGCGGGTGACCGCGCGCAGTACACCCCGCTTTTTGATCGCCGCCAGGTCACCGGTAAAGCGGCCGGATGAGCGGGTCAGTTTGATATGGCGGATCTTGCTGTTGACGGCATCGAGCAGCTGCGGGGAGCTTTTGCGAATCGCCCAGGCCAGCACCTGTTCCTCGGGAAACTCCACGTTCTTCTTCAGGTCGTTGCGGAACTGCAATACCAGGTCGAGGATGAAGCCATCGATAATGGTGAAATCGGTTTTACCGCTGGCCACGTCGATCGCGATATCCACATAGTTGCGGTCGGTCACCACCAGCTTGACCCCGGGGTGCTGGCGCACGAATTCCCGAGCGCGCGTTGCATAGGTGGTGCCGCGGGTCACGGTGAGGGTTTTGCCCTCGAGCTTGTCGCCCTTGCCGACGGTGGGCACACCCTGTTGCGATACCAGTACCAGCCGTGTGCGGACGGTGGGAACGGAGAAGTCGACCTGTTGCTTGCGCGCATCGGTGATGGTCAGGTCGTTGGCGATGATGTCGCCCTGGCCGGCGTTGAGCAGCGGTATCAGCTGGTCGAAGCTATCCACATAGAGCACCACCGGTTCGAGTCCCAGTTGCCTGGCGAAACGCTTCAGTTGATCGAGTTCGATGTCCTGCTGGGTGGCGGCGCGATGCAGGGATTCGGTGGTGCTGATATCCACCAGAATCCGCAGCTTGCCGTGTCTCTCGATCGCCTTCAGGTCGCCGCGCTCGGTATAGTTGGGGTAGGCATCGATGGGGTATTCGCCGAGGATTTCCGGTACCCATTTGCTCCCGCCGGGGAAGCCCCCGGCGCCAGGTGCGGCGGTTGCGGGCCCGGCCGCCTGCGACTGGTCGGACCGGGGAGCGGCGTTGGTCTCCGGTTCAACGGTGTTTGGCTCGGCGGTCTTCGGTGCGGTCGTCTGTGACCTGGCAGTTTGCGCTTCGCTGGCTTCCGTTTTGCCTGCTGGTGTTGAGTCGGCGCTCGGCTGGTCGCTGGCGGGAGGGGGCTGGCGCTGCTCGCAGCCGCCGGAGAAAATCAGCGTGGCGATAACAATCAGCGCAAAAACTCTTACCCAGACTCCACGCATGAGACTCCCGCGGCGGTTGGCTGTGGCCTACATTCAGTAAGCTTAGCCGTATTTCGCGCCCGCCCGGCAGCGGCGGTGCCGGAGTGCGTTCCGGTCCCGCTGCGGGAGTTTGTCTGGCGGAGTGGTGGCCTGACTGGCCCACGGCTAGCCCTGGGGTACGGCTTCCTCTGCGGTGACGCTGGCGGGGATCAGGCCGCGGATCATCATCGTGACCGTGCGTTCCAGCAGCGGTGAATCGATGCTGATGGCGCCACTCAGGATCTGGTATTCCAGATTGAGGATGGTGCCGTGCACTATCTGGGCGGCGGCCACGGAGTCCGCCAGGCCCAGCAGGTCGAAGAATTCCTGGATCAGGGCTTCGGTGGCCTGGTTGGCCATGCGGATGGCGCGGGTCAGCTGTTCGTTGCGCAGGGCTTCGTTGCGGAACGCCAGCTCGATCAGGCGATTGTCGCGGTTGCTGGCCTGGGCGCGCACATGGGTGAGGATAAAGCGGGTCAGTTGCTGCACCAGCAGCTTGCGCCCGGCCCCGGAAGTGCGCTCTTCGGGCGACAGGTTGCGCGCGGCGGCGAAGCTGTCTTCCTGCAGCTGGCGCGTGTGCTCCAGCCCCTGCTCCACGAAAAAGGTGAAGGCGTCGCTGATCAGGTCGTTGAGGTCTTTGAAATAGTAGGTGGTAGCGGCCAGTGGCACCGAGGCCTCGCGGGCGACCGCGCGGTGGCGAATACCGCGGATACCCTCTTTGACGATCAGCCGCAGCGTGGCTTCGAGGATGGCCTTGCGGCGCTGGCGACTGTCGGCGCGCTGGGCACGGCGACCGTGGTAGACCAGCTCAGACTTCCCATTGTCCATAGTCATGGTATTGATCCCTGTTATTTTTATCGACGGCCGATCTAACTCCGGATCGGACGTACCATTCTAAGCAAAAAGTGTGAATTGGCTAGCGCCATTTGAATGAATGGGGCGCCAATTCGATTACAGTCGCTTACACAGGGAGCGGTCGGTCGATCAGCTGATCTTGCCGGTGGTCCTGACCCGCTTGGAGCCGGGCACGATGGTCACCCGCTGGCTGCGGCGGCGCTCCATTTCGGCGTCGATGGCATTTTTGCCGGCGATCAGCAGCCCCGCGACCAGGAATGCGCCCGGCGGCAGTACCGCCACCAGGAAACCGGGGTAGTCACCGCCCAGCACGTGAATCCCCCAGTCCGCGGCCGTCGGGCCGAACAGCAGGTCCATATCCGCGAACAGGGTGCCGCGGCCGAGCACTTCGCGCACGGCGCCGATCACCGCCAGTACGGCGGTAAAGCCCAGCCCCATCATCAGGCCGTCCACCAGTGACGGCAGCACCGGATTCTTGCTCGCGAAGGCGTCGGCGCGACCGAGGATGGCGCAGTTGGTGACGATCAGCGGGATAAAGATCCCCAGTACCGTATACAGCTCGTAGGTGAACGCCTTCATGACCAGCTCGGCGCAGGTCACGAAGGTGGCGATGATCATCACCGAAGCCGGCAGCCGCACGGTTTCCGGCATCTGCCGGCGCACCAGGGACACCGCCAGGTTGGAGCAGGCCAGCACCGCGGTGGTGGCCAGTCCCAGGCCGAGCGCGTTGACCACCGAACCGGTCACCGCCAGCAGCGGGCACAGGCCCAGCAGCTGCACCAGTGCCGGGTTGTTGCTCCACAGGCCGTTGCGGGCAATATCGGCGTAGGCTGTCGGGGCGCTGGACATCAGTTTTCCTCCGGGGGCTGTTTGGTGGCGTCGGGCTGCTGCACTTCCACGGCGCGCTTGGACAGCGGCGCACTGAACAGTTGCTTCTTGTGCGCGGCGACAAAATCGAGCACCGCGCGTACCTGGTTGACCACCGCGCGCGGAGTGATGGTGGCACCGGTGAACTGGTCGAAGGCACCGCCGTCTTTCTGCACCTTCCACTGGTCGCGCGGCGGGTTGCCGAGGGACTTGCCGTTGAACTGCAGCACCCAGCGGCTCTTCTTGATATCCACCTTGTCGCCGAGGCCCGGGGTCTCGCTGTGGTTGGTCACGCGCACGCCGGCAATGCTGCCGTCGCGGTTGACCCCCACGAGCAGGGCGATGGGGCCCGAGTACCCATCCGGCGCCACCGCGGGCACGATCACCGCGGTGATATTGCCGTCCTTGCCGCGGGCCAGATTGATGTTGCCGCCCTTGCTGAGGCCCAGCTGTGCCCAGTACTGGCGCGGAATCGGGTAGGTGTCCAGCAGCAGGTCGTTGCTGTGGCTCTCCACCGGGATGATCTCTAGCAGTGCCCGCGCCGCAGCCTTGCGCATCGCGCGTTCGATCGGCTCGCGGGTGGTGATCTGGGTCACCGCCAGGGTGCCGGCGGTGACCAGCGCAAACAGGGTCAGGATGGCCGCGCTGCTGGCCATGGAGCGTTTCAGCATTTAGCGCTCCTCCGTGTCAGTGGCGCGGCGTGCGGCTTTGTGGCCGTAGGTGCGCGGCAGGGTGTAGTTGTCGATGGTGGGCGCGGCAAAATTCATCAGCAGCACCGCAAAGGCCACCGCGTCCGGATAGTTGCCCCAGGCGCGGATCACAAAGGTCAGCACACCCACGCCGGCACCGAAGATCAGCCGGCCGCGGTTGCTGGTGGCGCCGCTGACCGGATCGGTGACAATAAAGAACGCCCCCAGCATGGTGGCGCCGGAGAACAGGTGCAGCAGGGGCGAGCCCTCGCTGCCAGAGCTGCCGGCGTCGTAGAACAGTGTCGACATCAGCACCAGCGCGGCGAGCATTGCCACCGGCGCGTGCCAGGTAATCACCCGGCGGAACAGCAGGAACAGGCCGCCGAGCAGGAAGCCGAAATTGGCCGTTTCCCAGCCGAGGCCGGCGATCGTGCCCAGCTTTAACACCGGCTCGGCGTCATACAGCTTCGGCATCACCAGCGAATGATTCAGGCGCACGATTTCCAGCGGGGTGGCGCGGGTGAATCCGTCCACGCTGTAATGGCCGAACACCAGCGAGAAGGCCTCGCCGATGCTCGGCGTACCGTGGATCAATGCCGCCGGTGCCACCCAGCGGGTCATATCGACCGGGAAGCTGATCAGCAGCACCACATAGCCGACCATCGCCGGATTGAACGGGTTGTAGCCCATGCCGCCGTACAGCTGCTTGGCCAGCACGATGGCGACCACAGTGCCCACCACCGGCAGCCACCAGGCGCAGTAAGGCGGCAGCGCGATCCCCAGCAGCAGCGCGGTGACCAGTGCGCTACCGTCCTTGAGATAGAAAGCCACCGGGCGCCGCCGCAGTTTCATCACCGCCGCCTCGCTGGCCAGCGCGGTGGCCGTGCACAGGACGATATTGATTAGCACGCCGATGCCGAAATAGACCACCAGCGCGAGTACGCCGGGAATGGTCGCGGCGGCCACCTGCAGCATCACCTTGCTGGTGCTGTCGCCGGCGCGGGCGTGGGGGGAGCTTGCACGCATCAGGGCCATGGTTATTGCTCCCCGCCGTTGTTGTTTTGCTGCTGCACTTTCTCTTCCAGTTTTTGCTGCATACGCGCCAGCGCGCCGGCGAAGGCCTCGACGTTCGGGTCGTCCTCTGCGCGGGCCTTGTCCAGTCGCGCCGCGGCCTTGGCCACGCGGTTTTTCATCGCCTCGATATCTGCCGCCAGTTTGTCGGCGTCACTCATGTTGGCCCGCGCTGCTGCCGCCGCCTTGGCCTTTTCGATGGCACCCTGGGCGGCGCTTTTCGGTGCCGGGGCCTGCTGCTCCGGGCTTGCCGTGGCGCCGGCCGTCTGCTGTTGGGCCTGGTGGCGCTTCTGCCGCGCCTCCTGCAGTTTCAGTTCGGCGCTCTTCAGTTGCGCCGCCAGCTGGTCGCGATGGCTGTCGTCGGCGTCGGCGAGCTTCTGCTGCAGCCGCTCGACGCGGTGCTCGGCGGAAGTCAGGCTGCGCTCGGCGCGCGCCAGCTGCTGTTCCGGCGAGGCCTGCTTGGCCTTGACCCGCGCCAGTGCCGCGGCCACGACATCGGATTCCTGTTTGGCGGCCTTGGCTTCCGGCGAATCGGTGTTTTGCTCGCGCTGCTGGCGTGCCAGCTCGGCGGCTTCGCGCCGCGCCTTGCGCTTGGCCTCCTTCTCCTGCTCGGCCTTTTCCAGGCGCAGTTTGCGGAACTCGAAGCGTTCGCGGGCGCGATCGGACTTTTCTTTCTCCGCCTCGGCCGTACGGATATCGCCCTTGGCGGCGCGGTAGTACTGCACCAGCGGTATCTGGCTCGGGCACACGTAGGAGCAGGCGCCGCACTCGATGCAGTCGAACAGGTTGTGGGCCTGCAGCTTCTCGCGCTCGTCGGCGCGCGCATACCAGTACAGTTGCTGCGGCAGCAGCGACGCCGGGCACACCTCGGCGCAGAAGCCGCAGCGGATACAGGCCTGCGCCGGCGGCGCCGGTGGCAGTTCCGCGCGGCTGGGTACGAGGATGCAGTTGGTGGTCTTGATCACCGGCGCGCGCCGGTCGTCAATGGTGTAGCCCATCATCGGTCCGCCGATGATGACCTTGTCCATCCTGCCGCGATGGGCACCGTGCTGCTTGAGGATATGCTCGATCGGCGTGCCGATGGGCACCTCGATATTGCGTTGCCGCTCCAGGGCCTCGCCCACCACCGTGGTCACGCGGCTGATCAGCGGCTCGCCGAAGCGCACTGCGCGGAAGGCGGCGCGCGCGGTGCCGACGTTCTGGCACACCACGCCGACGTTGGCGGGCAGGCCCTGATTGGGCACCTCGCGCCCGGTCAGGATCTGGATCAGCTGCTTCTCGCCGCCAGACGGGTACTTGGTCGGGAATACCGCCACCTCGATGCGGCTGCCCTCGGCGGCGGCGCGTATCGCTGCGATCGCTTCCGGCTTGTTGTCCTCGATACCGATCACCACCCGCTCGGGCTGGTCGAGGATATAGGCGAGCATCTCGGTACCGGCGACGATATCCGCGGCGCACTCGCGCATCAGCATATCGTCGGCGGTGATATAGGGTTCGCACTCGGTGCCGTTGATAATCAGCGTATCGATTTCGGCGCCGCCGTGGGGATCCAGTTTCACCGCAGCGGGAAAGCCGGCGCCGCCCATGCCGGCGATACCGCCGTCGCGGATTTTCTCCAGCAATGCCACCGGCTCTAACTGGCGATAGTCCTCACAGGGTTCCAGCTCACACCAGCGCTCCTCGCCATCGGTGCGGATGGTGACGCTGTCCACCGTCAGGCCGGACGGGTGCGGCACCGGCGCCGGCTCGATGGCCATCACCTTGCCGGAACTGGGCGCGTGCACCGGGCAGCTGATCAGGCCGTCGGCCTCGGCGATCTTCTGGCCTTTCAGGACGGTGTCGCCGAGGCTCACCAGCGGCAGTGCGGTGGCGCCGGCGTGCTGGTTCAGCGGCACGATCAGGTCCTGCGCCAGCGGGATGCTGCCGATCGGCTCGCCGGTGGACTGGTGCTTGTTTTCCGGCGGGTGTACGCCGCCGGGGAAGTCATGCAGGCGCGGGGCGCGGTCGCTGGCGATACGTTCGGCCTCGCGCGCCTGACGGCGCTCGGTGGCGGACGGTTGCTCAGCCACCGCCTTGTCGGGTTCAGGGCTCAAGCTGCGTCCCTCTTGTTACTGCCGGTGTCGGCGCCGTGCCGCGGCCTGTCACTGGCGATCAGCTCGACGCCGTCGCGCGGTTTGTCCGGATGCCACTGCTGCAGCGGCGTATCCAGTGGCACCATATCGATACAGTCCACCGGGCAGGGCTCTACGCACAGGTCGCAACCGGTGCACTCGTCGACGATCACCGTGTGCATGTATTTGGCCGCACCGGCAATGGCATCCACCGGGCACGCCTGGATGCACTTGGTGCAACCGATACACTCGGCCTCGCGGATAAAGGCCACTTTCCTGACATCCTCGACGCCGTGCTCGGCGTCGAGCTCCATCGGCTCCACATCCAGCAGGTTGGCCAGTTCGTTGATGGTGCCCTGGCCGCCGGGCGGGCACTTGTTGATCGCATCGCCGTGCACGATTGCCTCGGCATAGGGGCGACAACCCGGGTAGCCGCACTGGCCGCACTGAGTCTGCGGCAGCAGCGCGTCCACCTGTTCCACCAGCGGGTCACCCTCGACGCGAAAGCGCACCGCGGCGAAGCCGAGCAGGGCGCCGAACACCAGCGCCATGCCGCCGAGAACCAGCAGCGGCGTGGACACTGCAGAGAGCCAATCCAGCATCATCTACTCCTACACCAGGCCGCCGAAGCCCATAAATGCCAGCGACATCAGGCCGGCCGTGATCATGCCGATTGCGGCGCCGCGAAACGGCGTTGGCACATCGGCGGCGAACAGCCGCTCACGCATGGCGGAAAACAGGATCAACACCAGCGAAAAGCCCACTGCGGCGCCGAAGCCGTACAGCGTGGACTGCACAAACGTGTGGGATTTCATCGTGTTCTGCAGTGCGACACCGAGCACCGCGCAGTTGGTGGTGATCAGCGGCAGGAAGACGCCCAGCACCCGGTACAGCAGCGGGCTGGTCTTCTCGATAAACATACGCGCGAACTGCACCACCACCGCGATTACCAGGATAAAGGAGATGGTGCGCAGGTATTCGATCCCGAACGGCTCGAGCAGGTAGGTATTGACCAGGTAGGAGCAGATGGAGGCCAGCGTCAGCACAAAAGTGGTGGCCCCGGCCATGCCCACGGCGGTCTCCAGTTTGTTGGAGACGCCCATAAATGGACACAGACCGAGAAACTGCACCAACACATAGTTGTTGACCAGGATGGTACTGAGCAGGATGACGGCGAATTCGGTCATGGTTCTCCGGGGAATCGGTTGGGGGTGGCACGCTACTGAGCCTAGCAGCCGGTCGGGCGAATACCGGTCGCCGAGCCGTCGAGCCATGCAGGGCGGCTATTATCGGTGAGTCGCCGGAGCCGTTCAACACAGGCTATCGGGTGGTATTTCCCGCGGCGCAATGGCGCCCCGCTGGCTCCGTTGCCGGTTGACGCCCCCGGGGTGCTGCCGTACAAAGGCTTTAGCGGGCATAACCACAATAATGACAGGGAAATCCCGCCGCTGAAAAACATTAATAAAGATTCTGCGCCCGGTACCGTCGGGCTTTCCAATGTTGGGGAACATTATGAATATCAGATATCTATGCGCGGCGCTGCTGTTGGCGCTGTCCGCTGCTGCCTGGTCGCAGCCCGGTGCGGCGCCGGACAACGAGGAGGAGTACCTGGCCTGGGCCAAGGGTGTGTGGGAATCGCTCGATCGCCAGACCGGGGATATCAAGCTGGCCGATGCGGTGGCGACACTGCATGTGCCGGACAATTTCTACTACCTCAACCCGGAGGATTCGGCCAAGGTGTTGACCGATATCTGGGGCAATCCACCCGGCGAGCCGGTGCTGGGGATGCTGTTCCCGGCCGACAGCACGCCGTTCGATCGGGATTCCTGGGCGGTGACGGTGGAATACGAAGACAGCGGCTATGTCTCCGACGAGGATGCCAACGAGATCGATTACAGCGAGCTGCTCACGCAGATGAAGGCCGACGCGCGCACGGCCAGCGCCGCGCGCCAGAAGCAGGGCTACGAGCCGTTCACGCTGGTGGGCTGGGCCGAGCCGCCCCGCTACGAGGAGGCCAGCCACAAGCTGCACTGGGCCAAGGAGATCCAGTTCGGCGATCAGGCCGCCCACACGCTGAATTACAACATCCGCGTGCTGGGCCGCAAGGGTGTGCTGGTGATGAACTTTATCGCCGATATGGCACAGAAACCGCTGATCGACTCCCAGCTCGACAGCGTGCTGGATATGGCCGAATTCGACCAGGGCCATACCTACGCCGACTTCAATCCGGATATCGACAAGGTGGCCGCCTATGGCCTCGGTGCGCTGGTGGCGGGCAAGGTGATGGCGAAAACCGGTCTGCTGGCGGCGGCGCTGCTGTTCCTGAAGAAATTTGGCATCGTGATTGTGGCCGGTATTGGCGCTTTCTTCCGCAAGATCTTCGGGCGCAAGGAGCCGCAATAGCGACGACGGCACTTTTGAGAGCGGGCCGCGGCGGCGGCCCCCACAGTATGGACAGCCACAATAACAGGAGTTTGTAGCGATGATTATCTTTGGCACCCGCGGTATCACCACCACGCCGCAGCGCGGCGATTTCCACTGCCCTTCGTGCGCCGGCAAGCAGCATTACGCGCTGAAGCGCGTACGGCGTTTCTTCACCCTCTACTTTATTCCGCTGATTCCGCTGGACAAGCTGGGCGAGTACGTCGAGTGCCTGTCCTGCAAGGATACCTACAAGCCCGGTGTGCTCGACTACGACCCAGCGCACAACGCACTCGCGCTGGAGGCGGAGTACCACCGCGCGGTCAAGAGTGTGATGATTCATATGTTGCTGGCAGACGGCGTGGTGGACGATGCGGAAGTGAAGACCGCGGCGAATATCTATCGCAGTGTCGCTGGCCGCGAGATCGATGAGAGCACACTGCGTGACGAAATCGATGCGGCGCAGAGCAGCGCGGAAGACCTGGGGGCAACACTGCGCGCGCTGCAGGGCGGTCTCAACAACGAGGGCAAGGAGCTGGCACTGAAAGCGGCTTTCTATGTGGCCATGGCCGACGGCGAAACCCAACCGCAGGAGCAGACGCTGCTGGCGGAGGTCGGCGCCAATCTGGGAATGAGCGAGGCGCATATCCACGGCGTTATCAGCAGTCTCCAGAGCCCGGTCAACTGATCGCTTCCCGCGGTGCGCTGGCTGATCCGGCGAGCGCACTGAGCACTCTGCTCGGCACGGCGTGCAACCTGGCGCTTGTATCGCTGCCGCTGCTGGCCGCCGGTGTCCGCCAGCGCCTGCTGGTGGATCCGCGCCTGTGGCTGTTTGCGACGCTGCTCGCCGCGTTCACGCTGCTGGAAGGGAGTGCCAGTCGCGCCACCGTCGTCGCGACCTCCAATGTCCGCGCCGCGCCGCTGCCGTACCTGGCTGGCCTGGCGCTGCTGGGAGGATTCTGGCTGTCGCTGTATGGCGCCGGTGAGCGCGGATTTGCTGCACAGGGGCTGGCGGTGATCGGCGCGCTCGCCATGAGCGCAGGGATCGCGCTGCGCCTCGCCGCCATTCGCGCCCTGCGGCGTTACTTCACCAGCCATGTGGCGCTGGCGTCCGATCACCGCCTGGTTACCGGCGGCCTCTACGCGTGGTTGCGCCATCCCTCCGAACTGGGCCTGCTGATGGTCGCTTTCGGTGCATCGCTATTGCTGGACAGCGGCGCCGGCTGGCTATTTGCCGCGGCGGTACTGCTGCCGCTGTCGCTGTACCGCATACGCCTCGAGGACGCCATGCTGTGCGCGGCGTTTGGCGCGCACTTTCGGCGCTACGCCCGCACCACGCCGGCGCTGTTGCCGCACTGGCGGCGTCCGCACGAATAAACCTCTCGTCGGCGCCGAGGCGCATACACTATGCGGCGGGGGGTTCGCTGACCGGTTGACTCAAGGGGGTCATAGGCAGTGCAATAGCCTGACTTTTGTGTAACACCGGGAATACTGGATATGTCTGACGATACCTACACGCCGCCCAAGGTCTGGAAACAGGATGCCGAGAGCGGTGGCCAGTTCGCCAATATCAATCGCCCCGTCGCCGGCGCCACCCACGAGCAGGAACTGCCGGTGGGCGAGCATCCGCTGCAGCTCTACTCGCTGGCGACGCCCAATGGTGTCAAGGTCACGGTCATGCTCGAGGAGCTGCTGGCGCAGGGTTTCGAGGGAGCCGAGTACGATGCGCACCTGATTCGCATTACCGAGGGCCAGCAGTTCGGCAGCGGCTTTGTCGAAGCGAATCCCAACTCCAAGATTCCGGCGCTGGTGGATCACAGCACCCAGCCGCCCATCCGCGTGTTCGAGTCCGGTTCCATCCTGCTGTACCTGGCGGAAAAGTTCGGTGCCTTCCTGCCGCACACGCCCGCGCAGCGCACCGAGTGCCTGAACTGGCTGTTCTGGCAGATGGGCAGCGCGCCCTATGTCGGCGGCGGCTTCGGCCACTTCTATGCCTATGCGCCGGAAAAGTACGAATACCCGATCAACCGCTTCACGATGGAAACCAAGCGGCAGCTGGATGTACTCGATCGCCAGCTGGCCGAGCACCGCTATATCGCCGGTAGCGACTACACCATCGCCGATATCGCCATCTGGCCCTGGTACGGTGCGCTGGTGCGCAATGAGGCCTACGATGCGGCGGAGTTCCTCGATATACAGAGCTACAAGCATCTCGGGCGCTGGGTGGAAGAAATTGCCGCGCGCCCGGCGGTGCAGCGCGGGCGCATGGTCAACCGCGCCTGGGGCGATCCCGCCGAACAGCTGCGCGAGCGCCACGACGCCGGCGATTTTGACACCCGCACCTGGGACAAGATCGGCGACGACGAGGATTCCTAACCATCCGAACGCAGGGTGCGCGCGGCGCACCCTGCGCGATCAAATCGATTCCACGGCCGGAACCGTGTTTACGGAAAGCGCCGTGTCTTACAGCAGTGCCAGCGTCGCCGCCAGCGACTCACCGATGCGCGCATTCAGTTTCAAGTCGAGCAGCTCGTCGGCGCGGGTGCGGCCCAGTGTCAGCGCCGCCATGGGTTTGCGCCACTCGCGCGCGTAACGGCAGAAACGGAAGCCGGAATACACCATCAGCGAGGAGCCGACCACCAGCAGGCCGTCGCTCGCCTGCAGCGCCTCCAGTGCTCTGTCCACCCGCTGCCGCGGCACCGTGTCCCCGAAAAACACCACATCCGGTTTCAGAATGCCGCCGCAATGCGGGCAGTCGACGATGCGGAAGCGGCTGAAGTCCACTTCCAGATCGGCGTCGCCATCCGGCGCGGTGTCGGCGCGGTATTGCCGGAAGTCCGGGTTCAGGCTGTGGCTGCGTTCGTGTACCTCGCCGCGCGCGCAGCGGAATCCGCAGTCCATGCACAGCACCTGATCGGCGCGGCCGTGCAGGTCGATCACCTGGCGGCTGCCGGCGCGCTGGTGCAGGCGGTCGACATTCTGCGTGACCAGCAGTTCGGCGTGCGTGCGCCGCTCCAGTTCCGCCAAGTGGTGGTGGGCCGGGTTGGGGCGCGAGCGCTGCATCACCGGCCAGCCGATCAGGCTGCGGCCCCAATAGCGCTGGCGGGTGTGCAGGCTCTGCATAAAGTCGCGGTGTTGTACCGGCTGTTTGCGTTTCCAGGCGCCGTTGTGATCGCGGTAGTCGGGAATGCCGGAATCGGTGCTGACGCCGGCCCCGGTCAGGAGCAGCAGGCGCGGGTGGCGCCGGATAAACGCGGCCAGGCGGTCGGCGGCCTCTGCGGCGTCGAGTGGTGGCGGGGCTGGCGGCGTGCTGGAGTGGTTCGAAGTCATGGCGGGTAACATCTGCTCTGTTGCGACCAACCATAACCGAGCGGGCGCCGGCGTCAAATAGGCGGCGGTCTGATCAGCCCGCGCACCGGCTCAGAAGGCGCGCGCGGTCAGGTACAGGTGCAGCAGCCGCGACGGCGGCAGCCGGTGGGACAGGCGCTGCGCGACAAAGCCGCCGAGCACGGCCAACCCCATGACGGCGGGCAGGGGCAGCGCGCGCAACCGCCGGGACAAATCCGTTTTCTGGCGCTGCAGCAGTGTCACGGCGCTGCGGCGCTGCAGGGTCATCTCCTCGCTGCAGCACTGAATGCGTTTATTTAAAGAGCGCAAAGACATCGTCGAGGGCCTCTTTGGCCTGTTGCCGGGTCTGGTTGAATCCGAGCATGGCCAGCAGACGGCGCTGGTAGAGCACAATGCCCGCTACAATCAGCACCTGTGCCAGTACAAAGGCGGCAAAGGCGATATAGATCGACTGGGAAAAATGGTACACGGCCAGGCCCACGGCACCGCACAGGCTCAATAGCAGCGCGATGGCCAGCGGGTACAGCACCAGCACCAGTAGCGCAATCCGCTTGCCGGCGGTCAGGTTGCGGTTGAGTTCCAGCCGCGCCAGTGTCTGCAGGTTGTTCACCCAGGCGGACAGCAGGGTCAGGGTGGCATCGGCCTGTGCCAGCACCGTGGCTTCAGTGTCGTCGGGGCTGTCTGTCGGCTTGGCAAAAGAATCCCGGCTGCGCTGCTGCGCAGCCGGGTCCTCATTGTTCTGCGGTGAATCGGTTTCTTTGCGGTGTTTCATCGGGCCTTCTTTCCGCTCGGCGGGCAATCGGGCTGTTGCAACGCTCCACGATAAATTAGTGGCGCTATTTCATCAGTTTCGAGATGGCCCAGCCCACCAGGAAGGCGCCACCAACACTCATTAGCGGATGTTTCCTGATTGAGTCCTCCGCTTTGTGCATCACGTTTTCGGCGCGCTCCTTGTTGCTGTCCACGGAGGATTTAGCGCGCGCCTTGAGATTGTCGGCGGCGTCGTGTGCCGCTTCGCCAGCCAGGTGATAAGCCTGCCTCAGCTTCTCCGGGCCGGATGAATTGGGATCTTTTGCGGTTGCCATAAAACCCTCCTCACACAGGGGTTCAAGTGTCCTCCCTATGCTAGGGTCGCGGTCGGTGAAAACCACGATCACGAGCATAGAACGAGAGTGTCCAGCCATTCACTGAATTGCCGGTCGGGAGGGCGGCGGTGGGCATTGCAGACGCTCCACAGCGCAATCCCGGCAAGCGGGCAATCATTGTGCCTGCCCGTGTCGCGGCGCCCTGGCCGCGCAGGGAAGTTTGCCGCAAAGCAGGCGGACTGGGGGTGGGCCTGTAGCGGCGGCCGGTGGAAACCGCTGTCGCCGACAGAACCACAGGAAAGCTGATGGCGAATTATTGGCGGAAATTGGCGCCAAGCCTTGCCGTTCCCGGTGCTGGCTTTTGTCACAAAAGCCTTTTAGGCTCTATCGGCGCGAAAAAATAATCGATAAACGCAAGGAGCGCCCGATGGAAATCCTCGACCGTCTCGACCTGGACGACGACACCCGCCTGCTCGAAACCATTGTCAATCTTCACCGCCACTGGCCGCAGCTGCGCGACGCCAGTGGTGTCGATTCGCCGCTGGATTACCTGGCCGCATTCGAGGACAACCCGGCGCAGCAGCGCGCGCTGCTCGAGAGCCTGGATATCGACCCCGCAGCGCTCGCGCAGCTCAGCCAGAAATTCCGCAAGGCATACAACGACACAGTGCCGCCTGAGCTGCAGAAGTTGCTGGAAAGCGTCGGCGACTTCAGCGAGCGCGAAGCGGGCAGCAATCCGGGCCTGGTGCGCTGGCAGCTGGGTGGGGATCAGCGCAAGCAAACTGGCGGCGCCGGTGACGGGAATGCCGCGTCCGCGGGTTCCGCGCAGTTCCGCCTGCGCGGCCCCGGATCCGCACAGGTGGAACTGGAGGCCGGCGACCTGGCCCCGCTGGCAGTGCACGAGCCGCTGCTGCGTATCGGCTTTGCCGGCGCGGTGAATAAAACTTCCAACGGCGCTGCCACCGGAGCAGAGATCAAGCTGGATGCCGCGGTCGATGCGCGCCTGGATTACTGGTTTGCGGCTGCGCCGGAACGCCTCTTTGCCGGCGCCGCAGCCGAAAGTCTGCGCCAGCTGCCGTCGCCGTTCGCACCGGACTCGATCAGCGAGGCCGCCGCCCGCGGCTGCCGCGGCCTGCGCCTGCAGCTGAGCGCCGCCATCGGGGCTTCGGCTGCGGTCGAGTACAGCCTGTTCGAGGGCGGCAAGCTGGTCGAGGCCACTGCCGGAATCAATGTGGACGCCAGCTACCGCGCAAAGCGCGACTTCGCCCTTCTCGTCCAGTGCGATCACGACAATCCGCAGCAGCTACTCGTCGATATAAAGCGCGTGCGCGGCCGCGAGATCGACAGCAGCGTCGGCCTGGGGGTACAGGTGGATATTGCCGGCGCAGCCCGGCAGCTGCGCGAGACGGTGGTGGAACCCAGGCTGGGGAAATTCGCCGATATCTATGCGGGGTTCAAACCCTATCTCCAGCCCGGCACCCTGTTGCAACAGGAGAGCAGTGCGGCCCTCGATGACGCGGTTGAGCGCCTCAGTAGCGATGCGCAGATCCGCACGGCACTGCGTTTTGCCCTGGGTGGCAAGGCGGATACCGCGCAGTTGCAGCGCGCGCTCAGTGCGCGCCTGGTGCGCTGCCTGGACAGCAATGTGGCAGTGTACGCGCGCGCCAGCGACGCCGGGCTGGGGCACGACGTGGCCGACACCCTGGGCGGCGAGCTGTCGCTGCCGGATGCGGCGCGGGAAAAACTGGTGGCGGAAGTGCAGACACTGGTGACCGCGCTGCAGGATAAATTGACGGCGGCGGTAAAGCAGCGCGCCGACGCCGCCAGCGATACCCTGGTCACCGAACTGGGTGCGCTGAACCAGCGTGTGCGCAATGCGATGGACACCGCCGCCACTACCCTGGACAAGGCCAGCGCCGGTGTGCGCGAGGCGCTGGCACAGATCGATGCGCGCATTCACACGATCGCGCGGCAGCTCAACGCCGCCGCCGAGCGCAAGATCAAGCTGCGCATCCTGTCGACGGAAAAAAGCCTGCGCCAGCGGCAGGCGACCATGCGCCTGCGTCTCGACAGCCACAGCACGGCGGCGGCGGATTTTTACCGCACCCTAGTTGGCGGGCGCCTGGAGGCGCTGGACAGCCTGCTGACAACACCGGTAAACGGCATTGAAATCGTATCCGGCAGTGCCAGCGAGCTGTTCGGGCGCCACCACTCCGACGGTATCGAGCTGTCCCTGCTGGGGCTTTCCCTGGGCGAGTCATCCATCGTCGACAGTAGCGTGAAAATCGAAACGGACGCCGCCGGCAATGTCGCCATACAGTCACAGCTGGCGGCGAAACGTGTGCTCGACGGTATCCATGAAACCCAGTCGATCGGGTTCCTCTCCCAGCTGAAGTTGCGCAACCTGAAACGCGGTCGCAGCCTGCCGCTGGACCTGACGGTGACCCAGGCGGACGAGCGGCTGGAACTGCAGGAACTGCAGCGCTTCCTCGACAGCCTGAGCGGTTGCGGCCTGCTGTCACCGGGAGCAGCCATCAAGGCCGTGAATGCCTATCGGCACTGGCAGTCCGCCGGCAACCGGCATATCAATGCGCGCGTCGCCGCCGTGCTGCAGATCGATGGCGACTATGTGCAGAAACTGATGGACTATGCCGCCGACAGCAACAGTGCCGACGGCCAGAAAGCCATGATCGCCGATGTGCTGGACGCGCTGGATGAATACGGCGTGATCGGGAGCGCGACAGTCGCCAGGGCCTGTAACGAGGTGCGCCAGATTTCCCGGCATTACCGCACGTTGACCAGTCCCGTGGACCTGTTTGCGGCGTTCAATGTGCGTATGGATTCGCGCGATCGGCCACTGGCGGGGCGCAAGGCATTCTTTGCCGAGGCGTTTGCCAATAGCGGTGATTACCCGTCCAATCGCGCCACGGCGAGCCGCAAGCTGTTGCAGGCCCGGGAAGTTCACCTGTTCGCCAAGAGCTGGGTGGTGCTGATGCGCAAGCTACAGCAGATCTACACCATGGATAGCGCTGCGGCGAGCGCGGCATCGCTGGAAGCCGACAATGAACTCATGGCTTTCTGCCTGTACCGCTGGCTGAAAGTGAAACGCTTTTTTCTCACCCTGCCGGGCGACCAGGTCTCCACCACTGCCCGCGCATTCATCGGCCTGTTGTCGCGGGCGGCGGGCTTGCCGGCGGAATACCCGCTGGCGGTCAGCATGGAACTGGTCGGTGAGGACAGCGAGCCGCTGTTGTTCTGGTAAGGGGGAAGACGCTGCGGCGACGGGGCGCAGCAGCGTCTTTGCCAATCAGGGTTCGCTGCCCTCGGTCTCCACGCGGGGTGTAGCCGTCGCCGTTTCCGCGGCGGCCTTTTGCGGTGCCTTTTGGCTGCGGCTGACACTTTTCTTGGCCGCAGCAGGCTTGCCGGTTGCCGCAGTGGTTTTCTTCGCCGCCGCCTTGCGCCGCGGTTTCCGTTGCGGCTGTGCCGGTTCCGATGTTGCCTGCGTGGGGGCAGCCATCGTGTCGAGTTTGTCCAGGTTGCGCCGCAGCATATAGGCTTTGAGCATGTCGCTGTACAGCTTGATCGAGTGGAAGCCGGCGATGGCCTTGAGGCTCGGCAGGCAGCTCAGCCACACTTTCCAGATACTGAACAGACGCATAAACACATTCGGCGATTTGAACAGGTGCATCTTGCGATAGCCGATGCCGTTCGCATCCTGTTCGTCGGCGGCGTGCTTGATGAAAATCCGGAAACCGGCGTGGTAGTAGCCGAGCAGGTGCTTGCGCAACCAGTTGGCCAGCCAGCGGGTGCCGTTGAATGGCAGGAAGCACAGCAGCCCCAGCAATCCGCCCAGGCCGTAGCCGAACGGCACCATCGGCACCGGATCGCCGCCGATTTCCAGCCGGTAGATGGGCGTCTTGATATTGCGGAAGTAGGCGTGGTCGGCCGTGCGCGGGGCGCCGTAAGTGTAGGTGGCACCCTCGCCATCCGGGTTCAGTTTGCGCGTGCAGATCAGGGCCAGGGCGCCACCGAGACTGTGGCCGAAGGTATACAGCGGCAGGTGGCTATGCTCGGCCATATCGCGGCGGATTGCCTGCTCGATATTTTCAAACGCCTGCAGAAAGCCGCGGTGTACGCGGCCGTCGCTGCTCGGCGGTGTCAGTTCCGCCTTCAGGTCGGTGGCAAAATCCGCGAGCTTCATTTCGGTACCGCGAAATACCAGTACCAGGATGGTGCGGCCCCTTTTGTCGGCGAGTTTGGCCAGTAGCGCCTGGGTCTCTTCAGTATCGTAAAACTGCAGCGGCTCGAATTGGTGTTCGCTGAGGATATTGCGAATATCGTCGTCGGCCAGCTGTTTGCCACTGAGCAGCTGTGCACTCCACTCGGTGAGCACCCGGGCGCGTTCGGCGTCGCTGTCGGCACTGCCGAGTTTCTTCAGGACTTCACTCAATTGCCGCTGTGGGGAAAAGGGCTCGTAAACCAGACGCGACAGCTCCGCGCCGATATAGGCCATGCGGTCGCTGTAGGCGGCGCGACCGACGGGGAGGCCGGGTAGACGTTCCATTCCTGCGAAGTAAGACATTTTATTATTTCCCTCAGCTCGTGCCCGCCATGCGGGCCGGTAGTCGGACTCGCCCGGTACCTCTGGGGAGATGGCGTCACCAGTTTACCCCTACACGATACGCGCGGGACAGTCGCGCAAGCCAATGCTGCGCCATAGTGGGGGCGGGCAGCCGATTTGGCTATAACACCGGGTGGCGATAATCACCGCGGTGGCAACCCATGCACAGCGCCCAGTTCCACATCAGAAATATGCGGCTCGATGAGCTGGATGTCGCGCTGCGCTGGGCGGAGCGCGAGGGTTGGGATCCGGGGCTGGAGGACGCGCGCTGTTTCTATGCCGCCGACCCCCAGGGGTTTTTTATCGGCCTGTGCGATACTGAGCCGGTGGCCTGTGTGTCGGCGGTGCGCTATGGGGCGGAGTTCGGCTTTATGGGGTTTTACATCGTCGCGCCGCAATTCCGCGGCCGTGGCTACGGCGGCAAACTGGCACAGGCCGGTTTACAGCACCTGGCGGGCTGCACGATCGGGCTGGATGGTGTGGTGGCGCAACAGGAAAACTATCGCAGCGCCGGCTTCCAATGGGCCTACCGCAATATCCGCTACCGCGGTACCGCCATACTCACCGAAGGCGGTAACGGCGGCATACTGCCGCTGACACAGGTTCCATTTGCGCTGCTCAAAGCCTACGACCGATTGCTGTTTCCGGCACCGCGCGACGCCTTTCTGCGCGCGTGGATCAACCAGTCCGCGGCCACGGCCCTGGGCGCAATGGTGGGGGAGAACCTGCTCGGTTACGGCGTGATTCGCCAGTGTTGTGAGGGCTATAAAATCGGCCCGCTGTTTGCCGATACTGCGGTAGTGGCGGAGCAGCTGCTGCGTGCGCTGACGGCTGCCGTTCCCGCGGGCAGTCATTTTTACCTGGATATTCCCGAGCCGAATGCCGACGCCTGCGCACTGGTACAGCGTCACGGGATGGAGAAAGTCTTCGAGACGGCGCGCATGTATCTGGGGGAGGCGCCGCAACTGCCACTGCAGCGGCTGTACGGCGTGACCAGTTTCGAACTCGGCTGACGCTGATCGGGCGTCAGAGTGACGCGCGCCAGTCGCGGATATTTTTTACCACACCGTCGAGCAGCCGCTGGCGACTCTCGCGGCTGATCCAGGCGTTGTGCGGGGTGATGATCAGGTTGGGGATATCGGTAGCCAGCAGCGGGTGATCCGCCGGCGGCGGTTCGACGCTCAGCACATCCAGCGCGGCGCCGGCGATGTCGCCGCTTTTCAGCGCCGAGGCCAGTGCGGCTTCGTCTACCAGGCCGCCGCGGGCGGTATTGATCAGCAAGGCACCGGGTTGCATGGCGGTGAGAAAAGCGCCGTCGACCAGTTTGTCGGTTTCTTCTGTCAGCGGGCAGTGCAGGCTGATCACATCGGCTTGTGCCAGCAGTTGCGACAGCGGCGTGCGGCCGGCTTTGTGCGCACCGCTGAAAGATTCCGCCACCAGGACGCGCATGCCGAACGCTTCGGCGAGGTGCGCGACTTTCTGCCCCAGGTCGCCATAGCCGATGATGCCGAGAGTTTTGCCGTCCAGTTCCATTACCGGGTAGTCCAGCCGGCAGAATACCGGCGACTGGCTCCAGCGGCCCTGTTTTACATCTTCCGCATAGCGATTCCAATGCGTGGCCAGGGCCAAGAGCAGGGCGATGGTGTGCTGGGCCAGAGACATGCCGGTATAGCCGGCGACGTTTTTGACCGGGATGTTTTTCGCTGCGGCGGCGTCCAGGTCGATATTGTTGGTGCCGGTGGCGCACACACAGATGAGTTTCAGCTTGGGGGCGCTTTCGATCAGCGCTCGATCGAGCACGACTTTATTGGTAATCACCACGTCGGCGTCGGCGATGCGCGCGGCGGTCTGTTCCGGTGTGGTGGTGTCGTAGAAGTCCCAGTGGGCAAGTGTCTGATCGAGGGCGGAGGTGTCGAGCTCCTCCAGCTTCATGGTCAGGGTGTCGAGAAAAACGCCGCGCATTTGGGGTTCCTTTTCGGTGCCTGTCTGCGGGTTTTGGGCGGCGCCGCGGCCAGGAACCACTTGTTCAACAGCCTGATCGGCAAATGTTTCTCAAGTGGTTCCCGGCCACGGCGCCTTAGCGTTGGGGCCCAGTATTCTTTATGAGCCGCGTTACATTACCCGCATGCCCGGCTGGGCGCCGGCGTGGGGTTCGAGAATCCACAGGTCCTTGCCGCCGGGGCCGGCGGCCAGCACCATGCCCTCGCTGACGCCGAAGCGCATTTTGCGCGGCGCCAGGTTGGCGACCATGACGGTGTGCTTGCCGACCAGGTCTTCGGGCTTGTAGGCACTCTTGATACCGGCGAATACCTGGCGGGTTTCGCCGCCCAGGTCCAGGGTCAGTTTCAGCAGTTTGCCGGCGCCCTCGACGTGTTCGGCGTTGGCGATCAGTGCGATGCGCAGGTCTACCTTGGCGAAGTCGTCGAACTGGATTTCGGCGGCGATCGGATCGTCTGCCAGCGGGCCGGTCTTGGCCTCGCCGGCCGCTTCCGCCTGCAGCTGCGCCAGGGATTCCTTGGCCGCTTCCAGTACCGCATCCACCTGGGGTTTTTCGACCCGTTGCATCAGCGGCTTGAACTTGTTGATGGTGTGGCCGGCCAGCGGGGTGGTGGCGGTATCCCAATCCAGTTCGGCGCCGAGGAATTCTTCGGCTTTCTTGGCGGTTTGCGGCAGCACCGGCGCCAGCCAGGTGATCAGCGCGCGGAACATGTTCACGCCCTGGGAGCAGATCGCCAGTACTTCCGCTTCCTTGCCTTCCTCCTTGGCCAGCGACCAGGGTGCCTTGTCGGCGATCCAGGCATTGGCGGCGTCGGCGAGACCCATGATCTCGCGCATGGCACGGGCGTATTCGCGGTTCTCGTAAAACTCACCGATACGCGGTGCGGCGTCGACAAACTGCTGCCAGAGGGCTGTATCGGCCAGTTCCGCGGCCAGCGTGCCGCCGGACTTGCTGACAAACTTGGCGGTGCGCGAGGCGATATTCACCACCTTGCCCACCAGGTCGGAGTTTACCCGCGCGATAAAGTCATCCAGGTTCAGGTCCAGGTCGTCGACACTGCCGGTCAGTTTGGCGGCGAAGTAATAGCGCAGGTATTCCGGATCCAGGTGATCGAGGTAGTTGCGCGCATTGATGAAGGTGCCGCGCGACTTGGACATCTTCTTGCCGTTGACGGTCAGGAAGCCGTGTACGCACACCTTGGTGGGGGTGCGGAAGTCGGCGGAATCCAGCATCGCCGGCCAGAACAGGGCGTGGAAGTTGACGATGTCCTTGCCGATAAAGTGATACACCTCGGCATTGCTGTCTTTTTTCCAGTAGTCCTGCCAGTCGCCGCCGTTCTGGTCGCCCTTCTTGTCAAAATAGTTTTTCAGGCTGGCCATATAGCCGATCGGCGCGTCCAGCCACACGTAGAAATACTTGCCCGGTGCGTCGGGGATCTCGAAGCCGAAGTAGGGCGCATCGCGGGAAATGTCCCATTCCTGCAGCCCTTCATCCAGCCATTCCGACAGCTTGTTGGCCACTTCGCTCTGCAGGGTGCCCGAGCGGGTCCACTGCTTCAGGAAGTCGGTGAATTCCGGCAGGGTAAAGAAGAAGTGCTCGGATTCCTTCTCCACCGGCGTGGCGCCGGAGATGGCGGACACCGGGTCGATCAGTTCGGTGGGGCTGTAGGTGGCGCCACAGGCCTCGCAGTTGTCGCCATACTGGTCCGGGGTCTTGCACTTGGGGCAGGTACCCTTGATATAGCGGTCGGCGAGGAACAGTTCCTTCTCCGGATCGAACGCCTGGGTGATGGTGCGCGAGGCGATATGGCCGTTGTCGCGCAGGCGCTTGTAGATCATCGCCGACAGCTCGCGATTCTCCTCCGAGTGGGTGGAGTGGTAGTTGTCCACCCCGATCAGGAAGTCGGCGAAGTCGCGCTGGTGCTCGGCCTGCATATTGGCGATGTGCTGCTCCGGGGTCAGCCCCAGCTGTTCGGCCTTCAGCATGATGGCGGTGCCGTGGGCGTCGTCGGCGCACATGTACAGGCAGTCGTGGCCGCGGGCGCGCTGGAAACGCGCCCAGATGTCGGTCTGGATATATTCCAGGATATGCCCCAGGTGCAGTGAGCCATTGGCATAGGGGAGTGCGCTGGTGACTAGAATGTTGCGCGATTCTGACATCGGTTCTTCCATCGGCTGAGGGGTGTGGCCCGTTTTCCGGATCGGGATCGGGCGTCGTCAAAAGACCGCGGAATATAGCAGATTTGCGCTGTGGCTGGGAGCCGCGTGCGGTCCTCCGAGCAGCCTGCGCGGCTGGCGCTGTCGGAGTTCATCCCCCACAATGCCGCCCAACGAAGATCCGCGAAGAGGGACATACAGTGAGCGATCACCACCACGAACACGACCATGACCACGCAGACGTGCCCGCAGACGTGCAGGACGCGCTGGAGCAGCTGGCGGAGTGTCTCGGCGGCCTGACCGACCCGGCCACGGACCTGCTGCTGGACGAGCTGGACGCGGAAATCGAAGTGGGCTTTGAGAATGGCACCGTTTTCGTCGGCCTGACCCTCGGTTATCCCTGCGCCAGCCAGGAGGAAGCCTGGGCGGCGCGGGTACGCGAGGCGTGTCTGCCGGCGCTGGCAGGCGGGCCGCTGGCCGAGGCCACACTGCAGTTCGAGCTGTTCAGCGAGATACCGGCAACCCCGGCGGCGGAAGTCCCGGAACCGCTGCAGGGCGTAAAGAACATCATCGCCGTGGCGTCCGGCAAGGGCGGTGTGGGCAAATCCACCACCGCGGTGAACCTGGCGCTGGCGCTGGCGGCCGAGGGGGCCAGTGTGGGTCTGCTGGATGCCGACATCTACGGCCCCAGCCTGCCCACCATGCTCGGTACCGAGGGCGTGCGTCCGCAGGTCAAGGCACAGAAGTTCTTCCTGCCGGTGGTGGCGCAGGGCCTGAAGACCATGTCGCTCGGCTATCTGCTGACCGAGGATACACCGGCGGTGTGGCGCGGGCCCATGGCCAGCGGTGCGCTGAACCAGATACTGACCCAGACCCTGTGGTGCGATGACGGCAACGAGCTGGATTACCTGGTGGTGGATATGCCGCCCGGCACCGGCGATATCCAGCTGACGCTGGCGCAGAAGGCCACGCTGGCCGGCGCCGTGATCGTGACCACGCCGCAGGACCTGGCCCTGAAGGATGCGATCAAGGGCGTGGAGATGTTCCGCAAGGTGTCGGTGCCGGTACTGGGGATCGTTGAGAATATGTCCCTGCACACCTGCTCCAACTGCGGCCACAGCGAGCCGATCTTCGGCAGCGGCGGCGGCGAGCGCATCGCCGCCAGCTTCGACACGCGCCTGCTGGGGCAACTGCCGCTGGCGCTGGCGATCCGCGAGGACGCCGATGGCGGTCACCCCACGGTAGCGGCAGATCCCGCTGGCGAGGTTGCCGGCCGCTACCGCGAGATCGCGCGGCGCGCGGCGGCACAGGTGTGGCTGGCGGCGGGGGAGAGCGGCCCGGAAATCGAATTGGTGTGAACCATGACTCTTATGGGGTATTTCCGCTAGTCGGGACTTTTGCGAGAATCTGTGAACTTTCGATGCGACAGGTCAATTGGCGCCAGAGGGACTGGCGCGCAATGCATACAGGGAAGCTCGCATGTCTCCATATTTCGCCATTCAATATATTCCTTCCGAGCGTGTGGCTCGGGTCGCTTTTGCCGGCCGCCTGGAGCTGGCTGAGCGCGTCAGGGCCATGCGGCAAGTGGCCGAGAAGTATCATCACCTGAAGCCATTGCGCCTGCTGGTGGATCTGCGCTACCAGGATCCATCCTCGATGGCTGCCGGCGAACAGCGGCAAATGGCCGAGTTTGTGCGCACCAATCCGGTGCTGCGCGAGGCGCATATCGCCATGCTGTACGGCCGTGATTACCGCGCCACGGCGCTGGTGTCCGGGCTGGTGGCCAGGGCATTGCCCAATGCGCGGGCGTTTATGGTGGAGTCCGAAGCGATGGCCTGGTTGCGCGTGGCGTATACCCGCCACTGTCCGGTGCCGGTAGCCGCCGCGGGCCGCTTTGGTGGCGTAAGGTCGGTATCCAAAGTGGGCGCTGGTTAGTGGTATGGACTGCCAAAACCGTCACGAAATAGGAAGTTGTCCCTTTCTTCTGGGTTTTATTAAAAAATAATCCTGCCTATATTGCGTGTAAGGATTCTTGCGCCATTCGGTCTCGGCGCAGCAAAGAATGTAGCAGCCCTGTGCACGCGGAACTCTCGTGAACTCAAACTTCAAACTGCGCTACCACGTGAATGGTCGCTATGTGCGCATCACTTTCTTCGGCCTGGTGGGGTTGGAAGGGCGGCTGCAGGCACTGCGGCAGCTGGTGAGCCGATTCGGGCATTTGCACACCCCGCGTTTGCTGGCGGATATGCGTTACGCCAGGAACCGCATGTCGCCAGCGGAGCTGCGGCAGGTTGCGGAGTTTATCCTGCGCGACCCGCGGCTGCGCCGCGCGCGCATCGCCGTGCTGCGCGCGCGCGGTCTCAGCCTGTCGGCGATGAGCGCCGAACGCCTGGCCGCACGCGGCCACAACAGCCGTCATTTCCTCGTGGAGTCGCAAGCGCTGGCCTGGTTGTTGGATTGAGTTGCTGAACTGAACACCGCTGCGCGGGCGCAGCGGGTATTGTCAGCGGCGCCCGCCGGGCGTTATTCCGCGCTTCCCACCTCGGCCTGGAGGCGGCGCAGTTCGCGCTTTTCGCGCCGGCGTGCAGCGGTGACTTCGCGGGCTTCCTGGCCGATGTGCTGTTCGCCGCGGGTGCGGGCCAGCTGAATCTGCTTTTCGCGCTCGCGGAAACGGGCGCGGTCGGCCTCACTGACCTTGTCGTAGCAATGTGGGCAGCTGACCCCCTGTTCGAATTGCGGCGACTGCATCTCCTCGGCGGTGACCGGTATGCGGCAGGCGTTGCACTGCTGGTAGTCACCGCGCTCCAGCTGGTGATTGACGGTGACCCTGTCGTCGAACACGAAGCAGTCGCCCTGCCACAGGGATTCGCCCTCGGGCACCTCTTCCAGGTATTTGAGGATGCCGCCCTGCAGGTGGTAGACCTCTTCAAAGCCCTGTTCCTTCAGGTAGGCGGTGGACTTCTCGCAGCGGATGCCACCGGTACAGAACATCGCGACCTTTTTGTGTTTGGCCGGATCCAGGTGATCGCTCACGTATTGCGGGAACTGGCGAAAGCTCTCGGTATTCGGGTTGACCGCGTGCTTGAAAGTGCCCACCTGAAATTCGTAGTCGTTGCGGGTATCGATCAGCAGCACGTCCGGATCGCTGATCAGCGCGTTCCAGTCGGCGGGCTTCACATAGGTGCCGACACTGCGGCGTGGGTCTATGCCCTCCACACCCATGGTGACTATTTCGCGCTTCAGCTTCACTTTACTGCGCAGGAACGGCAGCTCAGTGGTGTGGGACTCCTTGTAGTCCAGCTCTGCCAGGCGCGGGTCCGCGCGCAGGTGCGCGAGCAGGCGGTCGATACCGGCGCGACTGCCGGCGACAGTGCCGTTAATGCCCTCGCGGGCCAGCAGCAAAGTGCCGCGTACGCGCTGTTCGAGCATGAGATTGAGCAAGGGGTCGCGCAGGGATTCGAAGTCGTCGAGAGTGACGAATTTATACAGCGCGCAGACAACGATCTGGTTCACGGTAGCTTTCCTCTTTGCGGGCCGGAGCGTAAATCCGGGGCATGACTGACTTTTTCAGCGTTCCTGAAAAATCGCCGCGCATTTTATCGCAGCTGCGGGTGTTTGTCGTACATTTATCAGACAGCGGGCACGGCGGCTAAAAAACGATTGACCGGTGGGCCACAAGTTGTCAAAGTTTCCGCCGAATTACAGTGGCCACAGTGAGGCTTTCCCCGATGAATGAAGAGTTTGAACCCCGAGTCTCAGAATTGAGCCGCGACTTCAACGAAGGTGACCTGACGGTTCAGATCGACATTTACGAAGACGGCGAGGGCGGTTGGCTGTTGGAGATTGTCGACGAGGACAACAATTGCACGGTTTGGGAAGATGCCTTCGACAGTGAGCAGGACGCCCTCGACGAGGCGCTGGACGCGCTTGAGGACGAAGGTATCCAGGCCTTCGTCGGCCCGGTGCAGGAGACTGACGGGAGCCTGTAAGTCACGGCGCCGATGGCCGCAGCGATGACCGTGAACTGTGCTGCGCAAATTCCCTGCTATGGTTATATGTAGAAGGGATTCGCGACAGTGTGACAGCGCACTACCCAATCACGGTACCTTCAGGAGGCAGCATGGAATGTTGCTTCCGGGGTGCCACCTGATGTTCGCGGGTGGTCCTTTTGTCGAGCAAAGCGGTTTTCTTCTTGCCTCTGTTGTTGTCTGCACTACCGCTGGCTGCGACAGAAATCCCACTCTCCAATCACCGCGTGCTGCAAACCGATCTGCTGGAGGCGCGGCTGATCTCCGAACTCAGCGGCTACGCGATTCTGTCCGGACGCAGTTGCATTGACTGCGACGAGAATCCCTCCATCTACATCCGCAAGATTCCCCCCGCGTCGCCGGCGCACGCCGAAGGCGATGGCAGTGATGACCGGCAGGGCGAAAACGAGCGCTATACCTATCCCGGCGAGTACCGCGACTACCTGAGCAAGGAGCTGGTGGAAAAGACGCGCCTGTTCTACGGCCGCTGTTATGAAAACCAGCCGGCGCTGTTATGGCTGAGCGAATACCGGGAGACGGGCGGTTGGGTCAAATCGGAATATCTGGTCGTATTTGATGAAGACGGCCTGGAATCCCGTTACAACGAGAACCGCCAGCCGAGCATTCCCTATACCGAAAACAAGCACTGCGTGGAACTGCCCGGTATCCGCGCGGAAACCGAGCCCTAGTCCGTACATCGTGAGCGCCGATGCGTGTACCCTGCCGAAAGACGCCGGGCGCGCAGCGCTTGTTGGCGCCGGTGAAGGGTTCGCTCCGATCGCCTTGCAGCGGGCAAAAAAAGCCCCGCGGAGGGAGCGGGGCATACAGACCGCGGTGTGACCGCGGTTATGATATTAGTCTGTTATTGGGGCTTATTTGTGGCCCCAGATAATCTTCAGTTTTTTCTTACCCCACGAGCGGGCTTTCTTGATGTCTTTCTCCATCCACACATCGATACGATTGCGGAAGCGTTTGTTCATGCGGTCGCGTACCGTGTAGGTACCCGGCAGGCCTTCAATACGTACCTTGGTACCGTTGGTCAGACCATGCTTCTCCAGGTCGCGGGACACGGCAATCACCTTCTGGCCGGGGCGCAAGCGGTTGTTCCAGGCTGCAACCCAGGGGTCGCCGTCAGTCTGACCAGGCACAGAGTTGTAGGCTGTGGCGTCCACGGTCATGGATTTCTTGCTCGCAGCAGAAGTATTAAAGCTGACGGCAGCGGCGAGAATGGCGATCCCAATAAATGCTGATTTGCGCAGAGTCTGTTTCATAGCGTCCCGATACCTCCAGGATTCAAACTGTCACAGGCCAAAATCTGCCTGTGAAATTTCCAAGTTCGTTTGGAAATAACTGATCAATATTTAATCAGTGGTGGCTATATTACAGGGCCAATACGCTTTATCAAATTTTTCCTACAGATCGCGCAATAGCCATACGGTATATCAGGGTATTTTGTTTGGTGAGTATTTTCCACCTATTTAGAGCCTTAAATTGAGATAAAAATCTTCACGAATTGCTTTCATTCAAATCAAATACCAGTGTTCGGTCACAAAAAGAGTAATTGATTGCTTTGGCAGGATGTCGTCTGACAGCGATGTCATCCTAACGTCTGGTTATTTTGTGAACGAAATGGCGCTCCTAAAATTGGGAATTTGGGGAGATAATTTTTTACTTTCTATTTGCGACCGGCCCGTCACGAACAGGGTTGTCCACAGGTTTGTGCACTGGTGAGGCTGTTGGCGGCCCTGAGCGGGGGTGGTTCTCAGTAGGCGCAGCAGGCGCAATAGGGGGCGGGCAGTGAGGGCGGGCGTGGCGGTGTGCGGTGGGGCGGCCGCAGGCGCCCTTACCGGCGCCGATGCGGTGGATCAGAGTGCCGTCGTGCTGGTGCGAACCGCCGGGTTGGCCTGGCGGCGGAGCCCCGAAAGGTAGTTGCTGTCTTCCTGCAGGTCGGAAAAACCGTGCCGGTCGTCCAGTTCTACGGCCTTCTCCAGCCAGCCGATGGCCTCCTCCAGGTTGCCCTGCCACTCGCACACCTGCCCCAGGTTGAAGTAGGTGATGGCGAGATTGTGCCATTCGCGCTCGCGGAACAGGCCGTGGGCGGCGCTGCTGTAAAGCTGGTAGGCACTGCGCAGCAGGCGCGCCTTGTGGCTCGGGTCTGTCTCGCTGGCGGCCTGCTGATGGTAGGTGTGCGCCAGTGCCGAGCGCACCCGCGCACTGGATTCCTCCAGGTGCGCGCCGCTGTCCAGGTAGTTGAGTACCGCCTCGAACTGGGCGCGGGCGAGGGGGTAGAGTTCCGGGTGATCGCGCCCGCCGAGAGCGTTCAGGACTATCCCGTAGCGGTAGCGCAGGGCCTGCTGCTGCTGGGGTTGGGCGGCCAGATCGCCGATCGCTTTTTCATACAGGGGCAGGGCGGCATCCAGATCGCCGCCGAGGGCCAATTGTTCGGCTTCATCCACCAGCTGTGCCGGGGCCGGTGCGGGCGCCGCGATGGCGGCAGCGGGTGCCAGCAGCGCGGAGCAAAGCAGCAGTCTGTTCAGGGGGCGGTACATCTTATCGGTAGTCCTAGCTGTGATACTGCGGCGGCAGGGCGCGCAGCGCGCACCTTTACCGAACGGGTTGCGATACCGTCAGTATCACCCCTCGGACCGCAGTTGCGCCAGCACCGCCTGCAACGGATGGCGCAATTGGGCACCCGCAAAGCGCTGCGCCTGGCAGCGACAGGAATAGCCACTGGCGAGTAGCGTGCCGGTATCGCCGGACAGCCGCTCGGCCCAGGACTGCTGGAAGATGGTCCGCGACGTCTCCCGGTGCGCGGTCTCGTGACCATAGGTGCCGGCCATACCGCAGCAACCGAGGCTCTCGGTGTGCAGATCCAGCCCCAGTGCGGCGAAGATTTCGCGCCAGTCGCGCAGCGACGCGGTGGCGTTGGTCTGCTCGCTGCAGTGGGGCAGCAGCCGGAAGCTGGCGGGCGCGAGGCGCGCGCGCTGGTGCTCTAGGTGCGCGCGCTGCCCGGCGAGCCACTCCTGCAGCAGCTGCACTTGCGGCGCTGCGTCGCCGAGCAGCTTCTGGTACTCGGCGCGGTAGGTCAGCGTCATGGAGGGATCCACGCCCACCAGCGGCACGCCGCTGGCGGCGAGTTCGCGCAACATCTCGCTGTTACCGGCGGCCACGCGCTGGAACTGGCGCAGGAAACCGTGCACGTGCAGCGGCTTGCCGTTGGCGCGGAACGGCGCCACCAGCGGGTAGAAGTCGAGCTGCCGGAGCAGGCGCAGAATGTCTGCCACCACGTCCGCTTCGAAGTAGCTGGTGAAGGCATCCTGTACCAGGATCACCGCGCGGCGGCGCTGCTCCGGGCCGAGGGCGTTGAGGCAGGCGGCACTGGCAGTCGGCACGCCCATCTCCTTCATGCTGGCGGCCAGGCTCTTGCGCGCCAGGCGGGGGCTGTCCGCCAGGCCCAGGCCGCGCTCCAGCAGCCAGCGCACCGGTTTCAGGCCCAGGGGTAAATTGTACAACTGCGGTACGCGGGCGAGGTGCGGCATCATGAATTCCAGCCCGCCGATGAAATAGTCCTTCAGCGGCCGCAGATAGCGACTGTAATAGAGCTCGAGAAATTTGCTGCGGAATTCCGGCACATCCACCTTCACCGGGCACTGGCCGACGCAGGACTTGCAGCCCAGGCAGCCCTGCATGGCGTCGTTGACCTCGTGGTTGAAGTCGTACTCGCCGCGGGCCTTGGCCAGGGAATTGACGATGCGTCCGGGCAGGCCGACGAAGAAGGACTGCTCGCGGAACTTGCGCGCCGATGCCACCGCGTCCACATTGCGCGCCGACAGCAGCCGCAGCCACTCCTTCATCAGGCTGGCGCGGCCCTTGGGCGAGTGGATGCGCTCGCGCGTGGCCTTGTACGACGGGCACATGGCGTCGTCAGGATTCCAGTTGAAGCAGGCGCCGTTGCCGTTGCAGTGCACCCCTTCGCTGTAGCCATCCCAGACCTGTGCCGGGATCTGCCCGTCGCGCTCGCCGCGGGTGGGCACGCCGTCGATCTTGAGCAGTTTGGAAATTTTGCTGGGGGTGGCGATCTTGCCCGGATTGAGCTGGTTGCGCGGGTCGAAGGCGGCCTTGATCTGCTGCAGCTGCGGGTAGAGTTCGCCGAAGAATTCCGGTGCGTATTCGGAGCGCACGCCCTTGCCGTGCTCGCCCCACAGCAATCCCTTGTACTTCCGGGTCAGCGCGGCGACCTGATCGGTGATCGGGCGTATCTGTGCGGCCTGCTGCGGGTCTTTCATGTCGATGGCCGGGCGCACGTGCAGCACGCCGGCATCCACATGGCCGAACATGCCGTATTCGAGGCCGGCCTCGTCCAGTACCGCGCGGAACTCGGCGATATAGTCCGCCAGGTGCTCCGGCGGCACGGCGGTGTCCTCGACAAACGGGATCGGGCGCTTCTCGCCCTGCACATTGCCGAGCAGGCCTACGGCGCGCTTGCGCATCCCCCAGATGCGGTTCACCTGATCGTGGCCGCGGGCGATGGTGTAGCCGAAGCTCTTGCCCGGCTGGCCGACCAGCGCGTCCAGATGCGCGGTGAATTTGTCCACGGCCGCGTCCAGTTCCGCCTCCGAATCGGCGGTGTACTCGACCAGGTTGATGCCCTGCACCGGGCGCTCGTCGGTGGGAAAGAACTCGCTGACGCTGTGCCAGATGATGTCTTCCATCGCCAGCTGCAGCACCTTGCTGTCGACTGTTTCAATCGAGGTGGGGCCGGCTTCCATCAGGTCCTTGGCGTCGCGCAGCGCGTCCTGGAAGTGGTCGTACTTCAGGTTCACCAGCGCCGCGCACTTGGGGATCGGCAGCACGTTCAACCTGGCCTCGGCGATAAACCCGAGGGTGCCCTCGGAGCCGCACAGCACGCTGTTCAGATTGAAGCCGTTTTCATCCCTGATATGCGCCAGGTCATAGCCGGTCAGGCAGCGGTTCAGCTTGGGGAATTTCTCCTCGATCAGCTGCGCCTTCTCCCGCGCGATGTCGTCGCAGACCCGGTGCACCTTGCCGGCGCGGTCTTCGCGGGCGCGGACTTCGTCCAGTTTCCCATCGTTGAGCGGGGCGGATGTCCACAGTTCCCCGCCCAGCAGTACTGTGGATAACTCCAGCACGTGGTCGCGGGTCTTGCCGTAGACGCAGGAGCCCTGGCCGGAGGCATCGGTATTGATCATGCCGCCGATGGTGGCGCGGTTGCTGGTGGACAGCTCCGGGGCGAAGAACAGGCCGTGGGGCTTGAGCGCCGCATTCAGCTGGTCCTTGACCACGCCCGCCTGTACCCGCACCCAGCGCTCCTCCGCGTTGATCTCCAGGATACGGTTCATATGGCGGGAGATATCCACCACCAGACCATCGGTCAGCGACTGGCCGTTGGTACCGGTGCCACCGCCGCGCGGTGACAGCACCACCTGGTGGAATTCCTCGCGCTCGGCCAGCTCGGCGAGCAGCTGCAGGTCGTGCACATCGCGCGGGTATACCACCGCCTGCGGCAGTACCTGGTAGATGGAGTTGTCGGTGGCCAGCACCGTACGGCTGGCGTAACTGGGGCTTGAGTCGCCGCGGAAACCGGCTTCCCTCAGCGTCCGCAGAAACTGCAGGTAGAGCGCCTGTACTTCGTCGACTTCGCGCAGTGCTGGAATCATGAACTTGTCCGGGCTGGCTGGAGGGTCTGGCATTGTAGCTTTGACACTTGGCAGCGCAAGCGTCGGTCAAACCGCCTTGTACACAAAATAATGTTGTACAAGATCGTTCGGGGCGTTATAAATCTTATACAAAATCAAAACCTGTACAGGTGCTATGAATATCCAGCTGCTGACACACAAGATTCCGGTAGGCATCAGCCAATGCCTGATGGGCGAGGCGGTGCGCTACAACGCCGGCCACAAGCACAGCAAGATCTGCACCCGGCTGCTGGGGCGCTGCTTCGACTATGTTGCGCTGTGCCCGGAGGTGGCGATCGGCCTCGGTGTCCCGCGGGATCCGATCCGGCTGGTGAAGAGCGACTCTTCGCCAGGCGCCGAAGTGCGGGTGATCGGCGTGGTGGACAAGACCCTGGACGTGACCGAACCACTGCGCGACTACGCTGACAGCGTGGTGCCGGCGCTCGAGCGGGTGCGCGGCTATATCTTTATGCAGAATTCGCCCAGTTGCGGCCTCAAGGGCGTGCGTCGCTACCTGCCTAATGGTCACGGTATCGACAGCAGCGGTATCGGTGTCTTCGCCGCGCGCCTGCGCGAGCGCTTTCCGCATCTGCCGATGGAGGAGGCGGGCCGACTCAACAACAGCGAGATTCGCGAGAACTTCCTCACCCGGGTGTTCGCCTACGACGCCTGGTTTCGCTATGTGGAAGGCGAGGAATACGTGGAAGGCGGGGAGGAGGGCGAGCGGCAACAACACCCGGAGGACGTGCATGCCGGTGCGCCGCGCGCGGCGCGGGTGATCGAGTTTTACACCGCCTATAAGTACCTGTTGCTGGCCCACCACCAGGGGCTCACCCGCGCGCTGGGGCAGTTTGTGGCCGACAGCCGCGCCTTGCCGCCGCGCGAGTTTGCCGATGGGGTGCGCGGTCGCATCATGGAAATCCTCGCGCATATGGCCAGCCGCAAGGACCGCACCAATGCCCTGATGCATTTGCAGGGGCACCTCAAACAATATCTGGACAAGGGCGAAAAGGCGGAACTGACCCGATTGATCGAGGAGTACCGCCAGGGGCTGAAACCCGTGTCCGCGGTACTGACGCTGCTGCGTCACTACCTGCCGCGCAGTCCGCACCAGTTTATCCACAATCAGCTGCTGCTGGCGGCGGAGCCCGCCGAGCTGGGGCTGTGCGATTTTCACTGACTCAAAACAAGAACGACTTGCGGGAGATACTTCAATGGTGGAATCCGAAGCCGCCGCAGCCGCGACCGAAGGCGAGACAGCCGGCGTCGCCGAACTGCCGATCCGCGATGTGGCGCAGCGCACCGGCGTCAATCCGGTCACCCTGCGCGCCTGGGAGCGCCGTTACGGTTTGTTGAAACCCTCGCGCTCGGGCAAGGGCCATCGCCTCTATCGCGAGGCGGACGTGCAGCGCATCGAGGACATCCTTACCTGGCTGGCGCGCGGTGTGGCGATCAGTAAAGTGCGCCCGTTGCTGGAGCAGGACAACGTGGGGCCGGTGGCCGCCGACAGCTGGAGCCAGCAGGTAGCCGGCACCTGCAATGCAGTGGAGGCGTTCGACGCGCGCACGCTGCAGCGTCAGCTGCGCCAACTGTTGGCCGGCTACCCCCTGGCACTGCTGCTCGATCGCTGGCTGGTACCGGTGCACCGGGCGCTGAGCCGCCAGCGTCGTTTCGGCGCCAGCGCCAGCAGTGGCTTTTTCTGGGAGCAGATGAGCGAGCAGCTGACCATCGGCCTGCACGCCAGCCGCAAAAACCTGAAGCAGTCCGGCGACCGCGGGCCGCGGCTGCTGCTGGTGACCTTTGCCGGTACCGAGCAGCAGGTATTTGCGCAGTTGTTCGCCGCCGCGCTGATGGCTGCCGGTATTGATGTGGTGTCCCTGGGGGCTGGTGTCGAGCTGGCGGAGCTGGCTTACGCCGAAGAGAAGCTCGGTGCCTGCGGGACCATCTGCTACAGCCACAATGCACTGCCGATGGCGCTGCTCGGCAGTGGTCTCGAACGGGGGCTCGGTAATCTCGGCGGACCGCTGTGGTTTGCCGGCGGTATCGTCGACCTGCAGCGCCGCGACCTGCAGAAATTCGCCCGCCATCACAACTGCCGCCTACTGCCGGCCGCCGCCGGTGCGTCGCTGGCGCAGTTGAAAGAGGCGCTGCGCGAGCACTTCCCGGAGGCGCGGCAATGAGCGGAAAAACCGCGTTTCCGCGTGGCTTGGTATGGCTGCGCAACGATCTGCGCCTGCACGACAACACCGCGCTGTATCGCGCGGCGACCAGTTGCGGCGCCGTTGCCGCGATCTTTATCGCTTGCCCGGACACCTGGAACAGCCACGGCGACGGCGATCCGGTGGTGAATTTCCGTTTAGCGTGCCTGGGCGAACTGCAGCAGCGTCTGGCCGAGCGCAATATCCCGCTGTATTTCCTCGAGGTGCCGGATTTCGATCGGGTGCCGGCGGCGCTGGCGCAGGTAGCACACAAGCTGCAGGTTGACGCGGTGTTTGCCAATGCCGAATACCCGCTCAATGAGCGGCGCCGCGACGAAGCCGTGCGCGCGTCACTGAAAGCGATCGATGTCCCGATCGAATACAGCACTGACCGCACCCTGGTGCCACCGGGTGCGGTCAGGACCGGCAGTGGTGACGCCTACAAGGTATTCACCCCCTTTAAGCGCGCGTTTATTTCCCACTGTATCGGTCAGTTCGGCGCGGGTTTCTCACCGCTGCCGGCGCCGAAAAAAATTTCCCCCGACGAGGACTGGCCGCACTGGCTGGCAGTCGACGGCGACAGCAACCTGGTGCAGACGATTCCTGACACGGTGGATGGCTATGCCGCACTGCCGCGCGGCGACGGCCAAATACTCGGCTGGGCACCGGGGGAGAAAGCGGCCGCACAGCACCTGCGGGCATTCGCGGAGCATATTGACGGTTATCAGGACGAGCGGGATTTCCCGGCGATTGAAGGCACCTCGCGGCTGTCGCCCTACCTGAATTGCGGTGCCATCTCCATCCGCCGGTGCGCGCAGCTGGCGCTGGAGGCCAACGACGGGCGCTGGTCAGGCGGCAGCGACGGCATCAGTTGCTGGCTCGGGGAACTGATCTGGCGCGAGTTCTACACTCACCTGATCGTTGCCTTTCCGCACCTGTGCAAGCACAAGCCGTTCAAGCCGGAGACCGACCGCGTCCCCTGGTCCTACGACAAAAAAGTGTTTCAACGCTGGTGCGACGGCCAGACCGGGGTACCGATTGTCGACGCGGCGATGCGCCAGTTGAACGAGACCGGGTGGATGCACAACCGGCTGCGCATGGTGGTGGCGTCTTTTTTGACTAAGAACCTGCTGATCGACTGGCGCTGGGGTGAACGCTACTTCATGGAGCGCCTGATTGATGCCGACTTCGCCGCCAATAACGGCGGCTGGCAGTGGGCCGCGTCTACCGGCACGGATGCGGTGCCCTATTTCCGTGTATTCAATCCCTATAGCCAATCGAAAAAGTTTGATGCCGGCGGGGAGTTTATTCGTCGCTTTGTGCCGGAGCTGCGCAACCTGAGCGCGCGTGAGATTCATTGTCCGGATGCGGTGGCGGACTATCCGTTGCCAATTTGTGATGTGTCGCAAAGTCGCAAACACGCGATCGAGGTATTTGCCGATCTGAAGTAAATCGGGATTGCTGTGGCGTCTGTCTGGTCTATATTTTGGTGCGCGGTTAGTTCAACTGATTGTGGAGCGTCGATACAGATAAACCTCACATGAAACAGGTCCTCAACTTCTCGATGTTTTTTTGCGGCTGGTGGATCGCCATAATCGGTGGCAACGCCATGGCGCTGATCGCGCTGTTCGTGATCCTGATGTCGCACTTCGCGCTGTGGCGCGACCTGCGGGATATCTTCGTAGTGCTGGTGTTTATTTTTGTCGGCTGCGTAGTGGAGTGGCTGTTTGTGGCCAGCCGCGTGATTGACTACGGTTCCACCCTGCCGCCGGCGTGGGTCATCTGTATGTGGGCGATGTTCGCTACCACGTTGCGCTGTTCACTGGCGCCACTGATGCGGCGGCCGCTGTGGGCGTTTGTCGCCGGTGCGCTGGTGGCTCCGGTGGTGTATGCCAACAGCGTATATTTCGGTCCCGCCGACTGGGGCCGCCAGATGCATGAGTCGCTGTTGATTCTCTCGTTGTGCTGGGGAGCGCTGGCGGCGGTGGTGAGCGGGATTTTCATTCCCCTGATCGACCGGCTCGACGGCGGCGACAACGAACCGCTGAACCCCCTTTCAGCGCATCTGGACTGAAGCTTGCCGCACGCCGACCTCGCGGCGAACTGCCGCGTCTATAATTGCCGCATCGCGACACACGCAAGGAGCGCGCCATGGGTTTTTCCGCCAAGTCCCTCACAGTGGCGGTGGTTCTCGCCACCGCTGTCATTGCTCACGCCGATGAAGATTCCGATACCCTGTACAGCGGTCTCGTTGTCTTCGGTGACAGCCTGTCGGACAGCGGTAACGCCGGCATTTTTACCAGTGACGATCCCGCCGGGGTGATCCCGCGGCAGCCGGCAATCAGTTTCACCGCCCAGGATCTGGGGCTGGGCATGCTGCAGCCGTCCTGTGCCGGACTGGGGCCTGCCTTCGGCGGCGCCATCCCCTGTGCGCCGGCATCCGGCCCACAGCAACAGCAGTTGCAGCAGATCGTCGGCTCGGTGCTGACCAATGGCAGTAACTGGGCCGTGGGAGGCAACCGCGCCGCCGACGTGCTGCTGGATGTGGTGGGACCCCAGCGTTTCCGCGAACTCTTTCCGGTGACCACCGTCGCCGACCACAACACACTCAATACGATCCTGCCGGATTCCACACGCTGCGGCGCCGATGGCATCTGTGATCCGGCCGCCGGCGAGAGTCCCTACCTGCCGCCCGCCCAAGTGGCTCAGGCAGTCGCCGCCTTCAATGATCCGGCCGCGCTGCAGGCACTGGTCGACGATCCCAACAACAGCATCACCCTGACCGGCGTGCCCTTTGCCACCGGCCAGGGCTATCTGCCGCAGAATCGTGTTGACCGCAACCAGCTCTATTACCTCAACGGCGGCGGCAACGACATCATTGCCGGCGTGTTTGCCGGCACCATCACGCCGGACAGCATGGACCGCGCGGCGACCTTTCTTGCCGCCGCCGCCGGCGAGCTGCGCGCCGCCGGTGCGCGCTATGTGGTGGTGTCCAACGCGCCGCGGGTCGGCGATACCCCGCTGATGAATGACGCCGGTGCGGCCGCCGTCAGCGCCGGCAATATCGGCACCCAGCTGTTCAACGAATCCCTGCGCCGGCGCATCAACATCATGGGCAATGTGCTGATCCTCGATACCGAGGGTTTCGCCGCGCTGGCCCAGCAGCGTCCGGGGTTGTTCGGCTTCGCCAATATCGACCAGGCCGCGACCTGTTATGCCGCCGGCGCCTGCGCCAATCCGAATCCGGTCTACAGCCAGGGGGGCAGCGCCGAGAACGCCGACCGCCTGCTGTTCAACGACGGCGTGCACCCGACTCTCGCCGCCGGCATGGCCATCGGCGACTACTACGCCTCGGTACTGAATGCGCCGGTGGGCTATGGCCTGTTGCCGGATCTGGGCTACGAGAACACCCGCCTGCACCAGTCGAATATCGATCACCACCTGGTGGCGCAGCGTTTTCGCGATCCGACCACCACCGTTTTCTTCGGCGCCTCCTGGGATCGTACCGATATCGGCTTTGGCCCGGCGCCCAACGAGCGCGATAACGGCTGGGACGGGTTCTTTGGTTTCAGTTTTGCCGCCGGTGATGATTTCGAGTGGGCGCTGGCGCTGTCCTACGCCGGCAATGATTACCAGCCGAGTGGATGGTCGCTGGAGGCGCGCAATTACAACTTCAGTGCGCTGGGGCGCTGGGACAACGAACGCTTCTTCGTCGACGGCGGCGCCACCTACGGCTCGGTCGACTATCAGGAAGTGGATCGCCAGGTGCAGCTCGGATACCACTTCAACCGGCGTATGGAGGCGGACACCGACGGTAATGTCGGCAGTATATTCCTGCGCGCCGGCTTCGATACCGCGCCGGCGATGCCGTGCCGGCTGGGGCCCTTCGTGGCGGTGGATCTGACCAGCTCGGATGTGAACAGTTTCCACGAGAAAACCTGGCGCGACCTGACCTATATCGGCGACAACGGCGCCAATCTGGATCCGATCGGCCTGCGTGTGCGCCATCAGAGCCGCGACTACCGGCGCTACCGCGCCGGCTTCTTCTACAACGGTGCCGAAAATGCCGAATGGCACTGGTTTGGTGAAGTGTGGGTGGAGGCCAATGACGGCGATGACTACGATACCGTGGGCATCGGCCTCAAGTCGATCCGCGGCAACAGTGCCTATCTGGCCGGCTACGACAGCCGCGGTGTGGGTTACTTCCAGAACGGCGTCGGCGGCATGGTGGGTCTCAATGTGACCGAAAAGCTACAGCTGAGCGGCAATATCCACGTCTATCCGGAGAGCACGGTGGGCGGGGTCAACCTGAATTACCGCTTCTGACCCAGTGTGCGGCTGACCTGCGGCGCTTGCCGCATTTTCTGCGGTGGGCGCCGGCAAATTGGCGCGGGAATGCGAAATCGGTGCCGCGATTGCGGCATCGATTACCCCCCCGGTTGTTACTTTAGAGAGATACCAGCAACAACCGAGCAGTGACTACCGTGACGAAGTTCAATCCGCGATTCAGCCAACAGAGTGATGCCCTCGACAGCGCCGATGCCGATGTGTGGGCGGTGAGCGACCGCGCCCACGCACTGGCCGACAAGGGAGAGGATGTCATCTTCCTGTGTGTCGGCGACCCCAACTTCGATACCCCGGAACCGATCCTCGACTACGCGCGCGCGCGCCTCGGGGTCGGCCGCACGCATTACTCGCCGGCCGCCGGCGAGGCGATGCTGCGCCGCGCCATAGCCGATATCGAGAGCAAGGTCTCGCCGCACCCCTGTAGCCCCGACGATGTGGTGGTGTTTCCCGGCGGCACCAACGCGATCTACGCGGTGCTGGCCTGCCTGCTGAATCCGGGCGAGGAGATCGTGATTCCCGAGCCGATGTATATCGGTTATGTCCCCATCAGCGACGCGCTGCGCCTGAATGTAAAGAAAGTGGCGTGCCCGGCGCAGTCCGATTTCGCGTTCGATATCGACGCGATCAAGGCGGCGATCAGTGACGACACCCGCGTGGTGATGATCAACACGCCGGTCAACCCCACCGGCGCCATGGCCACGCCGGAACAGTTGCGTGAACTGGCGGCGTACTGCCGCGCGCGCGGCATCTGGCTGGTGTGCGACGAAATGTATTCGATGATCACCTTCGCCCGCCGCCACACGTCGCTGCGCACCGCCGCCGAGCACCTCGACAACGTGGTGGTCATCGACGGCCTGTCCAAGTCCCACGCCATGAGCGGCTGGCGCCTCGGCTGGGCGGTGGCACAGGGACCGCTGGTGCAGCGCCTGATCGAATTTGCCGGCGCCACCATTTTCGGCTGTCCGCAGTTCGTTCAGGAAGCGGCTGCCTTCGCGCTGGAATTCGATACCTACTTCGTCAAGCAGATGCGCGAGGCCTACCAGCGCCGTCGCGACCTGATCGTCGAGCGCATTGGCAATATTCCCGGGCTCAGCTGCTACTCCCCGGATGCCGGCATGTTCGTGATGGTGGATGTGTCGGAAGTGGCCACCTCCGGCCAGGCCTTCGCCGAGGCGCTGCTGGATGCCGAGCGGGTGTCGGTGCTGCCCGGTGCGCCTTTCGGCGCCAGTGCCGTGAATCACGTGCGCCTGACCCTGGCCGCGGACGAGGCCGAGCTGGCACGCGCGCTGGATCGTATCGAGCGCTTTGTCACGGCCGGCAGCCGCCGCGCCGGTTAATTGCGGGAGCCTGCCCTGCCGGCGAGTGACCCGCTCCGGGTGTTCGTCGGGAGGGGGGACTCCCGCCGCCTGGAATCCCGAGTTTCGGCCGCCGGCAATTGCCGCTATCCTTCCCTCCTTTGCCCGAACTCCTGAGAAGAAGAATCACAGCGTGAAAATAGATCGCCACAACCTGCGTATTCTGCAGGAGCTGCAGACCAATGCGCGTATCAGCAACCTGAACCTGAGCGAACAGATCGGCCTGTCGGAGAGCGCCTGCCTGGCGCGGGTCAAGCGCCTGACCAGCGAGCGCTACGTGCGCGAGTTCCGCGCGGAGGTCAACCTGGATAAAGTGCGCCACGCCGAGTTCTACGTCAACGTGGCTCTGAAGCGCCAGGACGCCCGCACCAGTGAGAGTTTCCGCCGCGCCATCGACGGCATTGAGCAGATCGTCTCCTGCGTGAAGATGTCCGGCGAGTTCGACTATATGCTGCGCTTTGTCTGCCCGGACGCCGCGGATTTCAACCGCGTGTCCGAGCAGCTGCTGGCCAACGAGGATGCGGCCATCTCGCGCATGACCTCGCATCTGGTGATCGAGAAAACCAAGCCCTTTACCGGTTACCCGCTGGAAATGCTGTTCCAGGACTGAGTGCCCGCTCCTCGTCGCGGACACTAGCCCGCGGCGATGGCCACGCAGCGGACGATCACCCAGTAGGTCGCCACGGCGCCCACCAGGTAGGCACTGGGCCACGCGACCGCGCTGGCCACCGGGTAGCCGCTGGCACTCTGCCGGTGGCGCCACCGCGGCAGGTGCCGCGATACGCGGCCAGCCAGTGCCAGTAGCGCAAAGACACTGGCGATAAACAGCAGCTGCCCCGCCTCCACACCCACATTGAACATTGCCAGCGACAGCGGGATGGCGTGCTGTGGTACACCTATCTGCGCCAGCGCGCCGGCGAAGCCGAGGCCGTGCAGCAGGCCAAAGGCGAAGGCCACCAGCCAGGGTTTGCGAATCCCCAGCGTGCGCCGGCCGCGCAGCTTGTGCACTATCTCCGCCGCCACAAACACGATACTGAGGGCGATTACCGCTTCTACCGGTGCCTGCGGCACCTGTACCAGCCCGAGGGCCGCCGCGGCCAGGGTGATGCTGTGGGCGAGGGTGAAGGCGGTGATGGTGCCCAGTAACTGGCACCCGCTGCCGACCAGCAGGATCAAGGCCAGCACGAACAGCAGGTGGTCGATGCCCTGCAGGATGTGTTCTACCCCGAGGACAAAGTAGGTTTGCGCCACCTGGGCGCTGCCCGCTCTGGCCTGTACCGTGAACTGCGGTCGCTGCGGCAGCAGCCGCAGCACCTGTTTGCGGCCGTCCAGCCAGCTGATGCGCACCAGCGTGTCGGTCATGGTCTGGTCCAGGCCGTCGATGGTCACGGAGGTGCCGGCCAACGCACGCTCCTGGCGGATCTTCCAGGTCTCGGTATAGAAGCCGTTGGCGATCACCGCCTGCGGCGGCGACAGTGACGTAACGCTGTTGTCGAAGCGCACATTCAGCGACAGGCGCATTTCGCCGCGCGCCGGTACCCGCCAGGAGACGGCAAATTCGGATGCCGCCGTCTGCTCTATCTGCAGGTAGGCGGGGCGCAGTTCATGTGCTGTCAGCGGCAGTGCCGGCAGCAGTGTCACGATGAGCAGGAGCAGCGCGGAGAGGTGTTTCACTGGCGGGCTACCTCGCTGGTGGCGCCGCGGATTTCGCCGTCGACGTGGATGTGGTATTTCGCCCGCAGGGTCAGGTACTGGCGCTGCAGCAGGTCTTTCTGTTGCTGTTGCCGCCAGTCGCGCAGCACCTGCGGCTGCACATCGGTGAATTCGGCCGGGCGCCGGGGCGTGAAGGTTTCGATATAGACAAGATGCTGGCCATAGGCCGATCTGACCGGGCCGCTCCACCGGCCGCGCGGCAGTTCGCGCAGGCGCGCGCTGAAGCCGTCGCCAAACACCCGGTCGATGCGCCCGGCGCTTTCATCGGTGTAGCGCTGGCGCAGCGCGCTGCTGTCGCCGATGTCGGCGGCATTGTCGCCGCCCCGCAGCCGGGCCAGGGCCGCGCGCGCATTAGCGCCGGCGGCGCCACGACGGTCGCTGTTGAAATAGATCTGCCGGAAGCTGAGGCGCGCCGGATGCAGGTAGTCCTGCCGGTGGTCGGCGAAATAGCGCTGCAGTGCCTGCTTGCCGGGGTCGACCGCGTCGGCCAGGTCTTCGGCGAGGAGTTCCATTTTCAGCCGCAGGCGCCGGCGGATCACCGTATCGTCGCGGTCGAGACCCAGCTTGATGGCTTCCCGATAGAGCACTTCGCCGCGCACATAGTCGTCGACCAGCCCCTGCAGTTCGGCGGCCGTGGGCGGGCGCTGCCAGCCGCGCGCAAAGACTGCCGCCAGGTGATCGATGCGACTCTGGCTGATGCGAATCTCATCGCCGCTACTGCCATCGCCGTGCTGGAAAATGGCACTGAGCGCAAACAGCAGGGCGCCGGCGGCGGCAAAGTGCAGCAGTGGTTCTCGCAATAGCCGATTGTTCATGGCGAAGTGTGGTTCCGTTTTATGTGCCGGGCGGCAATTCGATGGGAGCGCGGAAAGCGCGCTCGGAGCGCGCCGTTTGGTGGCCGGATTGACGACGGATGGCGGCGTTATCGATCATGCGCGCGGGGGTAAGTATGGTGCGCCGCGCCCGGTTTTCCAGTTACCCGCCGCTGGCGGGCGGCGCGCGGGAAGAGGCTGGCGACAGTGCGTGGCCTCAGGAGGAAATTGCCGAAAAGCGGACACGGTCGAGTGTGGTGTTGGCTGCGGAGCCGTTAAAATGATTGGTTAATGGCGGTTTGCTGCCCGCGTATTCGCGGCTCATGCCCTGGAGTGGGAAATGCCGAGAACGCGGTGGGCGGCCGGGTGGTGGTGCTAGCGGACGAAAATCGCCGCTGGCGAGATGGCCGCGGGTGCACTGGCAGGGCGCGCCCGGCGCGGTTTTCACAGATTCTGGAAGTGGCCCTGACGGGTCTGAGGATGTGGCAATGAAGTATTACGGTATCGTCTATCTGGTGTTGAACCTGTTGATCTACGCGGCGATCGGCATCGCCGCGGCCGCGCGTCCGGAGGCGTTTGCCGCAGCCATCGACATGAGTTTTACCGCGCCGGCCGCGTTGCCGGAGTTTCTCGCCACCTTCTCCGGCCTGATGCTGGCAATCGCTCTGGGGTTGCTGCTGGCGTTGCTGATGCGCCGGCATCGGCGCGCGGCCTACGCGGCGCTGACGCTGGCCTACGCGGGTTTCGCCAGTGGCCGCCTGTTCGGCATGCTGGTGCACGGCGGCTTCGACTGGCGCAACGGCGTGTTCCTGGCGCTGGAAATCCTGCTGCTGGTATGGGGCTTCTTCAGCTATCGGGAGATGCGCTGGCTGCCGGCCAATTACGGCCATTAAAAAAGCGCGCTCCAGAGGAGCGCGCAACACATGCGGACATCTGCCGATCAGCCGCAATTCCTAACCGGTGGCGGTGGTCTTCTGCGGCGCTGTGGCCGCATCGCTGAACTCCCCGTCCACCGCCCGGTGAAATACGTCTTTGTAGTTGCTGAATTCCGTCCCCATCCAGCGATCCCACCAGGTGAAATAGAAACCGTAATTACCCTGGAAACGCTGGTGGTGCAGGTCGTGGTGGGTGGTGGTGGTCATGAAATCCAGCGGCCCGTCGACCCAGCCGCGCGGGTGGAATTCGCAGCCGGCGTGCAGCATGGTATTGCGGAAGATCATCACAAAAATAAAGGCCAGCCAGATCAATACATGCAGTGGCAGCAGCATCAGGATCAGCGGTGAGAATACCGCCATCAGCAGGCCCTCGCCGATGGAGAAACTGTAGGCCGCCCAGGGGGTCGGGGTGCGTGACAGGTGGTGCACACGGTGGAAGTGCTTGAACAGCCTGGGGTGGTGCATGGCGCGGTGACACCAGTAGAAATAGGCATCGTGGATCAGGATCACTGCCGGCAGGCTGGCGAGGTTCCACCACAGCGGGTAGTCGCCCCAGTGCCAGTAGAGCTGCACCAGGCCCCAGTCGCGCAGCACGCTGGTGACCAGGCCGACAGTGGCGAAGACACCGAGGGTCAGCATCGAGTAGCTGAATTCGCGGCGGATATCTGCCCACCGGGCGCGGCGTTTCTGCAGGCGCCGGCGGCTCATCCAGCCGCGAAACAGCAGGCTCACCGACAGGCTCATGACGGTGGCGGCAAGCAGGTAGCGGAACAGGTCGCTCTTGAAGTGGAACAGCCAGTGGTGGGCCATGTCTGCGAGAAACGCCAATACCATGATTCTTTCCTTCGCTGTTGTTCTGCCGAGCGGTTGCCGCTGTTACAGGCGTGGGGAAAGTCTGACGGAAACCGCCCGGGTGCGCTTGCGGAAAGCGAAAAACCCCTGACGGATTCCGAAAATCTGCCGTTTTAGTCCGGCAATTGCTCGCGCCGGTACTCTGTCGGCGTCTGGTTGTGGCGGCGCTTGAAGGCGGCGTTGAACGGGCTCAGGGAGCGGTAGCCGATATCCAGTGCGATCGACAGCACCGGCAGGTGGGCCTGCTCCGGATTGGCGAGTCGTGCGCTGGCCTCGTCGATGCGGAAGCGGTTCAGGTACGCGTTGAAATTGCGGTAGCCCAGGTGGCGGTTGATCAGTGCGCGCAGCACGTGTTCACGGGCGTGCAGTTGCTCCGCCAGTTCGCGGATAGTCAGGCCGGTGTGGCGGTAGCCGCCGGACTCCATATGCGCCTGCAGTTTCTGTAGCAGCTGGCGCTGCATTTCGTCGAGCGGCTCGGGCGCGATGGCCGCGGGCTGCTCCTGTGCTTCGCCGGTATCGCCAGCCTGCGGCAGGGATTCGGCCAGGGCACCGGGCGACAGTGCCAGCAGCCACAGGCAGGCGGCCATGGCCAGCAGGCTGGCGAACACGGCGTGCAGCGTGGGTACCCCGGCGGGGATCGGCTGGTAGGAGAACAGGAATTCGGCGCACACCACCAGCAGCATATAGCTGCCGACAGCAATCAACAGCGCGGCGCGCAGACGCCGGCGCGATGCCACCAGGTCGCCCTGGTAGTGCCGCAGCAGGGTGACCAGGCCGGCGCCGAGCAGGGCCAGTTGCAGCGGCTGCTTGAGCAGGTAGAGCCACTCGTGCAGCGCCGGCCAGGCGTGGCTGTCGAGGTTGCTGACGCTGATGTTGGTGGTCACATCCAGTGCGATCAGGGCCCAACCCCAGCGCGGGAAAGCTTCGCTGTCGCGGCACAGCAGATGCGCGAACAGCCAGAAGGTACCGGGAATCACGGCGGTGGGCAGATCGATCAGGACATCTGCGCCGCCGAGGGACGGCAGTACCGGGTGCAGTAGATAGCAGATAACGCCTGTCAGTAGCAGGAGCAGCCAGCGACCGGCGGGCTGGTCGCGGTAACTGATGGCCAGCTTGGCGGCGGCCAGTAGCAGCAGGGCACAGGATGCGCCGGTAAAAAACACATAGCCGCTGCTCATCGCTTACCTCCAGCGCTCCGCCCAGGCGTCCAGCACCTTGCTGGAGTAGGTATAGCGGCCGTAACTGCCGTTGTAGTAGGCCAGCGCATTGGCCAGGTTGCCCTTGGCCCGGTGGATATAGTGTTTGAGGATGGTGCAGCCGTAGCGCAGGTTGGTATCCATGTCGATCAGGTTGTCGTCCGGGCGGCCGATTTCTTTCTTCCAGAAGGGCATCACCTGCATCATGCCCTGGGCGCCGACGCGGGATACCGCGTAGGGGTCGAAGGCGCTCTCGATCTGGATCAGGGCCAGCACCACCTCGGGGCGCAGGCCGGCGCGGGTTGCTTCGCGGTGTACCGCCCTGAGAACGTGCAGGCGCTCCTGCGGATCGTCGATGTAGCGCGCCAGCGGCTGCGACTTGGCCATCAGCCACACTTCGGCATCGTAGCGGTCGACAAAGCTGTCCGCCTGATTCACTGCCTGTTTCAGCGCACGGCGCAATGCCGGATCAATTTCCGGCGGCCGCACCTGGGCCTGGGCGCAGTTCCACACCAGGCACAGCAGCAGTGTCAGCAGGCTTGTTCTTATCATGGTTGGGGATTTTACGGGAAGGTGGGCGGGAAGGGCAGCGGCAATGCTTTGTCCTCGCTCCGGACTCGGTCGGTGGATCCGGCTTGCGCCGTATGCTTAACCGTGATCCAGGAGTCGAATACCTGCCGGTTAGCGGCTTACGTGGCGGCACAGCTACCGGGGCAACCTTGTGAGACACGCCGTGAACCCATCCATGGGGGCTCTGCACCGCCATCCATGGCGGTGAAGGTCTCACAAGGTTGCCCCGGTAGCTGTACCTTCGCAGAAACCGCGCTTATCTAATCGCTTTTGGCTCAGTGCCCGAGCTTCTTCAGCAGCACTTCCTCCAGCTGCGATTCGGCAAACTCCTGGCTGTCCGCGTCGCGGCGGCCCTTGTACTCCACCACGCCCTTTTCCAGGCCGCGGTCGCCGATCACGATGCGGTGCGGGATGCCCAGCAGCTCGACGTCGGCGAGCATGGCGCCGAGGCGTGCCTTGGGTTCGTCCATCAGCAACACGTCGACGCCCTTGGCGCGCAGGGATTCGTACAGGTGCTCGCACTTCTCGCGCACCACATCGCTCTTGTGCATGTTGATCGGCACGATCGCCAGCTGGAACGGGGCGATCGCCTCGGGCCAGATGATGCCGGCGTCGTCGTGATTCTGCTCGATGGCGGCGGCCACGATGCGGGATACGCCGATACCGTAGCAGCCCATGGCCATGACCTGTTCCTTGCCATTCTCGTTCAGCACGGTGGCGTTCAGCGCGCGGCTGTACTTGTCGCCCAGCTGGAAGATGTGACCCACCTCGATACCGCGCTTGATTTCAAGCTGGCCGCTGCCATCGGGGCTGGCATCGCCGGCGACGACGTTGCGCAGGTCTTCGACGCGGCCGAGCGGGGTGTCGCGGTCCCAGTTGACGCCGGTGAAGTGGTAGTCGTCCTTGTTGGCACCGCAGACGAAGTCCGCGAGGTGCGCCGCGGCGCGGTCGACGATGGTGTCGATATTCAGGCCGACCGGACCCAGCGAGCCGATACCGCAGCCCAGTTCTGCGGCAATGCGCTCTTCGGGGGCGAATTCCAGCGGGCTGGCGATGCCGCGAAGTTTTTCCGCCTTCAGTTCGTTCAGTTCGTGGTCGCCACGCAGGATCAGCGCTACCAGCGGGGCGCGGTCGTTTTGATCCTGGCCGTCCTCGCTCTCGCCGAGCACGATCAGGGTTTTGACCGACTGCGCCGGATCCGCCTTGAGGAATTCACTCACCGCGGCGATGGTCTTCTGCCCCGGGGTGTGCACTTCGGCCATGTCCGCAGACGGCGCCGGGCGCGCACCGGCGGGCGCCACGGCCTCGGCCAGCTCCACGTTGGCGGCGTAGCGGGATTCGCTGGAGAAGGCGATATCGTCCTCGCCGCTGGCGGCGAGCACATGGAATTCGTGCGAGAGGGAGCCGCCGATCGAACCGGTGTCCGCCAGTACCGGGCGGTAGTCGAGGCCGATGCGGTCGAAGATGCGGCAGTAGGCGCCGTGCATCACGTCATAGGTCTCGCCGAGGGAGTCGGCATCGATGTGGAACGAGTAGGCGTCCTTCATGGTGAATTCGCGCGCGCGCATCACGCCGAAGCGCGGGCGGATCTCATCGCGGAATTTGGTCTGCACCTGGTAGAAGTTGCCCGGCAGCTGCTTGTAGCTGCTGATCTCGGTACGGATCAGGTCGGTGATCACTTCCTCGTGGGTGGGCCCCAGGCAGAAGCTGTTGTCGTGGCGGTCGCGGATGCGCAGCAGTTCCGGGCCGTACTGCTGCCAGCGGCCGGACTCTTCCCACAGCTCCGCCGGCTGTACCACCGGCATCAGCACTTCCAGGGCGCCGGCGTTGTCCATCTCTTCGCGCACGATCCGCTCTACCTTGCGCAGTACCCGCAGGCCGGTGGGCAGCCAGGTGTAGAGACCGGCGGCCAGCTTGCGGATCATACCGGCGCGCAGCATCAGCTGGTGGCTGATGACCACAGCGTCGTTGGGCGTTTCTTTCTGGGTGGCAATCAGGTAGCGGGATGCGCGCATAGGAGGTTCTGTACTGTTAGTGTGGCTTTTGGGCCCGGCATTTTACGCCGCTAGACCCGTTCAGTGGTAGGGCTCTGCACTGTGGAGCCGTCGACCAAAAAGCAAAAACCCCGCCGGAGCGGGGTTTTTGCGGGAAACTGGCGCTCCGGATCAGGACTCGGCCATTTCCTTCAGCTTCTTCAGCGGGCGAACCTTGACCTGAATGCTGGCGGGCTTGGCCTTGAATACGGTCTCTTCGCCGGTGAAGGGGTTGATACCCTTGCGGGCCTTCTTGGCCGCCTTCTTCACAGTGGTGATCTTCAGCAGGCCGGGCAGGGCGAACTCGCCCACGGAGCGCTTCTTCACGTGGCCGTGGATGATGTCGGTCAGCTCGTCCAGCACGGACTGTACCTGCTTGCGGGACAGCTCGGTATTCTCGGCGATCTGGTTCAGAATCTGGGTCTTGGTGTACTTATCCTTGACCGCAGTCACTTTCTTGGGTGCTGCTGCAGCTTTCTTGGCGGGGGCCTTCTTGGCTGCAGTTTTCTTTGCGGGGGCTTTCTTAGCTGCTTTCTTGGCGGCCATGGTAGCTTCCTTCTATTAGTGTTTTTCCAGAGAGAATGTGTTCGTAGGCCTGCCGCGCCGGCCTGCCAGTGAGGGGCTGCGGCGGGTACTGAGGGAAGTATATATAGTTTTTTTTCGCGCGCACGGGAAAATACGGGAAAAATAGTGCTTTTTTTCAGTGTTTCTGGGTGCAGACCGGGGTTTCTTGCTCCAATCTCGTGCGACCCTTTGCGCACTGCGGGCACAGCTTCTTCCCGCTCCGGGGCTCATGTATAATCTGCGCCCCCTGAACCATTGGGTAGATATAGAGCCATGCCGATCTATGAGTACCAGTGCAAGGCCTGCGGCCACGAGATGGAGGCCCTGCAGCGCATGAGTGATGCTCCGCTGACTGATTGTCCGGCCTGTGAGCAGGCCGAGCTGAGCAAGAAAATTTCCGCTGCCGGATTCCGTCTCAAGGGCGGCGGTTGGTACGAGACCGACTTCAAAACCGGCGGCAAGAAGAACCTGGCCGGGGATTCGGCCAGTGCCGGCGGTAACAAGCCCGCCGCCAAGCCGGCGGCCGAAGCCAGCTGAGCCGGGGGCGCCGGCGAGCGCCCCAATTCAACTTCAGACATTGTCTAACGTAAAACAACAGGAAAGCATCCATGCGCAGCGACTACTGTGGCGCCCTTCGTTCCGCGGATATTGACCGCACCGTTACTCTCTGTGGCTGGGTCGACCGCCGCCGCGACCACGGCGGGGTGATCTTTATTGACCTGCGCGATCGCGACGGTATTGCCCAGGTGGTATTCGATCCGGATGCCGCCGAGCACTTCGAGATGGCCGACCGGGTGCGCAGCGAATATGTGCTGAAGGTCACCGGTCGCGTGCGCGCCCGCGCCCCGGAGGCGGTCAACCCGAATATGGTCACCGGCGAGATCGAGGTCTACGGTACTGAGCTGGAGATTCTGAACACCGCCGAAACCGTGCCTTTCCAGCTGGATGAGCACACCGCGGTGGGTGAGGATGTACGTCTCAAGTACCGCTACCTGGATCTGCGCCGCAACGAGATGCAGAACAACCTGCGTTTTCGCTCCAAGCTGACCAATGCGATCCGCAACTACCTGGACGACAGCGGCTTCCTGGATATCGAGACCCCGATCCTGACCCGTGCCACCCCCGAGGGCGCGCGCGATTACCTGGTGCCGAGCCGCACCCACGAGGGCAAGTTCTTCGCCCTGCCGCAGTCGCCGCAGCTGTTCAAGCAGCTGCTGATGGTGTCCGGCTTCGACCGCTACTACCAGATCGCCAAGTGCTTCCGCGACGAGGACCTGCGCGCGGACCGCCAGCCGGAATTCACCCAGATCGATATCGAGACCTCTTTCCTGGATGAAGAGGAGATCATGTCGATCACCGAAGACATGGTGCGCAAGCTGTTTCTGGAGCTCAAGGGTGTGGACCTGGGCGAGTTCCCGCGCATGAGCCACTATCAGGCGATGCTGCGCTACGGCTCCGACAAGCCGGACCTGCGTATTCCGCTGGAGATGGTCGAGATCAAGGACCTGCTGACCGAAGTGGAATTCAAGGTGTTTTCCGGCCCGGCCAACGACCCCAAGGGGCGCGTGGCTGCACTGAAAGTACCGGGCGGCAACGACAAGCTGACCCGCAAGCAGATCGACGATTACGGCAAGTTTGTCGGCATCTACGGTGCCAAGGGTCTGGCGTATATCAAGGTCAACGACAAGTCCGACCTGGAAAACGGCCTGCAATCGCCGATCGTCAAATTCCTGCCCAATGACGTGCGCGCGGCGATCCTGGATCGCCTGGAAGCCGAGAATGGCGATCTGATTTTCTTCGGCGCCGATTCGGCCAAGGTGGTTTCCGAGGCCCTCGGTGCCCTGCGCTGCAAGGTGGGTGCGGATCTGGATCTGTACACCTGTGACTGGGCGCCCCTGTGGGTGGTTGCCTTCCCGATGTTCGAAGAGAACGATGACGGCAGCCTGACCGCGCTGCACCACCCGTTCACTGCGCCCTCCTGTTCACCGGAGGAGCTGGAGAAGAGCCCGCTGGACGCGCTGTCGCGGGCCTACGACATGGTGCTGAACGGCACCGAGCTGGGCGGCGGTTCCGTGCGTATTCACGATCAGGACATGCAGCAGGCGGTATTCCGCATTCTGGGTATCGGTGAGGCAGAACAGCGCGAGAAGTTCGGCTTCCTGCTGGACGCGCTGAAATACGGCGCGCCGCCCCACGGTGGCCTGGCATTTGGTCTCGACCGCCTGGTGATGCTGATGACCGACAGCGATTCGATTCGCGACGTCATCGCCTTCCCCAAAACCCAGACGGCGGCCTGTGTGATGACCGACGCCCCGGGTGCGGTGGACGCGAAGCAGCTGCGCGAATTGAGCATTCGCCTGCGCCAGAAGGAAGACAAAGTTAGTTAAGAAAGTGATTGTGGGAACCGGCCCTGTAGGCGATTAGCGCAAAATCAGCGGTATTCGTTGGTACGGCAGGTTCCTACAGGGATAGCGGAGAGAATAATGGCGGGACACAGTAAATGGGCCAACATCAAACACCGCAAAGCGGCCCAGGACGCCAAGCGCGGTAAGGTATTCACTAAGATCATTCGCGAGCTGACCGTGGCGGCAAAGGCCGGCGGCAACCCGGACGACAACCCGACCCTGCGCGCCACCATCGACAAGGCGCTGGGCGCCAACATGAAGCGCGATACCATCGACAAGGCGATCGCGCGCGGCGCCGGCAATGCTGACGGCGACAACTACGAATCGGTGACCTACGAGGGTTACGGAGTCGGCGGCGTGGCGGTGCTGGTGGAATGCCTGACCGACAACCGCAACCGCACAGTGGCCGAGGTGCGCCACGCGTTTACCAAGCGCGGCGGCAACCTGGGTACCGACGGCTCCGTGGCTTACCTGTTCTCCCGCAAGGGCCAGATGTACTACGAGCCGGGTGTGGATGAAGACGCGCTGATGGAGGCGGCCCTGGAAGCGGGCGCCGAGGATATCGAGACCAACGACGACGGCAGCATCGATCTCACCACCGAGTTCCAGGACTATATGCCGGTCAAGGACGCGCTGACCGAAGCGGGTTTCAAGCCGGACAACGCCGAAATCGCGATGATCCCGTCCACCACCATCCCGCTGGACAAGAGTGGCGCCGAGAAGGTGCTGGCCCTCGTTGATATGCTGGAAGACCTGGACGACGTACAGAGCGTCTACACCAACGCCGATATCCCTGAAGAGGTGATGGCGGAGCTGGGTTAACACCACCGGGGCTGGGGAGAAAGTCCGCTGCCCGAAGAGCCGGCCCCGGCGCCGGGGACCGATCGAGAAACATTTGCCGATGAGGCTGTTGAACGAGCGGTCACCGGTGGCGGGGCCGCCCAGAGCCATCTTATCTGCCCCTTGGAAACGACGAGCTTCGCCATTCATGCTCGGCTTTCAGTCCCGCTTCCCTTGACGCCTATCACCCACCTTGGGAAACTCCCGATACTATATAAACGTACAGATATTTCTGGGGAGTCCGCCCTTGACCCGAATCCTGGGCATTGACCCCGGCTCGCGCAAGACTGGTTACGGCCTGATCGACGTGGAACGCAGCAAGGCCCGCTATGTGGCCAGTGGCGTGATCCGCATTCCCGATAGCCCGTTGCCGGAACGCCTCAAACTCATCTTTGACGCGGTCAGCCAGATTGCCGGCCAGTACCGGCCGGATCAGATGGCGATCGAGAATGTATTCATGGCCAAGAGTGCCGGTTCGGCGCTGAAACTCGGGCAGGCGCGCGGGGCGGCCATCGTGGCTGCGACCAACGCGGACCTGCCGGTGGCGGAGTACGAGGCGCGCAAGGTCAAACAGTCGGTGGTGGGTACCGGGGCGGCGGACAAGCTGCAGGTGCAGCATATGGTCAAGACGCTGCTGGCCCTGCCCGCGGCACCACAGGAAGATGCCGCCGATGCGCTGGCCGTGGCGCTGTGCCACATGCACACGATGCAGACGCTGGTGCAGACTGCCGGCAGCGGGCGCGGACGTTTCCGTCGTGGCAGGCTCACTATTTCTTCGTAAGCGGGCTGTGTGGCGCCGGGAGGGATAGCCCTTTCCGGGACACGGGCTGGGCGCCCCCCAGTGTATACATCCCTGTACGCTCGTAATCGGCATCCATGCCTCATACGGTCCCGGAAAGGGCTATCCCTCCCGGCTTTGCGTCCAGGTATTGTGAATTTAAGGAAGTTCGATGATCGGAAGACTGAGCGGCACCCTCGCCGCAGTACAGCCGCCTCTGTTGCTGGTGGATGTGCAGGGCGTCGGCTACGAAGTGCTCGCGCCCATGACCACCATTTTTGAGCTGCCGGCGCTGGGCCAGACAGTGCAGCTGCACACCCATCTGGCGGTATCTGAAACCGCCCAGACCCTGTTCGGTTTTCTGCGTGACGGCGACCGCCAGCTGTTCCGCACCCTGATCAAGGTCAACGGCGTGGGGCCGAAGATGGCGCTGGCAATACTGTCCGGTCTCGACGGCGCGGCGCTGGCGCGCTGCGTCGCAGACGACAATGTGGCGGCGCTGGTCAAGGTGCCGGGTGTGGGCAAGAAAACCGCCGAGCGCCTGATCGTGGAGCTGCGCGGCAAGCTGGCGCCGGATTTCGGCGACAGCAACGATATTCCGCTGCTGGCCGCATCCGCCGAGCCCAAAGTCGATCATGCCGGCGAGGCCGAGAGCGCACTGGCGGCACTGGGCTACAAGCCCACCGATGCCTCCAAGATGGTTGCCCGCGCCGGCAAGGAACAGCCGGACGCCGACAGCGCGACGCTGATCCGCCTGGCCCTGAAAAGCATGGCGCCCGCATGACCGTTCAACGCATTTGCGCTGTAGGGGCGAACTTTATGTTCGCTCGCGTTCGCCGTTTCGCAACAACTGTCGGGGTGCGTCATGATTGAAGCCGATCGCCTGATCGCCCCCGAACCGCAGGGCCCCTCTGGCCAGGAAGAGCAGTACGACCGTGCCGTGCGCCCCAAATCCCTGGCGGACTATGTCGGCCAGCCGGTGGTGCGCGAGCAGATGGAAATCTTTATCCAGGCGGCCAAGCTGCGCGGTGAGGCGCTGGACCACACGCTGGTGTTCGGCCCGCCGGGCCTGGGTAAGACCACACTGGCGAATATCATCGCGGCGGAAATGGATGTGGCGATCAAGACCACGTCTGGCCCGGTGCTGGAGAAAGCCGGCGACCTGGCTGCGATCATGACCAATCTCGAACCCGGCGATGTGCTGTTTATCGACGAGATCCACCGCCTGAGCCCCCATGTCGAGGAGGTGCTCTACCCGGCGATGGAGGATTACCAGCTGGATATCATGATCGGCGAGGGGCCGGCGGCGCGCTCGATCAAGCTGGACCTGCCGCCGTTCACCCTGGTCGGGGCCACCACCCGGGCGGGCCTGCTGACATCGCCACTGCGGGATCGCTTTGGTATCGTGCAGCGTCTGGAGTTTTACAGCGTCGAGGATCTGACCAGTATCGTGCGCCGCTCCGCCGGCCTGATGGGGGTGGCGATGGACGCGGGTGGTGCGCTCGAGGTGGCCCGCCGCGCGCGCGGGACGCCGCGGATCGCCAACCGCCTGCTGCGGCGCGTGCGCGACTACGCTGAAGTTAAGGGTGACGGCAGCGTCGATGCGGCCACGGCCGATGCGGCGCTGAATATGCTGAACGTGGATGCTAGCGGCTTTGACCAGCTGGACCGGCGCATGCTGCTGGCAATGATCGAGAAGTTCGACGGTGGTCCGGTGGGGATCGACAGCCTGGCGGCGGCGGTCAGCGAGGAGCGCGATACCCTCGAGGATGTGCTGGAGCCCTACCTGATCCAGCAGGGCTATATTGCCCGCACACCGCGCGGGCGGGTGGTCACCGGGCTGGCCTACGAGCATTTCGGCCTGCCAAAACCGGACAGCAAGGTTTGACCGGATGCGCGATCGCGGCCACAGGCTGTGGATGGCGTCCGTCGCGGGGACTGGCATCAAACGACAATAAGGGGCAGGGGTGACGGAGCCTTTCAGCATTCCCATTCGCGTCTATATCGAGGATACCGACGCGGGTGGCATCGTCTATTACGTGAATTATCTGAAGTATATGGAGCGCGCGCGCACAGAATTCGTCCGCGCGCTCGGCTATGATAAGCCGGCCATGCCAGAGCGGGGCCTGTTGCTGGTGGTGCACTCGGCGGAAATCCAGTACCGCCGCTCGGCGCTACTCGACGATACATTGCGGGCCAGTGCCGCGGTTGGCAAACTGGGGCGCGCCGGAGTAACTTTTGAGCAGAAAATCTGGCGCGACAATGAAATTATTTGCGAGGGTGTGGTCAAAGTCGCTTGCGTGGCAGATGACAGCCGCAGGCCCTGCGCGCTACCCGAACCCATTTATTCAGCATTAAAGGCAGCTAGTTAGAAAATGAACGCCGGTGAACACGTTTCCCTGTGGGGACTGATCCAGAACGCCAGTCTGCTGGTGCAGCTGGTGATGTTGCTACTGCTGACCGCCTCGGTTATCTCCTGGGTCATGATCATTCAGCGCGGGCTCTACCTGTCCCGCGCCAAGCGCGCGATGAATGTCTTCGAGCGCCGTTTCTGGTCCGGGGCAGACCTGAATCAGCTGTTCCGCGAGGGCAACGCCCGCGCGGAGCGGGGCAAGATGGACGGGGTGGAATCCATCTTCCGCGCCGGCTTTACCGAGTTTACCCGCCTGCGCCAGCAGGGCCGCAGCAGCAGCCCCGAGGCCGTTATGGAAGGGGTGGAGCGCTCCATGCGCGTGGCCATGTCCCGCGAGCAGGAAAAGGTGGAGATGAACTTGCCGTTTCTGGCCAGCGTCGGTTCGGTCAGCCCCTATGTGGGCCTGTTCGGTACCGTGTGGGGCATCATGAACTCCTTCCGCGGCCTCGCCACCATGCACCAGGCCACGATCGCGACCGTGGCACCGGGTATCAGTGAGGCGCTGGTGGCCACGGCCATGGGCCTGTTCGCGGCGATTCCAGCGGTGTTGTCCTACAACCGCTACTCGGCCAAGGCGGACTGGCTGCTGACCAGTTACGAGACCTTTGCCGAGGAGTTTTCCTCGATTCTGCACCGCAAAGTGCACTCCAGTTGAGCTGACGGGCGACTGCTATGAGCGTAATGCGCAAGACGCCGAAGAAGAAACTGGTTTCCGACATCAACGTCGTGCCCTATATCGACGTGATGCTGGTGCTGCTGGTGGTGTTTATGGTTACCGCGCCGCTGCTGATGCAGGGGGTCAAGGTGGACCTGCCGAACGCCCCGTCGTCGCCCATCGAGGACAGCGACAACGAGCCGCTGATCGTCTCGGTACGCGCCGATGGCACTTATTATCTGAATCTGGGCGGCGAGGAGAAAAAGGCCAAGCCGCTGGACGAAATTCGCGACACCGTAGCCAAGGTACTGCGCCAGAAACCCGGGACCCCGGTGCTGGTATGGGGCGATACCAATGCCAAGTACGGGCTCATCGTCGGCGCCATGACCCAGCTGCAGAGCGCTGGTGCGCCGAGCGTGGGCCTGGTTACCGAGCCGCCGCAGGAGTGACGGGCTGGTGAATAGAGGCTCCTACGCACTGGCGGTTTTGATCAGTCTGGCCTTGCACGGCGGATTGATCGCTGTGCTGGCGTTCGGCTGGCAGGCGAGCAGCCGCCCCGAGCACAAGCCGATGCCCAAGTTCGTGCAGGCCAAGCTGGTGACCATGGACGCGACGGCGATAAAGAAGAAAACGCCGCCGAAGACCGACCTGATCCAGAAGCGCAAGCAGCGCGAGCTGGAGCGCCAGCGCAAGGCCGAGGCAGAGAAGAAGCGCCGCGCCGCCATCGAGCGCAAGAAGAAGGTCGAGGCCGACAAAAAGCGCAAGGCCGAGGCCGCGCGCAAGAAGAAGGCGGCCCAGGAGAAGGCCCGCAAAGAAAAGGCGCGTAAGGAGAAAGAGCAAGAGAAACAGTTGGAAAAACAGCGTCAGAGTGCCTTTGACGAGGCCCTCGAGGAAGAAGAGGATCTGATGGAGGCGCGCGAGGACACCCAGGCAGTGATGTCGGTGGCCCAGGCGATCCAGGCGCGCATCGAATCCGTGTGGAGCCGTCCGCCCAGTGCCCGCAACGGTATGCTCACCGTGGTACAAATCAACTTTGTACCCACCGGCCGGGTGGTGGCGGCCAATATAACCGAGAGCAGTGGTAACCCTGCGCTCGACCGCTCGGTGCTACAGGCCGTCCGCAAGGTGGAAGTTTTCCCCGAAGTGGCGGAGCTGGCACGCAAGGAGCCGGCGGTATTCGAGCGCGAGGTCCGTACCACCGTGTTGAACTTTAGAGTCGAAGATCTGCGCCAATGATAAAGAAGCTTCTGAAAACCGTTGTCGTCGTCGTCGCCGTCGCTCTGAGCGTCGGCGCACGTGCGCAGCTGGTGGTGGATATCACCAGCGGTATTGACGATCCCACGCCGATCGCCATTTCCCCTTTCAGCTGGTCGGGCAACGGCGTGTTGCCGGAGGATGTATCCGGCATCATCTCTGCAGACCTGCGTCGCAGTGGCCTGTTCAAGCCGGTGCCCAAGGAGGACATGCTGTCTTTCCCCAAGTCGGCCGAAGAGGTCGTCTATCGGGATTGGCGTGTGCTGGGAACTGAATACGTGGTGACCGGTCGTATAGAGCCCCAGGCTGCGGGATACCTGCTGAGTTTCGACCTGGTGAACATCTTCGGCCAGCACAAGATGTTTACCAAGCAGGTCAGTGGCGGCAGCCGGCAGCTGAGGGATATCGCTCACCGGGCGGCGGACGAGATCTACCAGGCGATCACCGGTATTCGCGGAGCCTTCTCTACCGAGATGCTCTACGTCGAGGAGGATCGTCGCGGTGGCCAGCGCAGCTACTCGCTGATGCGCGCGGATATCGATGGTGCACGGCCGAAACTGATTCGTCGCTTCAGCCAGCCGGTGATGTCGCCGGCCTGGTCGCCGGATGGACAGGATGTGGCCTATGTGTCGTTTGAAACCGGGCGGCCGGCGATCTTCCGCGAGAACCTGGCGACCGGGGCGCGCAAGCAGCTGACCAACTTCAAGGGGTTGAACAGCTCGCCGACCTGGTCGCCGGATGGCACCAAAATGGCCATGGTGCTGTCCAAGGACGGCAATCCGGAAATCTATGTCATGGATCTGCGCACTGGCAAGTTCACCCGGTTGACCCGGCACTTCGCCATTGATACCGAGCCGAACTGGATGCCGGATGGCAAATCGCTGGTTTTCACCTCAGATAGGGGAGGTAAGCCACAAATTTACGAATTGACCCTTGCCACTGGTCAAGTAGACCGCTTAACCTTCGATGGCGACTACAACGCGAGGCCGCGGATCTCTCCCGATGGCAAGACGCTGGTGATGGTGCATCGAAGCAGGGGGGTATTCACGATTGCGACGATGGACATCAAGACCGGCAGGATTCGTGTGCTTACGCAGACACGACTGGACGAATCCCCCAGCATCGCACCGAACGGCGCCATGCTGATGTATGCGACCAAGCAGGGGGACAAAGGGATTCTGGCAGCGGTGTCACTGGACGCCGGGGTCAAGTACAAACTGCCATCCAAGCGGGGCAGTGTGCGTGAGCCCGCGTGGTCGCCGTACATTGAGTGATAGGGGTGCCCGTACAGCATGTCTCTGTACCTGCGGCGGGTAAGTGGATAAAGACAAGCTTAAAAAGCTAGAAAGTCTTACAAGATTTTTCGATAACACAAAAAGCGGAGTTGCTTATGTTTAAATCAGTTAAAACTGGCCTGGGCCTGGCGTGTGTTCTGGCAGTATTGGCGGGCTGTTCCAGCACCGATACCGATGAGAGCGCCCAGACCCAGCAGATGACCCAGACCCCTGAGCCGGTAGTGGAAGCTCCGGCACAGGAAAAAGCAGTACCCCTGGATAACGTCGTTTACTTCGACTTTGACCAGTCCCTGCTGAAGCCGTCAACTCGCGAGCTGCTGATCCAGCACGCCGATCGTCTGCGCGGCACCAACACCCACGTGCGCCTGGAAGGTCACGCTGACGAACTGGGTACCCGTGAGTACAACCTGGCTCTGGGTGAGCGTCGTGCCAACGCAGTGCGCGATTTCCTGGTCATGCAGGGCGTTGACGCCAGCAACCTGGAAGTTATCAGCTACGGTGAAGAGCGTCCGGCCGTGGAAGGTTCCACCGAAGCCGCTCGCGCGAAAAACCGTCGCGTAGTGATCCAAGACTAACTGATCGAATCGGATGCCAATGTCCTTAACGATTAGACAGATCGCGATCGCCGCAGCCGTAATGGCTGTGGCATCGCCCGCATTTTCGCAGGCGCCGATAGTCGACCTGTCCGGTGACAATACCGGTGAAGGTACCGAGACTTCGACGCCCGCAAACCAGGAATCCTCCTACAGCCAGAATGATTCCTATGGCGATACCCGCGCCGCTACCGCGTCACAGCAGTACGCGAGCGCGCAGCGGGGTGCCGCCCAGCGGAGAACCGCCCAATCCAATCCCCAGGCCGACGCCTACTACCAGATGCAGGTACTGCAGCAGGAAGTTCAGGAGCTACGCGGTTCTGTGGAGGAGTTGCGCCACGAGGTCAAGCGCCTGAAGCAGCAGCGCACCGAAGACTATATGGATCTCGACCGGCGCATCACCCGTCTGTCCGGCGCCGCGCCTGCCGAAGGCCAGTCCGGCGAACAGGCGGCGGGGGGCGAACAGCCCGCGGTTGCCGGTGCGGATAACCGTGTCTCCGGCAGCGCCAGCGCGTCCGGCGATGCCGCTGCCCCCGCGGCGAGTAAAGACGAGCGCGAGCGTTACCAGGCCAGCTTCGGCCTCGCCCGCAACGGTGACTACGCTGGCGCCAGCAAGGAATTCAAGCGCCTGCTGAAAGATTTCCCCGATGGCAAGTACGCACCCAATGCCAATTACTGGCTGGGTGAGATCGCGCTGGTGCAGGGTAATCTGGAAGAGGCGCGCCAGTGGTTTGTGGCCCTGCTCGACGGCTACCCGAATTCCAGTAAAGTGTGGGACGGCCGCTACAAGCTCGGCACCGTTTACCACCAGCTGGGGGACGACCAGAAGGCCCGCGACCTACTGGAGCAGGTTGCCAAAAGCGACGCCCGTGCCGCCGGCTTGGCCAAGAAGTATCTGGAACAGAACTTCTAGGCCCCCGGGCCCATCGCTGGTTTTTTGCTCAAAAAAAAATTATGATCCCGCGCCCGGATGGCATGTGCCACCCGGGCGTTTTTCATTGTGGTGCGCATGACTGATTTGACCGCGGAGTCGCTCCGCATCAGTGAGATTTTCTATTCCCTGCAGGGCGAGGCGCGCGATGCCGGCCTGCCGACCGTATTCGTGCGCCTGACGGGCTGCCCGCTGCGCTGCAGCTATTGTGACTCGGAGTACGCCTTCTACGGCGGTGAGCGCATGACGCTGGCGCAGATCCTGCAGCAGGTGGCGGAACACCCCGCCCGCCACGTCTGTGTGACCGGCGGCGAGCCGCTGGCGCAGCCCAATTGCCTGCCGCTGCTGGCCGCACTGTGCGACGCCGGCTACCGGGTGTCCCTCGAGACCAGCGGTGCCATGCCGGTAGAAGCGGTGGACGCGCGTGTCTCCCGTGTGGTGGACCTGAAGACCCCGGCCTCCGGTGAGCAGCATCGCAACCGGATGGAGAATATCCAGGCGCTGACTGCGCGCGATCAGGTCAAGTTCGTGATCTGCGATCGCGCCGACTTCGACTGGGCCTGCTTTACGTTGGACCAGTACCGCCTCGTCGAGCGGGTTGGCGAGGTGCTGTTCTCCCCGAGTTATGAACAGCTGCAGCCGCGCCAGTTGGCCGAGTGGATTCTCGACGCGGGTGTCCCGGTGCGTATGCAAATGCAGCTACACAAGCTGCTGTGGGGTGATATCCCCGGCGTATAAGCCTGCTGCCAACGAACCCTGGGGTGCGCAGTGCGCACCGCCGGGCTCCCGGTGCGCGCAGTGGACCCGACGAAAACCAGAACAGGATGCTTATGACTGCGAAGAAAGCTGTAGTACTGCTCTCCGGCGGCCTGGACTCCGCCACCGTGCTCGCCATGGCCCGTGCCGACGGCTACGAATGCTATGCGCTGGGATTCGACTACGGCCAGCGACACAGCGCCGAGCTGACCGCCGCGCAACGGGTTGCAGCGGACCAGGAGGCCCGCGAGCACAAGGTGGTTGCGCTGGACCTGCGCGCCATTGGCGGCTCGGCCCTGACTGACGACAGCATCGACGTGCCGGAGGAGGAGACCAGTGGCATACCGGTGACCTATGTGCCCGCACGCAATACGGTATTTCTTTCGATTGCCCTCGGTTGGGCCGAAGTGCTGGGCGCCCAGGACATCTTTGTCGGGGTGAATGCGGTGGATTACTCCGGTTACCCCGACTGCCGCCCGGAATATATCGAGGCCTTTGAGCGCATGGCCAACCTCGCGACCCGAGCCGGGGTCGAGGGGCACAAGCTCAGTATTCGCGCGCCATTGATGCATATGACCAAGGCCGATATCGTGCGCCGCGGCACCGAGCTGGGCGTCGACTACAGTTTAACTGTGTCCTGCTATCAGGCGCTGCCCAACGGTGCCGCCTGTGGCCGCTGCGACAGCTGCCGGCTGCGCGCCGCCGGTTTCGCCGAGGCGGGCCTCGCTGATCCCACGATCTACGCCTGAGCCTGCGCTGCTCCGCGGCGCACGCGTAACCCCTTCAAATTGCAAAGATTTTTTTCGGTCAGGTATTGTTTTTCGGAAATAGATCAGTAAGATACGCAGCTCCTCACAACGAGGCAGCCAAAGGGTCGTTAGCTCAGTTGGTAGAGCAGTTGGCTTTTAACCAATTGGTCGCTGGTTCGAATCCAGCACGACCCACCATATTCCGAAAGGGGCCGCCGTACAGCGGCCCTTTTTGCTGACCGAGCCCTCGGGCTCGGCGTCCTCTCTACGGGTCGTTAGCTCAGTTGGTAGAGCAGTTGGCTTTTAACCAATTGGTCGCTGGTTCGAATCCAGCACGACCCACCATTTTCCCCAGCACCCCAGCACCCCAGCACCCCAGCACCCCAGCACCCCAGCACCCCAGCACCCCAGCACCCCAGCACCCCAGCACCCCAGCACCCCAGCACCCCAGCACCCCAGCACCCCAGCACCCCAGCACCCCAGCACCCCGTACGGCCAGAATCCGCCCCTGCGGCGCTGCCGACAGTTCCTTACATTGGCCGGATAGATTGCCGTAGCGCTATAATGCGCGCTTTTCCCGCAGTGTCAGGTAGTTATGAGCCAGAAGTCCATTCCCACCACCTCCGCCGATCCCCGCTCCCTGGTGCAGTCGCACCTGGCGGAACCCGCTGTGCACCAGTACAGCGAAGAGGAGCTGGATCTGTGGCGCGAACGTATCAAGCGGCTGCTCAAAGAGCAGAATGCGGTGCTGGTGGCGCACTACTACACTGATCCGCTGATTCAGGCCCTGGCGGAAGAGACCGGCGGTTGCGTGTCCGACTCACTGGAAATGGCGCGTTTCGGCGCCGAGCACCAGGCGGATACCCTGATTGTCGCCGGGGTCAAGTTCATGGGCGAGACCGCCAAGATCCTGACGCCCAACAAGCGCGTGCTGATGCCGACCCTGGAGGCTACCTGCTCGCTGGATCTGGGCTGCCCGCCGGAGGAGTTCTCCGCCTTCTGCGACGCCCACCCGGACCGCACGGTGGTGGTCTATGCGAATACCTCGGCGGCGGTCAAGGCGCGCGCCGACTGGGTGGTGACTTCGAGCATCGCACTGGATGTGGTGGATCACCTCGATGCCCAGGGCGAGAAGATCCTGTGGGCGCCGGACAAGCACCTGGGCAGCTATGTACAGCGCGAGACCGGCGCCGATGTGCTGCTGTGGAATGGCTCCTGCATCGTGCACGAGGAGTTCAAGGCAAAGGGCGTCGAGGATCTCAAGGCGCTCTACCCGGACGCAGTGGTGCTGGTGCACCCGGAATCGCCGGCGGCAGTGGTGGAGCTGGCGGATGTGGTGGGCTCCACCTCGCAGATCATCAATGCGGCCAAGACCCGCCCGGAGAAGCGTTTTATCGTCGCCACCGATCAGGGCATCTTCTACAAGATGCAGCAGCAGTGCCCGGACAAGGAGCTGATCATCGCACCCACCGCCGGCGCCGGCGCCACCTGCCGCAGCTGCGCCAATTGCCCGTGGATGGCGATGAACTCGCTGGAAAACCTGTGTGGCGTGCTGGAGCGCGGCGACAACGAGATTTTTGTCGAACCGGAGCTGGGGCGGCGTGCGATGGTGCCGTTGCAGCGGATGCTGGACTTCCGCAAGCCGCTCGACTGAGGTCGAGGGTGAGCGTACCCCGGATACAAAAATAGCGGCCCCAGTGGCCGCTATTTTTATATCCGGGACTGTGTCAGCGCCGGTTCGTCAGAGCTCCTTGGCTTCCTGCTCCATTTTCATCACGTCTTTCAGCCGCTGCTCGAGGATCGCGTGAGTCTGGTAGTCGTTCTTGGCCAGGCGAATGCCGTGGCGCAGGTGCTGTGCGGCCTTGTCGAATACGCCGTTGAGGATGTAGTACTCGGCGCGGGCCTCGTGCACACCGATGATGTCCCCGGCCAGGCCGTGAGTCTCCGCCAGCAGGTACCAGACCGCAGGGTCGTTGCGGCGCTCGCGGCTATGTTTCGCGAGGATGCGTTCGGCAGCGAGGTAATTGCCGGCCTTGAAGTGCGCGTTGGCCAGGCCCATGATCAGAGCATGGTTGTCGGGATTGACTTTCAGTGCCTTCTGCAGCCGCTCAGTGGCGGCGTCGTAATCGTGGCGGGCCAGGTCGATATCGGCGCGGGCGAGTACGAAGGCGTCTTTTTCCGGGTCAGCATCCAGCAGTGGCTGCAGCGTGGCCTCGGCGTCGTCGGTCTTGCCGGCGGCGGTCTGTGCCAGGGCCAGGCCGTAGCGGGCCGCATCTTCGCTGTCATTGACCCCGCGCAATTCCGCCTGGAAGCGCTTGATCGCCTGCTGTGGCGTCGGCTCCGCGGCCACGCGGATGCGTGCGCGCATCAGGTGGTACTCGCGGGTGTCGTGGGTGGGCGCCGCGGGCATGCGGCTGGCGCGTAGTTTGGCGTCGGCGATACGCTTTTCGGTTACCGGGTGAGTCAGCAGGAACTCCGGCGGGTGTCGATAGTAGCGCGTAGCCTTGAGCATCTGTTCGAACATTTCGCCGGCGGCTTCGGGGTTGCGGCCCGATTTGGCCAGGGTCTCGATACCCACCCGGTCCGCTTCCTGCTCATTCTGGCGCGAGAAGCGCAGCTGGTTATCCAGCGCCGCGGCCTGGGTGGCGGTCATCGCGGCGATACCCGCATCGCCACCGGCAGTAGCGGCCAGCACCAGGGCGCCGAGCATGCCGGCGAGGGTGGGAATACTGCTGTTGCGCTGCGCCTCAAGGGAGCGCGCGTAGTGACGCTGGCTCAGGTGACCCAATTCGTGGGCGATCACCGAGGCAAACTGGTCTTCATTCTGTGCGAACAGGAACAGGCCGGTATGCACGCCCATGACGCCACCGGGGACGGCGAAGGCGTTCATGGTATCGTTCTTGACCAGCACCACGTTGATCGACTTGTCTTCCAGCGGGCTGTACTCGGCCAGCCCCTTCACGGTCTTTTCGACGTACTGCTGCAGCAGGGGATCGCTGGAGGTGCGCACCTGGCTGCGGAACATGCGCAGCCACATCTTGCCCAGCTCTTTTTCGTGGGCGTGGGACACCAGGCCGCTGCTGCGGTCACCGAGCTCCGGCAGCTGGATCTGGTCCTCGTCGGCCAGCGCGGCCAGTGGCGCGCCGCCGAGCAGCAGCCCGAGACCCAGAGCGGCAAGGCCGCTGCGGCGGCGCCACAGTCGGCATATGGAAAGCAATGGTGGTCGATCGATCATCTGGGTTACTGCTCGGTTTGCTCCTGACGCGGTCATTCTGCGGTGCGGAAAGACACTTATCCGGCACCCGACGGGATAACTCTATACGCAACCTCATCGAACTGTCGAGGTTTTGACCAATGTCGCGGTGAAAGGTTCGCCGGTGCGTGACGCAGTCCCGCTGGCGCGGCGCGGGCATCGCGGTAAATTTGCCGTGTGCGGCGGCGATTCCGCGGCGCGGTCCGCGTTATACTCCGCGCAATCGCCCGACGATGAACGAATAGACGATGACCGTGTCACCAGATACAGCGCCGCCAGTTGATTCGGATGCCGCCTTTGATATCGATGCCCGCGGCCTGCCGTGCCCGCAGCCACTGCTGGCGCTGCGCCGCGCACTGCGGGAACAGCCGCCGGGTACGCTGCTGCGGGTACGGGCGACGGACCCGGCCTCGTGGCGCGATTTTCACAGCTTTGCAGCATTGAGCGGCCGCCCACTACTGCGCGCCGAACGTTGCGGGGAAGAACTCTGTTACTGGCTGCGTGTCACGCCATGACAATAAAACTTGGAATTTTATGTTCGCGATTGTCAAAAACTGGGTAAATCGCTACTTCAGCCAGGAGGAAGTGGTCCTGCTGGTTCTGTTGCTGCTGGCCGCGCTGGTGGTCCTGGCCACGCTCGGTCAGGTGCTGGCACCGGTACTGGCGGCGCTGATCATTGCCTTTTTGATGCAGGGCATGGTGCATCGACTGAAAACCTGGCGGCTGCCCCACGGACTGGCGGTCAGCGTCGCCTGCCTGGTACTGGTGGGCATAATCGCGGCGCTGTTTTTTGTGGTGCTGCCGATCATCTGGCGCCAGGTGGAGCGGCTGTTCAACGAACTGCCCAACATGGTGTCCCGCGGCCAGAGCCTGTTGTTGTTGCTGCCGGATCGCTATCCGGGGCTGGTATCGGCGGTGCAGATCGACGACCTGTTCAAGACCATCGGCGACGAGCTGGGCTCTATCAGTCAGGCGCTGTTGACCCTGTCGCTGGCCAACCTGCCGATACTGGCGGGAGTGCTGATCTACACGGTGATCGTGCCGATCCTGGTGTTTTTCTTCCTCAAGGATTCCGACAAACTGATCGCGTGGTGCGGTTCCTTCCTGCCGCAGCAGCGACCGATGCTGCGCCAGATCTGGTACGAGATGAACGACCAGGTCGCCAACTATGTGCGCGGCAAGGTGATCGAGATCGCCATCGTGGCGGTGGCCAGCTATGCCGCCTTCCTGGCGCTGGGGGTCAATTACGCGCTGCTGCTGGCAGTGTCCGTGGGGCTCAGCGTGCTGATTCCGTACATCGGCGCGGCGGTGGTGACGATACCGGTGGCCGCCATCGGCCTGTTCCAGTGGGGCTGGAGCACGGAGTTTTTCTACCTGATGATCGTCTACGGGGTGATTCAGTTGCTGGACGGCAACGTCCTCGTACCGCTGCTGTTCTCCGAAGCGGTGAACCTGCACCCGGTGGCGATTATCCTCGCGGTGCTGGTGTTCGGTGGTATCTGGGGCTTCTGGGGCGTGTTCTTTGCCATCCCCCTGGCCACGTTGCTGAAGGCGATCATGAACGCCTGGCCCACCGAGGGACACAAGGCCGAATGGCAGGCACGCGAGGCGGCCAGCGAGCCCGAGGCGCCGGCGGAATAGCCCTGGAGCGCGGCCTTCGCTAAAATCCGCGCCTCAATTTCACGCCCACACCTGCAAAACCGAGTTGAAGGACAGACCCATGAGCCTTGCTGACAAAGTGCTGGCGGTCAATGACGATCTGCCGATCCGCACCGACAAACCCGTTCACAGTGGCAAAGTCCGCTCGGTCTACTGGCTGACCGGGGCCGATAGCCGCCGCCTGATCGAGGAGAAAGGCTACCCCGTGCCCCCGGATACACCGCTGGCAGTGATGGTGATTTCCGACCGTATTTCCGCGTTCGACTGTATCTGGAGCGGCGAGGGCGGCATGCGCGGTGTGCCCGGCAAGGGCGCGGCTCTGAACGCCATTTCCAACCACTGGTTCCAGTTGTTCAGGGACAACGGCCTGGCGGACAGCCACATCCTCGACATCCCGCACCCGCTGGTGTGGATCGTGCAAAAGGCGCGCCCGGTCATGATTGAGGCCATCGCGCGCCAGTACATCACCGGTTCCATGTGGCGTGCCTACGCCAAGGGCGAGCGCGAGTTCTGCGGCATCGAACTTCCCGATGGCCTGCAGAAGGATCAGAAACTGCCGGAACTGCTAATCACCCCGTCCACCAAGGGCATTCTCAAGGGCATTCCGGGCGTGCCGGAAGCAGACGATGTGAACATTACCCGCAAGGATCTCGAGAATAATTACGCGGCGTTCAACTTCCGTTCGCCGGACGATGTCGATCGCTACGAGAAGCTGCTCAAAGAGGGCTTCGAGGTGATTTCTGCCGCGCTGGAAAACATCGACCAGATCTTCGTCGACACCAAATTCGAGTTCGGTTATGTCACCGGCACTGACGGCGAGGCGAAGCTGATCTATATGGACGAAGTGGGCACGCCGGATTCCTCCCGTATCTGGGACGGCGCCGAATACCGCAACGGCAAGGTGGTGGAAAACTCCAAAGAGGGCTTCCGCCAGGCCCTGCTGAGCTACTTTCCGGATCCCGATATCCTGCTCGATAAGGAGCGTATGGATGAGCGCCAGGCGCTGGCCCGCGATAACCAGCTGCCGGAATCCATGTTGATGAACCTGTCCGCCACCTACGTCGGTATTGCGGAGAAGATCACCGGCCGCAAACTGGAGATTTCCGACAACCCCAAAGCAGAACTGGTTGATATTTTGCGCCGGGGCTATGGACTGGTCGACTGATTGCAGACGATTTGAGTTCGCGAAAAACCGGCGCTGGCGCCGGTTTTTTTATGGCTGAAAAACAGGCGTTGCCACAATTCGCCATAATTGACCAGCGTCCTGCCAGAATCTGTACCGATTCCATCCCGGTTTGTCTGGTCAAATTTCCCTTGAACAGCATTTAGTACGAACGACAAAAATGAAGACGAAAAGGGAAACGGTAGCGGTAGCTATCCTGCTGAGCCTGCCACTACTACTGGTCGGTATCTGGAAATATGCCAGGAGCCCGACACACCAGCTGCTGGGAGAACTCGTCAGCAGAGTTCAGACGGATAAAAAGGTTGTCGCGCTAACGTTTGATGATGGGCCATCCAGCGAGTACACCGAGGAAATTCTCAAAATCCTGCAAGAAAACAACGTCAGGGCTACCTTCTTTCTGGTGGGCAACGCGATCCAGTCGAATCCCGCCGCGGCGCGCGGTATTGTCAATGCGGGCCACGAGATCGGCAATCACTCGTTTACTCACAGCAGGATGCTGTTGAAGAGTCTTGATTTTGTAAAGCGGGAAGTCGAGGAAACCACCGACCTGATCCGCAGGACCGGATACAGCGGGAAAATCACCTTTCGCCCACCCTACGGCAAAAAGCTGCTTACGCTACCTTATTTCCTTTCCTCCCGGGACATCACCTCGGTCACCTGGGACGTCGCGCCGGACAGTGTGCTGCCAGCGGATGCCAGTCCGGAAGACCTCGCCCGCAATGCAATCGCAAATACCAGGCCGGGGTCCATTATCCTGATGCATGTGATGTTCAAGAGTCGCAGAAATTCCATGGCGGCGGTTCCGCAAATCATTTCCGCGCTAAAAGCAAAGGGCTACCGGTTCGTCACCGTTTCACAGCTTCTTGCCCTGGCCGATCGCCGCTAAAAAATCAACAATAGATAAGGAATAACAATAATGCGATTTAAATACCCGATAATCGCCCTCTGCCTGGGCGCGGCGATACTTGGCCTGAGGGCACCGCATTACCCGCTGGCTGAAAAGGGCAAGCTGGTGGCCTATCGGGGTGGCGGCCAGCTTCTGGATTACGCTGCCCTCGGGGGCGCACGGCTGCGCTGCCCGGCACCTGCTGGCATCGGCCAATAAGACGATTGAAAACACGCAGCCCTCGATCGATGCCGCGCTGCGGGCGGGCGCTTCTGTGGTGCACCTGAATATCCACCGCACCAGCGATGGCCGCTTTGCAGTATTTCACGACTCGACCCTGGACTGCGCCACCGACGGCAAAGGCGCGACGGCCGGGAAAAACATGGACTATCTCCGTTCGCTGGATGCCGGCTATGGCTATACCGCCGATGGTGGCAAGACCTTCCCATGGCGCGGGCGCGGCCTGCGGATTCCGTTCCTGCGCCAGCTGGTCGAGCGCTATCCCCACGCAGAGTTCTGGCTCAACCTGTGGGCCTCCGACAAAGAATCCGTACAGGCGCTGCTCGCATTCGAGCAGTCGATGTCCCCGGCGCATTTCTTTCACTTCGTCGCCGACAAAAACCTGCCGCTGTACAACACCGGCACCGTACCCACCGCGCTGAGTATTGAATCCAGCAAACGCTGTTTCAAAGACTATATGCTCTATGGCTGGAGCCGCTTTTTCCCGCAATCGTGCACCGATACAAAGATCGTCGTGCCGCCCAAATACGCCAAATACTTGTGGGGTTGGCCCGAACAGTTCGCTGCGCGCGCCCAGTACCACGGCAGTAGCGCCTACCTGTGGCTCAAGCATCGGCCGTTCGAGGAAAAGTATGATTTTCGCGGAAAAGGCGTGGGAGCTGTCACCGGCGACATTGCCGGGATGCGGCGAACCCGACAGTAGCCTTCCCGGCCCCCCGCGTCCTGATGTACGCCCACGATCCGCAGCCGGGACCTATCCCGGCTTTACCGTGACACGGCTGACAGGGCGTTATCATTGAAACTGCCCCGCCACTCGACCCTGTGAATTCCACCCTTAGAGTGCGCCGCGCGCACCACTACCGCGGGTACGTATGGCTGCCCGTCACAATTCGCCATATTTCCCCACGCTGTCTCCAGAATCCCGCCCGACCCGTGCCCCATTGCCCCGTTTTAATGTCCTCAACAACAGATCGATTGTGGAGTGACACTTGTGAACAGGACGATTTTTTCCGGCCAGCGCATACCTCGGGAACTGGTGGTCTTGCCCACCGAGGAGTACTACCGGCGCCGCTACCGCGGAAGTCGTCGCGGCCGCTGGTTGCTGTTTGTGGTCACCGTGCTGGCGGTACTGGTGGCCGCCGTCGGCGCCCACGCCGACGACGGCAGCACCAACAGAACCAACAGCGCCGGCAAATTGGTAACACTGGATGACGTCGCCGCCGGCGACCTGCTGTTTCGCACCGCCGACCGCGGCCAGTACCAGCCCGCCGTGCATCTGCACAGCCGCGCCCGGATCGCGGTGCGCGGACTGCTGGCGGAAGTCACCCTGCAGCAGGAATTTATCAACCGCAGTAACGACTGGCGCGAGGCCGTTTACGTGCTGCCACTGCCGGACCGCGCCGCCGTCAACGGACTGGAAATCCGCGTCGGCAAGCGGCGTATCGTGGGCAAAGTGCGCGAGCGCAAAAAGGCCGCGCAGATCTACCGTGCGGCCCGCGCCGCCGGCAAACACGCGGTACTGCTGGAACAGCAGCGCCCCAATCTCTTTACCAACAAGGTCGCCAATATCGCCCCCGGTGAAACCGTGCGTGTGGATATTCACTACCTGCAGCCCGTGGCCTACGACAGTGGCACTTTCAGCCTGCGGCTGCCTACCACGCTGACACCGCGCTATATTCCCGGTGGTGTGACTGGAACCAATGATGTGACCGGCGACGTGGAACAACCGCTGGCGGCCAACGCCAGTGGCTGGGCACTGCCCACCGACCAGGTGCCGGACGCGGACAAAATTACCCCCTTCATGCAGCCCGCCGATGAGCTGACCGGCAGTGGCAGTCACAGGATCGCCATCTCCGCGACGCTCGACGGCGGCCTGCCGCTGGCGCAGATCAGCAGTCCCTATCACGATATCGATTTCCACAAGCGGGCGGATGGGCGCTACCAGATCGCGCTGCGCGGCGGGGATGCGGTGATGGACCGCGACTTCGTGCTCAACTGGCGCCCGCGCGCCTCTGCCGCGCCGCGCGCGGCGCTGTTCGTCGAGCAACCGGCGGTCGCAGGTGATGCGGCGGGGCAGGGCGCGTCGGTAAATACTTACCTGCAACTGCTGCTGTTGCCACCCGATGCCCCCGGCAAGTCGCGGCGGCTGCCGCGGGAAGTGGTCTACGTGATCGACACGTCCGGGTCCATGGGCGGCAACTCCATTCGCCAGGCCAAGGAGAGCCTGTTGCTGGCGCTGTCGCGCCTGCGGCCCGGTGATCGCTTCAACGTGATTGAATTCAACAGCAGCAGCCGCGCGTTTTTTCCGCGGCCGCTGGCGGCAACCGCACAGAATATCCAGCGCGCCCGCGACGCGGTCGAGGGCCTGCAGGCCCGTGGCGGCACCGAGATGGCGGCGGCGCTGCGGCTCGCCTTCAGTCAACAGTTGCCCGCTGACGAGGCGCTGGTGCGCCAGGTCATCTTTATCACCGATGGTGCGGTGGGCAACGAGCGCGGCCTGTTCGAGCTGATCCAGCAGTCACTGGGCGATGCCCGCCTGTTTACCGTCGGTATCGGCTCGGCGCCGAACAGCCACTTTATGCACAAGGCCGCGCAGTTTGGCCGCGGTGCCTCGGTTACCATCGGCGATCTTGGGGAAGTGCGCGAACGTATGCAGGCGTTGTTCGCCAAGCTGGAAAACCCGCTTGCCACCGATCTGCAGTTGACCTGGCCACGCGGCCTGAAAGTGGACGCCTATCCCAAGCGTATTCCCGATCTATACCGCGGCGAGCCGCTGCAACTAGTGGCGCATATCGACGGCGGCGCCCCGACCGGCGAGCTGTTGCTGCACGGGCGCCTGGCTGGACAGCAGTTCAGCCGCAGCCTGGCGCTCGACCGGGGCCATGATGGCGGCAGCGGTATTGCCAGTCTGTGGGCGCGCAGCAAGATAGGGGCCCTGCGCGACCGCCAGCTGGCCGTGGGCGAGCGCAGCGAAGCGGGAGCGGCCTTGCGCGAACAGATACTGCAGCTGGCGCTGGATCACCAGTTGGCGAGCCCTTACACCAGCTTTGTGGCGGTAGAGGAAAAGGTTGCGCGCCCGCAGGAAAAAACGCTTGAGAAAAGTGCGGTGCCCAATGCGGTGGCTCGTGGCCAATTGCTACAGCGGCAGACTTATCCACAGACCGCCGCCGGACTCTCCGCGCAACTGTTGCTGTCGGCACTGCTGCTGGCCGCCGGTGGCCTGCTGCGGCGCGGCCGGCAGTGGCGCGGCAGTCTGCTGCGGCAGCTGCGGGAGCGATTGCGCCGCCTGCTGCCGGATCCGCGCCGGGCGCGCCGGCCGCTGGAAGCTGCCCTGGCGAGAGCGCGCTGATGTGGCGCGCGTTGCTCGGCGCACTGCTACTGCTGGCCGGCGGTTGGCAGTTGGCCAGTGCCGCCTGGCTGGTTACCAAGGCGCAATTGGCGCAGTACCTGATCGGCAGCGCCTGGCAGGAACAGCTGCACAGCGGGAAGGCGGCCAAACCCTGGCCCTGGGCGGATACCCGGCCGGTGGCAAAACTGGTGCTGAATGGCGGCAGCCCGCTGATGGTGCTGGCCGGCGGGAGTGGCCAGGCGCTGGCCTTTGGCCCCGGCCTGCTGGCGGGTTCCGGGCAGCCGGGGCAGGCGCGCACTACGGTGATTGCAGCGCACCGCGATACCCACTTCGCGGGCCTGCAGGGGCTGCAACGTGGCGATCCGATCGGGCTGCAGGACAGTCGCGGCCGCTGGTATCACTATCGCGTGGTGGGTACCCGCGTCGTCGATAGCCGGCGCGAACGCTTGCCGATTTACGCCGAGCCGGGTTTGCTGTTGGTGACCTGCTACCCCTTTCATACCCTCAACCCCGGTGGCCCTTTGCGCTATCTGGTCTACGCCGAATACCGGGATGGAGGCGCGACGACGCAGTTGTAACTGCATCTTATTACCGTGGGTAGGAGGTAGTGCTGCGGGTTCGCGGTGTTAAAAGCGCCAGATTACGCCTCCCCCCCAGAGGTCCACATCCTGCTTATCGAGGAACAGGCGGTGGTATTGCAGCCCCAGTTCAACGCGATCCGTCAATGGCCAGGCGGCTTGCAAGCCGATCAGCGGATCGGTGCCGTTTCTGCTCCCGGGGGTGATTGCTTGGTCGCCGGTGTCGGGGTCGTCACTCCAGAAATAGAGTCCGGCACTGGCGGAGGCGCGCCAGCGCCCGAGCGGCAGCTCGAAGCGGTTGGCCAGTGTCCAGCCGCTGCCGGTAAACGGCAGGTTGCTGTCCAGGGTGCGGGTCAGGCTGGTGGCGTCGACGGCCTCGGCGTTGAAGTCGAAACTGACATTGCCCAAATCCAGGTAGCCAAGTTCCACCGCCATTCTGGGGTGGTAGCGGTAGCCCAGTGCCAACTGCCAGGCGGGGCGTCGCACATCGTAGTCCGATATCGCGACGTCCACGCCATCGCGTTGCATAGTGCGGCGGAAGTCACCTGCAGTCTGGCTGCCGGCAGCCTGGTGGATATTCAGGGCGAGATACAGCCGCCCCGGAATTTTCGCCGGACCGGTGGATTCGCTTTGCACCAGCTGCGGCGGCGATTCCTTCGCGGGTTCGGGTGTGGCGTTCGCGGTAGATTGCGGTTCTGGCTGCGGCGGTAGCGTGACGCTGAGGGTCGCTCGCCGCGCGGGGGCCAGGCAGGCGACTCTTTTCACGCGCGCCAGTGTTGTCGGACACGAGCGGCTGTCGCTGTCCGGCGCAATCCCGCTGCGGAAGGAAATGGCCGCGTTTGCGACGCCATGCCGGCTCAACCAGTCGCGCACCGCCAGCGCCCGGTGGGTGGCGAGTTTGCGGTTGTCCTCATTGCTGCCCATGGGGTCCGCGTAGCCCTCGATCTGAAACTGCAACTGCTTCAGCTGGTCGGCGGGCAGTTTCGACCAGAACTGCTCGAGAATCTGTTTCTCTCCCGACCCGAGGCGGTACTGGGCGGAATCGAATTGCACGGTGACGCTTGGCCCGGCGCTGGCGCCGGCACTTAGCAGCAGTGAGGCGACGGCGGCGTAGATGGATGAATGCTTTGGCATTGGTAATTCCTTGTTTACTCGGGAGACACAAGGCGGACTGCGCGCCGGCGGTTTCGCCACAGAGCGAGTAACAGCAGGGTCAGCAGGGTCGGCAGTTTTGTTGCGCCACCACTCTTGTTCTCGCCCTCTACCGCAAAGGAGGTGGTCTGCTGGCCGCCGCTACTGCTGCTGGAACTGCTACTGCTGCTCGAGCTACTACTGCTGCTGGAGCTACTACTACTCGAGCTACTGCTACTTGAGCTACTGCTACTTGAGCTACCACTGCTTGAGCTACCACTGCTGCTGCTTGAGCTACTGCTACTGGAACTACTACTGCTGCTGGAGCTGCTGCTCGAGGCGGGGGCTACCGTGGCCACACCGCCCGGATCTGTCACGCTGCCATTGGCCAGGCCGTCGCTGTCGTTGGGGCCGCCGTCTTCGAGCGTCAGCTGTACACAGTAGTCACCCGCTATTAGGCCCGGCTGCCAGGCTGCATCGCCCGGTGGTGGGCAGAATCCCGCTTCGCCGGCGCTGGAGTGCAGGGCATTGTTGTCGTCCTCGCTAAAGTTGCCCCACTGCTGGCCGTCGAACTTGCGGTAGACCGCGCCGGCCGGAATCGCTTCCGCCAGTGGTATTGCCACGCGCACAGTCTGGCCCGCGATGGGCAGGTCGTGTACTTCAAAGTCGAACAGGCCGCCGGCGTTGATGAAGTCCTGGTCTGTCGGCACGGCATCCAGGGGGATGCCCGCGCCGCCTTCGCTGCCTGCGAGCGCGTAGCGGCCCAGTCGACAATGCACGCCGGGGTCGCACTCAATCAGGAAGGCATCGGTAATGGCGGCGACCACGGGGAGAACATTGCTCGCGGCGATGTTGTCCAGGTAGTTCGGAATACCGTCGCCATCGGCGTCACCAAAGCCTTCGCTCTGATCGTCGATTCCATCAGCGTCGCTGTCGGATGCTCCGAGCACCGGAGCCTGCGCGATGACGCGGAAGTTCAGCGCCGCAGTGTCGGCGGTGCCGCTGTCATCGGTGACGAAGACCCGCATGTTGTAGGCGCCGGGTGCCAGCGCATCCGGATTGAACACAAACGTCCGATCGGCCGGGTCGCCATCGGAGTCGGTCAGCTGCATCGAGGTGCCCGACCAGTCGTAGCTGTGGGTGTCGGCGGTGTTCAGATCGGATACGGCGGCAGTGACCGTCACCGCACCGTTTCCGGGAACGATCAGCGCGGTCTCCAGCGCATTCTGCTGCATGCCCAGTGTCACTTGCGGGGCGATATTGCTTTCCGTGATGGTCACCGTGTGCTGTGACTGAACGCCGGCTTTGGCAGTGGAACCATCCAGGTCCACCACCAGCGTTTCATCGCCTTCGCTGCCATCGCCACCCGTCAGGTTGACGGTCACGCTCTGCTGTATCTGGCCACTGGTAAAGGTCACACTGCCATTCAACAGGTCGTAATCGGCCGCGTCCGCGGTGCCCGAGGCGTCGATGCGGTAAGGCACTGCCAACGGGTAGATATCGGACAGGCCATTGAGGTAGATGTGCAGGCTGACCGGGCCGCCTTCGACACCGACCTGGTCCTTGCCCACCGAGGCCAGCGGCCGTATCCGGACCCGCTGGGTCGCGGTCGCGGCATTGCCCTTGCGGTCTTCACCGCGCCAGTCAATCACATGAATACCCGGCGCCAGGTGCAGGCGATCGCTGCCGATTGCCTGCGGGGTGCCGCTATTGCTGGCAATGGTCGTGGCCCGGGTATCGCAACAGCCGGTACCATCGATATTGTCGTCGGCAAGCGCGGCGCGGGCGTTCTGTACCTGTTGATCCGTGGCGTCTTCAGGCAGGCTCAGCAGTTGCCGCAAGGTCACCGGGGTGAACAGGCCGCTCGCGTCGATCAGCAGGTCCGCCGGAGCCACAATGGTCGGTGGCACGACATCGAGATAGTCCTGCGGGTCGCCGGGATCGGTGCCGTCGATTCCTTCCTGCACATCGCTGACGCCGTCGCCGTCGGAGTCGAGGGCGCCGACCAGTACGCCGGCGAGACTGCCGATAGTACCGAGGCTGGTATTGGCATCGTTGCCGCTGGCGTCCTGCAGGGTGCCGCCGTTGATAATTATTGCTGTACCCAGGGCGATGCCGTCGCCATCGCTGTCGCCGTCCAGCACGGTATAGCGGAACAGCAGCGCATTACTGCCGGAACCGCTCTGATAGGTTGCGTAGCGGCTGCCGGCGCCAATGGTCAACGACAGCTGCGGCGTGCCGCCGCTGGTGTCGACGATCACGGCCTCGTCGAAGTTAACGGTAAAGTCCAGGTGCTGGCCGGCGCCATAAAGGCCGTTTGCCGGCGGGGTGACCGAGCTGACCTGGGCCGCCTGGGTGTCGACCAGTACCGCGGCGAGGCTGCCGAGGGTGCCGAGGTTGTTGTCTGCCTCGTTGCTGGCCGCATCCTGCAGAGTGCCGCCGTTGCGATCCAGAGTGCCATCGAGCGCGATGCCATCACTGTCGTTATCGCCGCTTTGTATCGTGTAGCGGAACAGTTGCGACTGGGTTCCCGAGCCGCTGACATAGACGGCGTAGCGCGTATTGGTGCCGATGGTCAGTGCCAGCCGCGGTGTGCCGCCAGTGGTGTCGACGGTCACGGGCTCGTCGAAGTCCACGGTAAAGTCCAGGTTCTGGCCGACGCCGTAGGCGGCGTTGGCCGGCAGGGTCACCGCGCCGACCTGCGGCGCGCGGGTGTCGACCAGGACGGCGGCGAGGCTGTCGAGGGTGCCAAGGCTGCTGCCGGCGGAGTTACCGGCCGTATCCCGCAGGTTGCCGCCGTTGCTGTCCAGCGTGCTGGCCAGCGCAATCCCGTCGCTGTCGTTGTCGCCGCTCTGCACTGTGTAGCGGAACTGCAGTGTCTGGCTGCCGGAGCCGCCGATATAGGTTGCGTAACGGGCATCCGTGCCAATCGTCAGCGCCAGTCGCGGCGTGCCGCCGCTGCTGTCCACGGAGATGGCCTCATCGAAATTAACGCTGAAGTCGAGGTTCTGGCCGGCGCTGTAGGAGGCGTCGGTCGGCAGCGCTACCGAGGTGACCTGTGGCGCCTGGCTGTCCAGGCTCACAATCAGGTCACCCGACACCGACGAAATATTGCCGGCGAGGTCGGTGGCGATGGCGGTCAGTGTATGCGCGGCTTGTGAGAGCGCTGTCGTGGGTGTGAATGACCAGTTACCGCTGCCGTTGGCCGTGGCGGTGCCGAGGGTGCCGTCCCGGTCAGAGGTGAGCGTCACAGCGCTGTTTGCTTCCGCCGTACCGGTCAGCGTGGGGGTGATGTCCGAGGTGACATTGTCCGTATCGGAGGCCCCCAGATCCGATGCCGCGTCGAGGTCCGGTGTGGATGGCGCAGCGGGCGGCGTAACATCGATCGTTACACTGAGGCCGGCGGATTGTACAGAGGTGTTGCCGGCTGCATCGGTCGCAGTCGCCATCAGCGCATGCACATTTTCTGACAGGGCAGTGCCCGGGGTAAACGACCAGTTGCCGCTGCCGTCCGCCGTCGCGGTGCCGAGGACGCCATCGACATTGGAGCTGATGGTGAGCACGCTGTTCGCCTGCGCCGTGCCGGTCAGTGAGGGGGTGGAATCCGCGGTGATATTGTCAGTACTGGAGGCACCGAGATCCGAAGCTGCGGCCAGATCCGGGGCCGGCGGGGTGCCCGGCGCGGTGGTGTCCACGGTCACGGTCAGCTCCGCCGATGTGATCGAGGTATTACCGGCGGCGTCCGTGGCCGTGGCGATCAATACGTGGTCACCGTCCGACAGTGCCGTCGGTGGTGTGAATAACCAGTTGCCGCTGCCGTCTGCCGTCGTTGTACCCAGCGCGCCGCCCACATTGGAGCTGATGGTGACCACGCTGTTGGCTTCCGCTGTGCCGGACAGGGTCGGGGTGGAATCGGCAGTGATATTGTCGCTGCTGGAGACGCCGGTATCCGACGCACTGATCAGGTCGGGTTGCGACGGCGCGTCCGGGGCGATCGCATCGACCAGCACGTTCGCCGTGGTGCCGACGCTGTTCAGGTTTGTGTCGAGAATGTTGCCGGAGTCGTCGACGATGGTGCCGCTGTTGAGCTGGATGGCACCGCCCACGGCGATACCATCGGTATCCGCATCTCCCGGTTGTACCGCATAGCGGAAAGTCAGCACCGCAGTACCGGAGCCGCTGACATAGTCCGCGTACACGATGGGTCCGCCAATAGTGAGCGGGATGCGCGGGGTGCCGGTGACGGTCAGGTTTTCGCTGGCATTAACGGTAAAGTCGAGATTCTCTCCGGCGATGTAGGTGCCATTCGCGGGGACGCTGACACTGCTGACCCCCGGCGCGATATCGTCAGCCACGGTAATGCTAAAGGCTTTTGCAAAGGTTCCACCGGCGCTGTCCTGAGCCTGGATGCGCACACTGTAGGTTCCGGCTGCCAGTGCGCCGGCATCGTTGGCCCGCAGCTGATCGCCACCGATATTGAAACTGCCGTTATCTGTGTCGCCGCTGCCGGTGACCAGGCTGTAGGTATGGGAATCCGCCGCGTCTACATCGGTGCTGCTCAGGCTACCCACTGCGGCATTGACTCCGCCACTCTGATTGACGTCGAGTGAACTCAGCGCGATATCGGTCGGTGGCTGGTTGGCGATGGCGGTGAGCATGCTGCTGTCGGCGCTGGCCAGGGCACCGGACGTGACCTGCAGCGTAAAGGTTTCGTTGGCAGTGCCGGAAGTTGTGTAATTGATGTTCAGATCGGCGAAGCTGGAAACCCCAGCGCCGGGTGTGAGGGTTACGGTATTCGCTGCGCCGTCGGTATCGCCGGTGGCGGTGATGAACGCACTGCCGGGGCCGTTGGCCTGCAGGGTAATGGCGGATGCGTAACCGGTATCGAGTGTGTTGTCGGCGTCGACCGCGCGCACCACCGGGTCGCTGGTAAAGTCGGTCAACATACCGCTGGCGACGCTGGTCGGTGCCGGTTGTGTGGTGAATAACAGTTTTGTTGCGACCACGTCCGCCGTGAGAGCACTGGCGCTGACCGAGGCCACGCCACTGCTGCTCCCGGTGAGCGTGAAGCTCTCCTGATCCGCCGTGGCGGTGTAAGTCAGACCGGTAAACGTCGCCACGCCGTTGACCGGGGTCAGGCTGTTGCCGCTCAAACTGCCGGCGCCGTCTTCGGTCAGGGTAATGAGTCCGCTGAAATCCGTGTCGGTATTGCCGAAGGCGTCCTGCGCCGCGACCACCGGTTGGGTAGTGAGCGCGCTGCCCGATACCGAACCGGCGGGCTGGGTGGCGAAAGCCAGTTGCGTGGCGTCGACGTCGATGGTGGTGCCGGTGCCATTGGTGACCAACGCATTGGTGCCCGACATCGCGGTACCGCCGCCGTCGATGGTCAGGTCGGAGTCGCCGTCGAGTTTGAGCACGATGGTATGGCCGTCGCGGAGGGTGGAATTGTCGTTATAAAAGGCGTTGACGGTATAGGTTTCGCTGCCACCGTCGGCGATGGACAGGCTCAGGCCGGAGAAAGTGATGGTATCCGTGCTCGGGTTGTAAGTGCCCGTCACATTGCTCGCATCCGGTCCGTTCAGGCGCCAGGTAATTCTGCCGCGCTCGCTATCGGTCGAGGTACCGGAGACATGCACGGTGACGGCGGAGGCCTGCAACGCTTTGCCGTCGCCGCTGCCGCCGTCTTTGACGGTAAAATCGAACAGGTCTACCGCTTCGCCGCTGGTATCGACGGTGCTGTCGAGCCCCACCGGTTCGCTGACGGTACCGGAAGCGGTCAGGGTGCCGTCGATATCGAGCGTCGTAAAATCTACTGACCGCAGGCAAAAATCGAAGTGATCGGTGCCGTTGGTGAGGTTTTGGGCACGAATTCCCAGGCGTACGATGTTGGTAAAGGAGCCGGTAATTCCCGTGGTCAGATCGATCTGCGTCGGGTTACCCGACGAGACGTCAACATTACTCTTTGCGGCCACCGGTGTACTGCTCCCCGCCTCGTAGCCGTAGATTGTGACGTTGTCTGCCGAATTGTCGGGGGGATTGTTGTTATCGGGGGCGTAGATGTTTAACCCGGTAACGCCAAACGATTCGCTATTCGGGTCAGAACTTATAAGAAAACGGGAATCGGCGTAGTAAATGCCTACATATAAGTCATGGGTGCACCAATTCCGTTGTGCGCCGAGTGCCTCCTTGTGACCATTGCTGTCGATATAAGTGATGAAGTCCCCCCAGTCAATTGAGGGGTTTACTCCGTATAAGTCATCATTGCGGCTGTCAAATGTCTGGGTACCGAAAGGCCGCAATATCGCGGAAAAATTCCGCAGGGCTTTATCGCTGAATGGTTGCCGGGTCTCGATATCACCTTCCTGTATCTCCAGCGTCCAGTCGCCACCGAGTGCCGCAGCACCGGTGGCATTATTGGAGGCGGCGACATCCAGGTGCGAGTGCTGTTGGATTACATCCAGCAGCTCAGAGTCTTTGCTAGCCAGATCGCAGCCATACAACAACAGATCCGCACCGGTGCGGGTGGCCTGATCGAGTGCTGCCAGAAATTGCGGCCGTGCCTCGAGTGCGGCTTTATCGATGCGCTGGCCGCCCAGCAGCAGGGCGCCCGCCTCACCGTGGGAGATCAGGTGTACTGCGTCGAGGTTGTGGTAATTATTCAGCAATGTTGCTGTCTGCGCGAGAGCGTCATCGCCCGGTTTCAGCACCAGGGTTTCAACGCCGGGCCGGGTGGCGCTCTGCAGCAGCGCCCGCTCCGGCACCGCCGCATCGATGATCACCAGCTCTCTGACGGGGGAACCGGAGGCGATATCCAGGTCGGTATCGCTCGCCGCAAATTTTCCGTGTTCCGGGGCGCGGTCTTTGACCCGCGGCACGGGTAACTGGTTGCCGGTGGCAATGGCCGCGCGCCGGGGCTGGTAAGCGCCATAACTGGCGGCTGCACCATAGGCGGCAAACGGAATCAACAGGCTGGTCAGCCCCCCGAGAATCTCCCTATGCATTTTCTTGTTCCCTGATTTTATTCTGCTGTTTGGCAATAATATTGGCAGCGGTACCGGTGCTGTCCTGCCAGAAATCCATTTCCTGGTATTTGGTGAAAAGGTCTGGCGGCAGGATGCTGCGGCGGGGTTTGAATTCCACTTTGCGGCGCACGCTGTGTAGCCCCTTGACCCCCAGCTTGTAGTCGAACTCGCCGTCTTCGTACTCGACGTCATCGAAATTGTGGTGAAAGTCCGCTTCCCCGAGAAAGCGATAAATCAATTCCAGCGCTTTGGCCGGGTGCTGTGTCAGCAGGTCGTAGTCCACGAGTAGTAGCCTGCTTGAGTACTCACCGTAGTAGGCCTCTTTCAGCGCCATCCAGGCACTGCCGACCGTGCTGCCACCCATCAGTGCCTCGCAGCGGCTGTAGACCGTCTGGCGACTGGCGGCGTTGAACATACGGCTATAGTCGAACGGGTTGTTGCGGTAGATCACCTCAAAGCTGTCCATGATCCAGGCCGGGTTGCGTACACAGCAGATCACCTTGAAATCATCAAACAGCTCTACCAGCTGGTGCAGTCGCGCGGTCCACAGACGGTTGGTATCGAAAATCACCTCGGAGGCGGTTGCGGCAGAGGTGGATGTGTTCGCGTAGTAGGCATCGAACAGCGCGCGGCAAATACGCTTGCGCCTGTTCTCATCGAAAAAAGTGTAAAACTCGCTGCCGGCGCCCATCTGTTCCAACGCACCGTTGATCAGACCGGCTACCGGACTGCTCATGGCAGCATGAAAGCGGGGGTTCTGGCGCAGTATGCCGGCCAGCAGGGTCGAGCCGGAGCGGGGCAGCCCGGAAATAAAATGTAGCGTTTTTGACATGCTTTACAGTTTTTATTTAAACGGAAAAAGCCGCCGACAGAGAAGGTCGGCGGCTTGCTCGGAAACCGCTAGCTTCTCGACGGGAATATGCCCGTCAGCGCGATACAGTAATTCACACTCAGGAAAGGTTGCCGGTTTTCGTGCGCCTGGCTTTCCCCGCTGAGCGACAGCACCTCGGGCGTCAAGGTGGCATCGGGTTGGGTTTCAGGCGGTGCGAGAAAATTGATGCTTCCCTGGCCGCCGCGGCCACCGTCCTGCCCCAGGAAGGCGGTGTTCGATGGTTGATTTGTATCTCCGGTCTGATCGAGGCCATGCATACCGTGATTGTGCTGAGGCATCTCCGCGGACGTGAGGGTTACCGCCCCTTCACCCCGTACGGTCCCGAGCTCCCAGTATTGGAACCCCGGTGCCTGGCCAGCGCCAGGCGCAACGCGCCCTCTGAGATCGGGGAGCGCAAATGTCGTTGTTCCGTTGCCGCCGTAGGTGGTACCGATAATAGAAAATAGCGCGGTGTTCTGGCTGATGGGCAGCAGCTGTCCGTCGCACAGTGCCCAGCCACGTGGGGCCGAGTTAAAAGGAAGTTGCCGAATTTCGCCGATAAATGGATCCATGATGTCTCTCCTGTAATTAGTTGCGAGCCGGATAGATTCCCCACAGGCTGATGATGTAATTCACGGCGAGGCTGGGCATGGTGTTGTCATGCGCCTGGCTGCCCCCAGTGGCAGTGATAGTCCGTGGATCCATGGTTCTTGGTTGAGGAGTGGTGGCCGATGAGACATACGGGTTTTCGCCGCCGGTGTTCGCGAATAGAGCGCCCGACGGGCTTGCGCTTTCGGCGGCGGCCGTGGTGGCGACAAAGTCGTGACGGTGTGCGGGTAACTGTGCTTGAGTCAGAGTGACGCTGTCCTGGCCGAACTTCTGCCCCAAACGGCGCGGTGACAGTCCGTTCCCTTGTCCCTCGCCGACCGGGAGGCGCCCGCGCAGATCCGGCAGCGCAAAGGTGTTGCGGCCATCACCACCGTAAATTGTGCCGAGCAACGAAAACAGAGCATCGTTTTCACTTACGGCTAATAGCTGGCCGTGACAAAACGCCCAGCCTTTTGGCGCATAGTTGCCGGCGAAGATACGGATCTCTCCCACAAATGATTCACTCATTATTTTGCTCCTTGTGATGTTCCCGGGCTGAAATCAGCTGAAGCTCGGGAAAAGGCCTTCAACGGCGATGCAGTAATTCCCTACCAGAGAAGGCTGGCAGTTGGGGTGGGACTGTGATCCACCAGCCGACGACACAGTCGCCGTATTCAGTGTCTGCATGGCTCCCGATGTCGCATAAAACTTTGTGTCGGTTCCGGAAGCGGACGCGAACAGACTGCCGTCATACTGCTTGAGCGTGCCGCCCGCGGTGGATGCCGCCACCGTGTGGTTGTGGTGCGGGATCTGGTTTTTCGTCAGGGTTACATTTTCCTCACCGGCCTTGGCGCCCTGTGGCGTAACGTCGTCGGGGTGCATGGGGACCCGCCCGCGCAGATCGGGCAGTGCAAAGGTCGTCCTGCCGTCGCCACCGAACTGGTTTCCCAATAGCGCATATAGCGACTGGTACTGCATGATCGGCAAGAGCTGGCCATCGCATGACATCCATTTATTCGGGGTGAAGCCGTAGGGGAAAAAGTTGATTTCCCCGAGGAAGGGTTCAGCCATTTTGTCTACTCCCTGGTTGTTGTTTGATGAAGTTAGCCGTACAAAATTTCACTATCCGCAGTCGGCCTCGGCCCCTCACGCCCATCGGGTACTGCCGTGTTCGGCGTTTTCCAAAGCATGGAATTATGGGTGGTAGAGGTTCCATTTACTCGAAAACCAAGCGCGCGATAGAGTTTTTGCGCCTTCAGGTTTTGCCGGTCCACTGACAGGCTGATCGTCAAACCTTCCTTTTCGGCCGATGCCTGCAGGGCGCGCAATACTGATGTTCCGTAACCTTGGCCACGGGCGGGGGGCTCGAGAGCGATATCGATGATATGCAGTCCGCATGCCCCTTCATCGACCGTGACGGCTCCAATCTCACGGCCCGATTGCAGAATCACCTGCGTCTGTGCGGCCGGCCATTGCTGGGCATAGTGCACCTGCTGAAGTCGGTACTGCTGCTCTAAAAGAAGTTCGATTTGCGTGTCCGGCAATGGCAGTTGCTGCAGGTGCTGTCGCGTTGAAGCGAACAGCCGTTGGCGGAATTTCTGGTCGGAGCCCGTTGCCGGGCGCAGATCGAGCTCACTGGGCAGGGCGAGGGCACTCAACATGTGCGCTTTCCGTTTGCTGCGCGACGGAGGGTTTCACCGATTATCGTCATGGTGTTGTCTCAGCCGCACACGCACTTCAAATAGCGTCCGGAAGCCGAGTGCGCGTCGACAATTTTCTCGAACTCGAGATGATCGAGGGCATACTTCATCGCATCCCAGGCATCCCGCTCGGCCTTTTCGCCGTATTCCGTCACACAGTCGGGACCCAGATAGCGCAGTATTCCTACCGGTGTATAGAGATTGCTGCCCGCCTCGGGCCAGTTTTCACTCGCCAGCCGCGGCGAGACTTCTCCCAGATTCCGCCGCTGCGCGTTGGCCAGCAGTGCGAGGACGGGCCACCAGGGAAGGTAGGGCACCAGGTCGTATTCGTTCTGGTAGCGCACGGTAAAGGGGCGCAGGCCGAGGGCGTCGTAATTGGTACGGAAGGTTGCGTCGCAGGTCAGGGGCGCGGCAAAGCAGCAGTTTTCTATCAGGATATGCGGATGGGCACTTTTCAGCAGTGAGGCTGCGAGGAAAGTCATGGCCGCGCCCTTGGAGTGGCCGGTGATCAGTATCCCCTGTTTCGATGTCAGGTCGATCTTGGCGATAGCGCTTTCTACCTGCCCCCAAATACTGAGCAGGGCGTCGGCAAAGCCGGTTTCTACGCGGCCGAATGTCTGGCCGTTGACGATCCAGTCGGTCGGGCCCGCTTCAAAATCCTGTAGCCAGTCGTCTACCCAGGCCCAGAAGTTGCCGTTGAATGGTGGCAGGGTGCCGCGCAGGGCCAGTACCACCCAGCCATCCTCAATCTCGGCGACAAAGCCGGCGTTGATCTGTTCCGGACCATTCACAAACACCGTCGGCTTTGTGCCCGGCTGTAGACCCAGTGCTTTCAGGTTTGGGTTGTCCGCGGGAAGGCTTCCATCCTTGATGGCGTAGCAGGCAATTGATGCATTGATCAGGCGGCATTCCAGTGCTCGCATGGTGATAGTCCTTTTGGTAACGCTAATCGACGCAAGATTCGTCGCTTACAAGACTGCCACAGTTGCACTGGTTGACGTTATTCCCTAAACAGGGAATACGAAATTCAGTTGGAGCGTCCGAGCCAAATGGCCATCAGGGCGGCGCGGCTGTTGATATTGAACTTGCGGTAGATGTTGCAGATATGCTTGTGTGTGGTGTCGGGTTTCTGTTTCAGTCTTTCGGCGATCTGCTTTTCCGCCAACTCGGTCAGCAGGTATTGCATGACCTTCCTTTCTGTTGCGGTGAGTGGCTTGTGGGCGACCAGCAGACCGTGCCCCAGCAGTACCTTTTTGTGGAACCAGCCCAGGCAGCGGATGGTGTCTGCGGCAATGTCCAGGTCGGTGGTGTCGAATGGGTGCTGCGTGCCGATGCGATTGAAGCAGAAGTAGACTTCGGTATCGGTGTTGACCGGTGCAACCACATAGAGCGTATCGGAGATACCGCGGGCCAGAAAATGATTTTGATAGTGTTCGCTGCGGAAAAATTCCGGGGACACATGGTCGCGTAACAGCGTGGCGCGAAAGTTACCCGCCTGGCGGAGGTGATTGATCGTGCTCTCTTGCGGGATGTAGTTTCCGTCCTCCGTTGCCTTCACCTGTTTCCTGTAAAATGCCCGGTCTTCGGGCATCTCCCTGTAATGAAACACTGGTCCCGGCCTCCAGCCGAGCATCGGATCCTGTTCTTCATCCCGGTAGCGCAAATGCAGGCTGCTCAGCCAGTAGGCGTGGTGGGCGTCGATCAGTTCGCTAACGGATCCCAGCAGGTATTGCAGCCCCAGAGTGCTCAGCTGTGGTTCGGGGAACTCGGCCAGTCGATCCCATATCCGGTGGATTCTGTCGCGAATGGATGGGGGCATATTGGAGTTTTGCTTATTTTCTTTGGTGGTTACCGCGATGTACATTGTACCTTTTCTCGTCGCCGTGTCAGGAGTCATCGGATCCTGTAGCGTCTGCCGAAAAACAGCACCGGTATTTATTCGGAGAGGGCAGTCGTATCCTGTTGTTGGGGTGCTTGCCGGGCGCTAGTGTCTGGAAAAATTGGCAAAGAGATTTTTCTGGCAGCAGCCTATGTATTTTTACTCTTATGCCGGGGAAAGTACGTGGTTTTCTGGTTTCGATTTCTGTTTGCGCGAACGTGGATGTGTCCGCTCTCGTGCAAAAAATTAATCTGATTGACGTTTAATTCATTTTAATCGGGTTGGTTACGGCGCTCTGCAGACGGTAATGACATGCTGTGGCAATGGCACACCGAAAGAATCCGTGCGGCAGTGAATTGCCCTGGCAGTGACCTGGACGAATCCGTTAATTCGCGTTTCTCTCCGCGGGAGGCGTTAGCCAGTCTGTGATATGTCCGCTGAAATTGTCGACTTAAGGGGGCGGGTGCAGCTGGTTGCGGGCCGCCAGCACACACTGCACACCGTCGGCGCCTGCGATTGACAAGTCCCGAAGTCTTTGGCGGTGGCGCGGCCGTCGATCCGAGGCCGTGATACTGTGGTCACCAATCCGCCGGAAGCAGCTGTTCCGATAGGGATTGAACCGGTTATCGGCCCGGGTCGGTGGTGGGCTGCCCCCTATGCCGACACGGCAGACCTTCCACTGTGAACCTCGCTTGCCCATCGCCGAAGCCGGATTTTCGGCCCCGGCGATCGCGTTCTCCCGCGAGAGTGGTGTGCCGGTGGGGATACCGGTGACGGATTGGCGCTGCCGGGAGTCGGGCGGTGCCGGAACCGGAGTGGAGCCAACACGGCAGCTGGGCGACTATCCGGTGGGTCACTTGCCAGATCTCGTCCGGCCGAGGCGTCAGGCCGGGGGCAGGGATACCCTGGTTATTCTTCTATATAGAGGACGCCACGGCCGGAGGGGCGAGCGGATTATCCACAGCACCGTGGCTGTGCAGTGAGGTTCCGGCCGGGAGCGCCGCCACTGCCGGTGCAACTTCCCCGGGGACCGCCCAGTCGGGGCGCAGACCGGGCCGCCACAGGCGGCGGTCGATTTTGTAATTTAATTTACGCTTTTTGCGACAGGTTATTCTGCTTAACTGGTATATGGGCAAATATTTGTTTTGAATATTGGTTTTAGTTGTTACTAATTGCTCTGTCTGGAAAAAGTTTTGTAGTAATACTACAATCGCCTCCGCTCGAGGCCCCGCAGGGCCGGCATTCACAGCCAGAACGACAGAACCAAAGGCGACAAGCAGGCTCTGTTTCCCCTTTCCGTCACGCACAGTGAGCATTGGCAAACTTTGCATTCCCGCCAACGAAGGTGGCGAATTGGCGGGAAATGCAAAAAAGGGAAGCAATTTTCTGTTTGCGCTGTACTTTGCCCGATACCCAAAAAACTGATTCTTGGGCACCCCTGAAAACCGATTGCGCGCGCCGGTCACCGTCCGGTATCCCTGCACTTCGCGAGCCGGAGCGACATCCGTTGCGGTGCGGGGCTGCGCGGTTCGGCTTTCAGGGGCGTCCCGTCACAAGTCTGAAGACTCGACGTCGTACAATCCGCCGAGGAGCATTGTTTGATGCAAGATGAAACCGATATCCAGGAAACACAGGAGTGGCTGGACGCGCTGCAGGCGGTGATCCGCTTCAGCGGCAAGGAGCGCGCTGCCGCGCTGCTGAAACAGCTGACCGACCGCGCCACTGATGTGGGCGTGAAGTTGCCTGCGGCCATCACTACGCCCTACCGCAACACCATTCCGCCGAACGCGGAAAAGCGCATGCCCGGTGACCTGTTCATGGAGCGCCGTATCCGCTCGCTGATCCGCTGGAATGCGCTGGCGATGGTGGTACGTGCCAACTCCAACAGCGACAGCCTGGGCGGCCATATCGCCAGCTTCTCCTCTGCGGCCACCCTGTACGACGTTGCCTTCAACTACTTCTTCCGCGGTAACGAGGGCGAAGAGCGCGGCGACCTGATCTTCTTCCAGGGTCACAGCGCGCCGGGCATCTATGCCCGCTCCTACCTGGAAGGCCGCTTCGACGAAGAGCAGCTGGACAATTTCCGCCGCGAGGTGAACGGCAAGGGCCTGTCTTCCTACCCGCACCCGTGGCTTATGCCGGATTACTGGCAGTTCCCGACCGTATCCATGGGCCTGGGCCCGATCCAGGCGATCTACCAGGCGCACGTCATGCGCTACCTGTCCGCGCGCGGCCTGTCGCCGCGCGGCGACCGCAAGGTGTGGGCTTTCCTTGGTGACGGTGAGTGTGACGAGCCGGAAACCCTGGGCGCCATCTCCATGGCGGGCCGCGAAAACCTCGAGAACCTGGTATTCGTGGTCAACTGCAACCTGCAGCGCCTCGACGGCCCGGTGCGCGGCAACGGCAAGATCGTGCAGGAGCTGGAAGGTGTCTTCCGCGGTGCCGGCTGGAACGTGGTCAAGGTCCTGTGGGGCCGCCTGTGGGATCCGCTGCTGGAGAAAGACGACAAGGGCCTGCTGCAGAAAGTCATGGACGAGACCGTCGACGGCGAGATGCAGAACTTCAAGGCCAACGGCGGCGCCTACACTCGCGAGCACTTCTTCGGCAAATACCCGGAGCTGCTGGAGATGGTCAAGGACCTCTCCGACGACCAGATCATGAAACTCAACCGCGGCGGCCACGATCCGTACAAGGTCTACGCGGCCTATGCGGAAGCCATGGCGAGCAAGGGCAAGCCCACCGTCATCCTGGCGCAGACCGTAAAAGGCTACGGTCTGGGTGCCGCGGGCGAAGCGGCCATGGATACCCACAACGTCAAGAAAATGGACACCGAGGCGCTCAAGCGCTTCCGCGACCGTTTTGCCATCCCGATTACCGACAAGGAAATCGAGGATGTGCCCTACTATCGCCCGGCGCCCGACAGCCCGGAAATGAAGTACATGGCCGAGCGCCGCAAGGCCCTGGGTGGCCCGGTACCGTCGCGCTCGACCGAGGTGGCGAAGCTGGAAATTCCCGGCCTGGACGCTTTCAGCGCGCTGACCAAGGGCTCCGGCGACCGCGAAATCTCCACCACGATGGCGTTTGTACGCGCGCTGTCCGCGCTGGTGAAAGACAAGAAGATGGGCCAGAACGTCGCACCGATCGTGCCCGATGAAGCCCGTACCTTTGGTATGGAAGGCCTGTTCCGCCAGCTGGGTATCTACTCCTCCCAGGGGCAGAAATACACGCCGGTCGATCACGGCCAGATCATGTATTACAAGGAAGACAAGAAGGGCCAGGTGCTGGAAGAGGGCATCAACGAAGCTGGTGCCATGTCCGCGTGGATGGCGCTGGCCACCGCCTATTCCAACCACGGCGTGCCGATGGTGCCCTTCTACATCTACTACTCGATGTTCGGCTTCCAGCGTATCGGCGACCTGGCCTGGGCCGCCGGCGATATGCAGGCGCGCGGCTTCCTGATCGGCGCCACCGCCGGCCGTACCACCCTGAACGGTGAAGGCCTGCAGCACCAGGACGGCCACAGCCATGTGCTGTCGGGCACCATCCCCAACTGCAAGAGCTACGATCCGGCCTTCGGTTACGACCTGGCAGTGATCATGCGCCAGGGGCTCAAGGAGATGTACGAAGAGCAGAAGAACCTGTTCTACTACATCACCATCGAGAACGAGAACTTCCTGCAGCCGGAAATGCCGCAGGGCGTGGAAGAGGGCATCATCCGCGGTATCTACAAACTCGACAGCAACTCGCGCAAGGCGGGCAAAGGCAAGGCGGCCAAGAAGCATGTGCAGCTGGTCGGTGCCGGCAGCATCCTGCGCGAAGTACTGGCCGCGGCGGATATCCTCGCCGACCAGTTTGGCGTGACCTCCGATGTGTGGAACCTGACTTCCGCCACCGAAGCTGCCCGCGAGGGCCAGGACACAGCGCGCTGGAATATGCTGCACCCGACCGAAAAACCGCGCAAAGCGTGGGTCAGTGAGCAGTTTGAGGGCAACGAGACGCCGGTGGTGGTTTCCACTGACTACATCCGTGCCTACGTCGAGCCGCTGCGCGAGTTTATCGACGGCGACATGATCGCGCTGGGCACCGACGGCTTCGGCCGCAGTGACAGCCGCGAACAGCTGCGCCGCTTCTTCGAGGTGGATCGCAACTACGTGACCATCGCCGCACTGACTGGCCTGGCCAAGCAGGGTGTGATCGAAGCCAGTGAGGTTGCCGACGCCATCAAGAAACTGAACGTCGACGCGGAAAAAATGAATCCGCGCCTGGTATAAGGCCCGCTGAAAAAGGAAGGTAGAGACATGGCAAAACAAGTCATCAAAGTGCCTGATCTCGGCGGCGCCGATCAGGTAGATGTAATCGAAATTTCCGTTGCCGTTGGCGACACCGTGGCAGAAGAAGATGCGCTGATTGTCGTGGAAGGCGACAAGGCCTCGATGGACGTACCCGCCCCTGTGGCGGGCAAGATCCTCAGCATCTCTGTCAGCGAAGGCGATAAGGTGTCCGAGGGTGACGTGATCGGCGAGATCGAGACCGACGCCGCAGGCGACAGCGCTGAAGAGCCCGCCCAGGAGGCGGAGCAACCGGCCGAACCCGCGGCGGAGCAGCCGGCGCAACCAGCCGAGCCGCAGCAGGCTGCCGCGGCGCCCGCCGGTGAAGCCACCGAGCAGGATATTGTGGTACCCGACCTCGGCGGCGCCGATGCGGTGGACGTGATTGAAATCAGCGTCTCTGCCGGTGACGAAGTCGACGAGGGCGATTCGCTGATCGTGGTGGAAGGCGACAAGGCCTCCATGGATGTCCCGGCGCCCAAGGCGGGCACCATCGTGTCCATTTCCGTCAAGGACGGGGACAAGGTGTCCACTGGCGACGTGATCGGTGTGATGAAGGCGGTTTCCGGCGCGGCCGCGCCGGCGCAACAGCCCGCTGCCGAAGCGGCTCCGGCCACAGAACAAAAGCCCGCGACCCCGGCTGCCGAGCAGGCCGCTGCGGAGCCGCCGGCCGCGCCGCAGAAGGACCAGTATCTGGAGCGCGACCTGACCGTTTCCGCGGAGGTCTATGCCGGTCCTGCGGTGCGCAAGCTGGCCCGCGAACTGGGTGTGACCCTGAACAAGGTCAAGCCCACCGGTCCGCGCAATCGCGTTACCAAGGACGACCTGCACGCCTACGTCAAAGAGCAGGTGAAGAAGGCTGAGAGCGGCGCCGTGGGCGTCGGCGGCGGTCTGGGCATCGCCAAGATGCCGGAGATCGATTTCAGCCAGTTCGGCCCGGTCAATGTCGAGCCGATGAGCAAGATCCACAAGATCACCGCCGCCAATATGGCGCGCAACTGGCTCAACGTGCCCCACGTCACCCAGTTCGACGATGCCGACATCACCGAGCTGGAGGACTTCCGCAAGTCCATGAAAGCCGAGGCGGAAAAGCGCGGTGTGAAACTCACGCCGGTGCCGTTCCTGCTCAAGGCGGTCGCTGCGGCCCTGCGCGCAGAGCCCAGCTTCAATGTGTCGCTGCACAATGACGGTGAGCACATCGTGCGCAAGGACTATGTGCATGTGGGCATGGCGGTGGATACGCCGAAGGGCCTGATGGTGCCGGTGATCCGCGATGTCGACAAGAAAGGCCTGTACGACCTGGCGGAAGAAGCCACTGCGATGGCGCTCGCCGCCCGCGACGGCAAGCTGAAGCCGAAGGACATGCAGGGCGCCTGCTTCACCATTTCCAGCCTCGGCGCTATCGGCGGCACCGGCTTTACGCCGATCGTCAACGCGCCGGAAGTGGGGATTCTCGGTGTGTCCAGGCTGTCGGTACGGCCGGAGTGGAACGGCACGGAATTCGTACCGCGCAAAATGCTGCCGCTGGCACTGTCTTACGACCACCGCGCGGTCAACGGCGGCGACGCCGGCCGTTTCATGACCTACCTGGTCAGCATGCTGAGCGACGTACGCCGCCTGCTGCTGTAATCCAGTTGCACGGCGCGCCCTGTGTAGGGCGCGCCATGCGCTCCAACTGTTGTCGACATCCCTCCCGACCCCGCCTCAAACGTTGAATTACGCGCATAAATTTTCCCGCCAGCGCCAGCTCCAAACCCCCTCCAGCTAAACTCAGGTTGTATAAGTTTTAAGCGCAATTCTGAAAGCGAGAGGTATTCGGAAATGAAGCGCATAGGGATATTGGCCCTGTCCTCCGTGGCAGTGCTGGCGCTGCAGGGCTGCATTCTGCTTCCTGTCGAAGACGGTGGTAGAGACGACCCGTTCTTTTTTGACCCCGATGACGCCACCCAGAGTGCAGACTTTGTCGAGGTAGGCAATTACCAGCCCAACTCGGCGCTGCCGCCCGCTGCCAGCCGGCACTGTTCGGTGGATACGGATCTGGGCAAGGTGGGCTCGGCCTGCTGGTTTTTTCCGGTAATGCGGGTCTACTGATTTCTCCGCCAGGGAAGGGCGGTGAAACAATCACGGCGGTGGCGCCAGCCGCGCCGGGTTATTCACGCCAACGCCCGCCGTTGCGGCGGCGTCCAACGGAGGTAAATCGATGCTGAAAATGACGCTCACTGGCGCGGCGCTCGCCGCCGCGGCACTGCTGGCCGGTTGCGGCACCACCGACCCCCGCGATGAGGTGGTCTACCCTTATTCTCAGCCGGTACCGCGAGCGGACTACCGCGCGCCGGCCCAGCCCGCGCGTAGCTCAAGCTATTCCGGCGGCTGCCCGGGTGATGCGGAGGAGTTGGCGCCCGGCTCCATGTGTCCGGCCTCGGCCAAGTGTTTCGAAATCTCCGGTGGCAAACGTTGCATTGAATATGAAAAGTAAACGGATTTTACTCGCCTTTTCCATGTCCCTCGCCGTGCTGATCGGTGGTTGTGCCAGTTTCGATGGCGCCACGAGAATGGATGGTTTCTGGTGCGATCTGGCCGGTACCCCGCGGTACTACAGCCAGCGCACATTGCCGCTGGCAGACGTGGAGGCTTTCCCGCGCCAGTGTCTGGATGGCGATCAGCAGGTACCGGACCGCAATCAGTGCTTCTCCGAGAGCGGCGCCTGTTACCAGCTGGATGGCGGCAACTGGTGCAGTGATATCGCCAGTGGTATCTGTCCGCTGCCCGGCGAGCCGGCTCCGCCCCCCGTCGATACCGATTGCCCCGGCGGGGATAGCTGCCCGCCGTATTTCACCAACCTGCGCTGCCGCTCCGTGTGAGCGGCTAGCCCGCGCTGCTGGCGCTAGGGCGTGGTTTTTCCCGCGTCGGGCTGGTAGATCGGCCTCTCAGTCGATATATTCCGACTGGTGGGTCGCAATCGTGTCGTGACCGCACCAGTACAACCATTCTCCTATCCGTAATCGATGGCAGTCCGCGGCGGCCCAGTGCTAATGCACCGTCGCGCTAACGCCACGCGGGCCAGAAAAATATTGTCGAGGTGAACACAGCATGTCTTCAGCACAGGAATCCCTGCAGCGTTTGATCGAGGGTAATCAGCGCTTTGTTGCCGGTCGCCAGGAACAGAGCACCGCAGAAATGATGGAAAAGCGGCGCGAACTGGTGGAGGGGCAGGCGCCGTTTGCGATCATACTCGGCTGTTCAGATTCGCGTGTGCCGGCAGAGCTGGTGTTCGACCAGGGCCTCGGCGACCTGTTCGTGATCCGCGTGGCTGGCAATGTGGTGGCGCCATCGCAGATCGGCAGTATCGAGTTTGCCGCTGAGGCGTTTGGCACCCGCCTGGTCGTGGTAATGGGGCATTCCAATTGCGGTGCCATTCAGGCGACTCTGGATGAGCTGCAGCGCCCGCAGGAGAATCGCTCGCCCAACTTGCGCTCGATCGTCGATCGCATCCGCCCATCGATCGAGCCGCTGGTGGAGGCTGCCCCGCAAAGCGGCGACGAAGATCTGGTGGAACGCGCGGTACGCGCCAATATTCGCGCATCGGCCAGGCAGCTGCGCTACGGCTCGCAGATTCTGGAAGAGTTGGTGCAGAGCGGCGAACTGATGATTGTGGGTGCCGAGTATTCTCTGGAAACCGGCGAGGTGGATTTCTTCGAGGGCGTAGACGCCGGCTGATATGCGCTGGATTAGTGGAGTCCTGATCGCCATTGATCAACTGGGCAACGCCCTCGCCGGTGGCAACCCGGATTCCACCATTTCCGCGCGCACCGGCTATTTTGCCCGCGTGCAGGAAACCCCGTTCCGCCCGTGGTGGCGGGCGATGGAAGCCGTGATTGACTTTACTTTTTCTCCGCTGGAAGGGCCGGGTCACTGCTACCGGGCCTACCGCAATGACGATGAAGAACACCGCGAAGGCAGCGACCTGATGCGCGGTTTGCTCGGTGTGATTGTGATTCTCGCCTGTATACCCTTGTCATTACTGACACGGCTTTATGCCTTGCTATTTCGTTGTGGAAAGTAGCACGCCGCTTATCGGGTACCCCGCACAGGTTTGCCGGCGAATTATCTAGAGTGCGCGGAACGAAAAAGGGCGGACACAAGGTCCGCCCCTACGGAACCAACCCCGCGGCCCGCATAACTTCAGTGCCAAACGGTTGCCGTAAGTGACTCAGTAAATTTGAGCCAAATAACAGGATCTGTAGGGGTGAACCCCGTGTTCGCCCAGCCCTTTTGGGAGGCCGTACGCTTGGTCCAGCGGTACCCTTGTTCTAACGCGGGTGAGCGGGCATCAAGCCGGTTCCTCCACGTCCTGCGGCAACTGAGGCTCGGTCTGGCGACGGGCTTTCTGCCGCCCGCCGAGACTGCGCAGCGCGACATAAAACACCGGCGTCAGCAACAGCCCGAACAGTGTTACGCCGATCATGCCGGTAAACACGGTGATACCCATCACGTTGCGCACTTCACTGCCGGCACCGTGGGCGAGGACCAGCGGAACCACACCGGCGATAAATGCCACTGAGGTCATGATGATCGGCCGCAGGCGCAGCCGGCAGGCTTCCAGCGCCGCTTGCAGCGGATTCAGGCCATTGTGGATTTCCAGCTCGCGAGCGAACTCCACAATCAGGATCGCGTTCTTACATGCGAGCCCCATCAAGACCAGCAGGCCCACCTGTACGAACACATTGTTGTCGCCACCGGTCAGCCACACGCCGAACAGCGCAGCCAGCAGGCACATGGGCACGATCAGGATCACTGCCAGCGGCAGCACCCAGCTCTCGTAGAGCGCGGCCAGCACCAGGAATACCAGCAGCAGGGCCAGTGGAAAGACCACCATCGCCGCGTTGCCCTGGGTGATCTGCTGGAAGCTGAGATCGGTCCACTCGATCTTCATGCCCGCCGGCAGGGTTTTATCGGCGACCTGCTGTACCGCCGCCAGCGCCTGGCTGGAGGAGAGCTGGGCCGGATCCGACTGGCCGATCAGGTCCGCGGCCGGATAGCCGTTGTAGCGGATCACCGGGTCAGGGCCAAAGCTCTTGTGCAGTTTCACCATGGTATTGATCGGTACCATTTCGCCACGGTTGTTGCGCGTGTAGAGCAGATCGATATCGCGCACCTCGTCGCGGAAGGGCGCATCGGCCTGAGCCACCACCCTGTAAGTGCGGCCGAGCATATTGAAGTCGTTCAGGTACAGCGAGCCAAAATACAGCTGCAGCGTGCCGAACAGGTCATCCAGTGCGACGCCCTGCGCCTTGGCCTGCTCGCGGTCCACCTCTGCATCCAGTTGCGGCACATTGGCCTGATAGGAGCTGAACGGGAAGCTCAGCCCGGGCGTCTGGCTCAATGCACCGGCGAGCTGGTTGGTGGCATTTTGCAGCGCGCCGTAGCCGGCGCCGTTGCGGTCCTGCACATACAGGGAATAGCCGGAGCCGGCACCGAGACCGAAGATCGGCGGCGGCATAAAGGTCACCGCAAACCCCTCCTTGATCTGCGCCAGCTTGCCATTCAGTTCCGCGGCGATCTGCTGGGCGCTGCGCTCGCGTTTGCTGAAATCATCGAACAGGATGAACACCGTGCCCACGTTGGGCGTGTTGGTGCGCTGCAGCGCGTTAAAGCCGACAAACGCTGCCGCGTGGGCCACGCCTTCGGTCTGCATGGCCAGTTCGCTGACCCGGCGCGCCACTGCCTCGGTGCGATCCAGCGAGGCGCCCTCCGGCAGGCGGATGCTGCCGACCAGATAGGTTTTGTCCTGGGTCGGGATAAAGCCGCCCGGTACCTGCTGGAACAGGGCGACGGTGGCGCCGAGTAGCAGTGCGTAAATGCCGAATACCAGTCCGCGGCGCTTCAGGCTTTTGCCCACCAGTCCCTGGTAGCCGTTGCTACTGCGCTGGAAAAAGCGGTTGAACGGGCGGAAGATCCAGCCGCACAGCCGGTCGATAATGCGCGCCGGCAGGTCCGGTGCGGCACCGCGGGGTTTCAGCAGCGTCGCCGCCAGCGCCGGCGACAGGGTCAGCGAGTTGATCGCCGAGATTACCGTGGCGATGGCAATCGCCATGGCGAACTGGCGGTAGAACTGGCCGGTGATTCCGTCGAGAAACGCCATCGGCACGAACACCGCACACAACACCAGGCTGATCGCCACGATCGGTCCGCTGACCTCGCGCATGGCCTTGTGTGCCGCCGCCAGCGGCGCCAGCCCCTCCTCGATATTGCGCTCGACGTTTTCCACCACCACGATCGCATCGTCGACCACGATGCCGATCGCCAGCACCATGCCGAACAGGGTCAGGGTATTGATGGAAAAGCCGAGCAGGTTCAGTACCGCGAAGGTGCCGACAATCGAGACCGGCACCGCCAGTAGCGGAATCAGTGACGCGCGCCAGGTCTGCAGGAACAGGATCACCACCAGTACCACCAGCAGCACCGCTTCCAGCAGTGTCTGGATCACCGCCTTGATCGAGGTGCTGACAAACACGGTGGGGTCGTAGGCGATTTTCCACTCCAGCCCTTCCGGGAACTGATCGTCGAGCTCCTCCATTTTCTGGCGTACCGCGCGCGAGACTTCCAGCGAGTTGGAGCCTGGGGCCTGGAAGATCGGCAGCGCCACCGCCTGGCTGCCATCGAGCAGCGCACGCAGTGAGTCCTGGGACGAGGCCAGCTCGATGCGGGCCACGTCGCGCAGGTGGGTAATCTCGCCGTCGGCGCCGGTTTTCAGCACGATATCGCCGAATTGCTCCGGGGTTTTCAGGCGGCCTTTGGCGTTGATCGACATCAGGAAGTCGGAGCCCTTGGGCATCGGCGGCGCGCCGATCTGGCCGGCGGACACCTGCACATTCTGTTCGCGCACCGCACGGGTGATATCCGCAGCGGTGACGCCCAGCGACGCCGCCTTCTGCGGATCTATCCACAGGCGCATGGCGTAGTCACCGGAACCGAACAGACCCGCCTGGCCGACGCCGGGAATACGTGCCAGCTCGTCGCGGATATGCAACACCGCATAGTTGCGGATATAGGTCGCATCGAAGCGGTCATCCGGCGACAGCAGGTGCACCGCCATCATCAGGTTGGGCGACTGCTTCTGTGTGGTCACACCCTGGCGGCGCACGTCTTCCGGCAGCCGCGGCAGTGCCTGCGACACGCGATTCTGTACCTGCACCTGAGCGCGGTCCGGGTCGGTGCCGAGTTCGAATGTCAGCGTGAGCGTCAGAGTGCCGTCACTGCCGGCCACCGACTTCATGTAGATCATGTGCTCGACGCCGTTGATGGCCTCCTCCAGCGGCGTGGCCACGGTTTCGGAAATGGTCTTGGGGTTGGCGCCCGGATAGCGGGCGGTCACTGCCACTGTCGGCGGTACCACCTCCGGGTATTCGCTCACCGGCAGCACCGGAATGCTGACCAGGCCGACGACGAAAATGATGATCGACAGCACCGAGGCGAAAATCGGCCGGTCGACGAAAAAGCGCGAAAAGTTCATACACGATTACCCTGTGCGCGGCGCAGTGCGCCGCGCGGTATTGGCGTTGATTAATAGCTGTGGGGAAGGCAGTGGCGCGGTTCAGCGCTGCGCCACCTGTCGCGCCGGGTCTTCGCCCTGCATCTGCACCAGCTGCGGCTGCACTTCCATTCCGGGGACGAAGATTTTCTGCAGGCCGTTCACCACTATGCGCTCGCCGCTGTGCAGTCCGCTGCGCACCAGCACCCGGTCGCCCTGGGTCTGGCCCGTCTGTACGTCGCGGCGCAGGGCTCGGTTGTCACTGCCGACGACATAGACAAAGCGGCGGTCCTGGTCGGTCAGTACCGCCTTGCGGTCCACCAGCAGTGCGCTGGACAGGTTTGCGGTGGGCATCTCCACGCGCGCGAACTGTCCGGGCCGGAAGCTACCGTCCGGGTTGGCGACGACGGCGCGCAGTTGCAGAGTGCCGGTGTGGCTGTTGAGGCGGTTGTCGACAAAATCCAGCTGGCCGTGGTGTGGATAACCGTCCTCACCGCCAAGGCCGACGTTCACCTGCAGTGGCTGATGACTTTCGAGTAGCGCGCGGCTGTTTGCCAGGGTGCGCTGGCTGCCTTCGAAATAGACATACATCGGATCGACGGAAACGAGGGTGGTCAGCAGTGTCTGGTCGGCGCCGGCGAGATTGCCGGGGGTGACCAGGGCGCGACCGGCGCGGCCACTGATCGGGGCGGTGACGCGGGTATAGCTCAGTTCCAGGCGGGCGTTTTCCTGCGCCGCGGCGGCGGCGTCGACGGCGGCGTGGGCGCTGTCGCTGGCCGCCTGGCGGCGGTCGAACTCTTCGCGGGAAATCGCGTGGCTGGCCAGTAGCTGGCGCGCGCGCCTGGCCTGGCTGTCGGCCAGAGTCAGCTGGCTTTTGGCCTGTGCCAGTCGCGCCACTGCCGCCTTGACGCGGGCTTGATATGGGCGCGGATCAATCTCGAACAGCACCTGGCCGCGCGTCACCAGCTCGCCCTCGGTGAAATTGACCGACTCGATATAGCCGCCTACGCGCGGGCGCAGGTCCACGGTTTCCGGTGCGGCGACGCGGCCGGTAAAGTTTTCCCACAGCGTAGTGGCGCCGGCGCTCACTTCGGCCACCTCGACCACCGGCGGCTTCGGTCGCGGCTGGGCCGTGCTGCTGTCGCATCCATGCAGCCATGGCAGGGTGAGCAGTAACAGGGTCAGAAAACGGGTTACAGGCATCATTGGGCATCCTTCGGTTTGCGGGGCGCGACAGGGAAAGGTGGCACGCCTCCATCGGAGGCGAACTCTAGCCTCGGGAGCGCATCAAACGGTATCCGGTTACTGTGTGTTGATTGCCTGATTCTGTTTGCGTTTGGTGGGTGTCTATACTGTCAGGGAAAAGTTACCGGCGGTGACGGGCTTGGAGGACTGTTCGAATAATATCGGTCATTGTGCTGCAGGGCCCGTGAATAGTGACTTTTACGGAATTGTGTCGCTTTGCTTATTGCTACAGGTTGCTTGCCCAATTCTGCAAAGTTCTAAGACGCTTGCCCAAAACTCCGTATAATGGCCGCTCATTTCAAGAGGTAGTGCCGGGCAGCTGGCGGGGTTGGTGGAGAGTGCCGATAGTGAGTGAATTGACACAGCGGGCCGATACAGGGGCCCTGGAACAGCAGCGGCAGGCACTGGCACAGCGGATACAGCGCTGGACAGTGGAGCCCGGGTTGCAGGACACGGCGCTGCCGGGCCTGGCGCTGGGGCGCTCGGACTCTACCACCAGTCGCTGCGCCTCGTCGGTGTACGAGCCGTCGCTCGCCTTTATCGTACAGGGCAGCAAGAGCCTGCAGCTGGGCGATCGCGAAATCGTATACCGGCCGCTCAGTTACCTGGCCACATCGGTACACCTGCCGGTGCTGGGGCGGGTGCAGGAGGCGAGCGTGGACAAACCCTATCTCGGCGTCAAGTTGACGGTGGATCCGCAGGAACTCACCGACCTGGTGATCGAGCTCGGTGATGAGGCGCCGCCGCTGGAGGCGGAATCGCCGTGCCCACAGGTTTCCTGTGGCCTGTGTGTGGCGCAGATGGACGCGGCCATGCTGGATGCGGTGGGACGCCTGGTGCAGCTGCTGGATTCGCCGGCAGACGCGCCGATCCTGGCGCCGCTGGCGCGCCGGGAAATCCTCTACCGGGCGCTGATGGGAGAGATGGGGCCACGCATGCGCAAGTTCGCTGTCGCCGATAGCCAGGCGCACCGGGTGTCGCGGGTGATCGCGGAATTGAAGGATCGCTTCAGCCAGCCGCTGCGCATCGGTGAATTGGCCGAGCGCGCCAATATGAGCGAGTCGTCGCTGTACCACAGCTTCAAGCAGGTGACGCGCATGTCGCCGCTGCAGTTCCAGAAAAAACTGCGCCTGCACGAGGCGCGGCGCCTGATGCTGAGCGAAGGTCTGGAGGCGGCCTCGGCCAGCTACCGGGTGGGTTACGAGAGCCCGTCCCAGTTCAGCCGCGAGTACAGCCGTATGTTCGGCGCGCCGCCGCGGGCGGATGTGAACCGGCTGCGCGGCGAGCACAGGATGCCCGCCTGAGGCGCTATTTTTCCCGCTAAGACTGCTTCGGCGCGAACAGGCTGCACCAGCCGTCCGGGCTGATGCTGCCCTCGACGAGTTGGCAGCTGCCCGGTGCAACAAAGAACTGGCAGGCGGAGCACTTTTTACCGTCTTTGGGGCTGTCCTGGTATTTCACGGTTTCCTTGCTTACCTTGCTCTGCGCGCTGGCGCGATCGGTGGCAATCATTGCCGCCGGTAGCAGGATCATCGAACAGCCGGCCAGTTTCAGAAACTTGCGCCGCTGCAATTTTCGCTTTTCTTCGCTCATGGCGGGGAACCTCGTCTATTTCATAGTTGGCAACGCTTTCAGATTAGCAGCTGGAAGAAAATCGCTGCGGTCCATCAGTCCAGTCCAGCGGCGCTGCGCATTGCTAATCGAGAATCGATCGCATTTTTATTTGTGGCATAAAAAGGCGGCATCGGGAGATGCCGCCTTTTGCTCAGATTACCTGCGCGCTGTGAATCAGCGATACAACAGGATTTTGCCCACGGATTTGTCATCGCTCTGCGATACCACCCGCACCTTCAGGCCGTAGGATGTCAGCACGCGGCCGGCGTCGGGCATCGCCGCATCGCTGTAGTCGGCGCTGTCGTCGAACACCGGATTGCGCTGGGTGTAGAAATCGCGCAGCAGCAGGCCGTAGCGGTCGAGCAGGTCGAGGATGGATTTGTCCTGCTTGTCGATGCCGAAGGCTGCGTCGTGGATCTGGTAGCGCGTGGAGGCAACACTGTGATCGTTCCAGCTGACCGGGTGCTGGTCTGCATCGACCACGCCGAGGAAACCTTTACCCGGGTGCATGCCGACCCAGTTTTCGTCATAACCTTCGTCTGCATACCAGACTACCAGGCCCTCATTGAAGGCCAGCATCTGTCCGCCTACGTTGATATGGCTGAGGCCGACATCGACGCCGCTGTGCGTGCGCCACTCCAGCAGGTAGTGGTGCGGGTACAAGTTGAACCCGGGGTTACGGGTAAAGCCGGCGAGGCTGGAGGTGCCTGCGCTCTCGGCGTCATCGGCGAGCAGGGTGGCGCCGTCGGCGGTGACCTGGATATCGTCAGCGTAGAAACCGGGATTCGCGACGGCGCCGTCGGTCCAGTAGTAAAACACCAGGTAAAACTGCTGGCCGGCATAGGCGCTCAAGTCGAACTCGGCATCCTTCCAGCCACCGGAGGCTCCGGTGATGCCATAGCCGGGATTCTGGTTATGGGGGCTGCTGGTGGTGCTGATATTGCCGGCGATCGGGGTCAGGCCGGCGGCGTTGTAGACACCTACAAACGCATAGTCCCAGTCCTGTTCGATATCGTACCAGGCCTTGAAGTCCACCTTGGCGCTGGTGGCGCCGCGGAGGTCGACCGGTACCAGCATATAGTTATTCAGCGCGTTGCCCCGGCCACTGTAATAGGCGTATTCCCCACTGGTCGGAACCGTGTAAGTCTCTTTCCGGTCCGGCAGGTCGATACGGATCGCATCGTTGTTGGTGCCCTTGCTGGCGGCCTGATCCAGCAGTGCCTCGACGCCGCCGGCCGGAATATCCTCTAGCGCTACGGTGGTGCCGTGCAGCCAGTTGCCGCCGTGGTATTGCTGCAGGAATTCCTTCGACCAGGCAGAGAAGCCGGTGGGCTCGGCGCCGGGGATGGTGCCGGCCCAGCTACCATTGGACATGATCGACCAGGAGGAAACCGGTTCGCCGCGGCCGCTGTACTGGGTGTCGTACTCGTCCGGCAGGCCCAGGTCGTGGCCGTATTCGTGGCTGACCACGCCGGCGGCGGCGTCGGCGGGCTGGATGGTGTAGTCGAGGGCGGCCATCATGCCGCCCCACTCGTCGATTTCGCTGCTGCTGCCGGGGATCGGGAAGAAGTCGCCCAGATTCCAGCGGTGCGCCCAGATGGCGTCTTCGCCCAGCTGGCCACCGCCGGCTTCCTCGCCGACGGACGAATGAATAATCAACACGTGGTCGACGAGGCCGTCCGGCTCCCAGAAGTTGCCGTCGCCGTCCAGGTCATAGCGGTCCTCGACATCGAAATCAGACAGGTTCACGGACGGATCTGCGGCGGCGGCCACCAGCGCCTCGCGCACCAGTGCGCGCGCGTCGCCGTCGACATTGTTGCCGTAGAAGGCGGCGGGCTGGCTGGCCATATACCAACCGGCCACGGCACCGTCGACGGTGTAGCTGTGGCCGGACTGCTGCCAGTAGTACTGCTCCATCGAAATCAGGTTTTCGCCGTGGGGGCCGGCGAAGCCGGTTTTGGAGAACAGCAGGTCGGCGTAGTGCTCGGGCGTGTAATCCGCGTAGTACATATTGGTTTCCCCGGGCTGAATGCTGTTGTGGGGAAAGTCCGGGAACTCCATCAGGATCGCGAGGATACGCGCGGTATGCGGCTTGCCGTCATAGTCTTCAGGAACCAGCGGCGCCGGTACATTTTTCTTGCTCGCGCCCAGCTTGTTGCCGTGACCGTTTTGTAGCGCCAGCTTGATGTTGTTGCCGTGGGCCTCGGTGAGCAGCTGCGCGCTTTCATCGGCGAGGTCGTGGCTGTGCCGTTGATTCTTTGCGGCGCGCTCGCGCAGGTAGGTGCGCAGTGCGGCTTCGGCCTCGGCCATGGTGGCGCCGTCGGCGATACGTCCGGACTTGCGCAGCATTTCCATCAGTTTGGCCTCGTTGGCCACGGCCAGATCCACGGGGCCGCCGTGCGCGATTGGTCCCGCGGCGGCCTGGGTGCCGGCGCTGATCAGGCCGAGTGTCAGGGCCCCGGCGGCGAGCAGTTTATGGGGTTTCAACATAGTTCCCTCGTTGTTGTTTTTTCCGGTTTACAGTCTTGGATGATCGCGGACGGGGCGCGGCGCTGACCGCGCTATGGACTCGAGGTCGAGCGTTCCCTGGCCCGTTGTCGGGGCCTGCCCGCAGTGACCGGATTAATGGTCACTGCGGCTGTAACGAGCGGCGGGGAAAAATGCGCAATGAATAGCGCGTCAAATGTTGAGAATCACTTCAAATAAAGATTTTTTTGGAACGTACCGTCCCAATTGCAAGGCGCAATGGGTTACCGGCGTACCGATTGCGTAGCGGAGTCACGCAAGGGGAGATGGGCGCGTCAGGGCGTCGCTGCGGGCCAGGGTAGGGTCATGCGGATGTGCAGACCGCCGCCGCTGCGATTGTGCAGTTGCAGGTGTCCGCCGTGCGCCTCGACGATCTCGCGGCACAGCGCCAGCCCCAGGCCGACGCCCTGGGGCTTGGTGGAGTAAAACGGCAGCAGTGCCTGCTGCAGGACCTTTTCGCTCATGCCGCTGCCGCGGTCGTTGACGGTGAGGTACTGGCCGCGGTTGTCGGCGGAGATTTGCAGCTCGATCGCGTCGGCGTCGCTGCCGGCTTCGACGGCATTCTTGAACAGGTTGAGCAGCGCCTGCTCGATCTGCACGGGATCGAAATAACCCGGACGCGCGGGCAGGTCGCCTTGCAGCGTAAACGGCTGCAGCGGCGCCAGCCGTTCGATCAGCTGGTGCCATTGGACGGTTTCGCAGCTGGGTGCCGGCAGTTTGGCAAAGCGCGCATAGCCCTGGGTGAATTCGGTCAGGTGCTGGCAGCGCTCGGCAATAGTGTTGAACACCTTTTCCAGCGTGGCGCGCTGCTGCGCTTGCGTATTCTCCAGCCGTGCGGCCAGCAGTTGGCCGCTGTGTGCCATCGAGGATATCGGCGCGAGGGAATTGTTCAGTTCGTGGCTGATCACGCGGATAACTTTTTTCCACACCTGTACTTCGGCGCGGGTCAATTCGCGGGTCATTTCGCGAATCAGGATCAGGCGGTGGCGATTGGCATTCAGTACAAAATCGCTGTGGCTGACATGGTGGGTCTGTGGCGTGTCGCCATCGGTAATGTTGAACAGGCCATCGCGATCACGCTCGATGGCATCGGCGAGCTCTGTCGGGCAGTCTGCCAGTACTTGTGGCAACCGCAGGCCCTGCAGCGGCTTGCCGCGATGGAGCAGGTGGCGCGCACTGGTGTTGCTGTAGACGATGCGACCGGACTGATCAATAAGCAGCAGTGCCTGGGGCGAGCTTTGCATTACCGTATCCAGCAACAGCTCGCGCTGGTAAATATGTGCGCGTTCGCGCCGCAGGATTTCGCCAACGTCGTTGTATAGCCCCGCAATACGCCCCAGCTCGTCGTCGCGTTGCGGTGGTAGCGATGTGGAAAATTCCCGGTCGCGGAAATTGAGCATGCCGCTTTCCAGCGCCTTCAGTGCGCGATTCATCGGTGCGGTGACCGGGCGCAGTAGCAGAATGGCGACGACGATCGCGAGAGCGAATCCGCCGCTCAAGGCGAGGCGCAGGTCCAGCCCGTAGTAGAGCAGTGCAAAAGGAATGCTCGTGCCGCAGGCCACTGCCAGCAATGTCGCGGCGAGGATGCGGCCCTCGAGGGAAAACTTGCTGCGCATCAGTAGGGAATGCCGTATTTGTCCAGGCGGCGATAGAGTGCCTGGCGGCTGAGGCCGAGTTCGCGCGCGGCCTGGGCGATCACCCCGTTGCAGTTGGCCAGCGTCTCTTCGAGTAGCTCGCGGCTGGGCTCGAACTGCAGCTCGCTCTTGCACTGGGTTTCTGGCGGTGGCAGGTCGAGGTCGTTTTCATCGATGGTGTCGCCAGCGCACAGCAGTGCGGCGCGTTGCATCTTGTTCTGCAGTTCGCGCACATTGCCCGGCCAGCTGTAATGCATCAGCGCGCTCTGCGCCTGCGGGGAGAGTTTTTTGCGATCGCCCAACCTGTCGGGCAAAAAACTCCGCGCCAGCGGCAGTATGTCTTCGGCACGCTCGCGCAGTGCCGGTACTTTCAGTTCGATCACATTCAGGCGGTAAAACAGGTCCTGACGAAAATTCCCCGCCGCGATCTGCTGCGGCAGGTCGCTGTTGGTCGCGCTGATGACCCGCACCCTGACCTTGCGGGTGTGACTGCTGCCGAGGCGTTGGAACTCGCCGGTCTGCAGTACCCGCAACAGCTTTACCTGGCCGGCAGCGGAGAGCTCGCCGATTTCGTCGAGGAACAGGGTACCGCCGTCGGCGGCCTCGAAACGGCCCTCGCGCGCGCGGTTACCGGCGCCGGTATAGGCGCCGGCCTCGGCGCCGAACAGTTCCGCTTCCATCAGCTCTTCCGGCAGAGCGCCCACGTTAACCTTGAGGTAGGGGCCGTCGCGCAGCGCTGAGTTGGCCTGCACGATATCGGCAATCTTTTCCTTGCCGGCGCCGTTGGGGCCAGTGATCAGCACCGGCACATCGGCGCGGGCAATCTGGGTGGTCATTTCCAGCAGCTTTTGCATCATCTCGCTGCGGTAGGTGATTCCCTGCAGGTCGAATTGCTGACGCAGTTGCTGGCGCGCCTGCAGCGCCCGCTGCTGCGATTGGCGGCGCTGCTGCTGCAGTTCGCTCAGTTCGAGCAGGTTCTTGACCGTGGCGACCAGTTTGTTGTCGTCCCAGGGCTTGCCCAGGTAATCGGCGGCACCGGCCTTGACCAGTTCCACCGCCATCTCCAGCTGGGTCCAGGCGGTGAGCAGGATCACCGGCAGGTCCGGAGCCTGTTCGCGCATGGCGAAAAACAGTTCGCGCCCCTCCTCTCCGGAGGTGGTGTCGGCGCTGAAGTTCATATCCTGGATGACCAGGCTGATATCCGGCTGCTCGCGCAGCAGCTGCAGGCCGGCCTGGGGCGTGACCGCGCTGACGCTGTCGATCTGGTGCAGCGACAGCAGCAGCTCCAGTGCGGAGAGGATGCCGGGGTTGTCGTCGATCAGCAGGACTTTATCCATTCGAGAATGCCACAAATAAAAACGGGCGCGTCTGCGCCCGAGTTGTGTATTGGAGAAAGATTGCGCTATACGCTGCGCGTCGCCGTGGCCGGCGAAATATTGGCCGCGCGCAGTGCCGGTACCAGGGCCGCCACAACACTCACGCTGACCAATATTAACGCACAGACCGCCATCACTGGCAATGTCAGTGCCGGCTGCTTGAACGACGACACCATCAGGTGATTGAAGATCTGTGCCGCGGCCATACCCAGCGCAATGCCGGTGCCGGCGATCAACAGGTTTTCCAGCAGGAAGTAGCGGCTGATCGCGGTACGGGTGGCACCCAGCGCGCGGCGCACACCGATCTGTTTGCGGCGCTGATTGATCCAGAAAAAGGTCAGGCCGACGATGCCCAGCGCAACGATAAAGGTCAGCAGGGCCATGACCGATGACAGTGCCTTGACCATGGTATTGTCGCCGGCGTAACTGCGCGCCATATCTTTGGCGAGGGTTTCCATATGGATGACCCGGCGCGGATCTCGTTTTGCCAGCGCATCCTCTACCTGCTTCAGGACTTGGTCGCGCTGACCCGGTTCGGTGCGGATCAGGTAGCGTTTGAAGTTGCCGGCTACCAGTACCGGGAACACGGCCACGTTGCCGGCATTACTCCAGCCGACCCAGCTGCCCAGATTGCGCTCGACGATACCGATGATCTCGGTCGGGTGGCTGTCGTTGCCACCATAAAAATACTTGCCCAGCGCGTTGCCGTCCGGGAACAGCGTATCGGCAAACTGCTTGGTGACTATGGCGACTTTGGATTTGTAGTTGTCATTGGGGCCGACCACATCCATATCGGCCTCGGTAAAATTGCGCCCGGCAATCAGCTTCATGCCCAGTGCATTGATAAAGTGGGGATCCGACTGAAAATAATTGGCCGCCTCACCGCCGATTTCCTCGTTGGGCTTGGTGTGAAAACCACTCGCGGAACCGGAGCCCGACAGCGGGATCTGATTCGACGGCGCGGCGTCCACGACACCGGGCATTTCGCGCAGCATAGCCATATCCGCGGTGACGGCTGCGGCCATGTCGTAATCCTGCGGAATGGCGAGGAATGTCACTGCAATGACGTTGTCCACATCCATGCCCGTGGGGCGCTTCATCATGTCGCTGCGGTCGCCGACGATTACCGCCGCGTTGCTGATGATGGCCAGAGTCAGGGCGAGCTGCAGGACGATCAGCAGCGCCGAAATCTTGTTGCGCCAGATGGCGGACAACATGGGTCTCAATTCCAACATGACATTGTCCTCACTGGGTTTTCAGGTAGATGGATGGATTGGTACGGCTGATACGCCAGGCCGGGTAGGCGCCGGCGAGCAGGCTGGCGGCAATCGCCAGGCCAACGGCTGCGAGCACCATCTGCCAGTCCATATAGGCGAGCCGGTCGATGTAGCCCATGGCCAGGCGCTTGACACTCTGCAGGCCTACCAGCGCAAGCAGAATGCCGATCAGGCCACCGGCAATGCCGATGCAGGCGCTCTCGATCAGGTGCTGGGTAAAAACGGCATTGCGGCTCGCGCCCAGTGCGCGGCGTACGCCGGCTTCCGGCGCCTTGCGCAGGAACTTGGCCAGCAGCAGTGCCACCGCATTGACCACACATACCAGCAGGAAGGCCAGCGACAGCCATCCCAGTACGCGGTTGTCATCGCGCAGCGCCTCATTCAGCACCAGCCACTCTGACGGGTGCGACAGGGCGAACTTCAGCGGTCGCTCGAAGCGTCCCTGTTCTTTCTGCTGGCGGATGTAGCCGGTGAGAAAGTCCCGGTACTGCTGCACCTGTTTGGCGGTGTCCAGCTGGACCCAGTACTGAATCCAGACGTTCTCGCTCTGCAGAAAGCCCTCGTAGCCTTCGCTGTCGTCATTTTTCCAGCCGTTGGTGTTGCCCCAGCTGTAAATTTCGAAGCTGCGGTGCAGGCCGAACGGGATGTAGAGCTCTTCGGAATCGTTGAAGGCGCCGTTGTTCAGGTCCTGGACCTTGGGCACCGGATTCCAGTGCTTCAACACCCCGATAACGGTAAAGGGCTCGCCATTGAGGTTGATCGTCTTGCCCACGCTGTTTTCGCCGTCGAACAACTTGTCATTGGTCTCCTTGGACAACACCACCTGTTGCACCGGGCTTTGGTCCGCGTCTGCGCTCCAGGTGCCGCCGTACAGGAAGGGCACGTCGAACAGGGTGAAAAAGTCGCGCGTGGTTACCCGGGTGTTGGCGGTGAAGGGGCGCAGGTCGGAATTGTCCAGGTTGACGGTGAAGCCCCAGCGGTGCATGGCCACCTGGTGCGTGGGGATATCCGAGCGCAACAGCGCCTCTGCGTCCTTATAGGTGAGCTGCCAGGGGATATGGTTGCCGTTGTCGCTGCTGTTATAGGCCTCATTGGGGTCCCAGCTGTCCAGCTGCACCGCATAGAGGACGTCATCTTTTTCATCCAGCGGATTCTGCGACATCATGTGGTTGAGGGTCAGCGTGGTCATGGCGGTGCCGACGCCGACGGCAATGGCGGCGATCATCAGACCGCTCAAAATCGGCGTGCCGCGGATGCTGCGCAGCGCGAGTGACAGGTAGTATCCGAACATTTCCTTTCTCCTCAGGCAGTCGCCGCTTCCGCTTGAGTCGCGGCACTGTTCAGGTCGGAGACCTGGCCGTCGACGATCTGGATATTGCGGTGGGCGCGGCGCGCCAGGTCCGGGTCGTGGGTTACCATCACAATGGTGGTGCCCCACTCGTTGATAAATTCCAGCAGCTCCATCACCTGGCGCGCCATCAGCGAGTCGAGGTTACCGGTCGGTTCGTCGGCGAGCAGGAAGCGCGGTTCGCCGGCCAGCGCGCGGGCGATGGCGACGCGCTGCTGCTGGCCACCGGACAGCTGTGCCGGCAGATGCTTGGCGCGCGCGGCGAGACCCACCTGCTCCAGCACTTTCTCGATGCGCTTCTTGCGTTCGGCGGCCTTGAAGCCCCGGTAGCGCAGCGGTACGTCGATATTGTCGAACAGGTTCAGGTCCGGGATCAGGTTGAAGCCCTGAAAAATAAAGCCGATCTTTTCGTTGCGCAGGCGTGAGCGATCGCGGTCGTTGAGGCCGCTGATATCGTTGCCGTCGAGCAGGTACTGGCCACCGGTGGGCGTTTCGAGCAGCCCGGCAATATTGAGGAAGGTGGTTTTACCGGAGCCACTGGGGCCGGTGACCGACACGAATTCCCCTTCGGCAACCTCCAGGTTGAAGTCCCGCAGGGCGTGGGTTTCGATAGTGTCGGTGCGATAACTCTTGCGGATATTGTGCATCTTCAACATGGTGGTTTTCCCTTTGTGTTGATTTCTCTGTGCCTTGATTTTCGATTCAGTGGCGGAGCCGGTGGGCACCTGCGCAACGGCCTGATCGGCAATCGTCTTGCAGGAGGCCCCCGGCTCCGGGACCTTCGCTTGTGAATTCAGTGTTCTTGTCGCGACTCGGGATTTTTATTATTTCAATGCCACTAACTGGGCATTTTTCAGTTCGTCCGTGGCGGAAGTAATGATCCTGTCGCCTTCCTTGAGGCCGGAGACGATCTCTACCTGGTTCAGGCCCAGTGCGCCGATCTGGATCGGTACGCGCACCGCCTGCTGCTCACCGTTCAGTTTCCAGGCGTAGCGGCCGCCGCTCTGATCGATAAAGGCGCCGCGCTTGACCAGCATCACGTCGCTGCGATTCTCCAGCAGGATGCGCGCGGTCAGGCGCAGGTTCTGGCGCAGCTTGTCCGGTTGGCCGTCGGTGAAACGCACCCGCGCGACCACCTGGTTGTTGATCACTTCCGGAGAAATTGCGGTGATTTCGCCCGGCAGTTTTTTGCCGCTCAGGTCGATTTCGACCGCCATGGCGAGACCGAGATCATCGGCGTAGTTTTCCGGCACGGCGGCCTCGAGTTCAAAGCTGGACAGGTCAACTACGGTCATCAGCGCGGTATTCGGAGCCACGGCGCTGCGCTGTGCCACGGACAGGCTGCCCACGGTGCCGTCGACCGGGGAGAGGATCTGCAGTTCGTTGACCTTGCGCTGCAGCTCTGCGACCTGCAGTTTCTGCTGCGAAACCTGCAGCTCCAGGGTCTTGGTGTCGAAGGCGAGCGATTCCTTTTGCAGCTCGGCATTCTGTTCCGCCTGGCGGTATTCCAGCTTGGCGCGGGCCAGGTCGTCGGAGGCTTTCTCGAAATCCAGTTGCGAGATGATTTTCTTGTCGATAGAGATCTTGGCGCGGCGCAGCTCGCGTTCGGCGGCGGTCAGGTCGACCTTGGCCAGGTCCGCCTTCTGGCGGTTTTCCAGCTGCTGGCGCTTGGCCTGGATCTTCTGCCGCTGCAGTTCCACAGCCAGCTTGTTGAATTTGGCCTGTTCCTGGGCCAGCTGGTTGGCCAGCTGCGGGCTGTCGACATCCGCCAGCAACTGGCCCTGCTTGACGCTGTCACCGGCCTTGACCGCGAATTTGACGATACCCTGCGCCGGGCTGAACAGGGTGGGGCTGTTGGCGGCGACCACCTTGCCCTGTACCACCAGGTCGCGCACCAGGTCGCCGCGCTTCACCTGGGCGACATTGACTTCCGCCAGTGACAGAGTGCCGTCCACCGAACTGGTGCTGTGCCAGGCGTTCACGCCCCAGACGAGGAAAGCCGCGGCCAGGGCCACCACGGCGCCGGTCTTGAGGTTGCGGGGTTTCTTCCAGGCGGGAACGGCACGCAGTTGTACATCTTGCCCCGAGGTATCTCTGATCATTGGTGAATTCCGTTACTCATCGTTGTTGTTGTCGGCGTCCCCGCGCCTGTTTGTGCTGTGACGCGGCGGCGGGGCGCTTTGGATGCAGTCGCGGCGTCAGGCCGTGATTTCGCGGCATCCTGTCGCTGTCCTGCAGCGGTTATAGCAAGGCCTGTGCCAGTTTTTCGAACCGGTTTAACTTGTTGAAATAAAAGATTTTTTTGTGTTTCGGTGACAGGTGTGGACAGTGCCAGGTGTCCGCTTTAAGTGTCCGCTGTCCGCCGCAGCGCGGGGCGGACAGCGCAGCTTTGGTGTGGTTCGCGAGAGGCTTTGTCGGTCGCGAGGCACACATTTCGGAGTGGCCATCCCACTGGAAAATAGCGAGGGACTGACCCTATACGCTGCGTGTCGCCGTCGCCGGCGAGATATTGGCTGCGCGCAGGGCCGGGGCCAGAGCTGCGGCCAGGCTGATACCGAGCAGTATCAGGCCGCAGGCGATGGTCGTACCGGGTGGCAGCGCCGGCTGGCCGAACGCCCCGGAGAGAAAGTGATTGACCAGCTGCGCGGCGGCGGTGCCGAGCAGGAGGCCGGTGGCCGCGATCATCAGGTTTTCCAGCAGGAAGTAGCGGCAGATGGCGCCGCGACTGGCGCCGAGTGCGCGGCGTATGCCGGTCTGTTGTTGTCGTTGGGTTATCCAGAAGGCCGTCAGGCCAGCGATACCGAGGGCTACAATCGAGGTCAGCAATCCGACCACGGCACTCAGCACGGTCGCCATGGTGCTGTCGCCGGCGAAATAGCGGTCCCTCTGCTCCTCGAGGGTTTTAACGGTGATCACCCGTCGTGGATCGCGTTCGGCCAGGGTCTTCTCCAGCCGCTTCTGCACGAGGTTCCGCTGGCCGGGCTCGGCGCGCACGATATAGCTGACCCACTGGCCATCCCGAATCACCGGGTAAAACACCGCATTGCCGGCGCTGCTCCAGTTCGGCCAGGAGCCCAGATTGCGCTCGACGATACCGACTATTCGCACGGGCTTGTCATCGTTTTTCAGATAGATGGATTTCCCCAGTACTTCGCCCCGGGGAAACAGTTTCCCGGCCAGTTGTTGCGTGATGATCGCGGTGCCTGGCTGCCAATTGGCGGTACTGTCGGCGCGTTGGATTTCCGCGGCGGTAAAAGTACGGCCGGCTATCAGCCGCATGCCCAGGGCGCTAATAAAGTGTTCGTCAACAGTGAAGTAGTTGGCGTCGGCGATACCGGTTTGCTGGTTGGGTGCGGTTTGGAAGCTGCTGTAGGAGCCGCCGCCGGTCAGCGGTGGCTCATCGCTGATGGTGGCATCAACCACACTGGGCAGGGCACGGATCAGATCCAGGTCGAGGCGGAAAGCCGCGAATTTGTCGTAGTCTTTGGGGATTGGCCTGAATCCGGCGGTCACGATGTCCGCCACTGCCACGCCGGTGGGGCGCGCCATCCTTTGCGCGTGCTCCTGTATCACCACGGTGGCATTGCCGACGATGGCCAGGGTCAGCCCCAATTGCAGGGCAATCAGCAGGGCGGCCACCTTGTGGCGCCGCAGAGCGGACAAAATGGGTCTCAGTTCCAGCATGGCCTTCTCCCTGGCAGCGAGCGGGTGATTGAAGGGGCAGTGCGGATCTGGCCGGCGGGCGGCAGGGAAGCGTCCGGGCCATCAGCACGGTATTGTGAGGTGGGACGCGGTGGGGCCGGGCGTTGGATGCAGCCGCGGCCCTGCGATCTGAATCCGCCGTTTTTTTGGAGGGGAGCTTGCGGTAAACCTCCGGTCCCTCCACCGCCTTCCCTGCAGGCAATGGAAATCCGGGAAATTTTCCCTCGTTGTAGTGGAGTGGCAGAGCATCGGTTGCTCGCCAAGCGCTGCCAGCGGGCCGCACAGCGGCGGCGGGGGTGAATGCACGGGTGTGCCGTGGTAGAGTGCGCGGCCTTTTTTTGACCAATTTGAATCTTTCCAGCGGGTACTCCGTCTTTATGCTGCTCTCCTCTACCAAAGCCGACTGGCTCGGCAATATTCGCCGCGATGTGCTCGCGGGCCTTGTAGTCGCCATGGCCCTGATCCCCGAGGCGATCGCCTTCTCGATCATTGCCGGCGTGGATCCGCGCGTGGGTCTCTACGCAGCTTTCTCCATTGCGGTGGTCAGCGCCTTCGTCGGCGGCCGCCCGGGGATGATCTCCGCGGCCACCGGCGCCATGGCTCTGGTGATGGTGACGCTGGTGAAGGAGCACGGCCTGCAGTACCTGCTGGCCGCAACGTTACTGACCGGGGTGCTGCAGATCATCGCCGGTTATTTGAAGCTGGGCAGCCTGATGAGCTTTGTCTCACGGGCGGTGGTGACCGGCTTCGTCAACGCGCTGGCAATTTTGATCTTTATGGCGCAGCTGCCGGAGCTGGTGGGCATGGGCTGGCAGGTCTACGCGATGACCGCGGCGGGTCTCGGTATCATCTACCTGTTTCCGTATGTACCGGTGGTCGGCAAGTTCCTGCCGTCACCGCTGGTGTGCATCCTGGTGCTGACCGCGGTCTCGGTGGCGCTGGGGCTGGAAATCCACACGGTGGGCGATATGGGGCAGCTGCCGGACACGCTGCCGGTGTTCCTGTGGCCGGATGTACCGCTGAACCTGGAAACGCTGAAAATCATCTTCCCGTATTCCGCCGCGCTGGCGGTGGTGGGCCTGCTGGAATCGCTGATGACGGCCACCATCGTTGATGACCTGACCGATACCGGCAGCGACAAGAACCGCGAGTGTAAGGGCCAGGGCGTATCCAATATCGTCGCCGGCCTGCTCGGCGGTATGGCCGGTTGCGCGATGATCGGCCAGTCGGTGATCAACGTGAAATCCGGTGGTCGCGGTCGCCTGTCCACGCTGGTAGCCGGCGCCGGCCTGCTGACGCTGGTGGTGTTCCTGAGCGATTGGGTCGGGGTAATCCCGATGGCGGCGCTGGTGGCGGTGATGATCATGGTGTCCATCGGTACCTTCAACTGGGACTCGGTGCGCAACCTGAAGCGTCACCCGCTATCCACCAACGTGGTCATGCTGGCCACGGTGATTGTGGTAGTGTGGACGCACAATCTGGCCTATGGTGTATTGGTCGGTGTCCTGCTGGCCGCACTGTTTTTCGCCAACAAGGTTGGCCACTTCATGTATGTGGCGTCGGAGCTGGATGAAGAGCAGAGCTGCCGCACCTACAAGGTGGTGGGGCAGGTATTCTTTAACTCCGCGGATAAATTTATCGCCGCCTTCGATTTCAAAGAGGTGGTGGACAAGGTGGTGATCGACCTGGAGCGGGCCCACTTCTGGGATGTATCCGCAGTGTACGGCCTGGACAAAGTGGTGGTGAAATTCCGCCGCGAGGGTGCGGAAGTGGAGCTGGTGGGGCTGAACGAAGCGAGCGAGACGATCGTCGACCGCTTCGGCGTGCACGACAAGCCGGAAGAGATTGAACGTGTCCTCGGCGGGCACTAATGGAAGGCACTGATGAGCGACAATAAAAGCAACAATAAACAGGTTAACGGACACAGCGGGCGCACCGAGCCGGTGGTGCTGTCGTGTATCGATGGCTCCCGCTATACCAGTGCGGTGTGCGACTACGCCTCCTGGATCGCCAATGTCACTGGCGCGCCGCTGAAACTGCTGCACAATATCGAGCGTAACAACGTGCCGGCGGTGGCGGATCTGACCGGCAGTATCGGTCTCGGCAGCCAGGAAGAATTACTTGAAGAGCTGACCAGCCTGGAGCAGCAGCGCGCGCGCCTGATGGTGCAACAGGGCAAGCTGATGCTGCAGGCGGCGCGTGAGCGCGCCGAAATGGCCGGTGTTCCCAGCGTGGAAACCTGCCAGCGCCACGACAGCCTGAGTGAATCCGTGATTGAGCTGGAAGACGCGATTCGCGTGCTGGTGCTGGGTATTCGCGGCGAGGAGCACGGCGATTCCGAGGCCGGGCTGGGCACCCAGCTGGAGACCGTCGTGCGCGCTCTGCACAAGCCGATCCTGGTGGTAAACCGGGATTTCGAGGCGCCGCGTAACGTGATGCTCGCCTTCGACGGCAGCGAGGCCGCGCGCAAGGCGCTGGCGATGGTGCGTTCCAGCCCGCTGTTCCGCGAGGTCTCCTGCCACCTGGTGTTTGTCGGCGAGGCGGACAAAGCCGAGTCCCTGCTGGCCGGTGCCAGTACCCAGCTGGAAGAGGCCGGTATCGATGTGACCGCCAACCACTTGACCGGCAAGACCGTGGACGCGCTGATCGATTACCAGCGCGAACACGCCATCGACCTGACGGTCATGGGCGCCTTCAGCCACAATCGCCTGCGCGACCTGCTGATGGGCAGTCTTACCGCCAAGATGCTGCTCAATACCCGCCAGCCACTGTTGCTGTTGCGCTGATCCGGCGACGCCCCGCGTCGGCGGGGCGCCAGCTGCACATCAGTCCCCCTTAACTGGCCAGCCGCTGCTCGCGCAGATCGCGCTCGCGCTCGCTGGCCTGGCGCGCCTCTTCCAGTGACATGCCCGCTCTCCTGTGCGGGGTGGGCTTGCCCTCCGCGTCCAAGGCGACAAACACAATCTGTTCCACCTGGATGATCAATTCGCGGGTCTGTTTGTTGCGCGCCTCGCAGCGCACCGTCAACGACGTGCGGCCGATTGCCACCACCTCGAAGCCGAATTCCACTACGTCGCCGCAGAAGGCGGAGCTGACAAAATCGATTTCCGACATCAGCTTGGTCACCACCATCGGGGTGCCCATCTGGCAGCCGGCAAAGATGGCTGCCTCTTCATCGATCCACGCGAGCAGCTGGCCGCCGAACAGCCGCTGGGCCGGATTCAGGTCGCCGGGTTTTACGAAGTGACGGGAATAGTATTTCATGTGTACCTCTCTGCCTTGCCTGGTGTGAATGCTGGCCGCGGTCCGTCGCGGCACTGTCAGTGAAGGAAGTGCACACAGCGTGCCAAAACGACGTTACACAAATGGTACTGTGGGGTGGGAAAGTGGCGCCAACCGATGGTCGTGACCGAATTGCAAATTGGGTCGCGATCGTCGCCCCGGATTGGGGCGCACAACAGCTGCGCAGATGCTTTATTGAGCATGGAGCAAGTGCCGACCGACAGCGCAATCCCGGTTTTAGGAAGATCCGGCAGGATCCTTTGTCGCCGCCAGCCAGGTGGCTGCTTTGGCCGCTAACCGGGATATTCTGGACACGGATTTCCTCTCCTGTGCGCCGTCCCTATGGACTGGACCGTATTCCTCCTTAGAATGGGCGGCCAAAATGACCGATTAACCACGGCTGGCGCGGCTCATAGGGGGACCACAGGAGTCACCACAGGGGGCAGCGCCGCCGCATTCCCATCTGCGAAGGGAGAGAACACCAGGCATGATTATCCAGCCGAAAGTACGCGGTTTTATCTGCACCAATGCCCACCCGCAGGGCTGCGCCGCCAATGTGCACGAGCAGATCGACTACATCAAATCCCAGCCGGCCATCGACAATGGCCCCAAGAACGTACTGGTGGTGGGGGCCTCTACCGGCTATGGCCTGGCGTCGCGTATCACCGCTGCGTTTGGCTGTGGCGCCAACACCCTGGGGGTGTTCTTCGAGAAACCGCCGACCGACAAGCGCACCGCCTCCGCCGGTTACTACAACGCCGCCGCTTTTGAAGATGAGGCCCACAAAGCCGGACTCTACGCCAAGAGCATCAACGGCGATGCCTTCTCCGACGAGGTGAAGGCCCAGGCCATCGACATGATCAAGGCGGATATGGGCAAGGTGGATCTGGTGATCTACAGCCTCGCCTCGCCGCGCCGCAAGGACCCCAAGACCGGCGAGCTGCACAGCTCGGTGCTGAAGCCGATCAACAAGTCCTACACCGCCCGCAACCTCAATACCGACAAGCTGGAGATCGCCGATATCACCCTGGAGCCCGCCAACCAGGAAGAGATCGATGCGACCGTCAAAGTCATGGGTGGTGAAGACTGGGAGCTGTGGATGGACGCACTCGCCAAAGCCGGCGTGCTGGCGGACGACTGCAAGACCGTCGCCTATACCTATATCGGCGAAAAGCTCACCTGGCCGATCTACGGCCACGCCACCATCGGCAAGGCCAAGGAAGACCTGGACCGCGCGGCCAAGGCGATCACCGACAGCGGTGCGTCGAGCGCCAATGTCGCAGTACTGAAGGCTCTGGTCACCCAGTCCAGCTCCGCGATCCCGGTGATGCCGCTGTATATCTCCCTGGTCTACAAGGTGATGAAGGAAGAGGGCACCCACGAGGGCTGTATCGAGCAGCTGTACCGCCTCTACACCGAGGGCCTGTATACCGGCAGCCCGCGCCTGGACGACAGCAACCGTTTCCGCATGGACGAAAAGGAACTGCGCCCGGAAACCCAGGCCAAGATCGAAAAACTGTGGCCGGAAGTGACCGAGGAAAACCTGTTCGAGCTGACCGACTACAAGGGCTATCAGGCAGACTTCCTCAAGCTGTTCGGTTTCGGTGTCGACGGTGTCGACTATGAGGCTGACGTCAGCCCGGTAGTCGAGGCGGACTTCAAATAATCCTGAAGATGAGATCCCAGATCAGCTAGGTCAGAGAATAAGGAACCTCTGAATAAGTGCGTGATGTCTCTGGCTTTCAGAGCGGTTCACAATCAAGGCGCGGCTTCGCAGGAATGTCTAGACCTTTCAAGAAGTCGCAACGCGGAGTGTGAATCGCTCTGAAAGCCCCTCCGGGCGGGCCCTGAAGGCCACAGCTGCTGCGTTGCAGCTCTTGCAAAGGGCTACGGCCATTCGCGGCGAGCTGCGCCTAACATCTGCAGCCTTCAGATCCCGCAGAGACATTACGGACTTGTTCAGAGGTTCCTTAAATCTGTTTAGGTAACAGAACCTTCGGCGAAGGTGCCGATGGCGGATGCAGCTTTGTGAGACCTTCACCGGCAGGCATGCCGGTGCAGAGCCCCCATGGATGGGTTTACGGCGTGTCTCACAAAGCGGCACCCGTTAGCGGCACCGCCACTCACCGGTGCGGATGAGTCGGAGTGCGTCCCCTGTGCCCGCCAATTCCCAATAGGAGCCCTTGTCCGTGGGCCCTAAGTTCGCCTAACCCGCTCCTACAACTCTCTCCCGCGAGCCTGCATAATCATCCCCCTTTGATCTGCAGGAGTCTCTCCATGGAATACCGCCAACTCGGCACCACCGACCTGAAAGTCAGCCTGATCTGCCTGGGCACTATGACCTGGGGCGAGCAGAACACCGAGGCCGACGCCTTCGCGCAGCTGGACTACGCGCTGGAACAGGGCGTCAACTTTATCGACTGCGCGGAAATGTACCCGGTACCGCCACGCCCCGAGACACAGGGGCGCACCGAGGAATACGTGGGCAACTGGCTGGCCGCCCGCGGCACCCGCGATCGGGTGGTGCTGGCTACCAAGGTGACCGGCCGCGGCGAGGCGAATTCCGGTGTCGGCCATATTCGCGGCGGCCCGCGTCTCGATCGCGCACAGATTCTGCAAGCCTGCGACGACTCCCTGCAGCGCCTGCGCACCGACCATATCGACCTGTATCAGGTGCACTGGCCCGAGCGCCAGGCCAATTTTTTCGGTCGCCTCGGCTACCAGCACGGCGATGACGACGGCATCGCCATTGCCGAAACCCTGGACGCACTTTCAGAACTGGTCAAAGCCGGCAAGGTGCGCCATATCGGCCTGTCCAACGAAACCCCCTGGGGCATGCACCGCTACCTGCGCCTGGCCGCGCACGGCAACCGGCCGCGCATCGCCTCGATCCAGAACCCCTACAACCTGCTGAACCGCACTTTCGAGGTGGGCGGCGCGGAGATGGCGATCCGCGAACACTGCGGCCTGCTGGCCTACTCGCCGCTGGCCTTCGGCGTGCTGTCCGGCAAGTACCTGGGCGGCAACAAGCCGGCCGGCGCGCGCCTGACCCTGTTCGAGCGCTTCCAGCGCTACACCGGCGAACGCGCCGCGCAGGCCACCGAAGCCTACGTAGCGCTGGCGCGGGAGTTCGGCCTGGACCCGGCGCAGATGGCACTGGCATTCATCAACCGGCAACCGTTCGTGACCGCGAATATCATCGGCGCCACCACCATGGCGCAGTTGCGCAGCAATATCGCCAGTGCCGACATCGAGCTCAGCGATGACCAGCTGGCCGCAATCGAGTCAGTGCACGCGGCCAACCCCAATCCGGCGCCCTGAGCAGGCCATGGAAAGCGTTTTTCAACGGCCTTCAGGACGCCGTCGCTGACGGGAGCGCCGGGCAACGAACTATACTTTTTGCCATCGAGTACTCTTTATTCACTGTCCTTGCCGGCCGTGGCAAGGCCTTCCCCGGGGAGCGAATACGTTATGGAAACCACCGGCTTTCACTCGCTGAATGACCTTTTTGCCCAGCTGGGCCTGTCCTCAGAGGACGCCGCTATCGATGAGTTTCTGGCTCGCCACCACCTTGATGGCGAAGAGAAACTGGCCAAGGCGCCCTTCTGGTCGGATGGACAGCGCAGCTTCCTCGAAGAGGCCATCGAGGACGACTCCGACTGGTGCGAGGCGGTAGACGAGCTGGACACACTGCTGCGTCACTGACCATATGAAGCCCCCCGTTCACCGCCGCTGGTGGCGGTGAACGGGGGGCTGTGGCTGCCCGGATTCACCCGGCCCTACCCAGGCGCTGCCCGCCGTCGCTATAATGCCCGGCTTTCTACTGCCCAAGCGCCGCAATATACCCGATGGAAAAACCCCGATTTCGCGCCGAGCTGCTTCACCCGCGCTACTGGTTCACCTGGCTGCTGTTCGCCCTCTGGTTCCTGGTGGCCCAGCTGCCGTATCGCTGGCAGCTGGGCCTGGGCCGCACGCTCGGCCGGCTGATGCTGCGGCTGGCGCCCAGCCGCCGCACGATCGCCGAGCGCAACCTGGCGCTGTGCTTTCCCGAGCTCAGTGACGACGAACGCACACAACTGCTGCAGCGCAACTTCGAATCCAACGGCATCGCGCTGATGGAGACCGGCATGGCCTGGTTTCGCTCCAGCCGCTGGCTGCGCAAGCGCTTACAGGTGGAGGGGCTGGAGCAGCTGCAGGCGCCCCAGGCCCGCGGCCAGGGGGTCGTGCTGATGGCGATGCACTTCACCACGCTGGAAATCGGCGCCGCCTTTATGGCCATGTGCCACAAGGTGGATGGCATGTATCGGCCGCACAAGAATCCGGTCTATGACTATATGCAGCGCAAGGGGCGCGAGCGTCACGGCGAGGATTCCGAGGTCTACCAGCGCAAGGATGTGCGCGGCATGCTGCGCGCACTGAAAAACGGCCGTGCGGTGTGGTATGCCCCGGACCAGGATTACGGCATCAAGCAGGGCGTGTTCGCGCCGCTGTTCGGCCAGCCCGCCGCCACAGTGACCGGCACCTCGCGTTTCGCCCGCGTCGGTCGCGCACTGGTGGTGCCCTATACGGTCACGCGGCTGCCCGGCGATGACGGCTACCGGATGAAAGTTTACCCGCCGATCGAGGAAATCCCTTCCGGCGACGAACTGCAGGACGCGATTCTGGTCAATGAGTTTGTCGAAGCGCGGATGCGGGAAAACCCCGAGCAGTACATGTGGGTGCACCGCCGCTTCAAGACGCGCCCCGAGGGGGCGCCCAACGTCTACGAGGGTGTGCGCAAAAAGAAGAAAAAGAAGCGCAAGAAATCGCTCAAATAATCACCAGCGCTAACACTGGTATCAACCCGGTGCCCTCAGTAACATACCCGTCTCATTTTGGCGCGGTGCGAGAATTAAGGAGTTAGGATGTTTTCCGGCAGTATGGTGGCCCTGGCCACCCCAATGTATGCAGACGGCAGCCTTGACTGGGACAGTCTGCACAACCTGGTGGAGTGGCACATCGAGCAGGGCACCCGCGCCCTGGTGGCTGTCGGCACGACCGGCGAATCCGCCACTCTCGATGTCAACGAGCACGTCGAGGTCATCCGCCGTGTGGTCGACCAGGTGGCCGGGCGCATTCCGGTGATTGCCGGTACCGGAGCCAATTCCACCACCGAAGCGATCGAACTGACCGAGAACGCCGCCAAGTGCGGTGCCGACGCCTGCCTGCTGGTGACTCCCTACTACAACAAACCCACCCAGGAAGGGCTGTTTCAGCACTTCAAGGCTGTCGCCAAGGCCGTCGCTATCCCCCAGATTCTCTACAATGTGCCCGGACGCACCGCCGTGGACATGCTGCCGGACACCGTGGAGCGGCTGGCGCCGATCGGCAATATCGTCGGCATCAAGGAGGCTACCGGCGACCTGCAGCGCGCCCGCGAACTGGTGGAGCGTTTGCCCCGCGATTTTGCCATCTACTCCGGTGATGACGCCACGTCGCTGGAGCTGATGTTGCTGGGTGGCCGCGGTAGTATCAGTGTGACTGCCAACGTGGCGCCGGCGGCGGTAGCGCAGATGTGCGACGCCGCCCTGAACGGCGACGCCGAAACCGCCCGCGCCATCGACCAGCGTATCCAGATATTGCACAAAGTGCTGTTTGTGGAGTCCAACCCGATACCGGTGAAATGGGCGCTGCGGGAAATGGGGCGTATCGACAGTGGCATCCGCCTGCCGTTGACCCCACTCTCCAGCTGCCACCACGCCACAGTGCGAGAGGCGCTGCGCAGCGCCGGCGTGCTTTAAGCGCGCAAATCGAGAATTAACCAGGAACCCAATAATGACAAAATTGACTGCTGGAGCGGCGCTGTGTATCGCCAGTGTCGCGCTCGCCGGCTGCGGGATATTCGGCAAAGACGGCTATTTCCGCGATCGCGGTGACGACTACCAGATGGCCGACAGCCTGCCGCCGCTGCAGATGCCCGCGGGTGTCAGCGAAAAGCCCCAGGAAGAGCTGTACGAGGTCCCCCAGATCAACAACGGCGACACGCCGTCCGGCGAGTTCGAGGTGCCGCGGCCGCAGGCGCTGTCGGTCAATGCAGGCATGGACCGGGTGAAAATCCAGAAGCTGGGTAATCGCCGCTGGGTTCTGGTATCGCAGCCGCCGGATGAAGTCTGGCCGCAGTTGCATTACTTCCTGCGCACTTCCGGCCTGAAGCTGGCCTCCTCTGACGCCTCCGCCGGTGTGCTGGAGACCGCTTGGCTGACGTTCAAGCAGAGCCCGGACACCAAGGACAAGTACCGCCTGACCGTGGAAGCCGGGGTACAGCCGGACACCACCGAAATCCACGTGCGCCAGCTGTCGGTGCCCGCCAACCGTCCGGTCAAGGAACCGGTCCAGTGGCCGGCGCAGTCCACCAGCCCCGAACGCGAGGGCTGGATGATTGACGAGATGTCCTCGGCGCTGGCGGCCGAATCCGGTGGTGCCGCGGCGTCTCTGGTGGCGCAGTCCATCGGCGGTGGCTCGGTCAAGGTGCAGGTGCAGGAGCCGGCCGGCAAGGAACCGTTCATGTCCCTGGACCTGTCTATGGACCGCGCCTGGGCCACGGTGGCGCACGCCCTCAATGTGGGCGCCTACCGGCTGCACCAGGAAGACCAGGATATCGGTCTGTTCTACGTCACTTACGACGAGGACCGCGAGCTGCCGGAAGACGAGAAAGGTGGCTGGTTCTCCTGGGGTAAAAAGGACAAGGGCGAGGATGAGCTGGCGGCGAAAGCCGACAAGGTCACCCTGCAGCAGCTGCTCGGCAATATCGAGCCGGGCAGCGAAGCCAAGCCGGCCCTGTTCGAGGGCATGACTGGCCTCGGCGGTGCAACGGGGCAGGATCTGCCCGGTTACCTGGTGATAGTGCGCGGTGACGACGAGCACATCCAGGTGCGCATCCGCGACACCCACGGCCAGCCGCTGGCGCGCAACAAGGCTTCCAAGCTGCTGATGGCGATTCGCCAGAACCTGATTTAAGGCGCTGCGGCAGTGGCGCTCAGATTTGCTTCACTGGGCAGTGGCAGCAAGGGTAACGGCACGCTGGTCGCCTCGGGCGAACACTGCCTGCTGGTGGATTGCGGCTTTACCATCAAGGAGACCGAGCGGCGCATGGCGCGGCTCGGTCTGTCGCCCGCCGACCTCGGCGCCATCCTGGTTACCCACGAGCACAGCGATCACCTCTCCGGTGTGGCGCCGCTGGCGCGCAAATACCGCCTTCCCGTCTACCTGACTCCCGGCACGCTGCGCGCGCGCGATATCGGCACCCTGCCGGAAATCCACCTGATCGAGGGGCACCAGCCCTTTGCGGTGGCGGATATCCAGGTCACGCCGGTGGCGGTGCCTCACGACGCGCGCGAAGCGGCGCAATTCGTCTTCCGCAGTCGCGGCGCCAGCCTGGGCCTGCTCACCGACCTGGGTACGGTCACGCCCCACGTGGAGGAGCATTTCGCCGGCTGCGATGCGCTGGTGCTGGAGGCCAACCACGATCCGCAAATGCTGGCCCAGGGGCCCTATCCGGCGTCGCTGAAACGCCGCGTTGGCGGTGCCTACGGGCACCTCAGTAACCAGCAGGCGGCGGGTTTCCTGCAGCGCGTCGGCTGTGAAGGGCTGCAGCATCTGGTGGTGGCCCATATCAGCGAAAAGAACAACACCGTCGAACTGGCCCGCTCCGCGCTGGCAGACGCCGCCGAGCGCGCGGCCAACTGCATTTTTGCCTGCCAGCAACAGGGCTTCGACTGGCTGGATATCCACAAGCGCAGCGGCTGATCCCGCCGCGAACACACCTCCCTGTAGGAGCCTGCCCTGCTGGCGCATGGCCAGGGCAATCACCGCGCCGATTTCGCCTGCAGGGCTGGCTCCTACAGGACACATTTTGCCTGGGGGGCATATGGAAACTCTGCTGATCTACCTGCTGGTCGGTGCCGGCGCGGGCACCATTGCCGGGCTGTTCGGTGTCGGTGGTGGCCTGATTATCGTACCGGCGCTGGTGCTGGTCTTTGCCGCCCAGGGCATCGCGCCGGAAATCCTTACCCATATGGCGGTGGCCACGTCGCTGGCGACCATTGTCATTACTTCGCTCAGCTCCATCCGCACCCACCACCTGAAAGGCGCCGTGGATTGGTCGGTATTCCGCGTCATGGCACCGGGAATTCTGCTCGGTTCGTGGCTCGGCGGAGTGACTGCCCACTTACTGCCGGGGGCCTGGCTGCAACTGTTGATTGGCATTTTCGCCGTGCTGATGGCGGCGCGCATGTGGCTGGCGGGCCGCCGCCGCGCGGAGTTGCCCGGCGTTGACGACAGCCATTTGCCGGCGGCGCCGCTGTTGACCGGCGTCGGCGCGCTGATTGGCTGGGGCTCCGCCATCTTCGGTATCGGCGGCGGCTCGCTGACGGTGCCTTTCCTGTCTCGCTGCCGGGTACAGATGCAGCGCGCCGTTGCCACCTCTGCGGCCTGCGGCCTGCCGATTGCGATTGCCGGTGCGATCAGTTTTATCGTGCAGGGCTGGGGCGAACCGCAGCTGCCGGCCTGGAGTAGCGGCTATGTCTACTGGCCGGCGTTTTTCGGCATCGTGCTGGCCAGTGCCATCTGCGCGCGCTTCGGTGCGCTGCTCGCCCACCGGCTGTCGCCGCAGCTGTTGAAGAGCTGCTTTGCGGGCCTGCTGCTGGTGATCGGAGCGCGTTTTATCTGGTTGAATGCGGGACTGCTGTTCGGTTGATTGGGCCGTGTGATCAGCGCTATCGGAATCCGTCCTTTGATCATATCCGCTGCTGGGCCGGATACCCTCCGCAAGCACCGCGGTAGAGTTTAACCGCGCAGTCCGATCTGTAGGGGCGAACCTTGTGTTCGCCCAGGTGCCGGTGTGGCACAAGATGTTATTAGCCAAAAAAAAGGCCGCTGCTTCCGCAGCGGCCTTTTTCGTTGGGCGCTCCCCCGGAAGGGGAGATGCCGTCAGGCGGTTTTCGCTTCGCCTTCCGGTGCCGGGGAGGTGGCTTCGCCGCCCTGTTCCCAGATCTTGGACTTCAGGCTGAGCAGCGCGATAACGATACCGATACCGATGCTGAACAGGCTGATCTGCAGGTACAGGTTGGGCAGCTGCTCGATATTGTTCGGGTCGAAATTGCCCGCCAGCAGGCCGGAGATGATGTTGCCGATGGAGTAGGTGAGTACAAACACACCCATCATCTGGCCGGCAAAACGGCGCGGTGACAGCTTGCTGATCGCACTCAGTGCCACCGGGCTCAGGCACAGTTCGCCCACGGTGTGCAGGAAGTAGGTGGCAACCAGCCAGTAGGGCGCAACCTTGAGGCCGGACGCCGCATACTGGGCCGCGAAGAACATCACGATAAAGCCGGAGGCCATGATGATCAGGCCGATCGCGCACTTCATGCTGTAGGACGGCGAGACCATGCGCTTGCCCAGATTCACCCACAGTGCTGCAAAGAAGGGCGACAGCAGGATGATGAACAACGGGTTGGCGTTCTGGAACCAGGAGGCCGGGAACTGGAAAGAACCGATGATACGGTCGGTGTAGTCGCGACCGAACAGGTTCAGCGAGGAGCCGGCCTGCTCGAAACCGGACCAGAAACAGGCCGAGGCCAGGCACACGAAAAACAGTGCCCACAGTTTTTTCTTCTCCGCCGCGGTGAGGCCGCCGCCGAAGTAGATGAAGCCGTAGTAGACGAAGAACATCAGGCTGAACGCCACGGCCACATACTGGGCCACCACCACCGGATTGATGGTGAACACGTCCGCCAGTGCCAGGCCGGTTACCAGTGCCGTTGCCAGCACCAGTGCGCCGATAACGCGCCAGGCGGTCTTGGCCCTTTCCGGTGCCATCGGGTTTTCCGGCAGCTGGCTGGCATCGCCCAGGTTGTGGATGGTTTTGCGATACTGGACCAGGCCGAGCGCCATGCCCACGGCCGCGGCGCCGAAGCCCCAGTGCCAGCCTATGTCTTCACCGAAATAACCGCACACGGTGTAGCCGAGGACAGAACCGATATTGATGCCCATGTAGTAGAGCGCATAGCCACTGTCGCGGCGCACGTCATCCGGGGCGTAAAGGTGGCCGACCAGGGCGCTGATGTTGGGCTTCAACAGCCCGGTGCCGGAGGCGACCAGGATCAGGCCGATGAAAAAGGTGCCGTCATTGGGAATGGCCAGCACGATATGGCCGCACATGATGATGATGCCGCCATAGAAGATCGCGCGCTGACCGCCGATCAGGCGGTCGGCAATCCAGCCGCCGGGCAGACCGAGAAAATAGACTGCGCCCGTATAGAGACCGTAGATGGCTGTTGCTGCGGCAACGGTGAAGGCGAGGCCTTCTTTCTGCAGACTCGCGGTCATGAACAACACGAGTAGCGCCCGCATGCCGTAGTAGCTCATCCGCTCCCACATCTCGGTGAAGAACAGGGTCGAGAGGCCCTTGGGATGCCCGAAAAAGCCGTCGCTGTTTTGGTATGTTTTCGACGTCATAAGCTGAATTTCCAGTTGTTTTCATTCCAGTGAAAACTGCCCGGAGGGCAGTCCCGCCAGTTTGCGGAGTGCCCCTGTGCTGATTTCGCGTCGCGGCCCTGCAAGGTGCAGGTGATGGCAAGAATCCACCTAAAAGCGGCTCGCGGCGCGAACTGCGCGCAGGTTGCTCCGTTCGTCACTGCGTTTGGTGAGCGGCCGCTGCGGTGCGGCGCTTCCGAGTCAAACGCCAGCAGTGTAACAGTTGTCTGTTAGGCAGGCGAATCGTTACAGGTGTAACGGGCTGGCGGTTTTTAGCACAGAGTTTTCGTGCAAACCGCTTGCCAGGAAAGTTGATTTCCACCGCGGAAAAAAAGACTGCGAGGGTATTCACAGCCGCGGGGATTGGTGGTAAATCCTCACTAGAGCCTGGACAACAGGGGATAATAACGATGAAAACCCCAGTGCTACTGTCACTGTGCCTGCTGCTGGGTGCCTGCAGCAGCGTACCGCCGGGGCCGCCGCTGGAAACTGCGGCGGCGCTCGACGGCCGCGCGCTGCTCGGCGCGCCGCTGGATCCGGCACAGCTGCCGGACGACGATCCGCTGGTACTGAGTGCGCCGATGCGCCGCTACCTCGACACCGTTGCGCCCGGCGTGCGCCCGGAGCGGCGTCTGGCCGCGCTACTGGACGCGTTCGAGGCGCGCCGGTTTCATGTGGAATACGATGCGCACACTACCCTCAGTGCCACTGAGACCTACCGCCAGCAGCGCGGCAACTGTCTCTCTTTTACGCTGATGATGGTGGCGATGGCGCGCGCACTGGGTGCGGATGCCTACTTCAATCAGGTGGATGTACCGCCGGTGTGGGGACAGGACGAACCCCAGACGTTCGTCATCTACCGGCACATCAATATGGTGTCGGAGAGTTCGCGTGGCCGCCGCGTGGTGGATTTCAATCTGGCCGCTTACGACCCCATTTACGATCAGGTAAAACTGTCTGACGCCGCAGCCGTGGCCCAGTATTACAGCAACCGTGGTGTCGAGCTGATGGGGCAGGGCGATCGCCGCAGGGCTTTCCTCTACCTGCGCAAGGCATTGCAGCTGCGCCCCGGTGACAGCGATCTGTGGTCGAATCTGGGGGCGCTGTAAAGCCGTTTTGGGCACGCCGCGGAGGCGGAACAGAGTTATCGGCAGGCGCTGCAGTTGAAACCGGATAACCTGGTGGCGATCAGTAACCTGGCGCGCCTGTATCGCAACAGCGGTCGCGAGGCGCTGGCCGATGAATATGCGCGGCGCGCGCGCTTTCACCGCGAGCGCAATCCCTACTACCTCTATTACCGCGCGCGCGAAGCTTACAACAAGGGGCAGTACCGGCAGGCGCGCAAGCAACTGCGCCACGCGCTGTGGCAATACAGTGACGACCACCGCTTTCACTTCCTGCTGGCGCTGACCGACTACCGTCTGGGGGAGATGGAGGAAGCCCGCGAGCACTTCGTCGAGGCCTTCGCGCTGGTGGACAACCCGGCCACCAGGAATGCCTACGAACGCAAGCTGCAGTATCTGCAACAGCAGGGCCGCCAGTAGCCGGCAGGCCGTGGGAAAATGCATTATTCAACCGTGTGACCCGATCCGCTGTCCGGCCGGGAAAGTCGAAAAAACACCAATAAAAAAGGGGCGCCGAGGCGCCCCTTTTCCTATCGACTTGCGATCGACTCGCTTAGAACTGGTAGCTGACACCAGCCCAGGCGTAGCGGCCTTTGAAGTCGTAGCTGCCGTTCCAGTCGGAACCGGAGGTGGTAGACGGTTCGCGATTGGTCACGTTGTCCACACCGGCGGACAGGTGCATCGCGTCGTTTACATCCCAGCCGGCCTTCAGGTTCAGGTAGGTGTGAGACGGCACGTGCATGTAGGGGCTGTCGCCCGCACCGATGTGCTCCACCTGCGCACCCAGGCTCCAGTTGTCTGCAGTCCAGGTGGTGCTGGCGAGGCCGCGCCACTTCGGATACAGGCCGCTGTTGGTGCCGATGTAGTCCAGCTTGTCGGTGGTCTGGTCGGTCTGCTCGTTGTACTCCTCGAACTCCAGCAGGCGGGTGGCCTGCAGGCGCAGGCCCAGCTGGCCGGCGTCATAGTGGAAGTTCTGTACCACGTCCAGATCGATACCGCGGGTGTTGATCTCGCCGATATTCATCAGCGAACCTTCCAGCTGGGAGATCTGGCCGCTGTTGCCGCGCGCCACATACTGGCAGGCGTCGGAAACGCCGTTGCGGTAGCAGTCGTCGAGGATACGCTGCAGGTCCGGGGAAGTGATGGCGTCTTTCACCTGGATATCGAAGTAGTCCAGGGTGACGGACAGGTCTTCCACGAACATCGGGGTCCACACCACACCGGTGGTCAGGCTGGTGGACTCTTCCGGCTGCAGGTCGGCATTGCCGCCGATATTGGTGGCCACCTGGCTGCCCGCCTGGGTGAAGCCGGCCATATCGGAGCAGTAGGCGCCCTGGCCTTTTTCGTTGTTGTCGCTGGAGTCACACGGATCGATCAGGTACTCGTAGCTCTGCGCAGTACCGCTGTACAGCTCGTAGATGCCCGGTGCGCGGAATGCGGTAGACAGGCTGGTGCGGAAGCGCAGGTCTTCGGTCGGTGCGTAGACCAGGCCGATCTTGCCGGTGCTCTGACCGCCAAAGGTGTCGAAGTCGGAGTAGCGCACGGCGACATCCGCAGACAGCTCTTCCGCGTACTTGGCGCCGGAGATAAACGGCATATTCAATTCCGCGTATACCTCGGACACGGAGTATTCACCGGAGGTGGCGTCCTGCTGGTTGCCGAAGGTTGCGCCGCTCTGGGTCTCGGGGCTCGGGGTGAACTCGCCGGATTCCTTGCGGTACTCCACGCCGGCAGCAAAGCCGAGCGCGCCGCCCTGGAACTGAACCGCGTCGATGTCGCCAGTCAGAGACGCGCCGAAATTCTGCAGCTCATACTCGTTGCTTTCGCGATCGGTGTAGCGGAAGTAATCCGTTACCTCGGGGCTCATGCCACCGGTGAACTTCGGGGTGATGCCGGCGCTACCGTCAAAAATTTCCTGCAACTTGGATTTGTTGTAGGAATTGGTGGTGGAGTTGTCACCCTCGTTCTTGCCGTAGCTGTAGAAGGTATCCCAGCCCCAGCCATTGGCCAGGTCGCCGCGCAGGCCGCCCATGATGCGGTAGGTGTCGGTCTTCTGCTCGTAGTCGCGGGTGCCAGCGGCAACCGGGCGGATACGCAGGTCGGAGTAACCGTCCAGCCAGCTTGAACCCGGGTAGGGGTGCACTTCGTCATCCATGTTGCTGCCGTTGGCAACCCAGGCGTCGTAGGCTTGCTGCCAGCTGTCCTGCAGCTGTGTCTTGATCGCGTCGGAAAAGTTCTGCGGATCAAAGTTGAAGCCGTTGCCGCTGTACATCGGCTGTGCGGCCAGCTGCTGGTTGGTGGTTTTGGTGGTGTAAGTGGCTTCGCCGTAGAACTCCACCGCGTCGGTCAGCGAGTAGGTGCCATTGAAGGTGGCGCTGGTGCGCTCCATGGCGCCGGACAGCCACATGAACTGACCGATATCGTAAGATTCGGCACCGTTGCTCAGGGTGTTGCCGTCTTCACCGATGGCGAATTTGCCATAGTTTGTATAGATATTGCCGGTGGGGGACATGGAGCTGTGCAGGCCCGCCCAGTCGCGGTCGTTGTAGGTGATTTCGTCGCGCTTGCTGTGGCTGATATTGCCGATGAAGCTACCGCGCTCACCGTCACCACCGAAGGTGATGGAAAGCTCACCGTTGTCGCCGCCGCCCTCAGTGGTGGTGCCGGCGCGGGCGCGAACACGTACGCCATCGACGGATTTTTTGGTCACGACATTGATAACGCCCGATACCGCATCGGAGCCATAAACCGCGGAAGCGCCGTCGGTCAGTACTTCGACACGATCGATCATGTCGACCGGAATATTGTTCATATCCACCGCGGAATCGGTACCGGAGCTGGAGGATACGAAGCGGCGACCGTTAACCAGAACCAGGGTACGCGCGGAACCCAGGTTACGCAGGTCGACAAAGGACAGACCCTGACCGCCATTGTTGTCATTGGCATTGAGGCCGGTGGTGCCCATGGAGGGCAGCTTGTTCAGCAGTTCGTCGACGGTGCCGACACCAGACTGCTGGATGGCCTCGGAATCCAGGATAGTGATCGGGCCGGTGGTGGACAGGGGATCGCGTGCAATGCGGGATCCGGTAACGACGACCTCCTCGACACCCGGTCCCGGCACCGCTTCCTGGGCCAGAACACCGGTGCTGGCGATAGTGCCCAGAGCTGCAACTGCAACGCTCAATTTTGTCTTGATCATAATGCATCCTTTTTTGTACTTAAGGTACTTATAATGCGTTTGTTTGCCTGTAGCATTTTTTGCGCGAGCTGACTTTAATGCATCGAATGACATTATGGAACTATTGTGACAAAGCGAAATATTTTCCATTAAGCGTGGTGTGTATAATTTCTGCTCTCAATGGGTAATTTATAAACGCCAAGAGTTATACATATCCGCAATATATTTTATTGTTGAAGATATTTTTGTTCATAAGGCAAGATTTTTAGCGTTTATATCTTAATAGATGCTTCCTGGCTCCACTCGTCGAGTTGCTCAAAAAACAAGCTTTTTAACGCTGTGCCAGGAAATAGTGGGCTAAAAGCGGGGGGAGAGGGGGCGGGCCGCCAGCAAAATTGCGTGGCGGGGAAGGCGGGTGGTTATATTTTGGTCAATTTGTGGCGGCGTGCAGCCCGACAGGTGTCAGGCCAGGCTCTGCTTTATCCCGTCCAGGAACAGCTGCACCGCGAGCATTACCAGCACCATGCCCATCAGGCGCTCTACCGCAATCAGCCCCCGGTTGCCGAGCAGCCGCGCGAGTGGTGCAGAAGCCATCAATATAATTGCGGAGACTCCCCAGGCTCCGAGCAGTGCCAGCGTCCAGTCGAGCAATTGCTCGCCCTCGCTGTTGGTCATCAGCATCAGGATGGCCATGGTCGACGGGCCTGCGACCAGCGGCACGGCCAGTGGTACGAAGAAAGGCTCCCCCTCCAGGCGTTCACCCATAATCCCGCCTTCTGTCGGAAACACCATGCGGATCGCAATCAGGAACAGAATAATCGCCCCGGCGATACGGATTGCCTCCTGCGACAAGCCCAGCCACGTGAGAACGAAGCGGCCGCCATAGAGAAATACCAGCAACACGATCAGCGCGAATATCAGCTCGCGCATCAGTACATAGGGTTGGCGGCGGGGCGGCACATTTTTCAGGGCCGCCAGAAACACGGGAATGTTTCCCAGGGGATCCATAACGAACAGCAGAGTCAGAAAGGCGGTTAACGTATCCAAAGTGTGGTTGTTCCTTGCGAGAAAGCGGATAGAGCGCTGATGAAAGAAAAGTTACGATGAAATGAACCATTTTTCCGGACGACATTGTCATGCAACCGGGGCGGATTCGCGGTAAAATTATCCCAACTATAACGCAAAACTTGCCATTCAGCTTATCTAGGAGATTGCAATGCGCACCCTGAACCAGATTCTCTTCGCCTGTTCTGTCAGCTTGCTGGCTGCCTGTTCCAGCACTGCACCAGTGGCGGAAAAAGCGGCTGCGCCGGCGCAGCCTGGCGCAAGCTCCACGATTGCGAAAAATGAAATCGATCCAAAAAACCAGGTGATCTGCAAAGAGCGTGCGATTACCGGTTCGCGCTTCAAGCAGAAAACCTGCATGACGGCCAAAGAGTGGGAAACCATGTCCCATGAATCAAAGCGAATGGTGGATAAAGCGACCCGCAATAAAATTCGCTATACAAACTGATATCTTGTCGGTGCTGCCGCGCGCTGGGTATTTCAGCGGGCGGTAAGCACCGCACTCCGGCCCGAATGAGGCGCTTCTCTCGTTATTCCCATCCCCGGTCGTTTCCCACTCCCTCCTCTCATACCTGAAAATGTAATGATCAGTGCAAAAGTTTTTAAAGAGAAACTCGAAGCAGCCAGAGCGCTATTGTCCAAAAAACGCTTTGCAGAAGCGGAGGTTCTCTATCGGGAGCTGCAACAGCATGGGCAGGAGCGTGAGTTATTGCTGGGAGAGCTGGTGCGCCTGTATTGGCAGATAGGTAACGCGGACCGGGCCATCGAATGTCTCGAAGAGTTGACGCGAATTTTCCCTGATCAGTTGGCCTACTACCTGGATCTGGTACACGTATGCGAGCAGTGTGGACGGTTGCAAAAGGCCGCCGAGGGTTATGGGGCGCTGTTGGCGCGCAAACCGGACTTGCCCAATACCTGGTACAACTATGCGCGATTACTGAAAAAGATCGGCAACAGCCCGGATGCACTGAATGCCTATCAGCGCGCGCTGGACTACGCGGTAGAAGCGCCGGAAGAGGTGTATAACAATATCGCGGTCATCTATTCGGAATTGCGCCAGGAGTCCGAGGCCGTCGCGGCGCTGGAAAAGGCGGTCGCTGTTAATCCCCAATATATTCCCGCGCGCTTTAATCTTGCCGGGCTCTACGAGGAAGAAGGCGATCGGGTTAAAGCCGGTGAGCAATACCGGAAAATTCTGGCGCTGGACCCGGATCACTATCCGGCCCTGTGTAGAATTTCCAATATGTCGCATGCAGCGGGTGAGAGTGAGGAAATCGAGCGCGAGGTCAGGGCTGCGCTGGCGAAGCCGGGGCTCGACGCCGGTGTGCGGGAAGAGCTCCTGTTCGCCCACGGGAAACTGCTCGATGAATTGCAGCGCTACGACGCCGCCTTTGCGTCTTACCGGCAGGCCAACGAGTTGGGGCGCAGGCGCTTTCCCCCATACAGCAAGGGTGATCAGAAAGATAAAGTGGATGAGATTGCCCGGCACTTCGACCGATGCTGGTTTTCGGCGGCGAGTGGACATTCGGAATTCAGGCCGATTTTCATTTGTGGGATGTACCGCTCGGGATCAACCCTGGTTGAGCAAATCATCAGTGGTCACAGTCGGGTGACTGCCGGTGGTGAGCTGGATTACTTTCCCGAGCTGGCAAAAGAAATGCGCCGGCAACCGTTGTCCGGCGAAGAGGCGGGCAGTAGTGGCTATTTCGATTCCGTGGCAGAAGGATATCTACAGTATCTGACTCGACGTTTTGGTGCCTTCGATCTCGTTACCGACAAACGTCCGGATAATTTTATGCATCTGGGGCTGATGAAAGCGGCGTTTCCGGCCTGCAAGATTGTCTGGACGAGGAGGTATTTGCTCGATAACTGCCTGTCGATCTATTTCCAGTATCTGGGCGGAGATATGAATTACGCGGTGGATCTGGATGCAATCGGGCACTTCTATGTCCAGCAGTGCCGGTTGATGGAGCACTGGCGCTCCCTGTTTCCGGAATCGATCTATCCGCTGTCGTACGAGCAGCTGGTGGATTCGCCTGAGTCTGAAGTGCGCGTTCTGCTGGATTTTCTCGAGCTGGACTGGGAGCCCGCCTGCCTGGACTTCAGCCGGCGGGAAAATCGGGTAAAAACTGCCAGTATCTGGCAGGTGAGACAGTCAATTCACAGGGACTCGAGTGCCCGCTATCAGCATTATCTGAAATACCTCGACGTGCTCGACCAGTACCGCGATCAAGTCCCTTAGCGGTCATTGTCGGTCCATTGTTAGTCGCGATTATTTTCCCTGGATGATCTTCCTGAGCGGCTCCAGTTCATTGGTATAGTGATTCCAGCTTCCAACCGAACTTGTGTAGATTGGTTGGCGAACCTGCGCTGCGCTGGCGGTGGCCGTGCCCTTGGTTTTATTCGCGTAAAAGTTCAGGCAGTTGTCATCCCAGCTCAACTGGCAGAAGTCCACCAGTTCCCGCGCCTCTTTTTCCGGGTTCCGGGTCAGTGCTTCGTAGCTGACTTCGTGAATTTGCTCCGGGAAAGTGTCCTTCCAGTGATTCATTAACTTCCGGTAAGCACAATAGTAGCGGCCGAGATCATTCAGGTCGTAGGAGTAAGGGTGGGCATTCTTGAACAGGGTTTTATAGATCGCGTAACAGGAATCCATCGGATCGCGCTGCACATGCACGATCTTTGCTTTCGGCAATGCCAGCAGGATGGCACCGATATGCAGGTAGTTACTGGGGTTTTTATCGATGATGGTTTTCGCGTTCTTTATTTTTGCCCGGTTTGCCAGCTTTTCCTGGTACTGCCTGCCCAATTCTGCAAAATTGATGCGCAGGCTGTTTTTTATCGCCTCGATCTGGTTGCCCGGGGCGCCCGTGGCATTGCGAGACGCCTGAAAGGCTGCGCGGTAAAAGAGTTGTGCAAAAGTATCGGGTTCGCCAGCTGAGTCTACGCTGTCTATGGCGGACAGGATCCTGTCTACCAGTGTCGATCCGGTTCTGGGCATGCCGAGAATAAAAATTATACCCTGCCCCTGATCTTCTTCCCGTGAAACTTTGCGGGTTGAATGCTCTGTGAACGTATTTGCGATGGTATCGATTGCTGCAAGGTCAGGTTCGACAGAGTAGTTGATGCTCTGCTTTTTCAGTTCGGCACCACGCTTTAGTGCGGAGAAACTCTCCCTGTAGTGCTTGATATCCTCCAGCTCTTTGGCGAGCGCATAATTAATATGTATTTTTCCTTCATTGCTGACATCTGCCGCTTGTGCCAGCGCCGTTAGCTGAGCAATGTGGTTGTTGTCTTCCGTCTGCTTGCGCAGGCCGGAGCGCAGCGTGTAAACCGGGTAAAAGTGTGCGGATAGACCGATTACTTTCTCGTAAAGCTTTTCGGCGCTCTGCAGGTTGCCCATAGAGCGGTTTGCCGCGGCGGCGTTGAAGAGAAGGTCGGGATCGCTGTCGTTGGAATTGAGCGCCAGGTTGAAAGCGTCGAGCGATTTCTTGTGCTCTTCACAGATGGCAAACAGATAACCGGCTCTGGCAATGAGCTTCCAGTCTTTTACCGCGGCAAAATCATCAGTTGTGATCGAGCTTGCAGCGGCGGCCGGATCGCCGGTTTTTACCAGGTTGCTGGCTTTATGGATCTGCAGGGCGAGCGTGGCGTCCGCGTCGCCAGAAAAGTGTTGTTCGGCATCTTCAAGGGTATGAATCGCCTGCTCCAGATTGCCTTCGGCCGCGTGGGTATCAGCCAGCAGATGCCACGAATTTCTATGTTTGCTGTCGGCTGACAAGCCGCTTTGCAGGAGCCGGCGAGCCGTTTGCGGCTGCGACTGGGAAAGCGCAATGCGGGCTTGCTGATAATATGATTCTGCGCTGTGTTTCTCTGTCATTGTGTTACTGCTGATGGCTGGTCGGGCGGGAATGCAATAGTAGCTGAAGTTTACTCGAGTTTCAGTGTGCCATAGCCGGGCGGCAGGCATAAAAAAAGCGCGGCGGATTGCTCCGCCGCGCTTCTCACTGTAATCAACTAATCGAGATTAGAAGTCTACAGTAACACCCATGAAGGCGTAACGACCCAGAGCGTCGTAGGTGCCCGGGAAGGTGTTGCCGTTACCGTAGATGCTGGGGCCAGCATCGGAGGTCAGCGGCGGCTCTTTGTCAAACACGTTGTTGACACCACCACGTACGGTGACGTGATCGGTCGCGGCCCAGGAGGTAGACAGGTCGATGTAGTTCACTGCATCGAAGTCAGCCTGGTTGCTGCCGATATCTTCCGCGGCACCGATGTAGCGCCAGGAACCTACTACGTCCAGACCTACGATCGGAGTGGCCCAGTTGGCGCGCAGAGTGCTCACGTACTCCGGAGTCGGGGAGCCACAGGCTTTGTCCCACTTGCCTACGCAGTCCTGGATCTCTGCACCCGGAACTTCCTGCTGCTCCCACTTGGTGAGGTAGGTGGCAATGTAGTTCAGGTCAACAGAACCCGCAGCACCGATATCGAAGCCGTAGTTGGCGTTGATATCTACACCGGCAGTCTCGAAGTAGCCGATGTTGGTGTTGAGGGACTCGACGTAGCCGTTGCCGATCCACAGGTTGCCGCCGGCATTGCGGTGGATCTTGCTACATACTGCGTCTTGGCCGCTCGCCATACACTGGCTGAGGATGGTGTTCGGATCAACGGCTTCGATAGCATCGGTAACATCGATATCGAAGTAGTCGACACTCAGGGTCAGCCCTTCAACATAGCTCGGGGAGTACACGAAACCTGCGGAATAGGTCTTGGACTGTTCCGGAGTCAGGTTCGGGTTGCCGCCCTGCTGGTAGTTGTACTGACCGGCCGGGTTGTTGGAGATGTTGCCGTACTGCGCGGCGGTAACACCAGTCAGTTCACACTCCGCCAAGGTCGCGCTCGGGTTGGCGCCACCACACGGATCTTCGTCCATGTCGAACAGGTTCAGGCCCTGGCCGGCGAACAGCTCACGGATGTTGGCGTGGCGAACCGCAGACTGGTAGCTGGCGCGCAGCTTCAGGTCGGCGATCGGGGACCAGTCGACACCCACTTTGTAAGTGTTGGTGTTGATGTCGGTGGAGTAGTCGGAGTAGCGGTAGGCCATCTCCAGACCCAGGTACTCTGCGCCCGGCTTGCCGGAAATCAGCGGTGCGTTGATCTCGGTGAAGGCTTCGCGAACGCTCAGGGAACCGGCAACCGGCTTGGTTGCGCCACCCTGGCCAGCGCCGTCGCCGGACTGGTAGCCGTTGTCGGGGCTGAAGTTCAGCGCTTCGCGACGGCTCTCCATGCCGAATACAACGGAGATGCCGCTGTCGGCAGTCGGCAGTTTAACGCCGTAGTCGCCCAGGTTACCGGTTACGTAGCCGGAGTAGATTTCCTGCTCGGTGGTACCGCGGGAGTACAGCGGCAGGATCAGGTAGTCCAGTGCTTCCTGGGTGACGCCGCCTTCCTGGAAGATATTCCACGGCTTACACAGCGGATCGGAGCCATCCAGAACGGACTGACACACCGGCTTGCCGGTATCCGGATCGGTCTTCACATTCAGGGCGCGGCCGATACGGGTCTTGGACATATCGTTGAGATAGGTCTCCTGCATCGCTACTTCCGCGTACTGGGCGTAGGCGTCGTAGGACCAGGTGTCATTGATGTCGCCCTTCAGGCCGAATACGCCGCGGAAGGTGGTGTGGCGCAGGTCGTCCTGGCGCGGACCGCCCTCGACGTTACGGCGGCCGATGTAGTAAGGCGCGCTTTCGCTGTCGGACAGGCCGGAGCAGATCAGGTCGTGTTGCTGGGCGGACAGCAGCGGGTTGTCACAGTTGATGGTGCTGGTGGCGAAGAAGTTGCCGGACGGGGCAATCTGCGCAACGGTGCGGTCATCAGCGTAAGACAGCTGGGTGTAAGCGGTGACGTTGTCGTTGATGTCGTAGTGACCGAAAACGCCCATGGTCCAGCGCTCGTCCGGGCGCTGGAAGTAGTTCAGCGGGCCATAGTTGTAGTAGTGGCCGTCCCAGTTTACGAACTGGTTGCCGGATACATTGTAGTAGTGGCCGTCAAAGTCGGAGACAAAGCCGTCGGGCAGGGTGGCGGAGCCGCCGCAGGAGAAGCCATCCGGAGCGCCGTCCAGCGAGCAGCTGCTGTAGTCGCGGTCGGACTGCAGTACCGGGTCGATCTTGCGGTAGTTGGCGTAGCCGGTCACGTTGCCGCGGCCGCCGTCCAGGTTCGCACCCATGATCATGGAGAAGTCGTTGGTGTCACCGTCGGTGACGCTGCCATCGGCAGTTTCAAAGCCGCTGCCTTTTACGACATCCTGGATTTTGCTGTTGTCATTGGTGTGCTGGTAGGCGCTGGTCTGGGACTCAAAGCGCACGCCTTCGAAGTCGTCCTTCATGATGAAGTTGACAACACCGGCGATGGCGTCAGAACCGTAGGTCGCAGAGGAACCACCAGTCAGAACTTCTACACGCTCAACCAGTCCGGCCGGGATCTGGTTCAGGTCGGCACCGGAGCCTCCCTGCAGCGGAGAGCCGGCGGGCATACGGCGGCCGTCGATCAGTACCAGGGTGCGCTGGGAACCCAGGCCACGCAGGTCGACAGTGGCGGTACCGGTTGAGCCGTTGGCCATGCCAGCGGTCTGGGTGGCAGCTACCTGCGGCAGCTTGTTGATCATGTCTTCGACGCGGACAACACCGGTAGCTTTCATGTCTGCAGAGCTAACGGATGCCACCGGGCTGACGCTGGTTTCGTTAGCGTCACGCTGAATGCGGGAGCCGGTAACGACAACTTCTTCGACCATGGTCGCGTCTTGTTGTGCGAAGGCGGGCATGGAGGGAACCAGTACTGCGGCTGCGGTCAGGCTCATGGCCCCCTTCACAGCTACGGACAGAAGGTTCTTTTTCATTGTAAATCCTCTCTTGATCGTTGGATTTATAGTGTTTTGCCTCTAAGGGCGATATGTGGAAGCAGCTACCCCCAAGCGGCTACTTCCGTCCCAACACAGCTATAAACGGTTGGTACGACGGTCCCCTCAAGAAAAAATCACTTTTTTTAATAAAAAGACCCAATGACAGCTTTGGGAGCATGGAATGATGCGCGATAAATGGGGGGTTGATGTTGTCCGTGGAGGCTTATTAAGTGGTACAAAAAACCACCAAAAATCGAAATTGAGTGTCTTTTTGCCGCCTATTGTGCAAATTAGCGATTTATGTGTTGTGTGAAATTCGATCAGTGGAGATTTTTGTTGCCTCTTGCCTGGGGTTGCTCCTGAGGAGCTGAGGATTGCGTTCGGCGACTCGACGCGCGTGGCGGATCAGACGGCTCGGCGCGGATATGAACCACCTCGTGAGTTCTGTCGCCGGAGCGGCCGGACCATGCGCAAACCGCTTGAGCGCCAACACGATTGCGTAAGTACTGGATTATTAACAGTCGGTCAGAAAAGGGGTGGATTGGGTAGCGGGGCAGGGAATACCGCGGGCGGGAAAGACCCAGCCCCGCCCGATGCGGGCGGGGCTGGGTGGGGCTTTGCTCAGAAGGAGAAGCTCACGGTGCCGTAGAAGAAGCGGCCCAGGGTGTCATACGTGATCGGGATAGTGTTCATGTCGTCGTAGTTGGTGACATAGGGTGGTTGCTGGTTCCAGGCGTTGCGGATACCGCCGGACACTGTCATGTTCTCCCAGCAGAAGTAGCTGGCGTGTAGGTCCATATACCAGGTGCTGTCCGCATGGGTGGCGAGGTCGTTGTCACCGGGGTTGATGTCATCGACCGGACCAATCCAGCGCAGGATGGTGCCGGCGCTCCAGTTGTCAGCCTTATAGTCTGCGCCTATATAGCCTTTCCACTCGGGGAAGCCGGTGATGGCCGTGGTTACCGGGTCCGCACCGTAGAAGCCGGCGAGATCAATCTCCGGCTCCTCGTTGCTGGCCCGGAACTTGTATTCATCCAGCCAGGTGGCCTTCGCATCGACACTCACCGTGCCTTGCCAGACATCCATGCTGTAATTCAGGCCCAGGTCCACACCCGAGGTCTTGAACGTCGAGATGTTCTGGCTGGTCAGCAGTTGACCGGCAACCGTGCCATCCGCCTGGCGCCGGGGGCTGGTTCTGGATGGCGTGGCGCCGATCGCGTTCGCCCCGGTAATCAGCGCACAGTTCGGGCTGGAGAAGTTGGCGCTCTCGTAACAGGAAGACACCAGCGTATTGGTGGTAAAGGTGCCGATGGCGTCGTCCACTTCGATATTGTAGTAGTCGAAAGTGGCGCTCAGGTCTTCCACGAACGTCGGCGTCCACACGATACCGATGGTCCAGCTGGTCGACTGCTCCGCCTTCAGGTCGGGGTTGCCGCCGAACAGGCCGGTGGCCTGAGCAGACGCCAGGGCGCTGTTGGTCGGGTTCACGCCGTCAGCCTGACAGTTAGCCCTGATATTCGCGTTGGAACTGCCCGTCCAGTTGTAGCAGGGGTCGGAATAACTCTCCGCTGACAGCTGTTGCGGGGAAAAGAGGTCGTCGATACCCGGTGCGCGGAAGCCCTGCGACCAGGTGCCGCGGAAGCGCACTTGTTCTATCGGGGCGTAGTCGAGTACCGCGGCCCAGGTGGTGTCGCTGCCGATGGTGTCATAGTCGGAATAGCGGAACGAAGCCTCGGCCGCGAGGGTATCCGCCCAGGATTCGCCTTCCATGAACGGCAGGCGCACTTCGCCATAGAATTCGTCGACGTTGTAGCTGCCGCCCCAGGAGTTGCCGGTGACGAAGTAAATCTGCCCGAGTTCAGCGGCACCGTCGGCGGTGACTTCGGCGGATTCGGAGCGGAATTCATAACCCGCGGCCCACTTGAAGGGTTCGCTGGTCATGGCGTAGCCACCGAAATCGCCACTCATGTTGGCCTGTACTTCGCGCAGCGTCGATTTTTCCACCGGTGAATTGGTGACGGTGGCGTAATCAATCTGTGCCTGGTTCAGGGTGCCGTTCTGGAAGGGATTCCACAGTCCCGGGCATTCCGCGTCGTCCGCGCAGGGGGTCGAGGTGGGGTTGCCATTGCTGTCGACGGCGCCGAGCAGGGTGTCAAAACGGGGCTGGTTGGCGCGGCCCTTTTCAATCTGTGGATCCACCCAGCGCGCGTAGTTATAGGAGACATCCCAGGTCCAGCCATTGCACCACTCGCCCTTGAGGCCCGCTACCCCGCGCCAGGTATTCACATCCTGGAAAAAGGCGCGGCCGCCGGTTTCGGTGATACGCCGGCCAATGGAAACATCTTCACCCACCGGGTTATAGGGCTGGTTGGCAGGAATCGTCGGTCCCCAGAAGGTCCCTTCCGGTGCCAGCAACTGGTCGGAGCGGCGATTGGCGAAAGTCAGTTCGCCAAAAGCGTCGAGCGTGGTGACGTCCTTGAAGTCGGCGATCTGGTAATCGCCGTAGCCGTACATGGTAAACACTTCCTGTGGGGTAATCAGGTAGCTCGCCGCGGCGTAGTTATAGGAGTCGGTCGACGCATCGTAGATTCTGACCTGTCCGGTATCCGGGTCGACGATCCAGTTGTTTGCGCCATTGTCGAAATCGGGCCGGGTGAAGCGCGCCGGTGATGTGGTGGGGCTGCCGCCACAGAGCACCGAGTCGCCGCTTTCATACAGGGGGCACTCGGAAAAGCGCCGCTCCGACTGGAATACGTCGGTGCGCTTGCTGTACTCGGCGTTGACCACCACGTGGCCGTTGTCATTGCCGGTGCCCAGCGTCATGCTGGCACTGTATTCCTGGCCATCGTTATGGGTGGAAGTACCCGCGTAAAAGTTGACCTCGGCGCCCTCGAAGTCTTTCTTGGTGATGATATTGATCACGCCCGCGATCGCGTCGGAACCATAAATGGTCGAGGCGCCATCGCGCAGGACTTCGACACGCTCGATGATCGAGGTGGGGATGGTGTTCAGGTCGACCGTGCCGGTCGTGGTGCCCGCGGACACCATGCGGCGACCGTCAACCAGCACCAGCGTGCGTGAGGCACCCAGGCCGCGCAGGGATACAGTGGCCAGACCCGGGTTGCCGTTGTTCACTGAAGAGCCGAGCTGGCCACCGGTCACGGATGGAATTTCCTGCAGGAAATTCTCCAGGGTGGTATTACCCGATTTCTCGAGTGCGGCGGCATCAAATACGCTGATTGGCGTAGCACTGGTCGCGTCGGTGGTGCGCTGGATTCGCGAACCGGTGACAACCACCTCTTCAACCTGTTGTGATTGCTGAGCAAAAGACACAGTAGCGAAACTGGTGGAAATGGCTGCGGTCGCAATTGCGCTCTTGATTGCCCGGGAAAGACGGGATCTGTCCATGGTATACCTCTCCTGATACCGGTTCTTAGTGCCGAATTCGGCAGTGCCCTCCCTGACAACTGCAAACTACTATCAATAGAGGCTTGCTAGAACACTAGAACATTTTTTTCGCGGGGGGAGTTTCGTTCGAACAAAGACACGCCTTTGGCGCCTATTGCTGACTATTTTGGTGTCAATAAATTTTTTTCTGACAAGAGCCCGGTCGGGGTGGAAAGGTCCGCATCCGGGTGGGGAATCGCAGCGCTACAGATTGTAGGCGAGGGTGGTATACCAGTAGCGGCCGCTGAGGTCGTAAGTGCGTCCGTCGTAGTTGTCATTGAATGCGGTGGCGGCGAATGGCGGCTCGTGATCGAGCAGGTTGTCGATGCCCACGGCGAAGCGCAGGCCGGCGGGTAGCGCATAGGCCAGCTGCAGGTCGTGACTCGCCCAGCTGCCGATCTTGCGGGTGACACTGGTATTGGCGCGGGTAAACCTTTCTTCCAGGTCGCCAACATAGTGAACGGTATAGCCGCCTTCCCAGCGCCCCTTGTGCCAATAGATGCCGGAATTCGCTTTCAGATGTGGCAGCGAGCCGGCGCCGCCGCTGGCGGGGTCGACAAAGGTGCCGGCCAGGTCCTCGACCGGCGCACCGGGTGCGGCCTGGTTGAGGTAGTGCGCCATCTGGCTCGCGTTGAGTGCCAGGCGTACCTGTCCCAGTTGCTCGGAAGTTTTCTCATAGCGCAGCGCGAGGTCGACGCCGCGCACTTCGCGTGCACCGATATTGAGCCGGGTAGCGTAGATCTTCACAATATCGCCGCGCGCATCGCGCTGCACCCGATTGGTGAACAGGCCGCCATAGGCGTTCTTGTTGATCAGGTACTGTGGGCTGGTATCGATGACGTCATTCTGGCGGATATCGAACAGATCCAGCGTGGCGCTGAAGCCGCGCGCCCGGGCGGGTGTCCAGACAATGCCGAGGGAGCGGTTGTCCGAAGTCTCGGGCTTCAGGTTGGGGTTGCCGCCAAACTCGGTCAGGTATTGAATGCGCGCGTCGTCTGCCTGGCCGCGACAGCCCGGCAGGCTGTCGGCATTAGTGCCGGTGCAGGGGTCGAACAGGTACTCCTGGCTCTGGTAGCCGCTCTGGTGCATATCGATCAGCGTCGGCGCCTTGAAGCCGGTGGCGTAACTGGCGCGAACCAGCAGCGACGGCAGCGGACGCCAGCGCAGGGAGATTTTGGGGTTGGCGGTACTGCCGAAATCACTGTAGTTGGAAAAGCGCACGGCGCCATCGACCCAGAAGTGGTCTTCCACCAGTGGAATGGAAATCTCCCCGAAGGTCTCGCCGATCAGTCGCTCACCCGCGGCAGAGCCGGATGCACTGCCGCCGATAAACGACAGCCCGCCGGCGTCGGTAGATTCAAAATCGATGGATTCGCGGCGGAATTCCACACCCGCCGCGGCGAGGATGTCGCCAGCGCTGATGGTGCCCAGTGTCCCGTTGGCCATGTAAATCAGTGACGCCATGCGCGTGGCGCCATCGACCAGACTCTGGCCGCGGATATAGTCGAGCTGTTTATCGTCAATTGCACCGCTGGGGCCGAGCAGGTTGACCGGGACGCAGCCGGTATCGGCGTTGCAATCGGCCGGCCCCTTCAGGCCCGCAGACAGCCTGAGTGGATCGATCAGGTTGCTCATTTTCTCCGTGGCGTGGGTGTAGTGCAGAGCCGCAGTCAATTCCCACTGCCAGCTATCCCACTGCCCTTTAAGCCCGGTATTGAAGCGCCAGGTATTGGTGCGGTCTTTCTGGTCGCGGGGCCCCAGCTCCAGCACGCGCTTGCGCACGTCGGTAATGTCGAGGTCAAACGGGTTGTAGACATTGTCGGCGCGGATGCTCAGGTCGCCGTTGTCGAAACGCGTGAAGACCGGTGTGGGCGCCAGCGTGGTATCCGCGCGCGTGCCCACCGCCATCCCCTCGACAAACAGCAACGTGTTGTCCGCCAGGTCCAGGTTGCCCTCGAAATAGACGGACTTGCGCTCGGAGGGCACGACTGCGGATGTGTATTCGCTGTAGTCGTAGCGGTCTTCCTGGTTCCAGGGGCGGTAGCCGCTGTTGTCGTCATTGGTGACGACCGTATCGTTGCCCAGGTCAATAAAAGCATTTGGGGATGCCGCAGAGCGCAGGTCGGTGCCGCCGCGGCCGCGGTTGTCGGCCGAGGCGGAGAGCGCCCGGTCGCGGCTCATCAGCGCGCTCTGGCGGTAGTGGGCGAGGCTCAGCATCAAATGGCCGCGTTCGCCGGACTTGCCCCAGGTTGCATGGTAAGACTCGGTTTGCTGGTCGCCGCGGTCGGCGACGCCGTAGTAACTGTTGACCGACAGGCCCTCGAAATCGCGGCGCAGGATGATGTTGACTACCCCGGCAATGGCATCGGAACCGTACACGGCCGAGGCGCCGTCCTTGAGGATTTCGATGCGGTCCACCGCCGACAACGGAATACTGTTGAGGTCCGCCGCGCCGCCACCGAAACCATTGCTGACGATGCGGCGGCCGTTAATCAGCACCAGGGTATTGCTCGCGGGCAGGCCGCGCAGGGTGACGGTGGCAGTGCCGTCGCCGCCGTTGCTGACCGACGTGCTGGTGGAGTTGCCGGCCACCGCAGGAAGAAACTTGAGCAGTTCGGCAATCGTCTGGGCGCCGGTGATTTCCAGCTCCGGTTGCGCCAGCACATCGATCGGCGCATAGCTGTCCAGCTGCAGGTGGCGCAGGTGGCTGCCGGTCATGCTGCGGGCGGTGACGGTGACTTCTTCCGGCTGTGCCTGTGGCGGCGGCGTGTCGCTGTCTCCGGAATCGGTCGGGCGCGCGGTCACCGCCACGGCGCTGGGACCGACCCGCTGGTAGGTGAACGGCGAATTCTCCAGCAGCTGTTGCAATATGGATTCGAAATCACCGTTGGAGTCCGGGAAGCTCTGTTGGGGCAGGGTATAGCTGGTGGCGGAAGAATCGCGGACGAGGATGGAGATCTTGCACTGGCGCCCCAGCGCAATAAGCGCGCGCGACAGGTTGCCTGCGGGCAGCACGACCCCGGATTCCGGGCAGCTGGCCGCGGCCTTGCCGGATAATGCCAACAGGGTCGCCAGCGACAGTGTGGCCCAGTGCCTGCTAATCAAGTGTTCGCCCGTCTCGCTTTACCCACCCTGGCGCTGCGCCGGGTGAATTATTCGTTGTCGTTGTAATGGTGATTGGGGCGGGGTAGCAGCCAGTGGCTGTACAATAATCGATCGCCCAACGGGTTTTATAACTCAGATAGGGCTGGGTGACAAGAGAGTCAGGTTAGGGTCGCTGTGATCTTCCTGCAAACCCATGGCGGTGGCGATGGCAGTCAGCGTGTGCTCCGGATCCGACAGCTCGAAGGTGCCGGACAGAGTGCGGTCGCGCACACTGGGGTCTGCAGAAGCGGGTATCTGCAGGTAGCGGTTCAATTCTTCCAGAGCTTCCGCCAGCGGGGTCTGCCGGAACACGAGTACGCCGCGGGTCCAGTCCAGGGCTTCATCGGCGCTGGTGGTGCGGACCTGGCTGAGGCCAGTGCTGGACACGCTGACTTTCTGGTCCTTGACCACTTTGACGGTATCCGGCTGCAGGCCGGTGGCGCTCTTCGACTCGCTCACCGCCACGGTACCGCCAGTGACGGAGACGCGGGTGCTGTCGGGGTTGCGCTCGATATTGAACTTGGTGCCGAGCACGCGGACGTTGGCGCGGCCAGCGGCGACGGTGAACGGGCGTGCGGTCTGGCGCGCCACCTGGAAATAGGCTTCGCCGCGCAGCAGTTCGGTGTGGCGCTCGCCACGGGTATAGGCGACGTGCAGTTTGGAATTGGTATTGAGCTCGATACGGGAGCCATCGCTGAGCGTAACAGTGCGAGTCTCGCCGATGCGGGTGACATAAGTCTGTTCGCGCAGCTGCTCCCCGGCCAGCCACTGGTTGCCGACCCACAGGGTCACCACCAGGCAGGCGGCAACCAGGCCGCCGCCCATCAGCCACTGGGGCAGGCTCCAGCTGTCGTTGGCCGCGGTACCATCGGCAGCGGTCACCACTTGTGGCGACGTCGACACCGCGCTGTGTGCATTTTGGGGGATGCTTTCCGGGAAGAGTTCGTCCAGCGGCATATGGGCGAGGGCGCCGAGATCGCCCCACAGTTCGGCCATCTCGTCGAAAGCGGCGCGATGCGCCGCCGAGCGCTTCATCCAAGCGGAGAAATCGCGGCGATCTGCGGCACTGACAGCATCCGAGCGCAGGCGGGCGATCCAGGCGCAGGCCTGGTCGAGCGCTTCGTCGCTGACTGTTTCCTTTCTATCCGCTGAATTCACCGCTACCTATACCTTGCTCTTTGCGACCGGACCGCCAGGGATCCGGGTTTCTGCTGTTTAGTTTTCGCCCAGCTTTGGTGCATTTTAATAAATTTGGGCCGTTTTGGCGCGTTTTTTTCCGTGCCGACGGCGATTGGCGCAATAAATAAGACCAAGTGCGCCCTAGTTTAGCATTCTCTGTCCCTTTAACCTGATTTTTTGTTATCAGATGACTCGGTTCTTCAATAAGACGGCTGACTTGCCGTCTCCCTCAAGAGAATTTGTCGCGGAATCGGCTCTGGTCTGCACAAAGCCTGTGCGTCCCCACACAGTTCCGCAATTGTTTTGCGCCGAACCGGTCGCTGGCTGCGCCGGCACCTGCCTCGCTGGCGATTTGCCATACGGCCATGTGGCGGGGGCAAATCGGGGCAGAAGGGCGCTCAGCGGTAGGATTCCACCCGGCGGCGACAGGTCTTGAGGGCTTGCAGGATGTACTTCTCCACGCTGCTGACCGAGGTGTTCATCTCCGTGGCGATCTCGTTGTAGGAGAGGCCGCGGGTGCGGTGTAGCAGGAACGCCTGACGACACTTGAGGGGCAGGCTGTCCATGGCGTCGTGGATCGCCTGCAGCTGCTGACGGGCCGCCAGTACCCGCTCCGGAGACTGCTGGTCGGCGTGATCGTCGCCGAGGGTTTCGCCCTCTGCCGGCATCTGCTGGCTGACGTATTCCATGTGCAGCTTGCCGCGGCGCAGCTGGTCGACGGCAAGGTTGTTGGCAATCTGGTAGAGGTAGGCGCGGGGGTTGTCCAGCTCCTTCTCCGAATTCAGCTTCTGCAGGCGCAGGTAGGCGTGCTGGGCGATATCTTCGGCGTCTTCCGGGCTCCGGACAATGCGTGTCACAAAGCGCACCAGTGCCTGGCCGTGTTCGGCAAACAGCTTTTCCAGAAGCGTTTTCCGAGCTTTGTTCATCGGTTGGTGGGATCCCCGTACTGCGCAATTCGTTTTGGTTTTTGTTATGCGGGCTGGTCTCGGCTCCCTGCAGCTGCTCCGCATCGGGCGGAGTGGATATCTGACAGGAATGCAGGCCAAGTCACAGTTATATCACAGGGGTGGAGGCGCCGACGAGGGGCGAATGCGGTTTCCCGGTCAGGGCAGCCGGTCACAATTGTGGCTGCCGGCCCGCTGTCGCGCGCTGCGCCGGCGCGCCGATACCGTTATAATGGGCGCGCGCCACTGGCGCCCAATGAATCACAGGATATGGCGCCGCCGGGCGCTGGAGAGCGGATGAGTTATCAAGTACTGGCGCGCAAGTGGCGGCCGCGGTTGTTTCGGGAGATGGTGGGGCAGGAGCACGTGCTCCAGGCACTGATCAATGCCCTGGATAACGGCCGCCTGCACCACGCCTACCTGTTTGCCGGTACCCGCGGGGTGGGCAAGACCACCATCGCGCGGATTCTGGCCAAGTGCCTGAACTGCGAAAGCGGCGTCAGTTCCGAACCCTGTGGCCAGTGCGCCGCCTGTACCGAAATTGCCGACGGGCGCTTTGTCGACCTGATCGAGGTGGACGCCGCCTCGCGCACCAAGGTCGAGGACACGCGCGAACTGCTGGAGAATGTGCAGTACGCGCCGACACGGGGCCGTTACAAGGTCTACCTGATCGACGAAGTACACATGCTCTCGAACAGCTCCTTCAACGCGCTGTTGAAGACCCTCGAGGAGCCGCCGCCGCACGTCAAATTCCTGCTCGCCACCACGGATCCGCAGAAGCTGCCGGTGACCGTGCTGTCCCGCTGCCTGCAGTTCAACCTGAAGAATATGAGCCCGGAGCGCGTGGTCGAGCACCTGCGCTTCGTACTCGAACAGGAAATGGTGCCCTTTGAGGAGGCCGCCCTGTGGCATCTGGGGCGCTCTGCCGACGGCAGTATGCGCGACGCCATGAGTCTCACCGATCAGGCCATCGCGTTCGGTGGCGGCAAGATCAGTGAGGCGGAAGTGCGCGCGATGCTCGGCAGCATCGATTCCGGCCTGGTGTGGACGCTGCTCGAGGCGCTGGCCGCAGAGAGTCCCGCCGCGCTGTTTGCCGCGGTGGAATCGCTGGCCCAGCAGGCCCCGGATTACAGCGCCGCGCTGGCGGAGCTGGCCAACAACCTGCACCGCATCGCCGTGGCACAGGTGTTGCCAAGTTCCATCGACAACGCCCTCGGCGACGGCGATCAACTGCGCGCGCAGGCCGCGAGCCTGGCGCCGGAAAATGTCCAGCTCTACTACCAGATGGCGCTGCTGGCGCGCCGCGACCTGCCGTTGGCGCCCGACCCGCGCAGCGGCTTCGAGATGGCGCTGTTGCGCATGCTGGCATTCCGCCCGCAGGGCGTAGCCGATATACCCACGGCCTCCCTGCCGGCCGGTGATGCCGCCGCTGCGCCATCGCCGACGGAGAGCCCGGCGGCGCAGGCCGGGCAGGAGTTGCCCGCGGTAAAAAAGCCACAGATGGAGGCAGCGCCGGCTGAAGCCGGCGCGCAGACGAGTGCTGCCGCAGCGGAGCCCGTGGCCCCGGCAGCCGGGTCGCCCGTGGTCCCGCCGCAGCAACCGGTAGCGGATTCTCGTCCGCCGTGGGAGGCAGAGTCGGAAGCGGCCGAGCCCCCGGTCGCCGATCGGCAGGCCCCGGCCACGCAATCCGTGCCGCAGGAATCCATTGTGGCGGAGCCGCGTGCGGCTGTGCCGGACGCGCTGCAGCCTGATGCCAGACAGCCCCGTGACGCAGAGCCGCGGGATCCAGAACCCCGCGCGGACAGCGCCGGCCGGTTCGATACTCCGCCCTCCAGCGCGCCGGCAGCGGTGCCGCCGCGCGCTACTGATGAGCAAGCGCCGCCGGCGGCCGAACAGGTTGCCCCCCCGGTAGCCGAACAGGCCGCGTCGCCAGCGGCGGACCAGCGTGCCGCTATTCGCGAGCAGCTGAAGCAGCAGGTGGCCGCGGTGCAGACGGCACCGCCCACCCAGACCCCGCAGTCGCGCCCGCAACAAGCGCCGCAGCCGCCGGTGGCTGCCGCGCGCCTGGATGCCTTGAGCCCCGGCAGCTGGCCGGCCCTTTACCGCCAGCTGGGCATTACCGGCATACTGCATTCCATTGCCTTCCACCTGGAACTGGTGGGGCGGCAGGACAATATACTTGCCTTTACCCTGGACGAGTCCTACAGCAGTCTGTATGACGAGGTGCACCAGCGCCGCCTGGCGGATGTGTTGAGCGATTTCTTTGCGCAGCCGGTCAGTGTGCAGATCCAGGTCGGTGAAGTGCACGGCGGTACGCCGGCGCGACTGGCCGCGGCCACCCGTGAGGCCCGCGCGGCCGCCGCGCGCGATGCACTGGCGGCGGAACCGCTGGTGCAGGAGTTGCAGAGCGAGCTGGGCGCCGAACTGGTGCCGGATTCGGTCGAATATCTGAAAGACTTGGAGAGCGAGCAAAACTGATGAAAGGTTTTGGTGACTTGATGCAGCAGGCCCAGAAGATGCAGGCCGATATGCAGGAAAAAATGCAGAAGCTGCAGCGTGAACTGGAAGAGCTGCGTGTTCACGGCGAAGCCGGGGCCGGCATGGTCAAGGTGACGATGAATGGCCGTCACGACGTGGTAGCGGTCGACATCGATCCGGACCTTATGGGCGAAGACAAGGAGATGTTGGAGGACCTGCTTGCCGCGGCGGTAAACGACGCGGTGCGTCGCGTCGAGGAAAAGTCCAAGGCCCTGCAGCAGGAACACATGGGCGGGCTGGCTTCCGGCATGAACCTGCCGGAAGGTTTCAAGTTTCCCTTTTGAGTCTCCCGGTGCTGACTGGCCAGGGCAGGGGGCGCGGCGCGCCCCCCGGATTGCCGATCATTTTTATTGTTGAAGTTTTTATATGTTCAGTCCCCTGATCGAAGAGCTGATAGGCGCACTGCGCTGCCTGCCCGGTGTCGGCCCCAAGTCGGCACAGCGCATGGCGATGTACCTGCTGGAGCGCGATCGCGATGCTGCCGGTACCCTGGCCCGCACACTGGAGCAGGCTGTGGCCAGAGTGGGCCGCTGCAGCCAGTGCCGCACCCTGACCGAGCAGGAAATCTGCGCGCTGTGCAATAGCAGTCGCCGCGATCCCGGTTCCCTGTGCGTGGTGGAGACCCCGGCCGATGTGCTGGCCATCGAACAGGCGGGCAATTATCACGGCCGTTATTTCGTGCTGCACGGCCACCTGTCGCCGATCGATGGTGTCGGGCCCGCCAGCCTGGGCATCGACCTGCTGGAGCAGCGGCTCGCCGATGAACCACTGCAGGAGCTGATCATCGCCACCAATCCCACGGTCGAGGGAGAGGCCACCGCACAGTTTATCGCCGAGCGCGCCAAATCCCGCGGTATCGCAGTGAGCCGTATCGCCCACGGTGTCCCCATCGGTGGAGAACTGGAATATATCGATGGCGGCACACTGGCGCACGCCTTCAACAGCCGCACGGCTTTTTTCCCGGGTAGTTGAGGTGCTGATGCCAAACGTAGATACCACACCGGTCTGGATCGACAACAGCGTCGAGCTGGCGCGGTTGTGCGCGCACTGTCGCGAGCAGAGCGCGGTCGCGCTGGACACGGAATTCATGCGCAGCCGCACCTTTTATCCACAGCCTGCGCTGGTGCAGATTGGGGACGGTGAACGCTGTTACCTGATCGACAACCTGGCCATCGACGATCTGCAACCGTTGCGCGAATTGCTGGTGGACGAGCGTGTCACCAAGATCATGCACAGCTGCAGCGAAGACCTCGAGACGCTGGAGCGCCTGCTGGGCATCATCCCCGCACCGATTTTCGATACCCAGATCGCCGCTGCGATGACCGGTATGGGCGCGGGTCTCGGCTATGCCGCCACCGTCAAGACGCTGCTCAATATTGATCTGCCCAAGAGCGAGACCCGCTCGGACTGGCTGCAGCGCCCGCTCAGCGAAGCGCAGCAGAATTACGCCGCGCTGGACGTAGCCTGGCTGCCGCTGGTTTATGGTGTTTTGATCCGGCGCCTGCGTGAACTGGAGCGCATCGAGTGGCTGCACGAAGATTGCGAGGGGCTGGTTTCCGCAGCCCGCAACCCACAGCCGCCGGAACTCTACTACCAGCGTGTGAAGGGCGCCTGGCGCCTGCGCGGCAAGCAGTTGGCGGCGCTGCAGGATCTCTGCGCCTGGCGCGAGCGCGAGGCGCGCCTGCGCGATGTGCCGCGCAACCACCTGCTGAAGGAGGGGGTTTGCCTCAGTCTCGCCCAGCAGCTGCCACGTCATGTCGCCACCATGGCGCAGCCGGGCCTGGAAGGGCGTACCCTGCGCGAGTTCGGCGATACCCTGTTGCAGATTGTTCAGCGCGCCGCCGAGCGAGCCGACGCGCCGCCGGCGCTGCCGCAACCGCTCAGCCGCCGGCAGGGAGAGTGGCTGAAACTGCTGCGCAAAACCGTGAGCAGCGTCGCCGAGCAACGCGGCCTGCCGCCGGAAATCCTGGTGCGTAAAAAGGAGCTGGAACAACTGGTACAGGCGCAGCAGCCGCAGCTGGAGGGCCGCCTTTGCGGCTGGCGCGGTGATGTGGTCGGCGCGCCGCTGCTGGAGACGCTGCGCGCGGCGGTGGAGGAATCTGTATGACGACCCTGTGTGACATCTATCGCAGCCCCCGGCGCGAGGAAATGTATCTTTACACCGACAAGCGCGAGGGCCTGAAGCGGGTGCCGGAAAAGCTGCTGGAAATGTTCGGCAAGCCGCAACACCTGACAACCCTGCTGCTGGCTCCGGAGAAAAAGCTCGCCCGTGCCGATGCTGCGCGAGTGCTGGAGGAGATCCTCGCGCGCGGCTACTACCTGCAGATGCCGCCGGTACAGGAAGACGAGATGCGCTCGATCGCCGCGCTGAACAGCAAGTTGCAGCGCTGAGCCGTGGCCGCAGACAAGCCTTTCTGGCAGCGCAAGACCCTTGCCGAGATGAGCCGCGACGAGTGGGAATCCCTTTGCGATGGCTGTGGGCGCTGTTGCCTGCACCGGTTGGAAGACGAGGACAGCGGCAGGGTCTACACCACCAATGTGGCCTGCCGTCTGCTGGACAGCCACTCCTGCCAGTGCAGCGATTACCGCAATCGCCGGCAGCAGGTGCCCGACTGTATCCAGCTGCGCGAACAGGATCTGGCCCGCTTCGACTGGTTGCCGCACAGCTGTGCCTACCGCACCCTCGCCGACGGGCGGCCGCTGGCCGATTGGCACCCGCTGGTCAGCGGTCGTGCGGAATCCGTGCATGAGGCCGGCATTTCGGTGCGCGGCTGTGTCGTCAGCGAGGAACTGGTGCACCCGGACGATTTCGAAGAACATATCGTCACCTGGGTGGCGGATGATCCCAACCTGTGAAAAGCGTCGGCGCATAGGCTTTTCAGAGGAATTAATAATGTTGAATGGTGAAAATTAGATGCCCGAAGATTATCGATTAGCCTGGATGATTTACGCTGCCGGCACCGTGGTACTGCTGGCGGCAGGCTGGTGGTTTATGCGCAAGTGGCGCTGGGGTTGGCTGCGCCACACCCTGTTGCTGGTCTTCGCCGTGTCACTGCTGGTACCGGCCCGCAGCACCGCGCCCGATGCACCGCTGACGCCGGTGCTGCCATTGTTTGCCTACCAGACATTGTTCGAGGACAACGGCGCTGAACCCGAAGTGATCGCCAATCTGGTGTTTGCCGCCGGCGGCACCTTCGCGCTGATGACGGTCTGGGGGCTGTTCGCTCTGTATCTCGGCCATCGCCGCGAAAAACGCCGCCAGTTCGACGAAGATCCCTATTTTAGCGAGCGCTGAAGCGCGCGTTATCCCCCCGCTGCGGCTCCCCGTGTGCCCACTGCTGTGGGCCCGGAAGCCGATCAATGGCGCCCCATTCCTTCCTCTCCATCACGGTCTCCGGCGACAACTGCTATATCTATAGGGCTGGTTTCGGCCTGGGGCGAGACCTGTCTCGCGACCAACCACAATAGAACAATGCCGCACCTTGCGGCGCACAAACCCGCCCCACCGCCGCGCAATGGGCCCGGTACAAGGGGCCGCCCTGGCAGAAGGAATACGGATGCTCGATCATCTGCTTATTTTGAGCGCAGTCATGCTGGTTTCCGGGATACTCGGTGGCCTGGTCAACTATTACCAGATGCTGTTTACCGAAGAGGATCCGGCGGGCCTCGCACGCTGCCTGATCATGGGGTTGTGTGGCGCCTTGATGGTGCCGATCTTCCTGCAGTTTACCCAGAGCGACCTGTTGATCGAGATCCAGGGCGACCCGTCGCGGTTGCTGCTGTTCACCGGTTACTGCCTGATCGCGGCGATCGCCTCGCGTATGTTCGTATTCAACGCCGCGCGCCGCCAGCTGCGCGACGCGAGTATCGCGCGGGCGCGGGTGGAAAACCTGGAGCAGGAGCTGCGCGCCATGCAGCTGGAGATGATGCCGCTGCTCGAACATGAGATCGAGGGCGATCCGGAGCAGGGGCCCACACTGGATTTCAACCAGATCCGCAAACTGGACGATAACGCCCTGCACGTGCTCAGCCTGCTCAATAATGGCGACTGCGTGTTCCGCTCCCTGACCGGCATGGTGCAGGAGGGCGGTATGGAAACCAATTCCGCGGCCCGCGCCCTCAATAGCCTGCTGGTACTGGAAATGGTGGGCAAGATCCACAGCCATCTCGGCATCCGCTGGTATATCACCGACAAGGGCCGCCAGGTCGTGCACCGCCGCAGCACCGCAGCGGCGGATGGTCGTGTCGTCAGCGGGTGATCTGACCACTCAAATTGTTGCGATTTGCCTTTGGCACCCCCTCGCCTGATCACTTAGTATTCGCCTTTCCCGAATGTGAATACGAGAGTGACGATGAAATTTACCGGCACCGACAGCTATGTCGCCACCGATGACCTGCAGATGGCCGTCAACGCGGCGGTGACACTGCAGCGCCCGCTGCTGATCAAGGGCGAGCCGGGCACCGGCAAGACTCTGCTCGCGGAAGAGGTGGCCAGCAGCCTGGGCTTGAAGCTGATCCAGTGGCATATCAAATCCACCACCAAGGCGCAGCAGGGGCTGTACGAGTACGATGCGGTCTCGCGCTTGCGGGATTCCCAGCTGGGCGTGGACCGGGTGCACGATATCGCCAACTACGTCAAGCGCGGCAAGCTGTGGGAGGCCTTTGCCGCGGATGAGCAGGTGGTGCTGCTGATCGACGAGATCGACAAGGCGGATATCGAATTTCCCAACGACCTGCTGGTAGAGCTCGATCGCATGGAGTTCTTTGTCTACGAAACCGGCGAGACGGTGAAGGCGAAGCAGCGCCCGATTGTCATCATCACCTCGAACAATGAAAAAGAACTGCCGGACGCTTTCCTGCGCCGCTGCTTTTTTCACTACATCAGCTTCCCCGATCGCGACACCATGCACAAGATCGTGGATGTGCACTACCCGGACATCAAGCGTCAGCTGGTGGCGGAGGCGATGGACATTTTCTTCCAGCTGCGCGATGTGCCGGGCCTGAAGAAAAAGCCCTCCACCTCGGAACTGATCGATTGGCTGAAACTGCTGCTGGCCGACGACATTCCCGAGGAAGTGCTGAAAAACCGTGATAGCAGCAGCGCGATTCCGCCGCTCTACGGCGCCCTGCTGAAAAATGAGCAGGACGTGCATATGCTCGAGCGCCTGGCATTTATGGCGCGCCGCGACCGCCGCTAAAAGGCCTCCTCCTCGCAGGAGTCTGCCCCGCAGGCGAATACCCACTCGCCGGGTGCGCCCGCGGGGCAGGCTCCTACAGAACAATGCCGGAACACCCGATAGAACCATGCTGATAGGTTTTTTTCTCAACCTGCGCCGCTACAAGCTGCCGGTGTCGGTCACCGAACTGCTGTCCCTGATCGAGGCGCTGCAGCAGCGCCTCGCGTTTGCCGACCTCGACGATTTCTATTTCCTCGCCCGCACTTGCCTGGTCAAGGACGAAAAGCACTTCGACAAATTCGACCGCGCCTTCGCGGCCTATTTCCAGGAGCTGGAAACGCTCGACGACATTCTCGAGCAGATAATTCCCGAAGAATGGGTGCGCGCGGAGTTCCTGAAACAGCTGAGCGACGAGGAAAAGGCGAAGATCGAGAGTCTCGGCGGCCTCGAAAAGCTGCTGGAGGAATTCCAGAAACGTCTCGAGGAACAGAAGGAACGCCACAGTGGCGGCAACCGCTGGATCGGCACCGGTGGCACCAGCCCGTTCGGCAATAGCGGTTACCACCCGGAGGGCATCCGCGTTGGCGGCACCAGCCGCAACAAGTCCGCGGCCAAGGTATGGGAGAAGCGCCAGTTCCGGAATCTGGACGACAGCGTGTCGCTGGGCACGCGCAATATCCAGGTGGCGCTGCGCAAACTGCGCAAGTTCGCCCGCAGCGGCGCGGCGGAAGAACTGGATCTGGACGACACCATCACTTCCACCGCGCGCAACGCCGGCCTGCTGGATATCAAGATGGTGCCGGAGCGCCACAATGCGGTGAAGGTGCTGATCTTTTTCGATGTGGGTGGCTCCATGGATCCGTATGTGCGCGTGTGCGAAGAACTGTTTTCCGCCTGCCGCAGCGAGTTCAAGCACCTGGAATACTTCTATTTCCACAACTTTATTTACGAACAGGTGTGGAAAGACAACCAGCGCCGTTTCCGCGAAAGCACGCCGCTGCTGGAGGTGTTGCGCACCTATGGCAGGGATTACAAGGTGATCTTTGTCGGCGACGCGTCGATGGCACCCTACGAAATCAGCAGTCGCTACGGCAGTGTCGAGCATATGAACGAGGAGCCCGGCGCGACCTGGATGCAGCGGGTCACCGAGACGTTCGGCAACCTGGTGTGGTTGAATCCGGTGGGGGAGGATTACTGGCAGTACACCGCCAGTATCGGCATGACCCGCAAGCTGGTCGACGATCACATGTACCCGATGACGCTGGAGGGCATGGACCGGGCCATCGCCTATCTGGTCAAGGGGCGCTAGCGCGTTGTGCGAGTGATGCAGGCGCGGCCGGCAGCCGCGACCTGCACGGGCAACTGCTTGATTCAATCTCCGGAAAAATGCCGCGGCGGGGTGCCTTCGTGGTCGGCGGTAATACCGATTTCCTCTTTGGTGGTCGGCTTGACCTCGGTATGCACCTCTTCCGCACCATGCATCCAGTCCACCAGTTTGTTGCGCAGGAAGAACAATAGGATGCCCGCTACGATTGCGGCCAGCGCCACGCCACCGAAAGTCTCCAGCGGGCCGTTTTCACCCACCAGCTTACCGATTTCTGCCGCGCCCTTGTTGGCGATACCGATAAATGCGAACCACAGCCCCATCATCAGCGACATGTAGCGCAGCGGCGACAGCTTGGTGACCATCGACAGGCCGATCGGCGACAGGCACAGCTCGCCCACCGTGTGGAAGATATAGGCAACCACCAGCCACCAGGGGCTCGCCTTGATAGTTTCGGAATCGCCGATCTGCAATGCTGCACCACACATGGACACGAAGCCGAGACCGAGGAAAACCAGGCCCATGCTGAATTTGGTCGGCGAGTCGGGTTCGCGGTCACCGAGGCCCACCCACAGGCTGGCCATGATCGGCGCGAGGATGATGATAAACAGCGGGTTGACCATCTGCAGCCAGCTGGCCGGGATCTCGAAGCCGAAGATATGCAGGTCGGTGTTGTACTTGGCGAACAGGTTCATGGAGCCGGCGGCCTGCTCGAAGCCGGTCCAGAACACCACGGTGAACAGGCCGAGAATCAGGATCACCTTGATGCGGTCGCGCTCCTCTGGCGTCAGCGGCTTGTGCTTGTCCACCGCGGATTTTTTCAGCCCCAACCTGGCGGCGGGTTTCTGGCCGATATCGCCCAGGTAATGCTGCGACTTCAGCAACTGCAGGATCACGCCCAGCAGCATGCCGATACCGGCGATGGTAAAGCCCAGCTGGTAATTGATTTTCTCGCCGATCCAGCCCACGACGAGATAGCCGAGAATCGAGCCGATATTGATCCCCATGTAGAAGATGGTGAAGGCGGTGTCACGGCGCTTGTCGCCCTCGTCGTAGAGGTCGCCGACCATGGTGGAGATATTCGGTTTGAAAAAGCCGTTGCCGACAATCATCAGCGCCAGGCCCAGCCACAGGAAGTAGATCTCGGTGCCGTCGGGTAGCCAGCTGTGCGGGAAACCGAGGGCGAACTGCCCGAGCATCATCAGCAGGCCGCCGACGATAATGCAGCGCCGCTGCCCCCAGACATTATCCGCAATCCAGCCACCGGCGACCGGCGTCAGGTAGACCAGCATCGCGTACCAACCCAGGTAGCTCAGGGCCTTGTCCTGCAGATCCTTGTCAGAGAGCTGTTCCCAGCCGAATACCGCCGCGGTGGCCGCCGAAGTCAGGTAGAGCACGAAGATACCGCGCATACCGTAGTAACTGAGGCGTTCCCACATCTCGGTGCCGAACAGGAGGTAGAGTCCCTTGGGGTGACCGAGCATTTCTCCCGCGGCGGCTGGGGGCTTGGGCTTCTGATCTTGCATGGGGTTACCTCTGGCTGGAGCCGCAGCCACGGCGCGAAACAGTTTTCTACGCAGTGGCGTCCTGGCGCGAATTGCGTCATCGCAGTGAGTATAGTTCAGCGCCAGCCTGGTCACGCCCGCGCCGTGAATCACACGCCGGCGGCAGGTATAATGCGCCGTTTGCGGTTCGCACCTGAATTATGAGTCACACCCAAGCCAGTCCCGATCCCAAAGTCCTGGAGGCGCAGCTCGAGCAGTGCATGGCGAGCGACAGCGCGCGCCTCGCCAAGACGCTGGCCAGCGCGCGGCGGCGCCTGCGCGAGGGCAAGCCCGCGGACCGCCTGTTGACCAAGCTGGCGCGGGAGCTGGAAACCTCCGCGGCGCTGGCGGCGGAGCGCCGGCGGCAATTGCCGGCGATCACCTGGCCGGAAGGGCTGCCGGTGGTGGCGCGACGCGACGAGATCGCCGCGCTGATCGACAAGCACCAGGTGGTCGTGGTGGCCGGTGAGACCGGCTCCGGCAAGACTACCCAGCTGCCCAAGGTGTGCCTGGAGCTGGGGCGCGGCGTGTTCGGCCAGATCGGCCACACCCAGCCGCGGCGTATCGCCGCGCGCACCGTGGCCAACCGCATCGCCGAGGAACTGGGCCAGCCGCTGGGCAGCTCGGTGGGCTACCAGGTGCGCTTTACCGACCACAGCACCGAGCACACCCACGTCAAACTGATGACCGACGGCATCCTGCTGGCGGAAATCCAGCGCGATCCACTGCTGAGTAAATACGACACGCTGATCATCGACGAGGCCCACGAGCGCAGCCTCAATATCGACTTCCTGCTCGGTTACCTGAAAACCCTGCTGCCGCGGCGGCTGGACCTGAAGCTGATCATCACCTCGGCCACCATCGACCTGCAGAAATTCTCCCGCCACTTCGACGATGCGCCGATTATCGAGGTGTCCGGGCGCACCTACCCGGTGGATATCCACTACCGGCCGCCGGCGGATGCCGACGCCGACCTGAGCGCGCAGGTGATCGAGGCCGTGGAAGAACTGCTGCGCGAGGAGAAGGGCAGCGGCAGGCGCGGCGGCGATATCCTGGTGTTTATGAGTGGCGAGCGAGAGATCCGCGAGTGCCACAAGGCGCTGCGCGATGCGCAGTTGCCGCAGCTGGAAGTGCTGCCGCTGTATGCGCGCCTGAGTCTGGCCGAGCAGAACAAGGTATTCCACGGCCATAAGGGCCGCCGGATTGTGCTCGCGACCAACGTGGCCGAGACCTCGATCACCGTGCCTGGTATCCGCTATGTGATCGATCCCGGCACCGCGCGCATCAGCCGCTACAGCTACCGCAGCAAGATCCAGCGCCTGCCGGTGGAGGCCATTTCCCAGGCCAGCGCCAACCAGCGCGCCGGCCGCTGCGGCCGGGTTAGCGCCGGTGTGTGCGTGCGCCTGTATGAGGAGCGCGATTTCGAGCAACGGGCGGAATTTACCGATGCGGAAATCCTGCGTACCAACCTGGCTGCGGTCATCCTGCAGATGTTGCAGCTGAAGATCGGCGACATTCGCGATTTCCCGTTTGTCGACCCGCCGGACCAGCGCCTGATCAACGACGGCTACAAACTGCTGCAGGAACTGCAGGCGGTAGATGGGCGCGGTCGCGTGACCCCGCAGGGGCGTGCGCTGGCGCGCCTGCCGCTGGATCCGCGCCTGGGGCGTATGCTGCTGGCGGCCGCCGAGGCGGACTGCCTGCACGAGCTGCTGATTGTCGTCAGCGCACTGGCGGTACAGGATCCGCGCGAGCGCCCGGCGGAAAAGCGCCAGGCGGCGGATGAGAAACATCGCCAGTGGCAGCACGAGCAGTCCGATTTCCTGTCCTTCGTGCTGCTGTGGCAGGCGTTCGAGGCCCAGCGCCAGGAACTGAGCCAGAACCAGCTGCGCAAATGGTGCCAGAAAAACTTCCTGTCCTGGATGCGCATGCGCGAGTGGCGCGACATCCACTACCAGTTGCGCGTGGCCTGCAAGCAGCTGGAACTGCGTGAAAATCGCGAACCCGGCGACGAGGCGTCCAGCTACGCGGCCGTGCACCGCGCGATCCTGCCGGGCCTGCTGGACAATATCGGCCTGCGCGACGAGAACAGGGAATTTATCGGTTGCCGCAACCGCCGCTTCCATATATTTCCCGGGTCCGGCCAGTTCAAGAAGCCGCCGCGCTGGGTGGTGGCCGGGCAGCTGCTGGAGACCAGCCGCCTGTTTGCACACACCGTTGCCAAGATAGAACCCGACTGGGTACTGGCCGCCGCCGAACACCTGGTCAAACGTAATTATTTCGAGCCCCACTACGATGCCCGCGCCGGCCAGGTGATGGCGTTTGAAAAAATCTCCCTGTACGGCCTGGTGCTGGTGGAGAAGCGCCGCATCCACTTCGGCAAGCTGGACCCCGAGACCGCGCGCGCGGTGTTTATCCGCCAGGCCTTGGTGGAGCAGCGCTACCGCGGCAAGGGCAGGTTCTTCAAACACTATCAGGATGTGCTCGCCGAGCTCGAGGATCTCGAAGCCAAGTCGCGCCGGCGCGATATCGTCGTCGACGACGAGGTGGTGTACCAGTTTTTCGACGAGCGGCTGCCGACAGAGATCGTCAACCTGGCCGGCTTCGAGCACTGGCGCAAGCAGGCCGAGCAGGGCGACCCGCAACTGTTGTTTATTCCGCGCGAACTGCTGATGCAGCAGAGCGCCGATCACGTCGGTGAGGCGCAGTTCCCCGACGAGCTGCAGGCGGGTGGTATCGAGTTCCCGCTCAGCTACCACTTCGAACCGGGTAGCCCCGCCGACGGGGTCAGCCTGCAGGTGCCGGTTGGTGCGCTGCACCAGGTGCCCGCGGCGCGGCTGTCGTGGCTGGTGCCGGGTCTGCTGCGCGACAAGTGCATCGCACTGGTCAAGGGACTGCCCAAGCAGTGGCGCAAGGTTTTCGTGCCGGTCCCGGCGGCGGTGGACCGCGCTCTGCCGCGCATGCAGGCGGGCAATACGCCGCTGTGGCAGTTGCTGGCGAAAGAGCTGCAGCGGCAGACCGCGCAGCAGTTGCCGGACGAGGCCTGGGAGTCTGCCGAACAGGCGCTGGAGGATTTCTACCGGTTCAATATCCAGGTGCTGGATGAGCAGGGCAAGCTGCTCGACCAGGGCCGCGACCTGGCCGCGCTGCAGGCGCGCTACCGCGACCGGGTGCAGCAGGAACTCGCCGACGCCGGCGACGATTTCGAGCGCGATGGCATCGAGCGCTGGGATTTCGGTGACCTGCCCGAGACCCACATCCTCGACCGCGGCGGCCTCAAGGTGCGCGCCTATCCCGCGCTGGTGGAAGCGCGCGACCGCGCCGACCAGGAGCGCGACAGCGTATCGCTGAAGCTGCTCGACAACCCCGGCGAGGCGCAGCGGCTCAGTCGCGCCGGCATCTGCCGGCTGGCCCTGCTGCACCTGCCGGAGCCGGTCAAATACCTGCGCAAGGAACTGCTGCGCGGCAAGGAACTGGGCCTGTCCGCCGCGGACCTGGGGCGCCGCGAAGACGCCGCCGACGATATTCTGCTGGCCGCCGCGCGCGAGCTGTTCTGGCCGCAGGAAGACTGGCCGCGCTCCGAGGCGGAGTTCCTGCAACGGCTGGAGCAGCGCAAGGGCGAGTTGATTGCCGTGGCGCAGGAATTCGGCCAGCTGCTGGTCAAGGCACTGGCGGAGCTGGTGCCGCTGCGCAAGCAGATCAAGCAGCAGAAAAACCTGGCGGTTGCCATGGCAGTGGGGGATATCCAGCAGCAGCTGCAGCAGCTGTTCTACCGCGGCTTCCTGTTCGACACGCCGCTGGAATGGCTGCGCCAGTATCATCGCTACCTGAAGGGCATTACCCTGCGCCTGGAAAAGGCGGTGCTGGATTCCAATCGCGACCGCAAGCTGCAGGCGGAGTGGCAGTCGGTGGCCGAACCGTACCTGGCGCTGGTGGAGCGGCAGTCGCCGCGGATGCTGGCAGCGGCGGCACCGCTGCGCGACTTCCGCTGGATGCTGGAAGAGTTTCGCGTGTCCCTGTTCGCCCAGACCCTCAAAACCCTGATGCCGGTTTCCGCCAAGCGCCTGCGCAAGGCGTGGCAGGACCTCGAGCAGTCGGGTTCTCTGTCCTGATCGCGGCGTAACCGCATTGATCTGGCGCGCACCGCGTCGTAAAAGGCAAAAACTTTGCCGGTGGTGCGCGGGTCGGATACTCTCAATAGTGTGGCGGCGTCAAACCCCTGACGTCGCGACAACGGTTTGGTGATTCCCGCGCCAATGCCGTCGGCGCAGGGGTTTCCTGTTTACTGTTCAAGTTCACTTTGATCAGATCAAGGAGAATACCCATGTCCAGAAAAGTGATTTCCCCACTCACAACCGCGGTCGGTGCGGCTGTGCTCGTCTCCTCTGCGGCAGTGGCCACTGCCGATAGCGCCGCCGGTGCCAATCCCTTCGCCGCCGATAAGCTCGCTTCCGGTTACAACCTCGCCTGGCAGGACACGGACAAGGAAAAAGAAGGCAAGACCGAAGACGATATGATGCACGAGGGCATGCAGCATGGTGAAGGCATGCAGCACGGCGAGGGAATGCAGCACGGCGAGGGAATGGAGCATGGCGAGGGAATGATGGGGGGAGAAGGTAAGCACAAAGAGGGCAAGTGCGGTGACAAGAAAAAAGAAGGCAATTGCGGTGACAAAAAGAAAGAGGGTAAGAACAAAGACAAGCCGCAGGCGTAAGCCGCGCGAAATTGTTTGACGGAGAGCGGGGCTTGGGCCCCGCGCGCTGAAGATGAGCCCAAAGCACTCTGAACGCTTCCCGGTGGCAGGTGCCGGCCTGGGTTTACGCCGCAACCTGGTGGGGGAATCGCTCGTCACCGGTGATGTGGATTTTCTCGAGGTGGCGCCGGAAAACTGGATCGGTGTCGGCGGCCGCTCGGGCCGCTGGCTGCGCCAGCACACCGAGCGTTTTCCGTTTGTTATCCACGGCCTGTCGCTGTCCATCGGCTCGCCGGCGCCGCTGGATCTGCAGCTGGTGACGGCGGTGAAGCATTTTATCCACCAGCACCAGATCCGCTGCTACAGCGAGCACCTCAGTTACTGCTCCGATCACGGTCATTTGTACGACCTGCTGCCGATCCCCTTCACCGCCGAGGCGGTCTCCTATGTAGCCGGCCGTATCCGCCGGGTACAGGACATGCTGGAGCAGCGGATTGCCGTGGAAAATGTTTCCTATTATGCCGCGCCCGGGCAGGAAATGAGCGAGCTGGAATTTATCAATGCGGTGCTGGCGGAAGCGGACTGCGACCTGTTGCTGGACGTCAACAACATCTACGTCAACGCCATTAACCACGGCTACGATCCGTACTCTTTCCTGTGCGGCCTGCCCGGCGGGCGTATCCGCTACGCGCATATCGCCGGTCATTACGACGAGGCCCCGGATCTCAAGGTGGATACCCACGGCGCCGCGGTGATCGCGCCGGTATGGCAGCTGCTGCAACAGGCCTATGCGCTGCACGGCCCGATTCCCACGCTGCTGGAGCGGGACTTCAACATCCCCCCGCTGCCGGAGCTGCTCGGCGAAGTGGCACAGATCCGCCGGATCCAGGCGCAGGTTAAAACGGTGCAGGCCCATGTCAGTACCACCGGTTGACGCCGCGCCGACCGCGGCGCGACTACCGTTCCAGCAGCTGCAGCGTGAATTTGCCGCGCACCTGCGCGCGCCCGGGAGCGAGGCGCCACCGGCAGGGATCGAGGCGCGGCGGCTGGCGCTGTACCGCGAGCTGGTTTACAACAATCTCGAGTCCTTTATCTGTAGCGGCTTTCCGGTATTGCGCAGTCTCTACCGCGATGCCGACTGGCACGCACTGGTGCAGGACTTTGTCGCCCGGCACGCCTGTCGCAGCCCGTATTTTCTGCAGATCAGCGAGGAGTTCCTCGACTACCTGCAGCGGGAACACCGGCCGCGCGCCTGCGACCCGCCGTTTCTGCTGGAACTGGCCCACTACGAGTGGGTGGAGCTGGCGCTGGAGGTCGGCGCGGCGGAGATCCCCGCGAACCTGGCAAGCCGTGGAGATCCGCTGGCGAAGATACCGGTGCTGTCACCGCTGATGCGCAGCCTGAGTTACCGCTACCCGGTACACCGCATCGGCGTGGATTTCCGTCCGCGGCAGGCGCCGGCGGCGCCGACCTTCCTGTTGGTCTACCGGGATCGAAGCGATGCGGTCGGCTTTATGGAAGTCAACGCGGTCACGGCACGGCTGCTCGAGTTGGCGCACAATGGCGACAGCAGCGGCCGGGAGCTACTGGAGGCACTGGCGCGGGAACTGCAGTGGCCGGATCCGCAGCAGCTTTTGTCATTCGGCGCCGGACTGCTGTGCGAGCTGCTGGAGGCCGGGGTGATCGCCGGCCTGCGCGATTGAAGGCAGCCTGACTGGCGGCGGCCGGCAGCATCTTGCTCCCTCGGAGCAACGGAAAAACCCCAGCAAAAACATGGGGCTAAGCTGAAATGTGAACAACTTGGTAGAATGTCCGGGCCAGTCGATGGGTATGATCGGAAAATCGATGCAGGTGCTATGCTGCCGAGGGTGGTTTACGTTCCGCTGGGGCGGTAAAATCTCCTCATTCTTTGGCCTGGCAGCGCAATTCATTGCCCGCTGGCGGGCCGAGGTGGATGGTTGCTCAGGCTGGCGTTATTGCCCGGTTTGGCCGCAATCTACACTTCCGCCATCCCGGGCGGCCACACTTATCGCCGCCACCAATACTGCGGACGGGGTCTCCCCGACGCATGGCCGGGTTCATCTCATCGTAATTTCAAGAGGAGCAGGGTTTTGCTGGGACGCATAGACTATTCGCCCTGGTTGTTCGCCGCGACGCTGGCTGTTTTGCCCGCTCTGTCGCCCGCTGCCGAGGATCCGCTTGCGGAAGCTGCACAGGAAGTGTCAGCACCGCAATCGTCCGACGGCGGCAGTTCAACCAGTCAACCATCGACGACTGACGGAGCGGATTCCGCCGCGGACAGCGGTGCATCCACTGACCCGTTCGCCGATGGCAATGGAAGTGACGACGGCAAAGCCGCCGATACCTCCTCTACCTCCACCGATCTCGAAGACGAGTACGGATTCGACCCGGCTGACGAGTTCGCCAGCGCGGAGGAACCGGCCGAGCGGGATCCCTGGGAGGGATTCAATCGCGCGGTATTCCGTTTCAACGACACCGCCGACCGCTGGGTGCTGAAACCGGTAGCGACCACCTACCGGCAGGTGACACCGATCTTTATGCAGACCGGTGTCAGCAATTTCTTCGGCAACCTGCGCGAAGTGACCAACACGATCAACAGCGTGCTGCAGGGCAAGCTGGGCCAGGCCGGCAACGATGCCGGGCGCTTTCTGGTCAACAGCACTGTGGGCGTGGTGGGGCTGTTCGACGTGGCCCAGCACATGGGCCTGGAAGCCAGCGATGGCGAGGATTTCGGCCAGACCCTGGCGGTCTGGGGGATGCCCCAGGGGCCTTACCTGGTGCTGCCGTTCATAGGGCCGTCGTCGGTGCGCGATGCGCCGGGGGAAGTTGTTGACTGGTACACCGATCCGCTCACCTACGTTGATCATGAACCGACCCGTTACGCCTTCAAGGCCGCCGACCTGATCCAGATCCGCGCCAGCCTGCTGAAGACCGAGGCGCTGTTGCAGGGTGATCGCTACGTGCTGCTGCGCGATGCCTATCTGCAGCGGCGCGACTACCTGATCAAGGATGGCGCGGTCGAAGATGATTTCGGCACGCAGACCGACGATTTCGGCGGCGGTAGTGATAGTGACTACGACTTCTGAGTGGGCGATTTCTGAGTGGGCGCCATGGCTGGCTACCACAGCCTTCTACTGATCGAAGAGGACGTGCCGTCGCGCGAGTTCGTGCGGCGCGCGCTCGCGCGGCTGGGCTACCAGGTAACGGTGGCGCAGAGCGGTGTCGAGGGTATCGGCCAGTTCGCCCCGGGCCTGTTCCACCTGGTGGTGACGGATCTGCACCTGCCGGATATGGGCGGGCTCGAAGTGCTGCGGAAGATCAAGCAGGCGGCGCCGGAAACCGCGGTGGTGGTGCTGGCCTCCAACAGCGAGGTCAGCGACGTGGTGCAGGCGCTGCGCCTCGGCGCCGCCGACTACCTGATCAAGCCTATCGAAGACGCCGAAGTCATCGAACATGCCATCTGTCGCATTACCCGTGCGGAAACCCTGGCGCGCGAGAACCGCGAATACCGCGAAGAGCTGGAACAGCGCAACCGCGAGCTGCGCGACCACGTCGAAGTGCTGCAGCGCGACCAGCAGGCCGGGCGCCTGCTGCAGCAGCACCTGCTGCCGCGCAGTCCCTATAAATACCCGGCCGGGATCGAGGCCGCCTATCGGCTGGTGCCGTCACTGTACCTGAGTGGCGACTTTATCGATTACGGCCTGTTCGGTGAGCGCTTTGTCGCCTTCTACCTGGTCGATGTGTCCGGCCACGGGGTCTCCTCGGCGCTGGTGACCGCGCTGATCAAGCACAGCATCATGCACCTGTTGCGGGAGCGGCCGCTGTTCGCACAGCTGGACGCCATCGACAGCGACCTGCTGGATATCCTGCAACTGATCAACCGCGAACTGTTGTCCACCCGCCTCGACAAGCACGCCAGCATGTTTGTGGGGGTGATCGACAGCCGCGCGCGCCAGCTCTACTACGCGGTGGCCGGGCAGGTGCCGATGCCGGCCTTGGTGACCGCCGGTGGCGTGGAATGGCTGCCCGGCAAGGGGCGGCCGCTGGGGTTGTTCGAGCGTGGCAACTGGCAGGTCACCCATGTCGGCCTGCCGCCGGAGTGGCGCCTGGTGGCCTGTTCCGACGGGGTGCTGGAACTGCTCGAGGGAGACCTGCTGGAGCGCGAGAACCAGCTGTTGCGTATCATCGACGAAAGCCGCGGCGATCTCGACAGCCTCTGCGCCGCCCTGCACCTGGATACCTCCGAGGCCCTGCCGGACGACGCCACGATACTGACACTGAAGCAGAGTTGAGCGGTTGGCGGGCAGTTTTACGGTTGTTTCGAGGTGCAAGCTGACCAAATAGTCCGATTTTGCCGGCGCGCTTCCCCTTGTCACTGCCCCATCGCAGGAGTAAGCTCCGCCCACTTTATGCGCAAACTCGGCGATCCCAACAGGGTTGCCCTGTGCGACTTCTCCACAAGTGAACCGTCGCCGTCCGCGCGCGCACAGTGTGCGGCTGGACGTGCCAGGGGTTGTTATGCAGTCCGGGCAAATTATGGTCGGCGCCCACAAGGGCGTCTATGTCATCAAGCTGGTGGGCGACGTACGCCTTAACCTGTGTACCTCTTTCGATGATTTCATCGACAACATGTTCGCGCACGACGATTTCAACGGCGTCGTGTTTGACCTGCATGGAACCGAAGGGGTGGATAGCACCACGCTGGGGCTGATGGCCAAGATCGCCATCCGCGCGCTGGAGCGCGGCTGCCAGAAGCCGCTGGCACTGTCGGCCGACAAGGGCATTCGCCACCTGCTCGACGCCATGGGCTTCGACGCGCTGATCGAGGTCAGCGACGAGCGCCCCGATTACACCGCCACCGAACCCCTCAAATGCAATTCCCCGGACGAGTGCACCGCCCGTGAAAAGGTATTGGAAGCGCACCGGGTGCTGATGAGCATGAACGAGCACAATGCGGAGACCTTCCGCGATCTCGTGCATACCCTGGAGCGCGAGAGCCAGCCGGCCACCAAACCGTCGGCGCGCATGCACTGAACGCCGTGCAGGCCGGTCGATTACCATCCCTGCGCAGCGCGCTTTCCCTTCCGCCTGTTACTGACCTTCCGCTTTGTGCATCTCCCGCGCCTCTGCGCGCGCGCGGGTGAACAGGCCGTGGGGCAGGTAGATCAGCTCGGCCACGCGGCGGATCAGGTGCTCCTCGAACGCCTCGATCACGTCGTCGGAAAACGCCACCTGCCACATCTGCCGCACCAGCAGGTACTTGTCCTGTTCGCTGAACTGGTCGTTGACCGCCTGGGTGAATTCATACAGCGAAGTGGCCTGCTCGCGGCGCGCCAGGGCGTCGTCCACCAGCTCTACCGCGGCGTCGGCATCCAGCCGGTAGTGCTGTTGTAGCACCTGGGCCAGGGTGGTGCGCTCGCGGTCGTCCAGCTTCTGGTCCACGGTGGCCACCTCGGCGAGCAGCGCCGCGCTGATCAGCCGCACGTCGCGCGCGTCGCGCATTTCCACATCGGCGCTATCGCCGATCTGTTCAAACAGTTTTCGGATCTGTGACCACATTGTCTTCTCGTTTTCCTGCCAGTTCGTCCTGCAGCAGCTGCTCCAGCCGCTCCTGGTCCTGTACGAAATTGCGGATGCCCTCGGCGAGTTTCTCGGTTGCCATGGCATCGGTATTCAGCTGGTAGCGGAACTGCGCTTCGCCGAGCGGTTGTGCGGGGCGCGGCTCGCCGCCGGCTGGTGTCTGCAGACCGCTGGCGAGGGTGCCGCCGTCATCTTCCAGCTCCTGCAGCAGCTGCGGGCTGATGGTCAGGCGATCGCAGCCGGCCAGCGCCTCGATCTCGCCGGTATTGCGGAAACTGGCGCCCATTACCACCGTCGGATACTCGCGCGACTTGTAGTAATGGTAGATGTGGCGCACCGACTGCACGCCGGGATCTTCATCGGCGGTGAAGTCGTCGCGGCCACTGTCGGCCTTGTGCCAGTCGAGGATGCGGCCCACAAACGGCGAGATCAGGGTGGCGCCGGCCTCGGCGCAGGCCACCGCCTGGGGAAAGCTGAACAGCAGGGTCAGGTTGCAGTGAATACCCTCGCGCTCCAGCACGCTGGCCGCAGCGATGCCCTCCCAGGTGGAGGCGACCTTGATCAGCACCCGCTCGCGCTCCACGCCGGCCTGCTCGTACAGTGCGATCAGCTGGCGCGCGCAATCGATGGTGGCGCGCGTGTCGAACGACAGGCGCGCGTCCACCTCGGTAGATACCACGCCGGGGACCAGATCGAGGATCTCGGCCCCGACCGACACCGCCAGTTTCAGCGCCGCCAGGCGCGCGCGGTCACCGCTGTGCTGCTGTGCCCAGGCCAGCGCGTCGGAGATGTGCGGGCGGTACTGCGGCAGCTGCGCCGCCTTGTACAGCAGGGACGGGTTGGTGGTGGCGTCGTGGGGGCGGTAGCGGCGAATGGCCTCGATATCGCCGGTATCCGCCACCACCTGACTGCGCTCTCTGAGCTGTTCCAGTTTGTTCATCTGCTGTCCCTTTACTGCGTTTTTCCTGTTTTGTGTATTCAGCTGGATTGGTGCCCGCGCGGGCCCACGGCGCGCTCTGTCAGCCTTCAGCGGTGCGCTAGGCCGCACTGCCCACCAGTGCCAGCGCCTGTTCCAGCACCTCCGGCCCGGCTCCCGGTTTGTGCGCATTCTCACTCAGGTGACGGCGGAAGCGGCGCGCGCCGGGCACGCCCTGGAACAGCCCCAGCATATGGCGGGTGATATGGTTGAGACGCTGGCCGCGGGCCAGTTCGCGCTCGATATACGGCAGCATCTGTTCCGCCACCTGTCCCGGAGTTGGACCCGCGGCACCGCCGAACAGTTCGCTGTCTACCTGTGCCAGTAGCGCCGGGGTCTGGTAGGCGGCGCGCCCCAGCATAACACCGTCCACCTGCTCCAGGTGGTGCCGGCACTCGTCGATGGTGTTGATGCCGCCGTTGATGACTATGTCCAGATCGGGGTAATCCCGCTTCAACTGATAAACCATGTCGTATTTCAGCGGCGGAATCTCGCGGTTCTCTTTCGGACTGAGGCCGTCCAGCCACGCCTTGCGCGCGTGTACGATAAACGTGCGGATGCCCACTACGGCCTGGGCCTCGACAAAGCGGGTCAGGCCCGGGTAGTCCTCCATATCGTCGATACCGATGCGGTGTTTCACCGTCACCGGAATAGACACGGCCGCGCGCATCGCCGCCAGCCCTTCGGCCACCAGTTGCGGTTCCGCCATCAGGCAGGCGCCGAAGCGGCCCGACTGCACCCGGTCGCTGGGGCAGCCGCAGTTCAGGTTCACTTCGCTGTAGCCCCATTGTTCGGCAATGCGGGCACACTCGGCCAGCTCGCGCGGATCGCTGCCGCCCAGCTGCAGTGCGAGTGGCAACTCTGCCGCATCGAACTGCAGATATTTATCACGATCACCATAGATAATGGCACCGGTGGTGACCATCTCCGTATAGAGCAACGCCTGTTTGCTGAACAGGCGCCACATATAGCGGCAATGGCGGTCGCTCCAATCCATCAGAGGGGCGGTGCAGAAGCGGTGGGACAAATCGGTGGACATAAACAGCGCGGGTTTGAACAGGAACGGAGACTTTGATTCGGGGCATTATAGGGGATCGGGGTGACAATTGGATGCACCGCCGGCGAATTCCAGCGCTACCCGCTGGATTGAGTGGCGCCGTTCTGTGACCGGTTACTGTTTTGCGCCAGTGCGTTTTTTTATACTGGCTGGCGTCGGATTTTCCAAGGAGCAGGATAGATGAAGACTCTCGCCGAACTGACCGCGTCCGTCGGTGCCAAGGGCAGAAATTTTCCCGCAGACGTGCGGCTGGTACAGGAGCTGCTGAACCGGGCCACCCGAGTTCCCTGGGCGCTGCTGGCGGTTGACGGTCTGATCGGCCCACGGACGATCGAGCGGATCAAGCGCTTCCAGCATCGCGTGGCCGGATTTGCGCGGCCCGATGGCCGTGTTGATGTGAGCGGTCGCACCTGGAGCCGGCTGGTGCGCTACGCAATTGACCGGCCTCTCCAGTCCAACGATCTGTTCGCCGTGCACGGCAAGCTTCCGGGTGCCACTGCTGCTGGCAGCCGTGCCAGGCAGAAAAGCGCGGCGGCGGTGGCCTGGGGGGGCAAAGTCTCGGCGGGCTTCAAGAGGCGGCTGCAACGGATCGCTGCCAACCTGGGGATTTCACCCGACTTCCTGATGTCCTGTATGGCGTTTGAAACCGGGGAGACATTCAGTCCCTCGATAAAAAATGCTGCGGGTAGCGGCGCCACCGGGTTGATCCAGTTTATGCCGCGCACCGCCCGGGCGCTGGGAACGACCACTGAGGCACTGGCAGCGATGACCGCGGTAAAGCAGCTGGATTATGTCGAGAAGTATTTCCTGCCGTATAAGGGCAAGCTGAAGACACTGGAAGATATCTACCTGGCCATCCTCTATCCGGCGGCGATCGGTATGGATCCCGCCGATCCGCTATTTCGCCGGGGCGCGAAAACCTACGAACAGAATGCCGGCTTTGATAAGAACAACGACGGTGTGATAACGCCGGCGGAAGTTTCGATCAAGGTCCGGCAGAAATACGAAAAAGGACTGCAAGAGGGGTATCTGGGGTGAAGTGGCTTGGCAGTATACGTGTGTTCAGAACCTGCTTCAGGGCGCTGCTGTGCGCCTGGTTGTTGATTCTCGCCGCCGCGTGCCAGTCCAGTGCAGATTGGCACGGCGTCTATGGCTATACGCAAACCCTCGGGGAAGACCCCGGTGGCGCGGCAATGCTGGTCGAGTATCGACTCGAACTGGGGGCTGACCTTTGCCGGTTGACCGTGTCCGGTTACCAGGTGAATGACACCATCCTGTGTACGCTGGCGGTCGACGGCGGCACGGCGGTGGTGCGCTTCCGCTCTTACAGCAACGGTAAGACCACCAACCTGTACGGAATTCAGGTGTATCAGGTGGGGGAGCCGCTCTTTACCCTGCGCCGCGCCGGGACCGGGGAGGCAACGCTGGTGACCGAGTGGAACAGCCTGCAGCCCGATGCTGTCGAGCGCAAACAGGGCACCTTCTTCGCCCGCCAGTGAGCGCGATTGCCGCCGGCAGCCCGCACCTGCGCGGAAACCCCGCTTGAGGAATCAGCATTGCGACTACAGGTTGCGCTCCTCGACCGAGGAGGCATTGCGGTTGCTGCCCGCGGCGGCGCCGCCACTGCCACCGGCATTCGCCTCCAGCGTCGGGCGCAGCTTGCGCAGTATCCTGCGCGCGGTGGCGCGGTAGCTGGTGAGTTTGCCGCCGGCTACTGCCAGCAGCCGCGGCCGCCGGTCGTCGTCGCAGCACAGCAGGGTTTCGCGCGGGCGGGAAAAAGGGGAATTGCCGTTTTGTGGCAGTACCCGCAGGCCGGCGAAGCTGTCGCGGATATCATGCATCTGTAGCGCGCGGGTCTGCGGAAAATAGCGCTGCACCGTGCGCAGCAGGTAGCTCTCTTCCTCGATCGTCGGCGCCACATCGCGCGGGTCGCCGATATAGCTGCGCTCTGTGGTACCTACCAGCGTCTTGCCGCGCCACGGCATGACGAACACGGCGCGGCCGTCCTCGGCCTCGACATAGAAAATCTTCTCTCCCAGCGACAACGGCAACTCGATATGCGCGCCGGCCACCAGGTCCAGCGCCGGCAGCTTGATCTGCGGCGTGCAGCGTGCGTTGGTGCTGGCGATCCACGGGCCGCTGCAGTTCACCAGCACGCGGCTGCGCAGGGTGTGCAGCTGGCCATCGGCGACGTAATCCACCCGCACCCCGTGATCGGTGCGTTCGGCCCCCACCAGGCTGCCGGGGCAGATCAGGCGGGCGCCCAGGGCGACGGCGGAATCCACCACATTGCGGGTCAACGCGGCGTCGTCGGTCTGCGCATCGTAGTAGCGGTATACGGCCACCAGCTCGTCGCGATTGAGTCCCGCCAGGTTGTCCCACTCGTGCCGCGGTACCGAGCGAAAACGCGAGTAGCCACTGCTCACCCCGGCCAGCAGCGCGTACAGGCTGAGCCCCAGCCGCACCAGCCACGCGGGGCGGCGGCTATAGCTGTATACGGGAATATAGAACGGCACCATGCGCACCAGCTGCGGCTTGTTGGCCAGCAGCCAGCGGCGCTCCCGCAGGCACTCGCGCACCAGCCGGAACTGGCCGCTCTCCAGGTAGCGCAGGCCGCCGTGAATCAGTTTGGAAGAGCGCGAAGAGGTGGCGGCGGCGACGCCGAGTTGTTCGAGAATCGCCACCTGGTAGCCGGCCGCGGCCAGTGCCTCGGCGGCACCGGCGCCCTGAATGCCGGCGCCGATCACGAGAACGTCAAAATCCGTAGACATCACTCGCTTCCCGGGAGCGCATCAGCAGCGGCAGGTTGCCGGTCAGCAGGTGATGGGCACCGCGGTCGCGCCAGCGCACCGCGTCGGTGGCGGAGTTGATCTCGTACACCACCCACTGCCAGGGCCCCGGCGGCAACTCCTGGCAATCCACCTGATCGTCGCGGATCTGCAGGTAGTCGGGCGCCAGCGTCACCACATCCACGGACAGGCATTTGGCGGCACTGTCGAGCTTGAGCGCCACCTGGTGGCAGCCGAGGTTACGGGCCAGGCGCAGGCTGTGGATATCTTGCGCCAGCACGATAAACGAATCGCTGAATGGCAGCAGCCGGCGCACGAGCGGCCCCACGGCGTCTTTCCGCGTCAGGCGCTCGAGCAGGGCCGGCTGTAGTTCCACAAACCAGTCCAGATGCCGGTGGCGGCCGGCCCAGTCCACCAGTTCGGCGAAGCTGGTCAAGCCGGCATTGCGCAATTCCCGATCGCGCATCCGGTGAAACGGCCGCGCCTCCCTGCCGACCGGGCGCCATACGGCGCCGCTGTGGCACCAGGGCGTATCGTCGGCGCTGTACTGGATTTCGGTCTGGATCGCGCAGGCGCCGAGGCTGTGAGCCCCCTCGAATGCGGCGATGGTGTTTTCCTGGTGGCGGATATTGTCGCCTCGGTGTGCAATCAGCATGGGAGCAGATCCGGGTAGTGGACGTTATTTTCGTCGCGGCGCGGGCCTGGTGGGCCGCGCCGATCCACTGATGTCAGGTTGCCGGGCACACCCGGCACCGCCTGCAAAGATGGCGGCTCTTATTGAAAAAAATAGTCTGTACCAAGGAGGTTGCAAGGCGGCGGTGGGAGAAAATCTTGTGCCTGATCTCTCTTTGCCTGACGCCCGCCCGGCACCGGCTAGACTCAGGGGGGCGGCGCTCCCGCGGGCACTGCCTTTTCCGGGGTGCGAGGTTGGTGGTGATTGGTATGGGGTATGCGAAGCGAGCAGTGTTCGGCGTCGTGTGGGGCTTCCTGGTGCTGGGGTTGCTGCCGCCGGCCGCCGAGGCCGATCAGCGGGTTTCCGCGTCGGCCTCGGCGCGGATTACTCTGCTGCTTCCGGCGCGGGTCGAGCTGCTCCGTGACGATGGCGGCGACTTGCAGCTGTGCATGGCGCATATTCCGGCCCGCCATTTCTATTTGCTGGTCGATAGCGGCGGCGATGACAGTACCGTTCGGCGCATTGCGGTGGCCGCGGGGCGCTGGTGCCTGCCGGCGCAGATGATGAATGCCGCTGCGATCACGCTGGTGGCGCAATAGTTGTTTACGTTGACACGGGGTTTAGAATAGGGGCTTTCCAGCTTCATTACCGGATTGCCATGCAAAGAATAACGATCGCCTTACTGCTGTTGCTTGCCCAGCCGGTCTGGGCGGCGATGAGCCTCGATAAAATGGTTATCCACCTCGATGCTGCACCCAACGCGCGCGAAGATGTCGTGGTCAGTAATCCGGATAACGAAACAATCTATGTGCAGACCGAGGTCTATCGCGTCGATCACCCCGGCCGCAAAGACGAAAAAAAGGTGCTGATTACGGATCCCCGGGACTTCAAGTTGCTGGTCAGCCCGAGCAAGGCGGTGATCCCGGCCGGTGCCAGCAAGCGTTTTCGCTTGATGTCGGTGGAGACCGGTATCGACAACGAAAAAGTCTACCGGGTGACGTTCAAACCGGTTGTGGGGAAAATCACTTCCAAGGCGACAGGCGTAAAGATCCTGGTGGCCTACCAGGCATTGATCTTTGTGCAGCCTAAAGACGGGGCCTATCAGCTGGCGCTGCACAAGTTCGGCGACCACTGGCAGCTCGCCAATCGCGGCAATATCAATGTCGAGGTGCGCCAGTTGAGGTTTTGCCGCGCACAGGGCGATTGCGAGGCACTGCCGTCTATCGGCCGGCTCTACGCGGGTGCACACAAGGACCTGAAGCTGCCGGCGGACCAAGGTTACCTGAAACTGAATGCCTTCGACGGCAGCGATGGCGTCGAGAAAACCTTTCCACTCTGAGCGGGGTTTATTGGGGGGTGACGGTCAGGGTCAGCGTGTCCTGATAGCTGCCGCTCTCTGCGGCCAGGGCGTCGTTGAGGCTGATACGCACCGTCAGGTGCATATTTTCCTCGTTGGCGTTGCAGTTGATATTGGTGTCCGAGCCCAGCCAGTTCGTCGTGCTATCGTCCCCCTCGGTCAGGACTTCTGACTGGCTGCCGCCGGTATCAGCGATTTCCACACTGTAAGGAATCTGCGTTACCGGCCCCTGCAGCAGAAATTCCCCGGTGCCGACAGTACTGTCAGCCTGCATCTTGAAGTAGCCGCCGCCCAGATTGTACACACAGAAATCATCCTCCATCACTGTGTCGCCACTGGTATTGAGCGCGCTGGCGACATCAGTGAGGCCGCTGATTTTTATCACCGGCGTCACGGTGACGGTAACGGTAAACGGCAGACGCACCAGTTCCGTGGTGCAGTTGTTGCCGGTCTTGTCACAAAAGCTTTCCTGCTGCATCGAAAAGTAAAAAGTTCCGCTATAAATGCCCGAATACCCGGTTAACCCCGGCGGGGCGAGTTCCACGCGCAGAAAATAGTTGGAGAGTTTGCCGTTGGCGGCCCCGGAGAAGGGCGGAGAGGTGCCGCCATAGGTCTGGTTCGGTACCAGTTGATTGGTGTTATTGGCCTTGTTGCCGAAAAACAAATTGATTGGCAGGGTCTGGTTGTAAGCATTGTACAGCAGGTAGTTACTGCCGCTGCTGTTGTCGTCGTCAACCGCCGCCCAAAACGCTGCCGCTTTTTTGCAGCTGACAGTTTTTTTCTGCGGGCCGCAGCTGCGGATCTGGAAGTCGATGCTGCCCTGAGTCTGCACGGTTGCATCATAGATGAAATCGTGACTGGCACCGTTCAGGTTGCATACGCCGATAAACACATTGTCGCCGCTGGCGCCGCTGCCATCTCCGCAGGGATCCGTATTGGTGGAGGCGGCATGGGTCGTGCGCCAGCACAGCAGTAACAGCAGCAGCGGCAGGCACCACAGGGCCGGCTTATTGAGCGGCAACTTGATCGGCATTGCATTTGGCCTGGTTGAGTTCGATGGTGCCGAGATTGAGCCAATCCTTATTAGAGCCGAGAACCTGCACCGGTACCCGGCACTGGTTCCAGCGGATATGGGTAAACGCCAGGTTTTTAGGCGTGCTGTAGTATTGCAACTGGAACAGGCCGTACTGATCGGTGGTGGTCTGCTGCCCGGCCAGGGTAAATGTGGCATCGGCCACCGGGGCCCCGTCATTGGTGATGCGGCCCATGACCAGGATCAGCGATTTTATCTGGTAACTCGTGCTGGCAATGTTCCCGGGGTAAAGAGTGACCGTCTCGCTGGTGTCCCGGTAGTCGTAAAACCCCTCGCCGAGTGGCCGCACGGCCACTTCATAGGTGTCGAAGGCGGGCACACTGATCAGCGACCGCCCGCCGCCGGTGGCGTAGCCGCGCCGCTGGCCGTTGATCAGTATTTCGAACTGATCGTCCCTGGCGCCGTTGATATCCACGAGTACGCCGCTGTCATAGGATTGCTCCCCGCCCCAGGTAAAGTGGTCGCCGTCCGAGACCAGCGTGGTACTGAAGTTACCCACGTAACTCAGGGTCCGGCTGTCGCCATCCAGATAATTAATACCGGAGGTGAAGTAGCCGCGCCGCCCGGCCACGCGGGTCTGGCTACGCAGCGACAGCGTGCCGCCGTCGCTCTCGCCGTGGATCTGCTCCTGCACGTCACTGGCCCAGCGTTCACCATCGTTCCAACTGCTGCTGAACCCCGCGTACTGGCGGTCGCCCGCGACTGCACCGGTGTCTGCGCGCAGGGAGGCGCCGTGATTCCAGTGGGCGCCGTTGTAGCGGAACTGCAGGCTGATGCTGTAGAGCTGTTCACGGCCGCTGTCGTTGTAGCTCAGGCGCAGATCGCCGCCCCAGGCTTTTCGCCGGGCCAGCGGGTAGAGGTATTCCAGCGTGCGCAGGGTATTGCCGCCGACGGCGACGTTTGCCAGCTGCAGTTGCCCCGGGTTGATCTCCTGGCCCGAGTCCCGCCGCGAGTAGCGTGCGCTCAAGCGGCCGCGACCCAGTGGCATGTTCAGGGTGGCATTGCGGTTGCGATAGTCGCGGCCGAACAGTGAGGTGTCGTCATCGCCGCCTTGCAGATAGCTCTCCTGCAGCATCAGGGTTGCCCAGCTACTTTTCAGGGACACCGACAGGCGCCGGCCGCGGTGGCCGTTGCTGGTACCGATCAGGCTCGAGGAGACGTCGAGGTGCGGGGTGATCCAGCGGCCGCCCATCTCCAGAGCCTGCGACTGGCCGCTGAGGGTGGCGTTGCCGAACAGGCCGAGGTTGTCCAGCAGGCGCCGCCCGGCGCCGGCCTGGATCAGGTAGTCGCCCTCGCGCTCGGGGACAGCGTGGTCGGGAGAAATCTGCGCGGGCATACCCGCGAGCAGGTTCCACTGCCATTCACCGGCGGCGGGCAGCTGCGAGTCCTTGGCGAAAAACTGGCGGAATTCGTCCAACTGACGGCCATCCTCGGCGTAGGTCTTCACCGTCACCTCATAGGCCCCCTGTGGAAAACTGCGGGTACCGACCAACTGGTTGCCGGCCTCAATCAGCTGGCTGTGGATAAGACGCCCGTCTTTGTAGACCTCCACACGGCCGCGCACCGGCAGATACACCTCCAGAGGCGTGGCGGTGCGCAGGTCGGCGTCCAGGCGGGTGTTGTTGGATTGATAGAACTCCACCCCGTAAAGCAAGCCGCCGTTGAAGAAGTGGCTGTTACTGCCGCGTGGCTGCATTAGCCCGGCGGACAGGGCGCGGCCGCGGTAGTCGCGGGTCCAGAACAGGTCGGACAGCTGTGAGGCCGTTTGTGCCGTGTCGCTCACCGACCAGCGGCCCTGCAGAGAGGACTCGCCAAAGCTGAGAATGGTTTCCCCAAACAGCGTCGCGCTGCGGTTGTCCTGCCCCGGCGCCGCGGTATCCGAGCGCGCGCCCGACCAGCTGCCGGACAGGTGCTGGCTCAGGGCAAAGCGATTGCTGGCCGGGGGCAGGTAGGGATCTTGCTGTACCTGCCGCGTGGGCAGGTACTCGGGGCCGATAAACAGGTCCGCCCGGAAGCGGTCCGGGTCGTAGATGACGCCCAGTACCTGGGTGTTCAGCACACCGCAGCCGCGCTGTTGCTTCCTGCGGCATACCAGCTGGCTGTTGGTCGGCAGTGTCTGGCTGAGCCGCTCCAGCAGATCTTGCCGGCCGGTCACCGCGGGGAGCTTGTCCAGCAGTTGCTGGGGGTGTTCAAACTGGAGGGTGTGCGGACCGACCAACGCCCGCTGCCGGTTGTCGAGCAGGCGCCCGCCGTAATAGACGTCCACCACCAGTGAGCTGGGTTCGGTGAGGTCTTCGAAGCCTGCGGGAGCGGCCGTTTCCATCGTAAACGCCGCGGACGTCGCCGCCATGGTCGGCGCACTGCCGCAAAGCAGCGCGCCGCACAGGGCGATTTGCCATGTGATGCGTTGCATGGAGTCATACTGGCGAGACGCACCGCCGTGACGGTGCACTCGAGGGTTAGTTGGCAGTAACGGTGACTGTCAGGGTGTCGGTGTACGACGTGTTGGTAGCGTTGAGCAGTTCGGACGGATCGATCTGTACCAGGATCTGGGAATTCTCTACGCCGTCTCCACAGCCAAGGGCGCCCATGGTGGTGTAGGTCCCGGTGGGAGTTACCGCGCCGTTGCCCGCATCTGCCTCGGTGCCGTCGCTGGCATCGGCGTCATTGTCGAAAAACACGCGGTAGCTCAGCGTGTTACCAGTGCCGTCATCAAGCAGGAACTGGTTACCGCCGGCGGCATTGGCTCCGCTGAAATCAACGCTGAAGTCGGTCACGCCGCCGATCTGGCCGACGCAGATATCATCGGCAGCCTGGAAATCATTGCTGTTGTCCAGGGTGAGATCGTTCAGCCCACCCACGGAAATCAGCTGAGTCACGTTCAGGGTCACCAACAGGTCGCCGGTAGAGGTGTTACCGGCACCACCGTCGGTGGCAGCAAGGGCAAGGGCTGATGTCGCCAGGGCGGTTGTTGCGAGCAGAGAGCGAATAGCGTTTATTTTCATGGCAAATGTTCCTGAGACCATAAAAGGTTGATTGATGGTGGATAATTTTTGTGCAGGCCTAAACCTGGCGCCGCGCTTTGTTATGGTTTTGGTCGCGGGGTTCATCTCAATTTGCGGCATAATACTTTTTCCGTGATACAAGTCACGTTTTATCGATCGAAATATTGTCATTTTGTCCTTTTGGGACACTTTATGCGCGATAGTCCACATTAAGAGGCCACTTCTGTGCTCTTTGAGCCTCCAGCGCTATAATCGCGCGCCTCGAAATCACCCATACTGATCAAGATCAAACCAACCAGGCCTGTCATGACCGTAAGAACGCGAATTGCCCCGTCTCCCACCGGCGATCCCCACGTGGGCACCGCCTATATTGCCCTGTTCAACCAGTGCTTCGCCCGCGCCCAGGGCGGCCAGTTTGTGCTGCGCATCGAGGACACTGACCAGCAGCGCAGTACCCCGGAATCCGAGCAGGCCATCCTCGACAGCCTGCGCTGGCTGGGGCTCGACTGGCAGGAAGGTCCGGACGTGGGCGGCCCGCACGGCCCCTACCGCCAGAGCGAGCGCGGCGACATCTACAAACAGTACTGTGACGAGCTGGTCGCCAAAGGCCACGCCTTCCTTTGTTACCGTACATCGGAAGAATTGGATCACTTGCGCGCCGAATTAAAGGAAGCCGGCCGCGTAGCCCTGAAGCCCAGCGACCTGGTGCTGCCGGCAGAAGAAGTGGCAAAGCGCAAGGCCGCCGGTGAGCCCTATGTGGTGCGCATGAACGTGCCCGAGAGCGGTACCTGCGTGGTAGAAGACCTGCTGCGCGGCACCATCGAGATCGATTGGGGCCAGGTAGATGCGCAGATCCTGCTCAAGTCCGACGGCATGCCCACCTACCATCTCGCCAACGTGGTCGACGACCACCTGATGGAAATTACCCATGTGCTGCGCGGCGAGGAGTGGATCAACTCCGCGCCCAAGCATAAGCTGCTGTACGAATACTTCGGCTGGGACATGCCGGTGCTGTGCCACCTGCCGCTGCTGCGTAACCCGGACAAGACCAAGCTGTCCAAGCGCAAGAACCCCACCTCCATTCTCTATTACCAGCGCGCCGGCTTTATGCCCGAAGCGCTGCTGAACTACCTCGGCCGCATGGGCTGGTCCATGCCCGACGAAAGTGAGAAGTTCACCCTCGACGAAATGCTCAAGCACTTCGATATCCAGCGCGTCTCCCTCGGTGGCCCGGTGTTCGACGTGGAGAAACTGTCCTGGCTGAACGGCCTGTGGATCCGCGAGCTCCAGGACGAACAGCTGGCCGACCGCCTGCAGGGCTGGCTGCTCAACCGCGATAACCTGCTCAAGGTACTGCCCCACGCCAAGGGCCGCATGGAGACCTTCGGTGACTTCATGCCGCTGGTCAGTTTCCTTGCCGCCGGTGATCTGGGGCTCAGCGAAGCCAGCTTCGCCGACAACAAGCTGGAGCTGGACGAGCAGAAGAAGCTGCTGCAGTTTGCCCTGTGGCGTCTGGAAGCCCTGCGCACCTGGGAGCGGAGCGAGATCTTCGAAGCCATGAAAGCCCTGTCCACCGCCATGGACATCAAGCTCAAGGACTTCAACGCCCCGCTGTTCGTCGCCGTGAGTGGCACCACCGCCTCCTTCTCGGTCATGGACGCCATGGTCCTGCTCGGCCCCGACCTGACCCGCGCCCGCCTGCGCCAAGCTATCGACGTCCTCGGCGGCGCCGGCAAGAAGGTGCTGAAGCGCTGGGAAAAGGAATACGCCTCCCTGGCCTGATACCTTTCCCCGTAGGAGCCCCGGCGCCAGCCGCAACCCGGGCGGACACAAGGTCCGCCCCTACAGATCGGGTTGTGTGGCCAATATCCACAGCGGCACTTCCGGCGCGCCATGGGCACAGAAGCCAATTGACTCACTGAACGAGTTCCGTAGGGGCAAACCTCGTGTTTGCCCGCGCGGGCCAGGGGCCCGCCAGCGAAGCTGCAACCGGCCCTTCCCAACGGCCCCGAACAACGGAAACCAACCCCGACGGCCCGGTCGCTAACTATTTGATTAAAAAGTTATTTTTCTTGTTGACAGCCGGTCCAGCATTGTTAAAATGCGCCCCGCTTTCGACGGAAACCTATTCCGAAAGCAACCCAATTTGGGGCTATAGCTCAGCTGGGAGAGCGCAACACTGGCAGTGTTGAGGTCAGCGGTTCGATCCCGCTTAGCTCCACCAAACAAAGAAACCCCCGTACCGAAAGGTGCGGGGGTTTTTTGTTTTGCCTGAAAAGGATCGGACCGCTGAATGCGGTTTGATCCCGTGGTGGCGCGCAGCCTGATTCGCACAAAATATCGATATAAATCAACGGCGTAGGGGCCCGCTTGGCGTGCGGCTTTTTTGTGCCTGAAATTTAAGTCCATATTAAGTCGAAGTTGAGCCAGGGAAGAAAGTTGGCTTACGCTCCGGGGAGTTCCTCTGGGGTCGCATCTTGTATCCGTCCTTGTCTTCGTGATTTTTCGGCGCAGCGAAAGCGCCTTTACGACGAATCTACCCGATTGACCTATGACGACCGACATCAGCAGTGATCCTGCGCTCGTGGGTTTTGTTAAGATGACGGGCTTTAGGGTATAAAGTGGAACGTCTGTCACATGATTGCGCAGGGGGCGATGAAATGCTGGCCAGACTAAGCCAGTCGTTGAAAGACAATGGAGTTGTGACAGCTTAAGGAGCGCCAGGGCTGGGGGGATACTTCCGATCTTTGCCCGCAGAACGCCATCGAGAACCACTTCGACACCTGCTTCGAACTGGAAGCCCAGCTGGAAAACCGCCTCAAGCGCCACCTGCTGGAAGAAGTACGTTCCATCGTGCCGAAAGATGTCACCGTAATATCTGTACGCCAGGCGGACGCCAAGGGCCTGGGTCACGCCATCAGCTGCGCGCGCCCGGTAGTGGGTGACAATTCGTTTGCGATCCTGCTGCCGGATGTGCCGATCGACCAGTGCGCCGCCGACTGACCACCAAGAACCTTGCCACAATGGTGCGCAACTTCGAACAGAGGCAGGCCAGCCAGATCATGGGGTAACCGGTGGTCTGGGAAGGGGTAAGCAAATACGGCGTGGTGGATTGCCTGGGCGCAGACCTGCAGACAGGTGGGGCCGCCGAAATCGATGGCATGGTGAAAAAATCAAGTGTGGACGCGGCGCCCTCGAATAGGTCTGTGGTGGGGCGCGATAATACTGCCGTCGGAAATCTGGGAGTTGCTGGAAAATACCCTGCCGCGTTCAGGGGGAAATTCAGTTAACTGACGCGATTGATGAATTGCTAAAGCTGCAGGCTGTCGATGCATACCGAATTGTTGGTCATAGCCATGATTGTGTAAACAAGCTTGGATATTTGAAAGCCTAGCTAGATTACGGTCTATACAATCATGAAATTGGAGCCGACTTAAAAAACATGTCTATGTCTTTCAGGTGAAACGATAAGAGATTGCTTAGATCCAATTTTCTACTGACAGCTACTATAATGATCTAGACCGGCGATAAGAAAAATCTTATTTGCTTCAAATTGCGAAATTAAATTTCACAAAAGCATTGCGAGTCAGTGTCAGATTCATAGAACAATACTCCGGCGTAAAATTAAGATGAATGAAATTAAGTTAGTTTATATCGTCGGATATGGAAGGGTCGGCAGTACACTGTTTGGCAACTTTTTAGCTGCGACAGGAGGATGTGTTAACGTCGGAGAAATGTATAAATGTTTTTTCGATGAAGATATGTATCAAAAATCATTACCATGTGGTTGTGGTGATGATTTGCCAAGGTGTTCTTTCTGGTCAAAAGTTGACTTCGACGCCAGCTCTGAAGTTCGTCGTGAGGTGGGTAGAAAGGTACGGAATAGGCATATATTCAGAAACTTCAAGACTTACCTGAAAAATTTCCCGAAAATAAAGAGTCGCTTTAAGGAACTAAATGAAAGGCTTTCTAAGTGCTGTGAATCAAACGTTGTAGTTGACTCTTCAAAAAACCCAGCCTTCTTAAAGTTTCTAGTTGATTTGGGGGCAGAACCATACGTTATACATTTAGTCCGGCGGCCTTCAGATGTAATAAGAAGCTGGTCGAAAAGCAAGCGCTACTTAAAAAAGAAAAATATAATCAAAACTATATTTGACATGGCTTATTATGAATATTGTATTAAAGTGGCGTGCAAAGAGATTGCTCGGCATAAAAAAATATTTGTTAAATATGAAGACTTTATCGAGAGTCCCGAGTCTGAAATAGAGAGAGTGGCAAAATTTATTGGGGAGCCGTTATTTATTAGTAGGCTGGAAGATGATTCTTTTGATGTTCCCTTGTCACATAGTTGTGCAGGAAATCCATCAAAATTAGATCAAGTGGGAAGAGTCACTTTAAGTAAGGGAAAGTCATGCTCTAGGAGAAGTTTATCTGATGTTCTGCTGGGCGGGAAGTATGGCTATTAATATGAGTTGAGCAAGCTTCGACTTTTTATTATCGGCGATACTTGTGTTAATTACGATGTTGCATTCCGTTTTTCCAGATGCCAAATATAGTGACTACCTCTCTGTGTTGGTTAACTCAGTTATTTTTCTTTCAACGTGTCCAACAATACTCGATTGATGAGTTCTGGTGCTGCTGTTGTATTAATAACTTCAATAGTTTTATTTTTTTTGACTTTTTGGTAGAGGGGGGAGAGAGCTAATTAATCCCATGCATGGTTCTGCCTCTCTTTAGATATACCCAAAATTCTTTCTGCAGAAATATTGGCCTTCTGTTTTATTTATAGACTTACTGGTTTGTATATATTTTTTGTGCTAGGGAGTAATGAGTTTGGAGATTTTCGACTCTTGGCTCTCAAACTGGGGTGGAGCATGTGGTGCCCTCTTTAAATATTTTTAAATTTTATTTTGGGGGGCGATTTTTTATTCCCTCCGCGTTGGGGATAATAAAAGCAAGCCTCGAGTGCATGCTGAATTTCACTGTCAGTAGTCATGATGGCGGACAATGTAATTATTTATTTACCAGTAATTTTGGTATCCTTTTCACTGGTTTCTCTTGGGATCTAAACGGTGCGAACGCGTGAACCTGCAAGACATGAGATGGCTGCTGAAAGACTTTGCAGCTAATTCGTTATTATCACAAGAGATATACAGACGATTTATTTCTAGTAGTGGTAATTTTGTAAATGTAGATAGTGATATCGTCGTGGAGGGATATCCCCGTAGCGGCAACACCTTCTTTGCTGCGCTATTGATGTCTCACTCCTTGCGGCCATTGAAGATGGCCAGGCATAGACATGAGATTGGACAGTTAAAGAGAGCTATTTCACTTGATAAACCAATTTTTTTGCTGGTCAGGAATCCTCTAAATTCCGTAGCTTCGTTTGTTATTAGAGAGGGAGTTAGTATTAGCTTTGCCTTAAAATATTACATGGAATTTTATGGCTATGTTGAGAGGTCAAAAGAAAGTTTAAATGTAATATGTTTCTCTGAAATGATTGATAGGCCTTCTAAATTAATTAAACTTGTTCAAGCGCGTGTGCCTAACTTACCGTTAACTTACTACGGGACAGGTAGCGACATGAATGTAAGGTCCATGATAATAAATATGGAGTTGGAGGACTCCGGTGGCTCAGAGATAAGGGAAACTCATGTCGGTATACCAAGTAAAAAACGCGATTATGAAAAAGAAATAATCTCGAATATTATAGAGAGAAAATATAAAAAAATATATATGGAGTGTCGGTCAATTTATGAGAGGGTGTATAGCAAAAGGTATGTGCTTTGAAAATAGCTATTTTTCACAATAGGTATAAGGTTTCTGGAGGGGAAGACTTTGTCTTTCAAGAAGAATCTTTACTTCTTGAGGAAAAGGAGAACGTAGAATGTTATGAAGTGCATAATGAAAATATTGTTAGCCGAATTTCTGCTGTAATTACTGCGTTGGGGGTTGTATTTAACTTTAAAGTATTTTCATGGGCGAAACGGAAGTTTAAGCGCTCTCCAGTTGATGTTGTTCATGTTCATAATTACTTTCCATTGTTGTCTCCCTCAATTTTTTACGCTTGTAAGTCGTCTAACGTTGCTACAGTTCATACATTGCATAATTATAGGGCCATTTGTCCAACAGCCCTTTTAATGCACCGAGGGATAATAGTTGAGGATAGCATTAAAGGACGATGCTTCTGGACTATAAAAGAAAAAGTCTATAAAAGCTCATATTTAGGAACTATATTTCTGTCGCTAATGGTCGAAGTTCATAAGTGGATAGGGACGTGGAATCGGACGGTCGATCGATATATTGCTTTAACGGAGTTCTCTAAGAGAAAGTACGTAGAGGCTGGTTGGCCTGCTAATAAAATAGTTGTAAAACCGAATTTTATAAAAGATCCGTTTAGTGGCGCTCAAAAAATTAAGAAAAAGGGTGGTTTCGCCCTATTTGTTGGAAGACTGAGCGAAGAGAAGGGGATAAATACTCTTCTAGGTGCCTGGAGTAGTATTAAGTTACCTCTTAAAGTTATTGGGGACGGCCCGCTGAGAGCGGTTGTCGAAAAAATAGATGAAGACAATATTGATTATCTCGGGTATAAAAATAAAAAGGAAGTTTTAGGCCTGGTTAAAGACGCTGACTTTATTGTTATGCCATCTACTTGGTACGAAGGGTTTCCAATGGTTTTGGTTGAAGCGTTTGCGTGCGGAACACCTGCGATTGTATCCAAATTGGGAAGCATGGAAGAAATTGTGAAGGACGGAGTTACTGGTCTGCACTTTGAGACAGGAAGCGCAGACGATTTGGCTGAAAAGATAAATAATCTTATCGCAAACCCGGAACTTTTAAAGTCTATGGGGGAAAATGCCAGAATAGAATACTTGGATAAATATACCCCTGAAAAAAATTATGAAATATTGAAGGACGTTTATAGGCAGGCTATTGGTGAGGCAAACCGTAAATAATGAATAAACTTCGTATAATATCGATGGATACTAGTGTGTCCAGTCGGAATGATGCTGTAAATCAAGTTATCAATCTTGCTGCGAAGAAGCGGGGAGCTTATGTATGCGTTTCAAATGTGCATATGTGTATGGAAACCCTAGATTCCGTTGGTTTTCGCAGCATAGTAAATGATGCAGATCTAGTTATCCCTGATGGACGCCCAATATTTTTTGCCCAAAAAATATTGGGCGCTGCTGGCGCAAGTCAGGTTAGAGGCCAGGACATCATGAATGATATTTGCAAAATGTCAGGTAGAAATAAGTTAAATGTCGGCCTATATGGTGGTAGCTCAATTGAAGTATTAGAAAGTACGGCGGAAGAGTTGCAAGGTAAATTTCCGGATATCAATATCACCTATAAATACTCGCCACCATTTAGGGCGCTTTCTGAAAAAGAAGATGAACGCGTCGTTGAGGAATTAATAAGCCAAGGTGTCAACGTTCTTTTTGTGGGAATAGGTTGTCCAAAACAAGAGCAGTGGATGGCGGAGCACAAAGGACGTGTTAATTGTGTAATGCTCGGCGTCGGCGCGGCATTTGACTTCATCTCAGGCTCTAAAAAACGCGCTCCTGTTTGGATGCAAAAGGCGGGGTTGGAATGGTTTAGTAGGCTCCTCTCTGAACCACGCCGCCTTTGGAAAAGATACCTTAAGCAAAATCCTCGCTTTATATTTCATTTCGGGCGTCAGATTTTTTTTGGAAAAAATTACTGAAATAGGTTTTTTGAAGTATGCGTAATAAAGTTTCACTAATTACGGGTATTACTGGTCAGGATGGTTCTTGTCTGGAAGAGTTGCTATTGGAGAAAGGCTATGAAGTGCGCGGTATCAAGCACCGTGCCACACGACACTAAATCTGAGTTCCATCTGCACTGCGAGAACTTTGTGATTCCGAAGGTCAGGACGAACGCTTGCAGGTAAAACGAATTGTGATAAACCCCAGTGCGCAGTTGAGTTTGCTGATACCCCACCACCGGGCGGAGCACGGGATTTTCATATCTGGGGCGACGCGTGTGACTTGTGGAGAGAAAGACTTTTTGCTTTGGGAAAACCCGAGCCTCTATATCCCGTTCGGGGTTATACATCGGTTGAAAAATCCCGGCACCATTCCGCTCGAATTAATTGAAGTGCAGTCGGGCTCTTATCTTGGAGAGGGCAATATCGTAAGGTTTGAGGACAAGTATGCGCGCGTGTGACGGCTGCTTTTATTTTGAAGAGCAGAAGCTTTCCATTATGAGCTGGTGCGAATGATAGCCCTCGTTATTCGTCTTTCTCGGCAGAGGGAGCTTTTTCTCAACACCGGTGTCAGTCTGGCCGCTCGTATTTTGGCCGCATTGGGTGCCTTTATTGTCAGCTTGTTAATTGGTCGGCAACTGGGGGCGTCAGAATCTGGCTACTACTTTCTAGCCTTCAGTGTCGTCACCTTCCTGGCTGGATTCTCCCGTATAGGATTGGAGAATACCCTGCTACGTTTTACCGGTGCGGCATTCGCGGAACAGGCTTGGGGCACAGTGCGTTCGGTCTTCACGCGCGCCATGCTGCTTACATCTGGCGCCAGTTTCGTGGTGGCATTGCTATTGTACCTGTCGGCAGGTTGGCTGGCCGAGCGGGTATTTGCCAAGCCTGAATTGACTGCGGTTTTGCGCGCGATGGCGCCCGGGGTGGTAGGACTGGCGCTGTTTACCATGATATCCATGGGGTTACAGGGGCTGAGGCGTATCGTGGCTTCTGTCTTTACCATCAATATTTTCGTCAACCTGTTTCTTGCTGTAGCGCTGGTTATGTTCGGTATCGTGAGCGCGGAGTACGCAGGCTGGGCCTACAGCGGCGCCTCACTGTTGGCGGCATGTGCAGGTTACTTGTTGTTTCGGCGTAACCTCGGTAGAGGCGATGGTTCGGTGAGCTGGCCTGAGCTGTTCCAGAGTTGCCTACCGCTCTGGGTAGTAGTTCTGATGGGGCAGCTAACGCAGTGGTCTGGCCAGTTTATCGCCGGTGTGTGGGTAGAGCCTGAGGCGGTGGCGCAGTTAGCGGTGGCTCAGCGCACGGCTTTGTTAACCAGCTTTATCCTGATGGCGGTTAACCTGGTTGTGGCCCCGCGCTTTGCGGCAATGTACAAACAGGGGCAAATGGCCGAGCTGGAAAAGCTTGCTCTTACTTCGGTCAAGCTGATGGTGCTTTTCGCTTTGCCTATTGTTGTCGTGATGCTGGTCTTTCCCGGTTTCCTCATGTCGCTGTTTGGCGAGGGGTTTCGGGGCGGAGCCCATTTACTACAGATTTTGGTGGTCGGCCAGTTTATCAATGTGGCCACCGGTTCGGTGGGTTACTTGTTGACGATGTCGGGACATGAGCGGGATCTGCGGAATACGGTGCTTTTTTCCGGACCTATCGCTGTGGGTACTGCGTTTACACTGGTTCCATTTTTCGGCGCTACCGGGAGTGCAGTGGCTACTGCACTGGCTATTGCCACGCAGAATCTGCTAGCAGTTTGGCAGGTGAAAAGGCGTCTGGGTTTTAACACGTTGGCAGTTTGGCGGCGGTAAAGCTGGTACCGTCGAGATTGATCAGGCTTGGTCGGCTAATGCTGCCTGGCATTTTTATGGTTTCTTGTGTCAACTAGCGCACGGTTTTTAGATGCGTGACAGGTTTGCAGTATCGGAACTGAATAGTCTTGTTGAAACCTATTTTTAGTGTTGCTCGCGATTTTCGATTCGCTGCAGTTGTTGGTCTGTTTACGGGTGGTGGTTAGAGTGGCGGTGATGCTGGTCTGATGGCTTGCTGGTTGATTGTTGTTATGTTCGCGGCCAGGTGTTGTTCCTACGGTGCAACCTGCCTGTAAACCGTTGTAATTGGATTGGCCCATGGGGACTATTCGGTGAGGATGTTTCGCGTGGTAGTAATAGCTTTTCGCGTTCTGTTGGTGTTGCTAGTAGGGATTGCGCTCTATGCGGGGCTACGCTCGCAGCCATTTCCGGAGCCGGTGCCGCATTTTGACTGGATGCTGCACTGTGGTGTTTTCCTGGCCATGAGCGCACTGTGTACGCTTGGCTTTTCGCGGCCGTGGCAGCTGCTAGGGATCGTTTTGTTGTTGGCTTTCGGGGCGGGAATCGAGCTGTGGCAGGGCTGGGCGTTGCCGGCAAGGACCGCTTCGCTTGCCGACATGTCGGCAGATACCGTTGGCGTGCTACTGGGCTGGGTGATTGGCTGGCGCTTGAAAAGGTTTCTGGTCGCTGCGGGCTATTGCACTTCCGCCGGCGCGCGCAGATAAACTTCAAAATTGATCAATTATTAGACGTCCCTTTGAAGTTTTTGGGATTTTTGTCTCTGTTTTATAGTGAGCTGAGTTAATCTGGTGGCGTTTATTGGCACACAGACATATGGGTCGAGATAGAGCCCAATTGGTTTGCAGTGCGAATCATCAGCTGTTGTGTCTTGACAAGCCGTATTTATAGAAAAGCCGCGAGTACCACGTTTTCGATCAGGGGTTGTTGGCTTTTTGGGAATCTTAGGGGGTTGCCATGGGGGAAGGCTGGATTCGTAGCCACCAGAATGGCTTGGCTGCGCTATATCGCTTTCTGGATGGCGTGCTGATTCTTGGCGCGCTGTTTCTCAGTTGCACTTTATATCATCAGTCCTTCAGCAGCAGCTGGCAGCTGATTGGCCTGCTGGCGGCCATAGGTTTTGCCTTTATGGCGGAGTCTGTGGAGCTCTACCGCTCATGGCGGGCAGACAGCTACCTGCAGTTGTTCGGCTACACCGCATTCGCCTGGTCCATGGTCTGCGTGCTTCTGCTGTTACTGGCTTACTTCAGCAAAACCGGGCATATCTATTCGCGTCTGGTAGTGGGCAGCTGGTTCCTGCTTACCCTGTTCCTTCTGAGCGTCTGGCGCTACGTTTTCCGCCTGGTGCTTTTCTATGTTCGCTCCTGTAACCACAATATCCGTGCCGCCGCGGTGATCGGTGTTACCGAGGCCGGTGTTCAGCTGGCGCAGAACTTCGCCGATGAGCCACAGATGGGTATTCGCGTCAAGGGCTTCTACAGGGTGCCGGGTACCGACAACGGCGAGCTGTCGCTGTTGGAAATGGGCCCGATCAATCTCTTGGGTGAATTGAGTGATGCGCTCGCGGCGGCGAGGGCCGGCGAGCTTGACCTGGTCTATATCGCACTGCCAATGCGCGAGGAGCGGCGCATTCAGAAGATACTGCAGGACTTCGCCGATACCACTGCCACGGTGCATCTGCTCACCAACCTGTTTGTAAGCAACCTGCTGCACGCGCGCTGGCACCAGGTGGGCAGCTCCAACCTGCTGAGTGTTTATGATACGCCCATCGAGGGGCTGAACAGCTGGCTGAAGCGCCTCGAAGACCTCCTATTGTCATTCATTATTCTGCTGCTGACTTCACCGTTGATGCTGCTGGTTGCAGTGGCCATTAAACTCACGTCACAGGGCCCGGTGATTTTCAAACAGCATCGTTACGGACTGGACGGGCGCTCCATTAAAGTATGGAAATTCCGCTCCATGACTGCTGAGGAGAACGGCGAGAAAGTGGTGCAGGCTAGCCGCAATGATGCGCGTATTACCCCGGTTGGTAGATTTTTGCGCAAGACATCGCTGGATGAATTGCCACAGTTTATCAACGTGCTTCAGGGGCGGATGTCGATCGTGGGTCCGCGCCCGCATGCGGTGGCTCACAATGAGGAGTATCGCGGTCTCGTAAACGGATACATGTTGCGACACAAGGTAAAGCCGGGCATCACTGGCTGGGCGCAGGTGAATGGCTGGCGCGGTGAAACTGACACCGTGGAAAAAATGAGCAAGCGCGTGGAGTACGATCTGCACTATATCCGCCACTGGTCGCTGTGGCTGGATCTACGCATTGTTTTGATGACGATATTCAAGGGTTTTGTAGGCAAAAACGCTTTTTGAGACTAACGTTTTTTAATCGCCTGCACTCCTTTACATCGACATACAGCCGCTAAGGTTGACTATTGCGCCGTGATACCTTTCACGTTTTTTATGGCGCCGCCTGCATTTAGTGATGGCAAGTCCGATTGTAATAGGGGTGCACTACGGCAGCCCATTTTCTCGAGAATTCGGACATAGACAAAATGACCAAGATCAGACTTTCTGTGATGATCGGCGTGATCGTTTCCATTGGAGCAGGTTCGGCGCTGGCAGACAGCGAGGCGGCCGCGGTGAAACTCGGCAACGGTATCGAATTGACGCCGTCGCTGAATGTGGATTTCCAGAATGACGATAATGTCACTAATGCCAGTTCTAGCCAGATCGAGAGTGTGGTGACGTTGGTCAATCCCAATTTCCAGCTGTCTGCGGGTAATGACGTCTCCGACTACAACCTGACGTACTCTCTGGAAAAGGGTGCATACTTCGACAGCAGTGCCGACAACTATCTGGATCAGACTGTCAGTGGCGAAGGCAACTGGGAGCTGAACGAGCGCAACCACTTCTCACTCGCGGGTAGTTACCTGGCCGGGCACGAGGCCCGCGGTACTGGTATTTCCCAGGGCTTCGGTAATCTGCTTGATGAGCCGGATACCTACAAGGAAAACGATGTGCACGGTCTGTACAGCTATGGCGCCGAGGGTGCCAAGGGCCGTATTGACGTAACGGTAGGTTCCGGTAATCACAACTACGATGGCAATGAACTACGCGTCCGCACTCACGATCGCGGCACCAACTATGGCACCCTCGGCTTCTCCTACAACGCCGGGGGCAAGACCCGGTTGCTGGCCGAGGCCTCGCTCCGCGATATCGCTTACGACTACACGGCGCCTGGTGTCGCCCCGCTCGACAGTACTGAGACAGACTTCCTGGTGGGTATCAGCTGGGAAGGTACTGCGAAGACGACCGGCCGCATCAAGGTGGGTGCCAGCCGGAAGGCATTCGACAGCGCTGCGCGCGGAGAGAGCACTATGCCGAGCTGGGAAGTGGGCGTGGGCTGGACGCCGCGCACCTACAGTACCTTCGACCTGAGCACGAAGCGCCACAGCCAGGAGACTAACGGCGCTGGCAACTATATTGACGTGCAGACCTATCGCTTGGGCTGGACCCACGAATGGGCCGAGCGCCTGAGCACCGAAGTGGCGTATGCCCACACAAACAACCAGTACGAGGGCGTGCAGCGTGAGGAAAATATCGACAACACCAGCCTCGAGGCCAATTACGTTATGCGCCGCTGGTTGTCCCTGCGCGCCGGTGTCAGCCTCGACAAACAGAACTCCAATCAAGCCAATTTCGATTACGACAAGAACCTCACCTATATTGGCTTTGAGTTGACCCTGTAGAACAATAACTCCGTAAAAATTGGGGTATGCATTGACCGCGGACAGGGCGAGTCGCGCCCTGCCTCTCTGGCTTATTTTTGGTGTTTTTCACCGCGTTGGTGGGGATGGCGCCCTCGGATAAGGCTGCTGTTTTCGGTGGCACTTACTATCACCGGAGCTCTGGCGACAAAATACAGATCAGCGTATACGGCGAGAATGACCTCAGTATCGGGACGGAACTGGGTGACGGCGGCGTAGCGAATTACCCCTTCCTGGGCGAACTTAAAGTCGCGGGCTTGGCGGTGACCCGGGTGCTGCTCACTCTGCTGGTGGCCTTGAGCATGCAAGCGGGCTCGATGAGCCTTGCGCATCTGTAGGTACTGCGGGTGGAGCACGACCTCAAGCGCTGGCCGCAGGCGGGTAAGGCGCTGTCACCGCAGGTTCTCGCTGCTGCCTTCACGGTCATTGACCGCACCATTACACTGCACCCTGGCCGCCGCTACCAGCTGTTGCTGAAAGCTCGTCTGTTCGAATGGTGCGCGCTTACCTACGGTAAAGATCGGGCCGATCACCAGTCGGCGCTGGCACTGTATCGCCGCGCAGCGCCCGGACAGGCGCTTGGAAATGATCAGTGTGAAGTTGAACCTGAACCAGCTGGACGCGGAACTCGACCAGCTGCTGCAGCAGGCCGATCGCCTCTGCCCCTATGCGCCGGTAGTGCACAGCGCCATCATTCACGCGGATCTGCAGCTTGGCCGGTGCGATGGGGTAGTGCTTGCAGGACAGGCAACTACTGCGCGGGCTTCAGAACAACCGCAGCCGCGCGCAAACCGTACAACCGGTACAACAAAACGGTGCCGAAGCGGCGACTTACCGCTGGTTGGCGCAGGTTCGTGGCCTTGAATTGGTCAAGATGCTCTGCTCGCATGGTACGTCTGCCGCGGGCGACTAGCCCCGTGCCCCTTGGGAACGGCTACCCGATGTGAAGTGAGGGGCGGCGTGACGCCCCCACCTTTGGCATAATCTGCGTTCTATCGCGGTGATTGGGTAATTACCGCGCAACTTCGTAGAGCAGGGTGGCCCCACGGTCTTATGATTTTTCAGCAGCTGATTGTTGCCGGTATTTTTGTACTGGTCATCGCCTCCCTGACTCTCACTCGCTTCCGTCCGTCGCTGGTGTTCGCAACGGCGGCGGGAGTGTGTTTCCTGACCGGCCTGGTACCGGCGGAGGTGGCGCTGCAGAAGGCGGTGAACCCGGGGCTGGTGACGCTGGTGGCGCTGCTGCTGGCATCCATCGGGCTGGAGAAGGCGCGGTGGCTGCGGGCCATTGCGGATGGCCTGATCAATGGCTCCCTGCGCAGCAGCCTGCTGCGCCTGACCAGTGCCACGGCGCTGACCTCGGCTTTCCTCAATAACACGGCGGTGGTGGCCGCGCTGGCCTCGAGCGTGAAGGCCCAGCGGCGCTATCCCGCGGCCAAACTTTTGTTGCCGATGTCCTACGCCGCCATCCTCGGCGGGACCCTGACGCTGATCGGTACCTCCACCAACCTGATTGTGAACAGCTTTGTCCTCGACCGCGGTGTGCCCGGGCTGGAATTCTTTGCCTTCCTGCCCATCGGGCTGGCGGCGACCCTCGTTGGCCTGCTGGTACTGGTGCTGTGTAATCGCTTGTTGCCGGAAGGGCGCGGCGCGGAGCTGCCTTTCACCGAGTACCTGCTGGAGGCGGAAGTGGTGGCCGGCTCGCCGCTGGACGGCAAATCGGTGGAGCAAAATAACCTGCGCCAGCTGGAAACCCTGTACCTGATCGAAATCGTGCGTGGCGGCGGGGTGATCAGCCCGGTGGCGCCGACGGAGATCATCAAGTGTGGTGACAAGCTGATTTTCAGTGGCGATGTGCGCGATCTGGGGCGGCTGCAGGATATTGAGGGGCTGCGCGTGTTCGCGCTGGACGACGAGGCGCTGGATATCGAGCTGACCGAGGTGGTGCTGACGCCGAGCTCGAGCATCCTTGGCCAGACACTGAAAAGCAGCCAGTTCCGTACCCGCTTCGATGCGGCGGTGGTGGCAATGCGTCGCGGCGGTGAGCGGTTGTCCGGCAAACTGGGCGAAATCGAATTGCAGGCGGGCGATGCACTGCTGATGGCGGTGGGGCAGGATTTCAAGCACCACCGCAATATCGACAAGAACTTCTACGTGATCAGCGGTGGGGAGGTACAGCGCCAGCTGTCCCGCCGCGACAACTGGCTACTGGGGATCGGTTTTGTGGCACTGGTGGCCGGCGCGGCGCTGGGATACTTCTCGCTGCTGAAGGGCCTGGTGGTGCTGCTCGGTGGCATGATCGGCCTGGGTATCGTTTCCACCACCGAGTTGCAGCGTCGTTTCCCGTTCCAGATCTGGCTGATCATCGCCAGTGCGCTGGTGCTGGCCGAGGCGTTTGCCGGCAGTGGCCTGGCGGATGCTTTGGCTGCGGCCATGCGCGGGTCGCTGATGAATGCCGGCCCCTACGCGGCCCTGGTGGGTATATTCCTGCTCACGCTGGCGCTGACCGAACTGATGACCAACAACGCCGCCGCCGCACTGGCGTTTCCGCTGGCCTGGAGTCTGGCGGAGAGCTTCGGCGTGAGTACCATGCCGTTTGTGATGGCGGTGGCCTACGGCGCCAGCGCCAGTTTCCTGACTCCGTTCGGCTACCAGACCAACCTGATGGTGCAGAACCTCGGCGGCTACCACCTGAGGGATTTCCTGCGCGCGGGGCTGCCGTTGACGATTGCCTACTCGGCAACGGTATTGCTGTTGTTGCCGGTGGTGTTTCCGTTTGCGGGTTGAAGTGTGGTTGCGGAATCACGTGCGGTGCCAACCGCGACCCGGGCGAACACAAGGTTCGCCCCTACCGAACGAGTGCAGTGGCTATAGCAAGGGCACCGCGACCAGTGGCACGGAAGGCACCGCAGTGGATGGGTTCTCCGCGCTTGATCCGTAGGGGCGAACCTCGTTCGGCCGCGCGGGCCCGGGGCGCCCACACCGCATACCCAACAGTTGCATTGATTCCAGCAAGCACAGCGCGACATACGCCACGGCAGGCGCTGCGGCGGATCGGTTCTCCGCGTTTGTTCCGTAGGGGCGAACCTCGTGTTCGTCCGCGCGGGCCGCAGGCCCGCCCCGCCGACACTCACCAGGCGCGCCGCGACCCGGGCGAACGAGTGCGGTGGCTACAGCAAGTGCACCGCGGCCAGTGGCACGGAAGGCACCGCAGTGGATGGGTTCTCCGCGCTCGATCCGTAGGGGCGAACCTGGTGTTCGCCCGCGCGGGCCGCAGGCCCGCCCCGCCGACATTCACCAGGCGTACCGCCACCCGGGCGAACGAGTGCGGTGGCTACAGCAAGTGCACCGCGACCAGCGGCACGGAAGGCACCGCAGTGGATGGGTTCTCCGCGCTTTATCCGTAGGGGCGAACCTCGTGTTCGCCCGCGCGGGCCACAGGCCCGCCCCGCCGACACTCACCAGGCGCGCCGGGACCCGGGCGAACGAGTGCGGTGGCTACAGCAAGTGCACCGCGACCAGTGGCACGGAAGGCGCCGCAGTGGATGGGTTCTCCGCGCTTGATCCGTAGGGGCGGACCTCGTGTTCGCCCGCGCAGGCCGCAGGCCCGTCCAACAACTTGTTTAAAAAATATACTGCCAGACTCGCCCGAACCTGTTAGACTCCGCGCCCTCTTGCCCCACGCCGTACACCGGCCTCACGGGGTACAAGCCGGATTGGGTAGCAGACCTCCTCGCCACGGGCTCCTGTCACTGAGTAGAACAAGCTTGAAATAGCGCGGTGTTGCTATTGCCGGGCTTATTCGCCTTGCCCAGCAATTTTTGGCAGTGAGCTATGGTTACACAACCTGGCTGCTGCCTGGCCCCCTATGTAGATTCAAGTGAACTCCGAAATGACCGATACCCCCGAGCCGATTGGCTTCGACCAGCTGGGCCTGCCGCCCGAAATTCTCAACGCCGTCAAAAAACTGGGTTACGAGACCCCCTCGCCGATCCAGGCACAGACTATCCCGTCACTGCTGGAAGGCAACGATTTACTGGGCCAGGCGCAGACCGGCACCGGCAAGACCGCGGCGTTCGCGCTGCCGCTGCTGGCCCAGCTCGACCTGAAGGCCAAGCGCCCGCAGGCGCTGGTGCTGGCACCGACCCGCGAACTGGCCATCCAGGTGGCCGAGGCCTGCCAGTCCTATGCCGCCAACCTGAAGGGCTTCCACGTCGCGCCGATCTACGGCGGTGCCGATTACCGCGGCCAGATACAGCAGCTCAAGCGCGGCGTGCAGCTGGTGGTGGGCACGCCGGGCCGGGTGATGGACCATATGCGCAAGGGCACCCTCGACGTGTCCACCTTGAAGACCCTGGTCCTCGATGAAGCCGACGAAATGCTGCGCATGGGCTTTATCGACGATGTGAAATGGGTACTGGAGCAGATTCCCGATGAGCGCCAGATTGCGCTCTTCTCCGCCACCATGCCGAAAGAGATCGCCTACATCGCCCGCGAGCACCTGCGCGAGCCGGTAGAAGTGAAGATCCGCGTCAAGACCGAGACCGCCGAGACTATCCGCCAGCGCTACTGGCCGGTGGGCGGTCTGCACAAGCTGGACGCGCTGACCCGCATCCTCGAGGCGGAGCCGGTGGATGGCACCATTATCTTCGTGCGCACCAAGAACAGCACGGTGGAGCTGGCCGACAAGCTGGCCGCGCGCGGCTTTGCCAGTGCCGCTCTGAACGGTGACATGGCCCAGAACCTGCGCGAGCAGGTAATCGACAAGCTCAAGAGCGGCAAGCTGGATATCGTCGTGGCCACCGATGTGGCGGCGCGCGGACTGGACGTGAAGCGCATCAGCCACGTGATCAACTACGACATTCCCTACGATACCGAAGCCTACATCCACCGCATCGGCCGCACCGGCCGCGCCGGGCGCGAAGGCGATGCGATCCTGTTTGTGGCCCCGCGTGAGCGCCGCATGCTGCGCGCCATCGAGAAGGCGACCAAGAAGCCGATCGAGCGTCTCGACCTGCCCACCGCGGCGGCGGTCAACGCCTCGCGTATGGAGAAGTTCCGCCAGCGGATCACCTACACCCTGGCGGGCCGCCGGGATCTGGCACCGTTCCGCGATCTGGTGGAACAGTACCTGGCCGAGAACGAAATCGATCCGCTCGACGTGGCGGCGGCGCTGGCTTCCATGGCCCAGGGCGATCAGCCCCTGCTGCTGGACGAGCGCGAGCCGGAGCCGCGGGAGTTCCGTGAACGCCGCGAAGACCGCGGTGATTCCGACCGCCGCGAGCGCAAGAAACGCAGCTTCGACAAGGATAAAAACGTGCCCGCGCCGGACGAGGGCATGCAGCGCTACCGCATTGAAGTCGGCCGCCAGGCCGGCGTAAAGCCGGGCAATATCGTCGGCGCCATCGCCAACGAGGTCGAGCTGGACAGCTCCTATATCGGCCGCATCGAGATCTACGAGGGATTCACCACCGTGGACCTGCCCGAGGGCATGCCCAAGGAAATCTTCCAGCACCTGAAGCAGGTGCGGGTGTCCGGCAAGCCGATGAACATCTCCCGCTATACCGAGCAGCCTGGCGCTGGCAAGCCGCACGGTAAACCCAAGGGCAAGCCCAAAGGTAAGCCGAAGGGCAAGCCGCGCAAGGCCAGCCAGTAAAACAAAAAAGGCGAACCGAAACCGGTTCGCCTTTTTTCATGCATGGCCGCAATGCAGCCGGCGGTTCTGGCTCAGCCGGGGCTCAGTTCGACCTGCCCCAGGGCAACATGTGCCGCAGCGTATCGTCTTTGGTGAAGAAGTGGTGCCAGAGTGCACCGCAGATATGCAGTACCAGCAGGGCCAGCAGGCCGTTCCAGATCAGCTCCGTGTGCGCGAATTCCAGTTTCTTGGCGATAGGAATGTTCTTCTCGACGAAGGAGGGGATGTCGAACAGCCAGAAGATGGTGGTGTCGCGCCCGGCATACTGGCGCATGGCCAGCCCGGTCAGCGGCATGCCCAGCATGGCCACGTACAGCAGGCTCTCTACCAGGACGGAAACGGGGCGCTGCCAGGCGCTGCCATAGAGTTTCGGGCGCGGGTGGGTGGCGCGCCAGTACATGCGCAGAAAGGCCAGCAGCAGCACGCTGAACCCCACGGAAAAATGGAACACCATCAATCCGCCGCGAATTGGACTGCCCTTGCTGAAAGACTCGTGCAGCTCCGCCGAGCCCCAGGCGCAGAGAATCAGAATTGCGATCAGCCAGTGCAGCCCCTTGCTGACGGGGTGCCAGCTTGTTACCTGTTGGTCCACGGATCTTCCCCTTGTTCTGTTATTGCAGTCGCTTATCTTAGGGCCTGTTGAGCTTAAATTGAATGGCTACGACAGAGTGCGCGTGTTGTAACGCACCTTGCAGTGCTTACGGTGTGCTGATTGCCTGCGAGCGGTCGGCAACGCCGTTATCCAATTGAAGGTCCGCTTTTCCCCGCTTGCCGGCGTTACACCAGGCGCTGCCGGTTTTGTCCATCCGTATTGCCGTAACAAATGATAAGGATTATCATTCGCAAAAATAGCGTCTTTTATCGGGGAAGCGGGCAGTGATACGCAAAGGGATCTTTTGGGCGCACCTTATCTGTGGGGTGGTCGCCGGGCTGGTCATATTGATGATGTCCGTTACCGGGGTGTTGCTGACCTATGAGCGGCAGCTGCTCGACTGGAGCACCGCCGGGCAGTACCGCGTGGAGGCGGCGGGGCGGGAGCGCCTGCCGCTGGACCAGCTGCTAGCGGCGGCAGTGGCGGGTCGTTATGTGCCCGCCAGTATCACCCTGTCGGCAGACGCGGAGGCGCCGCTGCTGCTGCGTCGGGGGCGCGCCGAGCGCCGCGCGATGAATCCCTACAGCGGTGAACTCTATCCGCCCGCCAGCGAACGCCTGGATGACTTTTTCCACAGCGTGGAACAGTGGCACCGCTGGTTCAATGCCGGAGGCGAACAGCGCGCGCTGGGGCGCGCGATCACCGGAGCCTGCAACCTGGCCTTCCTGTTCCTGCTGTTGAGTGGCCTCTATCTGTGGCTGCCGGCCGTCTACCGCTGGAGCACCTTGCGCCTGCGCCTGTGGTTTCATCCCAATGCCAGATCCGGCAAGGCGCGCGATTTCAACTGGCACCACGTATTCGGGTTCTGGGCCGCGCTGCCGCTGCTGGTGATTATTTCCACCGCGGTGGTGTTCAAGTACCCCTGGGCCAACAGTGCGGTTTACCGCCTCGCCGGCGAAGAGGTTCCGCAGCGCGGCCGTGGCGGTCCGCCGCGCGGTGCGCGGGGCGACGCAGCCGCTGCGCTGAATCGCAGCGTCTCCCTCGAAAGCGCCCTGCAGTCCGCCATTGGCCGCAGCGCGGGTTGGCGAACGCTCACTGTCAGCCTGCCGCGCGGCACGGAAACCGATGTAGGCGTGCAGGTGGATCGCGGTAGCGGCGGCCAACCGCAGAAACGTTCCAGCCTGACCATCGACGGACACAGTGGCGCAGTGCTCGCGGCGAACACGTTCGCCGATCAGTCCACCGGCCGGCAGTGGCGCACGTGGATCCGCTTCCTGCACACCGGTGAGGCGCTGGGCTTCTGGGGCCAGACACTCGCCGGGCTCGCCTCGCTGGCCGCAATACTGATGGTGTGGACCGGGTTGGCGCTGTCGCTGCGTCGACTGCGAAGCTACCTTCGTCGCCGCGGCGCGCGCAGGGCCCCGCTGGCCTCTGGTGCAGATCCAACCTGACTTATCCACAGGCGCGGGGCGCCTCAGTGTGTTGATAAACCCCCACCGGCCGCGTGCAACAGTTGCGCGCGGCTAACTGCCGGGGCCGGTGGTTGTCTTCGCTTCCGGCGGCCGGATTTTTGGTGGCCGCAATCCCCGTCCGGTGTGCGTTACACCGCCAACTCATCTACCGGCAAAGAAAAATTCCCCCCAACCGGCGACAGCAGCTTGCCAATCTCCATCTTGTAAATGATAATCGTTCGCATTGCGATTTGGTAAAAGCAATATTCATTCATTTCTCGTTGGGGTTTTCATCATGATCGATCTGCCGAGTACTACGGACAAACTCGCTCTACACAACACCATGGACAGCAGCGCGCTGCCGCTCAAGCGCAAGCCGCTGGCGCGGCATTTCTCCGGACTGCCGCTGTTGGCGGCGGTGGCCTGCAGCCCGCTCGTCAGCGCCCAGGACCTGGCGGGGCAAAACGGGGACGACGGCGCCATTGAGGAAATGCAGGTGGTGGACCGGCAACCCGAACAGGCTCCGGAATCGGTCAGGTTTCCGCGCCCGCTGCTCGATACCGCGCAAACCATTAATGTGATTTCCGACGAAGTCATGCAACAGCGCGCCGCGACAACGCTGCGCGATGTGCTGCGCAATGTGTCCGGCATCAGCATGCAGGCCGGCGAGGGCGGTACGCCGGCCGGCGACCAGTTTTCCATTCGCGGCTACAGCGCGCGCACCGATATCTTCGTCGACAATGTGCGCGACTTTGGTGGCTATACCCGCGACCCGTTCAACCTGGAACAGGTGGAAGTGGTAAAGGGGCCGTCTTCCGACTATTCCGGTCGCGGTTCCACCGGTGGCTCCGTCAATCTGGTCAGCAAGGCCCCGCGTCTGGGCGACAGCACCCGCGCGAATATCACCGCCGGTACCGACAGTTACCACCGCGCCACTCTGGATGTGAATCACAGCCTCGATGGTATCGACAATGCCGCGGCGCGCCTCAACCTGATGGTGCACGATCAGGATGTAGCCGGCCGCAATGAAGTCAACAATGCGCGCTGGGGTGTGGCGCCGTCGCTGGCATTCGGTATCGATACCGATACCCGGGTGACCCTGAGCCTGTTCCACCTGGCCCAGGACAATGTGCCGGACTACGGTATTCCGTGGGTGCCGGAGGGCAACCTACCGCTGGCCGATTACGCCAACGCGCCGGCACCGGTGGATTACGACAACTGGTATGGCCTCAAGGGGCGGGATTTCGAAAAAACGCAAACGACGCTGGGCACGGTGCAGGTAGAGCAGCGACTGGGCGACAACGCCAGCCTGCGCAACACCACGCGCGTGGGCAGGACCTATCGCGATTCCTTTATTACCGCGCCGCGATTCGCCAGCGCCGACAGTACCGATATCCGCCGCACCGACCGCAAGTATCGCGACCAGGACGACGATATCGTCAGCAACATCACGGACCTGTCGCTAACGGTAAATCCCGGCGAAAACTGGGAACATAAAATCACCCTGGGGGCGGAAGTCAGCCTGGAAGGCGAGAAGCGTTATATCCGGGAAAACCTCGGCGGGGATTCCGGGCCCACGGATCTGTTCGATCCCGACCCCAGTGATCCGGTACTGGAGAATTACCAGCGCACCGGCACCGCCAGCACCGCGGACTCCACCACCGTGGCTGCGTACCTGTCTGACTCGCTGCAGATCGATGCGCACTGGCAGATAAACGGCGGCCTGCGTTACGACCGTTTCGAGCTGGAATACACCCCGGACGGCAGCCCGCTGATGGCGCGCACGGATGCCATGCTCAGCTACCGCGCCGGTCTGGTGTACAAGCCGGTGCCCGAGGGCACTATCTACCTGGGCTACGGCACGTCGTTCAATCCGAGCGCCGAGGCGCTGTCAATTTCCACCAGCCGCCGCCAGCCGGGTATTGCCAACCTCGACCCGGAAGAAAACCGCAGCCTGGAACTCGGCACCAAGTGGCAGCTGGCCGACGGCAACCTGCTGTTGAGCGCGGCGCTGTTCCGCACGGACAAGGTCAACGCGCGCACCCAGGATCCGGACGACCCGAATGATCTGCTGGTGCTGGATGGCGAACAGCGGGTGCAGGGTATCGAGCTGGGGGTGACCGGTTCGGTGACCGAGCGCCTGAGCCTTAATGCCGGTTATGTGCTCCTCGACACCGAGGTGCTCGACAGCAAGGACCCCGGGGAGATCGGCAAGCAGCTGGCCAATTCGCCGGAAAACTCATTCAACCTGTGGGCCAATTACCTGGTCAGCGAAAAGCTGCAGCTGGGCGCCGGTGCCCAGTATGTGGGCGAGCGTTACAACAGCACTTCGAACCTGCGTGCGGCACCGGACTACTGGGTGTATGAAGCCTCCGGTGTTTACGCGTTCAGCAGCACTGTCAGCGCGCAGTTGAATATCCACAACCTGAGCGGTGCGGAATATATCGACTACGTCGGCGGCGGCCACTTTATCCCCGGGCTCGGCCGCACCGCGCTGCTGAGTGTCAATTTCAATTATTGAGGGTTAGCGACCGTGCTGTTGGAAATTCCTGAAATTCTCACTCCGCCACAGGCCGCCGAAATGCGCGCGGCCCTGCAGCAGGCGGAGTGGGTGGATGGCCGCGTTACCGCCGGCCACCAGTCCGCACAGGCCAAGCGCAACCGCCAGTTGCCGGCCGATTCCGCGCTGGCGCGGGAGCTCGGCGAGGTGATTCTGCGCGCGCTGCCGGCGAACGGTTTGTTTATGTCGGCGGCGCTGCCGCAGCGGGTGTTTCCGCCGCTGTTCAATCGCTACGAGGGCGGCGAGCATTTTCACAACCATGTGGACAACGCCATCCGCCGCCTGCCCAGCGGCGGGCAGATTCGCACGGATCTGTCGTGCACGCTGTTTCTGTCCGACCCGGGTGACTACGAGGGCGGCGAGCTGCTGATCGATGACACCTACGGCGCGCACAGCGTCAAACTGCCGGCGGGCTCGCTGGTGTTGTATCCGTCCACCAGCCTGCACCGGGTTACCCCGGTGACCCGCGGCAGCCGCATCAGTGCCTTCTTCTGGCTGCAGAGCCTGGTGCGTGACGACGGCCAGCGCACCCTGCTGTTCGACCTGGATATGTCCATCAATCGCCTGCGGCAGGAGCTCGGCGAGCACGAGTCGCTCGTGGCGCAGACCGGGGTTTACCACAACCTGTTGCGGCGCTGGTCAGAGCCGTAACGGTGCGCGTGGTGCGCGGATTTTTTGCTGCGCAGGCGCCGGGTTTTGTTGGGCGAACACAAGGTTCGCCCCTACGGAATTAGTTTTGGGAATCGCCCAACTGTAGTGCCTTCCGTGCCACTGTTCGCAGTCGGTAGGGGCGAACTTTGTGTCCGCCCGCGCGGGCCCGAGGCCCGCCCTGCGCATCCGGATCAAACTGCGCGAATGCCATTCAGGTTGCCAAAGCAGGTATCCCGCGCCGTCTGCAGAAAGTCCGCCACATAGGGCTGCTCGCGCGCGTCCTCGCGCACGGCGGCGTAGAGCCGGCTCCACAAACCCTTTTCTCCCAGCTGCAGTGCGGTGACAAAGCCCTTCTGTAAGTACTCGTGCAGCGCCCAGTTCGGCAGCGCGCAGACGCCGCGGCCGCTGGTGACCAGCTGCACCATCATCACCGTGAGCTCGGCGGTGCGGATCTCCGCCGGTTCGACCCCGCCCGGATCGAGGAAGTGCTGGAAGATATCCAGCCGCTCGCGCTCCACCGGATAGGTGATCTGCACTTCGCCGGCGAGATCCGCCGGCGCCACCCACTGCTGCTGTGCCAGCCGGTGTTTGCGGCTCACCGCCAGCACCATTTCGAAACTGAACAGCGGCTCGTAGTGCACCCCCTGCAGGGCTTCATCCGGGTTCGACGTTACCACCAGATCCAGGTCGCCGCGCACCAGCGCCGGCAGCGGGGCGAAATGGAAGCCGCTGGCCAAATCCAGTTCCACCTCCGGCCAGTCGTCGCGGTAGCGGTCCAGGGTCGGCATCAGCCATTGGTAGCAGCTGTGGCATTCGATGGCGATATTCAGGCGCCCGGCCTGGCCCGACGCCAGCCGCGCCAGGTCCCGCTGCGCCTGCGCCACCTGGGGCAGGACACCATCGGCCAGCTGCAGCAGGCGCAACCCGGCACTGGTGAAGCGCAGCGGGCGCGACTTGCGCACGAACAGGGTCTGTTGGTGGCGGTCTTCCAGCTCCCGGAACAGGTGCGAGAGGGCGGACTGGGTCAGGTGCAGCCGCTCGGCAGCGCGCACCATGCTGCCGGTTTCCCGCAGGGTGGTCAGGGCTTTGAGGTGGCGGAGTTCGATCATCTTTAGAAATATTCATGTTCTGGGCAAAAAATATGAAATTGATTGAACATGACGGCCAGCGCAGAATCAACCCCGAATTTCGACAGCTACCGCCGGGTGGGCGGTTGCACTTATGGATTTGGGGAAACTCTGATGGCACAGACACATATTCTCGGCTACCCGCGTATCGGCGCGCAGCGCGAGCTGAAAAAGGCACAGGAAGCCTACTGGCGCGGCGAGATAGCGCAGAGCGAACTGCTGCAGGCCGGCGCGGAGATCCGCCGCGGCAACTGGCAGGCACAGCGCGATGCCGGCCTCGAACGCGTTACCGTGGGCGATTTCGCCTGGTACGACCAGGTACTGAACCACACGCTGATGTTTGGCGCCGTGCCGCGGCGCTTCAGCGAGGGCGCCGCCGACAACAAGCTGGACCAGTACTTCCGCCTGGCGCGCGGCCGCGCGCCGTCCGGCGAGCCGGTGGCGGCCAGCGCGATGACCAAGTGGTTCGACACCAACTACCACTACCTGGTACCGGAGTTCACCGCCGAGCAGGCATTTGCGCTCGATGCCGAATGGCTGCTGGCAGAAGTGCGCGAAGCACAGCAGCAGGGCCATCGGGTCAAGCCGGTGGTGATTGGTCCGCTGACCTACCTGTGGCTGGGCCGCGCCGACGGCGATGCGCTGGCGCTGCTGCCGAAACTGCTGCCCTGCTACCAGCAGCTGTTACAGCAGCTGGCCGCGGCGGATGTCGACTGGGTGCAGATCGATGAGCCGATCCTGGGACTGGATCTGCCGGGCGAATGGCGCGCGGCGTTTGCGCCGGGTTATGCACAGCTCTGCGCTGCGGCTCCGTCCCTCAAATTGTTACTTGCCACCTATTTCTCGCCGCTGCGCGAGAATCTGCCGCTGGTCTTCGGCCTGCCGGTGGCCGGTGTGCATATCGACTGCGTGCGTGCGCCGGAGGAATTACCCGCCGCGCTCGAGGCGCTGGGCGCGGAACAGGTGCTGTCTGTCGGGGTGGTGAACGGGCGCAATATCTGGCGCGCCGACCTCGCCCGGTGGCAGGCCGCGCTGCAGCCGCTGCAACAGCAACTGGGCGAACGCCTGTGGCTGTCCGCCGGCTGTTCGCTGTTGCACTGCCCGGTGGACCTGGACACGGAACAGAAGCTGTTGCCGCCGCAGCGGCAGAAACTGGCCTACGCGCGCCAGAAACTGCACGAGTTACAGCAGCTGCAGGCGCTGTTGCAAAACACCGCGGCTGTGGATAAATCCGCTGTTTCTGCGCCTGTGGATGCTTCGGCGACTGCTGGCGAACTCGCGGATACCTGGCGCCCGCAGCGCTATGTCGAGCGCGCCAAACGCCAGCGCGAACGCCTGCAGCTGCCGCCGCTGCCCACCACGACCATCGGCTCCTTCCCGCAGACCGACCTGTTGCGCCAGACACGCCGCCAGTTCCGCAGCGGCGAACTCAGCGAACAGGATTATCTCGACCATTTGCGCGCGGAAATCGCCGAGGCGGTGCGCCGCCAGGAAATTCTCGGCCTGGATGTGCTGGTACACGGGGAGGCCGAGCGCAACGACATGGTGGAATATTTCGGGGAGCAGCTGCACGGCTTTGTGCATACCGGCAACGGCTGGGTACAGAGTTACGGTTCGCGCTGCGTCAAGCCGCCGATCATCTTCGGCGATATCAGCCGCGCGCAGCCGATGACGGTGGAATGGAGCCGCTACGCGCAGAGCCTGACCAAGAAGCCGGTCAAGGGCATGCTCACCGGCCCGGTGACCATCCTCAACTGGTCTTTCCCGCGCGAGGATATTCCGCGCAGCGAGAGCTGCCTGCAGATTGCCAAGGCGCTGCGGCAGGAAGTGCAGGACCTGGAGGCCGCCGGTATCGGTATTATCCAGATCGACGAGCCGGCCCTGCGCGAGGGTGTGCCATTGCGGGAATCCGGGCACCAGGGCTATTTCGACTGGGCGGTGGCCTGTTTCCGCTACACCTGCGCAACAGTGCAGGCGGAGACCCAGATTCACACGCATATGTGTTACAGCAATTTCAACGCGATCATGGAGGCGATCGTGGCGCTGGATGCGGATGTCATCACCATTGAATCCGCGCGTTCAGACCTGCGCCTGCTGGAGTCGTTCGCCGGTAAGCAGGGCGGCTATCCGAATGAGATCGGCCCGGGTATCTACGATATCCACTCGCCCAATGTACCGGAGCGGGAGGAGCTGGTGGCGCGGTTGCGAAAAGTGGCGGAAGTCATTCCGCGGGAAAAACTGTGGGTCAATCCGGACTGCGGCCTCAAGACCCGCAGCTGGGCCGAGGTGGGTTCCGCGCTGCTGAATATGGTGGAGGCGGCGCGCACGCTGCGCGCCGAGCTGGACGTGACTGAGTCCGCCTGAGCGCAGCAGCGGTTTCTGTAAATCATACCGGCCCTGTGGGCCGGTCAGCCTGCTAACAAAGTCAGGATTTCAGATTCGAAGGCAAAGCGCCAGGCCGGATATTTCGAACCGTCGGCGACAGGGCGTCGCCGCCGGAGCGTACAGGGATGTATTTACAGCGCTTCGAAATACCCGGCCTGGTGATTTGCCGCTCCAGAATTTGATCGAAGCAACAGCCGGGGTTTACCAGCTAGCCGAACTGCGTTCTCGCCCGGTATTTAGCGGGCTAGCGCAGGGCGGCGAGCTGTTCTTCCACGGCCGCGTCGCAGAAGACCGGGCGGCCGGCGACGAAAGTCGCGCGCACGCTGCCGTCTTCGCCCAGCACCGCCAGGTCGGCAGCCTTGCCGGCGGCGATGGAACCGGTGCGATCGTCGATGCCGAGGAATTTGGCCGGCGACAGGCTCGCCATATGCACCGCATCGCGTAAATCGATGCCGGCCAGTTGATGCAGGTTGGCGGCGGCGCGCTCGAGGGTCAGGGTGCTGCCGGCGAGGGAGCCGCTGTCGGTGCGGGCAACGCCGGCCTCGAGGTTGATGTCCATCTTGCCAAGCTGGTAGCGACCGTCCTGCAGGCCGCCGGCGTTGATGCAGTCGCTGATCAGCGTCACCCGCGACGGGTCTTTCAGTTTGCAGATCATCTGCAGGATCGCGGGGTGCAGGTGCACGCCGTCGGCGATCACTTCCACATTGGCGTCGTGCACCAGCACCGCACCGGTGCAACCGGGCTCGCGGTGGTGGATACCGCGCATACCGTTGAATACATGCACGCCACCGCAGGCGCCGGCCTCCAGCGCGCCGCGGGTCTGGTCATAGGTGGCATCGGTATGGCCGATCATGACCTTTACGCCGCGGGATTTCAGGTAGGGAATAATATCCATGGCGCCGTCCACTTCCGGTGCCAGGGCCACAACTTTGAGTTCGCCGCGGGAGGCCTCCAACAGGGCATCCATGCGCTCCCTGGTTGGCGCGAGGAAGTAGTGGTCGTTGTGGGCGCCCTTGTGCGCACTGGCAAAAAACAGGCCTTCGCTGTAACCGCCGAGCACCTGCGCCCCGGGCTGGTTCGACTGCGCGGCGCGGCCGAGATTGTCCATCGCGGCCAGGGTTTCCTCCCAGCTGCTGGTGACAGTGGTGGCGAGGAAACCGGTGACCCCGTGTTGGGCCAGCGAGCGCGAGATGGTGGCGATGGCCTCGGGGGTGGCGTCCATCACGTCGCAACCTTCACGCCCGTGGATATGCAGGTCGATCAGCCCCGGCAACAACGTCGTTCCAGGCAGCTCGATGACCGGGATGTCGCGGTCCGCTGTGGCGGTAATAGCGGCGATACGGCCGTTATCGATACGCACGCAGTGGCCGCTGATTTCCGCCGACTCGGTAAAAATTTTTGCCGGCCGCAGGGTGTAACTGTCGGGATACATCGTCAAAATTCCATTGTCTGGCGGGCGAGCAGGGCGGCGCCGCGGGCGCCACTGGCATCGCCAAATTTCGGTGGTGCGATCACCGGGGCGTGGAAACCGGCAAACAGGTGACGCTCTATCGCTTGGGGTAAATCGCGATATATTTCCTCGATACAGGACAGGCCGCCACCCAGCACGATGATGTCCGGATCATAGGCCTTTACCAGGTTGGCAAAGGCGGCGCCGAGCAGGTCCATATGGATTTCGCGCGTGGCGATGGCGTTTTTGTCGCCGGCGCGCCAGCGCTCGACCAGTTCCGGTGCGCTGAGGGACTCCCCGCAGAGATGGCGGTGCAGGTTGGCGAGGCCGGGACCGGCGATATAGGGCTCGAGGCAGCCACTGAGGCCGCAGCCGCAGTCCAGCAGTGGCAACTGATATTGTTCGCGCAGGGAAGCGGGCAGGGGGTGGTGCCCATACTCGCCGGCAATGCCCTGGCGGCTGCGGTACAGGTTGCCGTCCAGCACCAGCCCGCCCGCGGCACCGGTGCCCAGCACCGCGCCGTACACATGGGCGTAACCCGCACCGGCGCCACCGTGAGCTTCCGAGAGCGCAAACAGGCGGCAGTCATTCTCCACCACCACCGGGCGCTTCAGACGCGCGGCCAGTGTCTCGGCCACATTCCTGCCCGTGGCGCAGGGGACATTGGCGGAAAGCGAGTGGCCTTCGGCGTCGATCACCCCGGGCATGCCGATTCCGACAACGCCCTGGCAACCGTGTTGCCGGTCCGCGCTTTCAATCAGGTTGACCAGTGTGTCGATAAACGCCTGGAAGTCATCGACGGGCGTTGCGGTGCGCTGGCTGTCCAGCTTGCGCAGGGCGCCATTGAAACAGGTGAGCTCGATCTTGGTGCCGCCGATATCCAGTCCGTAAATCAAATTGTTTCCTACCCTGCGAGCTTGTAAATAATCACGCCCTGCACCACCCGATTGACCTCGCCGGTGGGGCAGGGGTTGTCGGGCGTGATACCCAGGTCAAGGGATTTGTAGAAGGCCAGCAGCTGCGCAAAAACGATGTAATACAGTGCGAGCCAGGCTTCCCCAAGTTCGGACATGCTGGCGAATCCCGCCGGGCAGACGATCCAGTCGGTCGTACCATCGCGCTGCAGCTCCGCCAACAGGTCGTTGTCGTAGCGGCGGCAGTGGGGGTCGTTGCTGTGCAGCAGCACGACCTGTGTCGCCCCGTCGACTATCGACTTGGGGCCGTGGCGGAAACCCAGCGGGCTCTCCGCGTAACAGTCCACCTTGCCGGCGGTGAGCTCGAGCATTTTCAGCGCGGCTTCGGTGGCGATGCCCTTCAACCCGCCCGCGCCGAGGAAGACCACACGCTTAAAATCTCTTCGGGCCAGCGCCTGGATATCCTCGAGGCGTGTATCCAGCAAGCCGCGGGTCAGTGCGGTCAGCGCCGGCAATTGTTCCGGCTGTGGAGTAAAAACTTCCAGCGTGGCCAGCAGCATGGAGGTGAAGCTGCTGGTCATGGCGAAGCTCTGGTCGAGGGTCTCCTCCGGCATCAGCAGTGAATAACTGTTGTCACTGCCGTGGGCGCGTGCGGCCAGTTCGCCGTCGCGGTTACAGGTGATGACCAGATGATAGCAGCTGTCCACGCACTGGTTGGCGAGGTCATAGGCACCGACACTCTCCGGGCTGTTGCCGGAGCGGGCATAGGAGACCAGCAGGGTCGGTGCATGGCGCAGAAAATGGTCGTGCGGATTGCTCACCAGGTCGGTGGTGCTGATGGCTTCGACGCGGCGCTCCATGACCCGGGTGAGGTGGGGCGCAAGGGTTTCCCCCGCATAGGCCGAGGTGCCGGCACCGGTGAGGATGATGCGCAGATCACTCTGCAGCAGCAGTGGCTGCAGCCATTGATTCAGCGTTGTGCGCTGACCGTTGACCAGCGCGGCGGTGCGCTCCCAGGCATCCGGTTGCTGGGCAATCTCGCGTGCAGTGTGCTCTCCACTATTTCGACGCAGCGTGGTGGGATCGATATTCAGGGTTTTATACATCGTTATTATCCTGTTTCTGCTTCCAGCAGGCGTTGGCGTAGGCCGCAGTCACCTGGCGAATGCGGGCTTTGATCAGTGCGCGGGGCTCGTTGTCGGCGTACCCCCGGCGCACCAACCGGTATTCCTCCGGGAAAAACTGGCTCAGTAATGGCAGCGGAATGGCGCTACCCGCAAGATTGTCCAGCAGCCGTGTCACGGCCTCCTCGATGGCCTTGTCGGGCCAGTAATAGCGGATGCGGTCACTGTAACTATAGCGTCGGTACAGCGGCTGCTTTTCCTCTGCCACGTCATAAAAACTCTGCCAGTAGCGGGGTTCCGCCTGCATGCGGGATTCACACACGGTGCGCAGGGCGGACTTTTCCTTAATTTCCGGCAGCTCGTCTTCAATATAGCTGAGGGCAAACAGCGCTTCGCGCAGGGCAAAGGTCAACTGCGGGCCCACCTTGAGGATCGCGAAGTGATCCCTGACCAGCTGATTGTAGTTTTCCGCGGTCTGGTAATCGGTGGAGTGGGCTTCGAAGGCAATGCCGTCGGTTTCCTGCGCCAGCCGCTTCAGTTGCCGGGCTTTCTGCGGCTGGTAGTCGATCACCGAGGTGTGGTCGAACTCCACCCCGGGCTGGACCACGAGACCGATCACCCGGGACCAGGCCCGGTCGAGTTCGCGGCGGGCAAAGGCGCCGCGGTGCAATTCGATCGTGTTGCGCGCGTGGGCCGGCGAGGTCACTTCGAGATCGGTAATTTCCTCTTTGGCGCCACCGGGCGGGGGGACCTCGGTACCGATGATGTACTCCACGGTGTCCGGCGTACCGCGCTCGGCGGCGGCATTTTCTGCGACGCGGCACAGGTCAGCCGCGCGTTCGGCAATGATTTCATCGGCCAGCGGCAGCTGATCGTCGATGCAGGGCATGCTGCAGTCAAGGTGGATCTTGGTAAAGCCGGCGCGCACGTAGGCCGCCACCAGGTCACCTGCCTTGGCCATGGCATCGCGGGCGGGCTCTGCCTGCCAGCAGACCGGACCCAGGTGGTCGCCGCCGAGAACGATTGTGGAAGGATCGAGCCCCACGCGCGCGGCGAGCGTCATCACATAGTCAAAAAAATCCGCCGGCCGCATACCGGTATAGCCACCGAACTGGTTGACCTGGTTGGCGGTGGCCTCGATCAGGAGCGGAGTGCCATCGGCCCGGGCCTGCTCCATCGCGGCTTCCAGGACCAGGCCGTGGGCGGAGCAGATCGCGTAAATGCCTTGCGGGGCGCCGTCGAGGTTTGCCCTGATCAACTGCTGCAGCATGTTAAATCCTTTTCGGTCATTCTTATTTAACGGGCAGTTGAAGACGTAGTCTTCCACTGCCTACTAACCCGGCCGTGGAGGGCCGGGCGGCAAATCTAGCACCTGAGTGCTTGATTGGTCGTGGCGGGCCTGCGGACACGTGCCGTCAACCCGGGTTGAAAAGTTTGTCAGTCGACGATGACGACCCTGACGCCGGCTTCGGTCATTACCTTGTGAAATGCCTCGGGTATTCCGCTATCGGTGATCAGCACGTCGAGTTCACTGAAATCACAGATCTTGTGCACGCCGGAGCGCGTGAACTTGGAAGAGTCGGTCACCGCAATCACCTGGCGGGCAACCTTGCACATCAGCCGGTTCAGGTTGGCCTCGTATTCGAAGTGGGTGGTGATACCACCCTGGAAGTCGATGCCATCCACGCCGAGGAAGACCTTGTCGAAATGGAAACACTGCAAGGTGTCTTCCGCGGCGCGGCCGTAAAACGACAGGGATTTCTTGCGCAGCGTGCCGCCGGTCATCAATACCTCCACACCGTCGGCATCCACCAGTTGCTGGGCCACGTTGAGGCCGTTGGTCATGACCACCAGCTGGCGGAACTGGTGTAACTGGTGGGCGATTTCAGCCGTGGTGGTGCCGGAATCCAGAATGATGGTGTCCTGCTCGCGGATTTCCCGTGCCGCGGCAGCGCCGAGGCGGCGCTTGATGTCGAGATGCTCGGTCACCTTCTCCCGCATCGACAGCTCCTGGCTTACCCGATTGCTGGCCACCGCGCCCCCGCGGGTGCGCACCAGCAGCCCCTTCTGGTCCAGGTAGTTGAGGTCGCCACGGATGGTCACCGTCGAAACCCCGTACTTTTCCGCCAGATCCGGAACCTGGACGCGCCCCGCATCCAGGGTGGTCTGCACGATGTCGTGTCTGCGCTCAATAGTGTTGGTGGTCATGGATCGTTCTTTCGCAAGGTTTGCCGGCATTTTACGTTACTTTTGCAAGCTTTCAAAATAAATTTATTTTTCGAAGTTCTTTCGTTTGTGTAAATTGCTTCAAAAACAAGGGTTTGCCGGCTTCTTCCTGTATGTGTAGTCCGGCTGAGAGTCTATAGTGAAAGCTTGTGAAGCATTTTTTTGTTGAGCACTGAGTTTCGCTTGGTTATTGTCTTATTCCATCGAACACCGCATCGCTGGAGCAGAGGTAAAAATAAATGAGTGAAATAAATCGTCGAAAGTTTTTGAAAGCCGGCCTGACTGCAGCGGCGGTGGCGTCCGCCGCGGGCTGTTCCACCGCCGCGACCAGCAGGCCTTCTGCCGGGGGCAGCGCCCGCGCCAAGGGCCAGAAATCAGTGGCGGGGCTGGTAGTGCCGCGCATGGATACGGTCCGGGTTGGCCTGATCGGGCTGGGGCAGCGCGGTGTCGGCCACGTGACCCATATGGCCAGTCTCGACGGTGTGGAGATCAAGGCGCTCTGCGACACCGACCAGCAGGTGCTGGACCGCGCCTTCAATATCGTGGTGAAGGCCGGGCGACCCAAGCCCGCCACCTACGGCAAGGACAAGTACGCCTACCGCGACATGCTCGATCGCAACGATATCGACATCGTGATCATCGCCACCCCCTGGCACTGGCACACGCCGATGGCGGTGGACACCATGCTGCGGGACAAGCACGCCTTTGTGGAAGTGCCGGCGGCAACCACGCTCGAGGAATGCTGGCAGCTGGTAAACACGGCGGAGAAGACGCAGAAGAACTGCATGATGATGGAGAACTGCTGCTACGGCCGCGACGAGCTGATGGCGCTGAACCTGGTGCGCATGGGCATGCTCGGTGACCTGCTCCACGGCGAGGGGGCCTATCTCCACGAGCTGCGCTGGCAGATGAAGCAAATTGACCGCATGACCGGTTCCTGGCGCACCAAGTGGCACACCCTGCGCAACGCCAACCTCTACCCGACCCACGGCCTGGGGCCGATCGCCCAGTACATGGGGGTCAATCGCGGCGACCGGTTCGATTATCTCTCTTCCATGAGCAGCCCGGCGCTCGGCCGTGCGCAGTATGCCCAGCGCGAATTCCCGGCGGATCACCCGCTCAACCAGGCCAAGTACATCTGCGGCGACATGAACACCAGCCTGATCAAGACAGTGAAAGGCCGCACCATCATGGTCCAGCACGATACCACCACGCCGCGCCCCTATTCCCGCCGCAACCTGATCATGGGCACCAACGGCGTGTTTGCCGGTTATCCCAACCGTATCGCGCTGGAAGAGGGCGGCCGCAAGGAATACGAAGAGTGGGATCTCGACATGGATTACTGGTACGACAAGTACGACCACCCGCTGTGGCGCCGCATGGGTAAGGAAGCCGAGCGCGCCGGCGGCCACGGCGGTATGGACTTCGTCATGCTGTGGCGAATGATCTACTGCCTGCGCAACGGCCAGCCGCTGGATCAGGACGTGTACGACGCGGCCGCCCTGTCTTCGGTGATTTCCCTGTCCGAAGCGTCGGTGGCCGACCGCGGCAACAGCAAGGACTTCCCCGACTTCACCCGCGGCGGTTGGCAGGCGCGCGAGCCGCTGGGCATCGTCAGCTAACACGATAACCCCATCCCGGCCAGGGAAGGTCGAACAACTTTTTAACCGTTATTTGCCTGTTTCAGGCGATAGGGCCGCTGTACGCCTGCTGTATGTGCGCCGCGCCCGATTACAACCACACACGATAATAAACTGGGTATGTAATTATGTTCGACAAAAAGAGAAAGACACTGAGTTTGGTGATCGGTGCGCTGGTCGTGGCATCGCAAGCGGCGGTAGCTCAGGACACCGATATCGACGAGAGCAAGGTGGACGACGACGCAACCGCGGCTGGTTCTGTCGAAGAGGTGCAGGTCACCGGTATTCGCAGCAGTATCAAGAGTTCCCTGGATATCAAACGCGACTCGATCAACGTGGTTGATTCCATCGTTGCCGAGGATATCGGCAAGTTCCCGGACCAGAATATCGCCGAGGCGTTGCAGCGTATGAGTGGTGTCACCATCACCCGCAACGCGGGCGAGGGCCAGAAGGTCACCGTGCGCGGTCTCGGCGGTGACTACAATGTGACCACCATCAACGGTCGCCGCATGGCTTCGGAAGACAGCAGCCGTAACTTCAATTTTGACCTGATCGCCTCGGAACTGCTCAAGGGCGTGGAGGTTTATAAATCCCCGGTGGCCAAGACCCAGGAGGGCGGCATCGGCTCGGTGATCAATATCCAGACCCGCCGCCCGATGGATTTCCCCGGCCTGGTGGCGCAGGCGTCGGTAAAAGGTATTTATGAGGACCGCACCAGGGACACCAACCCGCAGGCCTCTTTCCTGGTCAGCGATACCTTTCTCGATGGCAAATTCGGCGCGCTGCTGACCGGTGTCTACTCCGAGCGTACCCTGCGTACCGACGGTTACTACGGCAGTGGTTTCTACAACGAGGGGGCGGAAGACTGGATGACCGTGCGCCAGGACGTGAACGGCGACGGTGAGTTTGACCCGGCCGTGGACAACGAATACGGCAGTGTTATTCCCGGCTATGTGCAGTTCCGCAACTGGCAGGATACCCGCAAGCGCATCGGCGCCAACCTGGCATTGCAGTGGCGCCCGCGCGACGATGTTGAAGTCAACTTCGATGGTATCTACTCCTCCTATGACACCAACGGTGAGGAGTCCCAGGCTTCCTTCGTGACTTACGATGAATACTGGACCCCCGGGGTGCCCAGTGTCGGCGACCTGCAGTTCAACAAGGATGGCCTGGTCAATGCGCTGACGTTGACTGACGGTGCCATGGTGGAGATTCTGAATACCACCACGCCGCGCAACACCCAGACTTACCAGGTGGGCACCAACGTGGCCTGGGATGTCAGTGATAATTTCCGCGTGGCGATGGATATTTCCCACTCCGAAGCGGAGAGCCGCAACACCGGTGACAACCGCTATGTGGTAGTGCGCGGTTTTGTCGATCAGGTTCGCATCGACGCGTCCAAGGGCAACTATCTTCCCGACGTGACCATGACCCCGGCCCTGAGCTACGACTCACCGTTCGGCGCGCACTACAGCTGGAACTCCGGCAGTACCATCAAGGATGCGGTGTCCGAATTCCGTCTCGATGCAGACTGGTCGCCGCAGCACGGCCTGTTCAACTCGGTGAAATTTGGCCTGAACTTCGGTGACCATGGCAAAGACCGTATCGCCTACGCCTCCACCAATCCGTCGATGTTCAGTAACGGTGGCTACTACTTCCAGTCCTACCCGGGCTTCAATCCGGACCTGTCGACCGTAGAAACCATCAACGGCCTGCAGTTCTTCCGCCTGCCCGCCGATGTGATGCAGGCGCCGCGCTTCGACAACTTCCTCGAAGGCGAGTCGAGCAAGCTGCCGGCGCCCTGGCCCAGCTTCGACTACGACAAGCTGATGGCCTACTACGAGGGCATCAGCCCGCAGGGTGCGGCACTCGTGCGTGCCACTTACCAGCCGACCCAGTCGTTTGACGTCGGTGAAACGACAATGGCCGCCTATCTCCAGGGCGATATCGATACGACCCTTCTGGACCGCCCGTTGACTGCCAACTTCGGTCTGCGTGTGATCCAAACATCCGTGGACAGCCGCGGCTACTCCCTGGATCCGGGTGAAGTGAAGCTGGAATCCGATCCGAATGCCGGCGTCAAGGTGGTGGGTGAACTGGCGGACTACCAGCACAAGATGGACTTTGGCGATTCCTATGTGGATGCGCTGCCCAGCATGAACCTGAAGTGGAACCTGACCGACGAGCTGGTGTATCGCCTCGACCTCGCCCAGGTCATCACGCGCCCGAGCGTCGATTCACTGCAGGCGTACAGCTACCTCGACCTGAACAAGTTCCAGTTGCACACCGCCAATCCGGGGCTCGAGCCGATGCGTGCGAACCAGCTGGATACCTCGCTGGAGTGGTATTTCTCCGACTACGGCGCTCTGACCAGCACCCTGTTCTTCAAGGATATCAATTCCTTTACCGAGTACGGTCGCAACGGTAGCAAGACCATCGATGGTTACGACTTCGATGTCTACAGCTCGGTGAATGGCGACCAGGGGGCGATGGTCCGCGGTGCGGAACTGACTTACCAGCAGTCCCTGAGCGATATCCTGCCGGCGCCGCTCGACGGTTTCGGGGTGCAGGTCAACTACACCTACGTCGACAGTGAGTACGACGATCCTGAGCGCCGCAAGGCGGGCCTGCCTTTTGTCGGCATGCCGCAGAACTCGTATAACGCCGTCCTGTATTACGAGAAAGACGGCGCCCAGGCACGTCTGGCGTACAACTGGCGCGGCAAAGTGTTGGTCAACCCGGCAGACTGGGGCGGCCCCAGCTGGGATTCGGCCTACGGCCAGCTGGACTTCAGTGCGGACTACGATGTGACCGACAATTACAACATCAGCCTGAGTGTCACCAACCTCACCAACCAGCGTAACTGGGGGTACGTGATGCGTCCGAACCAGGTCAGCCACCTGGAGCGCTATGGCCGAACCATCAATCTGGGTGCCAGCGCCCATTTCTGATACTCCAGTAAACCGCCCGGCGCCGCACTGGCGCTGGGCCCTTTTTACCGGTGATATCGAGGTGTCGATGTGAGTACTGCAACCACGCAAGCTGTGGCCCCGGCGGCCAGTCGAAGCAGCCTGTTGCCGATGAGTGTTATCGGTATGCTGTTTTTTATCTTCGGGTTTGTGACCTGGCTCAATGGATCACTGATCCCATTTCTGAAAATTCTGTGTGACCTCAACAGTTTCGAGGCACTGTTCGTTACCTTTGCTTTTTATATCGCCTATACCGTGTTGGCGTTACCCATGTCCCTGATCCTGCGCCGCACCGGCTACCGTGACGGTATGGCGATCGGGCTGGCGATCATGGGCGTATCATCGCTGGTATTCATTCCCGCAGCGGAGATGGGAAGTTTCGTCATTTTCCTGCTTGCGCTGTTTGGCCTGGGCGCGGGACTGACGATCCTGCAGACGGCGTCAAACCCCTATGTGGTGAAGATCGGTCCGGCGGAGAGCGCCGCGACCCGTATCGCGATCATGGGGATCATCAATAAAAGCGCCGGGGTGCTCGCGCCGCTGGTATTTACCGCCCTGGTGTTGTCCGGGTTGTCCGATTTCAACTCACAGGCGGTTGCGCAGCTGGCCGGTGCCGAGCGCGAGGCCATGCTGGCGGATGTCGCCAATCGCCTGGTCATGCCGTATGTCTACATGGCGGTGCTGCTGTTCCTACTGGTGGGCTTGGTGAAGTTTTCCCCCCTGCCGGAAATCGACGAGGACATCGCCGACGATTCGGAGGGGCGCTCCCGGGTCTGGAAGTTTCCCCAGGTCGTATTGGGGGCGCTGGCACTGTTTGCCTATGTGGGTGTGGAAGTGATTGCCGGCGATACCATCGGGCTTTACGGTGAATCGCTGGGAGTCGTGAATTTTGGCTCACTGACCTCCTACACCATGGTATTCATGGTGCTCGGTTATCTGCTGGGCGTACTATTTATTCCGCGCCGCATCAGCCAGGCACAGGCACTCGCCGGCTCGGCGATCGCCGGTGGCCTGTGTGTGCTGGGTATCGTATTCAGTTCGGCGCACAGTAGTGCTATCTCTGCGGCCATCTGGGGCTGGAGCGGCATTCCCCCGGTGCCGGATACGGTTTTCTTTGTCGCCTTGATGGGCTTGGCCCACGCGCTGGTGTGGCCGACAGTCTGGCCGCTGGCACTCCATGGGCTCGGCAGGTTTACGGCACAGGGCTCGGCACTGCTGATCATGGGCATCGCGGGGGGCGCGGTGATTCCGCTGGCGTTTGGCAAGATCGGAGAAGTAAGCGGCGCTGTCGTCAATGGTTACTGGATCGCGCTTCCCTGTTACCTGTTCATCCTTCATTACGCGCTGAAGGGCCACAAAATGCGGTCCTGGTAGTGCGTTTGGCGCCGGGAACCCGGCGCCTGCACGGTTTAGCTCTCTCTTGACTGGTTTCCAGCCCTCCTTGTGAGGGTTTTTTTGCGCGCCCCGGCGCCGTGGCGATACCGGGGCAAGGGAGGGCGCTTAGCCGTCTGCCTCGCAGTCCCTCGTCATATTTTCGTTGCGGTCGGCGTGCACGATGATGTTGTCCTCGATACGCACGCCGCCGAACGGGCGCAATTCCTCGACCCTTTCCCAGTTCACTTCGCCGGCCAGCTCGGTGCGCTTCAGGTCGCCGAGCAGGCTGTCGATAAAGTAGAGACCCGGCTCGATGGTGAACACATGGTTGGCTTCCACAGTGCGGGTGGTGCGCAGGAACGGGTAGTCTGCCGGCGGCGGGGTGGTACCGCCTTCCGGACCAGCCTGGTGGCCGCCCACATCGTGCACCTGCAGACCGAGGAAGTGGCCGAGGCCGTGAGGCATGAAAGTGCCGGTGAGGCCGGATTCCGCCGCGCCCTGCGCCGAGGTCTTGATCACACCGAACTGCTCCAGCAGCTGGCCGATCTTCAGGTGGCACTCGCGGTGCAGATCCGGGTAGGGCAGGCCGGGTTTCAGGCCGGCTACCAGCTCCTGTTCCTTCTCGTGCATGGCGGCTACCAGATCGGCGAAATCGCCGTCGCGATAGGCGTAGCTGCGGGTGATGTCGGCACAGTAGCCGTGGCAGTCGGCACCGGCGTCGATCAGGAAGCTGCGGCGCTCGCTCTCCGGCAGGCGCCCGGTGGCCAGGTGGGTGTAGTGGAGTATCGCCCCATGCTCGTTCAGGCCGACGATGTTGCCGTAGGGCATCTGGTTTTCGCCCTGGCCGGCGGCCTGCAGGTAGGCCAGATTGATCTCGAATTCGCTGGCGCCGCTGCGGAACGCCGCTTCGGCGGCGCGGTGGGCCTTGACCGCAACGCGGTTGGCTTCGCGCAGGCAGGCCATTTCATACTGGGTCTTGCCGGCGCGCGCCCAGTGCAACCGTGCAATCAGCTGTTCGGGATTGGGGGCGCCGAGCTCCCAGCCGTCGAGGCCGTCGGTCTCGCCAATAAACGCTGCGCCTTCCGCGCTGAGATGCTGGCGCGCGTCGTCCGGCTTGCTCAGCAGCTCGATGTCGAACTCGTCGCTCCAGAAAGTTTGCGGTGCGGGCGGTACATAGTGCCAGAAGTCTACCGGGCGGTAGAACAGCAGCTTGGGCTTCTGCCCGCGGCGGTAGATGACCCAGCTGTGCGGGTTGTCGGTGACCGGCACCAGCGCCTTGAACTGCGGATTGACGCGGAAGGGGTAGTAGTTGTCGTCGAGGAACTGCACTTTGGGGCGGCCGCTGAAGACATTCAGGGTGTCGAATCCGCACTGGTCGAGAATTTCGTCGTAGCGGTGGCGCAGGGTGGCCAGGTGCTCGGTGAAAAGCTGCTTGTCCATGGTTGTCCTTGGCTGGGAGGTGTGAATCGAACAATCCCCATAGTGTATAGTCATAAGCTTGGATATTTGGCCTGATTTTCGACTATGCAAAAGAAGATACTGCTGACCGATTGCCCGGACGCCAAAGGACTGATCGCCAAGATCACCAATATCTGTTTCAAGCACCAGCTCAACGTCACCAAGAATGACGAATTTGTCGATCGCGAGCAGGGGCGCTTTTTCATGCGTACGGCACTGGAAGGCAACTTCAACGATGCGACGCTGCTCGAAGACCTGGATATGGCGCTGCCCGAGGGCGCCGAGCGGCGCCTGGTAGCCAGCGGGCGCAAGCGCCTGGTGCTGATGGTCACCCGCGAGTCCCACTGTCTCGGCGATATCCTGATAAAGTGTTACGCCGGCGCGCTGGACGCGGAGATCGCCGCAGTCATCGGCAATCACCCGGATCTGGGCGCGCTGGTGGAAAAATTCGATATCCCGTTTCACTGCCTGCCGGCGGAAGGCCTCGATCGCACCCGACACGAGGCGCAGGTCATTGCGCTGGTGGATGAGTACCGGCCGGATTACCTGGTGCTCGCCAAGTACATGCGGGTACTGACGCCGGACTTTGTGACCCGCTATCGGCGCCGCATCGTCAACATACACCACTCTTTCCTGCCGGCGTTTGTCGGGGCCAGGCCCTACCAGCAGGCGTTTATGCGCGGAGTGAAAATTATCGGTGCCACGGCCCACTTCGTTACTGATGATCTGGATGAGGGGCCTATCATCGAGCAGGATATTACCCGCGTCGATCACGGCCATTCGGCCGCCGACATGGCTGCCGCGGGGCGGGACGTGGAAAAACTGGTGCTGTCGCGCGCGCTGGAGTTGCTACTGCAAGAGCGTGTATTTATCCACGGCAACAAGACAGTGGTCTTCAAATGATAAGCGGGCACCGGTTTATTTGAGTAGAGCCTCCAATGCGGGGCCGATTTGATGGAGGTTCGATTTTGAAAGCAAGTGTCATGCCCGGAAGTGTGCGCATGTTCGGTATCGGTATTTGCACTGCGGCGGTATTGCTGTTGTCCGCTTGTGCCAGTGATGCGCCACTGCCGATTCCGGGACTGAAAGAGTCCTTCGATACCGAGATTGCGGCCAATGGGGCCAAACGGTTTACCTTTTCGCTGGAAATGCAGCGCCGGGATATTCCGGCACCGTATACCGAGCGGGATCGTAACCGCGCGCGTATGGGGAGCAGTGCCGACATGGCCGGGCACCCGGGCGGGCGGCAGCCCGGCCTGCAGTTCGATCGCGCGCTCAAAGAGAAGCTCATTGAAACCGGCTTCTGCCGCGACGGTTATTTCGAGCTGGAGCGCACGGTATCCCGTTTTCGCGGCGAGGTGCGCGGTGAATGCCGCGAGGGCGCGGGCTAGGCCTGCCGCCCATCACACCCGCACATTTGTTGCGGGTGCATCACTTTCCGGCCCGTTTCATCCCCTGCCAACCGGCTGACAACGAGCCAGTGATCCCCCGCGTTCCTTCGGCGAATCACCGTTGAGCACCGCGCTTTGCCGTCGCCGATGATTGATCACCTGCGCCTCCCCGGACAATGCAAATTAGCAATCTTCATTTTTGGGTATCTAGTGGATGCCGGGTGAGCTGGCGCGCACTCTGTCTTTCTATCATTTCCGATAATTATTTTAAAAAATGACAATGTGATAATTTTCTCGTCTTCAATCGATGTCGATAAATTTGACGCCAGTTTCTTGTGCTGTTAAAAATTAATGCTATCTATTGACCTGATTGTAATAAAATATTTTACAGTTCGGTGTGGCGGGTTTTCGTGTCCTTTACGATCGCCAATAACCACCGTCAACAATAAAAAAGAAACGGGATCTGGTTACTCGATCCTCTCTCCACCGGTAACCGGGCTTACTGAAGCTGTCAGTTTCCCCAAAAATATTTGAATACCGGGGATCGAATAAGAAAGGAAAACAATGGAAGTCGAATTTACGATTCTCTCGGATCGTCGAGAGGGGCTGTTGCGCGAGTTGGGGAATGTCATCATCCAGAGCGGTTTCTCCCTCCTACGCCAGCGCATGTCGACAGTGGATGTGGGGGTGCAGCTTTGGCTGCGGGTCAGTGGCCGTGAGGACCGGTTGCTCGAACTGGAAGAGCGCTTGGGTAGTCACCGATTGGTGCTGAGCTTTGAAAGTGAGCACCAGGTTACGAGTGGTAAGCCCAAAGCCGCGCCGGCGCCGAGACCGGCGGCGGCTGCGAAAAGGCCGGCGCAGGGTGCGGGCAGCAATCTGCGCAGCGGCGGCACCGCCGGGCCGGCGGTAGGCCAGGTCGAGGCCGAGCTGCCCGGCCTGGCAAAAGAATATCCGCGCATCTTCCCGCGCCTGCTGGGGTTGCAGGGCAAATTACCGGATGGACAAAAGTCGTCCAGTATGGAATTTGCCGGTCGCCGGGTCGGAAGTTGGGTATACAAACGAGATTACGCATTGGGTGGCAAGCTGGATCTCTCCAGTGCGCTGAAACAGATAGCACTGCCGGCGCTGCGCAATATCCTGTCTGCGGATCTGAAAGAAAACTCGGTACGGGTAAAGAATAACCCCCTGTGTATGCCCGGCAGCCGTTGCCGCAATGGCGAATTCTTTTGTGGGTTTCTACACGGGCTGCTGGACGAGTCCGGTGTCGGGGGGCAAATCACCGTGCGGGAAATCTACTGTCGCAGCGACGGGGCGGAAGACTGTGTTTTTGAGGTTGTCAATTGAGTCGGGGTTGGGCTTTTACATTACATAAAAAATAATCGGCAGCGTATCTGCAAAGGGGATATTCGATGATTGCACATTACAATCTGGTCTTGGTGAGTCTTTCATACCTGGTATCAGTACTGGGGTCCTTCACGTCATTGCAATTGGCCATTGCCATTCCCCAGGCGCAGCCGGGGCGAGATAAACGCAATGCAATTCTGGCCGCGGGTACGGCCATGGGAGGCGGGGCCATCTGGGCGATGCATTTTATTGCCATGCTGGCTTTTAAGATGGATATGCCGGTGGCATACGATACCTTTATTACCTTGATATCTGCACTGATCGCGATCGCATCCTGTTCCATTGGACTGGCGATAGCCGGGTCAGGCGTTTTCAGTCTGGAAAAACTGCTGCCAGCAGGAATATTCATGGGGTGTGGTGTCGCCGGTATGCACTACACCGGTATGGCCGCCATGCTGATGCCAGCGGAAATTCACTACGACCTGAATATCCTGATGGTCTCGGTAATTATCGGTGTGGTCGCCTCCTGTGCGGCCCTGTGGCTGGCTTTTCATATGCGCGGGCAGTGGCAGATGTTCGGCAGTGCGATGATCATGGGCATAGCGGTATGTGGTATGCACTATACCGGTATGGTCGCGGCCAGCTATAGCGGCACCGATGTCATCCGCGAGGCAACCTTTGCCGGTGCCCTGAGCGGCGAATACCTTGGGGTCTCGATCTTTTTGATCAGCGTGGCGCTGTTGCTGTTTGCGCTCACTATCACGCAAGCGCGCCGCCGTCGCCGTGCGGCACTGGCTATCTGAAATCACTCTCACAGGTGGATGTTGAAAGGCCGGGATTTTCCCGGCCTTTTTTTGTCTGTGCAGCGAGAGCAGCCTCCGGTTTGAACGTTTGTACCACCTTTTTGTTCTGCGCGATTTGTCCTGCCTTGCCCCGCCTCTGATCAACGCTGCGCTGGTGGCTTGTCTCCATCTAACTCTCTATGTGATCTGCTTCACGTTTCCCTCCGTACACAGTCATAGTCGCATCCGGACCGGGGCTTTACCGGGTGTACTTCCTGTTCTGAAAACCGGGGAATGCACATGTTCGAACAATACAACCTGCAGCTGGTGCTGCTCTCCTACATAATATCCGCAATGGGGTCGTACGCGGCGCTGCAGCTCGTCACTGCGATTCCGGCTGCGGCGACTCGCGTGGAACGGCGCCGCGCGATACTGCTGGCCGGCGTGGTGCTGGGCGCCGGTGCGATATGGTCGATGCACTTTGTCGGCATGCTCGCTTTCAATATGGGCATGACCGTGTCCTATGACGTGCTGGGCACCCTGGCTTCGGTACTGGTTGCGGTCGTCGCCTGTACGCTGGGGCTGGCGATTGTGGGTACCGGCGAGTTCAATTTTGACAAGCTGTTACCGGCGTCTGTGTTTATGGGGGCCGGCGTGGCCGGTATGCATTACAGCGGTATGGCGTCGATGCTGATGCCGGCGGAAATCGACTACGACCTCAATATCCTCATCATTTCTGTCCTGATCGCCGTTGTAGCGGCCTGCGCGGCGCTGTGGATGGCGTTCAATATGCGCGGAACCTTGCAGAAGCTCGGCAGTGCCCTGCTGATGGGAGTGGCCGTGTGCGGGATGCACTATACCGGCATGGCGGCGGCCACTTACCGGATGACCGGCGTGATGCCGGAAGCCGGGTGGGCAGGCGCCCTGAGCGGGGACTATATCGAGGTGTTTGTGGGCACCATCGTCGTGGCAATCGCGGTACTCACTTTGGGGGTGATGCGTTGGTATCGGCAGCGGCCGCTGTTGGCGGTGTAACGCCACGATAGCGGGAGTAGAGAAGCGCTGGTTACGCTATTGATGGGCTTCAATGTTCTCGCTGGCTCAGAGTGTGCGAGTCGGTGTGCCATCTTTAGCACCGGATTGGCGCGCTTTGCTCAGGGTTGCGTCCAGAATACGTTTTGCTATCAGCGTATTCGGGTGGTCTTTGCCCAGCTGCTGTGCGAGGTCGCGATAACTGGCTTGAAGGAGTGTCAGCGCTTCATCGTAGCGCTGCTCCAGGGCATACAGTCGCCCCAGCTTGTATTGGGTCTGCAGGGTCTCTATGTTTTTTGCTCCCAGAATTGCCTTTCGGGACTTGTATACCTGCAGAAACAGCTTTTCCGATTCGCGATAGCGATGTAATCCCCGGTAGGTATCCGCGAGGTTATGCATGGATCGCAAGGTTTCAGGATGAATTTCGCCCAGCACTGCTTTGGCCAATTCAATATGTCGTAGTAGTAGGGGTAAGGCGGCAGTGAATTTTCCGCGGGTCTCCAGTAATGAGGCCAGGTTGGAGAGGCAAGCTAATGTCGTAGTGTTCTTCTCTCCCAACACGCTTTGCGAGCGCTGATAACATTCCCGGTAGTACCTTTCTGCGGGGTCATAGTGTTCAAGCCAGTGGTTTATCACGCCGAGATTGCTTACAGCGCGCAGGGTATTCGGATGATCTTTGCCATAGAAAGTCTCAGTCGCGTGGTAAAGGTCGGTGAACTCTTTTAGTGCGCCTTCGAGGTCCCCGGCTATCTGCAGCGCGCTCGCATATCGGTTCAGCACGTCCAGCTTGAGGGCCGGCTCCGGAGGCTGGAGACCGTTCGCGAGTTTCAGTGTTTGGCGAGCGAGGGCGAGCTGCTCTCTGGTCCGATTCTGGAGATGATATAGGTCGCTTACCGCGAGTAGGATCCGCAGTTGCTCGTGGGGGTCTTTTACCTCTCCGTCTCGCACCCCTTGCAAGGCGCGTTGCAGGTGGAATTCGGCTTCTGGTAGTAGCCCCAGCTGCGTATACGAGCTGCCGATGACGCGTCGCAGCGACGCGACGACCTCTCCCTCGCGCTTGGCCTCTATATCGTCGCTCTTGAGCTGTTCCGCCGCGTGGTCGAGCATTTCCCGCACTGTGATCTCTCGGCCCTGGGCTTTGTCGGGATCAATGCCGGAAAACATTTGTTCGAGAAATTTCGAGATGGTGCCGGCTCGGGCGAGTTGCTGTTGTGCGAAGTCTCGCTGATTTTTCAGGCTTGCAGCCTGTTTGATCAGGACAGATCCGAACATAATGATGGCAGCGACGAGCAAGATCATGGCCGCGCTGGCAAGCCGGTTTCGGGACATAAAGCGGGAAACCAGATACCCCCAGGATGCCGGCCTGGCGCTGACCGGGCGCTTCTGCAGATAATTGGCAATGTCCTTTGACAGCAGCGAAGCTGATTGATAGCGGCGGCCGGGTTCACGCCGCAATGCCATCAGCGTGATATTGTCCAGGTCACCGCGCAATTGCCGGGCCCAGCGCAGCTGTGGCTGGCGAACCTGATCGGTGGCACTGCTACTGACCCCGGCGGGAAAATGCGAAACGCTGGGCGGTTGCGGATCCTGGCTGAGGATGGACTGGAGGACGGCATGTGCCGGTGTCTCCTCACGCTCGAAGGGCCGATTTCCCGTGAGTAACTCGTAGAGCACGACACCAAGTGCATACACATCACTGGCGGTACTCACCGGTTCACCCCTCAAGTGCTCGGGGCTGGAGTAGTGAGGTGTCAGCATCAGCGCAGCCACCGTCGTTTCCGGTCCCTGCTTTGTAATACTGGAATTTTCCAGAACCTTGGCGATACCGAAGTCCAGGAGCTGGGGCTCTCCCTGCGTATTGACCAGGATGTTGGAAGGCTTGATATCCCTGTGTACCACCAGGTATTGGTGGGCGTAGTCCACCGCATTGCATACCTTGCGGAAAAGCTCCAGGCGGCGTTGAAGGCTCAATTGGTGGCGTTGGCAGTAGCTGGTGATCGACTCACCCTCGATATACTCCATTACCAGGTAGGGTATGCCTTCGGCGGTATTTCCGCCGTCCAGCAAGCGGGCGATGTTGGGGTGTTCGAGAGCCGCAAGTATTTGTCGCTCATTGCGAAACCGGGCCTCGATGTCATCGCCGCGCAGGGTATGGTGGCGAATGAGCTTGATCGCAACGCGCTTACTGAAAGCCCGATCTCCGCGCTCACCCAGGTACACGTCACCCATGCCGCCGCGCCCTATCGGGCCGATTACCCGGTAGGCGCCCAGCATGGTACCGGTTGGCAGCTCTGGGGCGTCGATCAGCTGCTTCGCCGCATTCTCTACAATCTTTGCGGCGGGCAGGTCATCCGTGCACTGCTCCAGCAGCGATTCAACCGCCTGGCGGAGTGTGTTGTCACCGTCACAGGCGCGTTTCAGAAAGGTGTTGCGCTCGTGGTCCGGCTGCTCAAGCGCTTCGTTAAAGAGCGCCTCGATTTTTCCCCAATTGCAAGATTCCATTTCTGTCCCAAGTCGTCATGGCTGGACATGTACTCCCATATAACCTGCCGCATGGTAGCATGGGCGGCATCAAAGCCGCCTACTGCCAGGGGCCTTTACCCAGGGGAAAGACCTGACGATTTCTATGCACGAAGACTTCACCCGGTTACTGAAAGACTGGAAGAACGGCGACAAATGCAGCGCGACCAGGCTGGGGGAGCTGGTTTATAGCGAGCTGCACCGCCTGGCCAGTATTTCCATGCGCGGCGAGCGCAGTGATCACACTCTGCAGCCCACAGCCCTGGTCAACGAGGCCTTTATTCGGTTACAGGTGGCACAGGTGGAATTCGCCGATCGCTGCCACTTCTATGCATTGGCAGGCCGTATGATGCGCCGTGTGCTGGTGGATCATGCCCGCAGCACCCAGCGTGAAAAGCGCGGTGGCGGGGTGGTCCATGTTTCCCTTCAGGCGACGGAGGTCGAGCCGGAGGTGGACAATACGCAGTTATTGGAGCTGGATGATGCGCTGACGAGCCTTGCGCGGCGCGACGCGCGCAAGGCCGAAATTCTGGAACTGCAGTATTTTGCGGGCCTCACGGCGAAGGAGATTGCCGAAGTGGTCGGTCTCTCCAGCCGTTCAGTCGAGCGCGATGCGCGATTTGCCCGCGCGTGGTTGGGGCGGGAACTTGCGTTGTCCCGGGCCTGATCACACCGGTCACTTATCTGCATCGAGCTGCATATCTCACCCATTTCACGACTCACCTGCCAATTTAACGCGCTCAATCACTGAGTTGCGTGTCGGTTTTTTTCTGTCGATAGCGCTTTAAGGAAGAAGGGCAGTCCTACGCACAGCACTGAGGAGGACTTCCCGGCGGATAGACGTGCCTGCCAGACCAGGACCACGTTGTTGCCCGCTTCCCGATTGGCTACCTGAATATCCGAGTTGGCAGAATGAACAATAAGACACTTTTTGGGCGCGGCGCGGCTGCGATACGAGCAGGGCTGTTGGCGGCGATGCTGTTTCTCACCGGCTGCGGGGGCGGCGGTGGAGGAGGCGGTTCCACCTCGCAACCGGATCCTGTCGCCAACCCCGATCCGGTCGCTGTGGACCCGGTGGTATTTTCGGCGGGCGGAGTCAAGGGGCCGCTAATTGATGCGTTAGTGAAGGCGTACGGCTTCGACGCGACGCGCGTAGGCTTGCGGAGCCTGGTTCCCATTGCCGAAGGCCGCTCTACCGATGAGGCCATCGCGGTAAAGCTGGAGATCGCGGATGATCCCGAGACGCTAGTGACCCCTTTAATCATCGAGGTGACCTCTGACGCGCTTACCCAGGATCTGACTTCCGGGAAGGCGCCGGTGATTACCACTCTGCGGACCGCCGTCACCGCGGAAGCGCTAGACCGGCTGCGCCAGGGGCACGCGATCTATGCAACGCCGCTATCCACCGCCGCGGTGGATCTGGCGGTTGCGCTCAGCGGCAAGAATCCCAGCGCAGCCACCTTTGCTGAGAATCTCGCGCTGGCTGCCGAAATGGTACGCGCGACACTCGGCTTCGGTATGGCCGAGACTTCCGAACTATATCTTTCTCCCGCGGTACTGACCGCACAAGCGACTACCCTCGAAGACCAGTACCGAGTAGCAGAAGTCCGGACGGCGGCCGAAGCACTGACCGCACTGGTTCTCGAAATCCGGAAAAGTATCCTCGGCATCAAGCCGGGCTCCACAGTGACTACTGATCAGATCCTGGCAGCGCTGGCGGAGGACCTGCTGGATGGCAGCCTCGATGGCACCGTGTCCGGTGATATATTACCGGCCCTGAGTTCGGTGCCGGATCTGGTAACGATCCTGACGATGGACCCGGCGACGCTCAAAATTCCCGGTGTCGACACGGGGCTGGGCGATATTGAAATGGTGCTTGCCGGCGAAGCGGATCTCACCTGCCAGTGCGACGGGGCAACCGTCAGCCAATTCCTCACCGATGGCACTGCGGACTTTTCTGCCGCTCCGGCTGTTGCCGTCGTTGACAGCAGGATCACCAAAGATTCCTTTCCCCGTGTGGTGAGTGCAATTTCCAGCAGCAATAACAGCGTGCTACTGACGTTCAGCAAACCCATGGACAAGGCCAGTGCGGAAATCCCTGCGCACTATTCTATTGCGCAGTCCAACGTCAATGCCGAAGTCGGTGCTTTGACCGTAATGAATGCGCTCATGCTTGATGACACTTCTGTGGAACTGACAACCTCACCGCAAAACGAGGTCGCCTACTCGGTGCAGGTCACCAATGTGCGCGATATCGATGGGCGTCAGATTGAAGTGGTCAGCAGTTCGGCAGGGCAGACGGTGCTGTTTAACCGCGCGGAATTTGCCGGCACGCCGCCCAGTGTCCATTACGCCTGTAGCAGCGATGCCTTTGGAGACCTGGCCGGCACGGCATGTAGTACGGATAGCGACTGCTGGGACCCTGCCGTCGACAGCGGCACCGACCCTCAGCCGACCGCCAGTTGCCAGGTTTCCAGCTCGGACTTTGTCGATACTGACGGCGATGGCATTACGGATGAGAAAGAATCCCGTGGCTATACGGTGTCGATCACTCTCGCCAACGGCACCGTGGAACAGCGCCAGGTTACCAGCGATCCCAATAGCGCTGATACGGACGGCGACGGTATCGATGACCGCGATGAGCTGCGCTACGGCGGCAATCCGCGCGATGCGGATACCGACAGCGACGGGCTGGATGACAACCTGGAATTGAACGTGCTCTATTCCAGCCCCTACAACGCGGACAGCGACGGTGATGGCCTTGAGGATGGGCTGGAGTACGACGGCCTGCAGACCTCGCCGATCCTCGCCGACACCGATGGCGATCAGCTGACCGATGATGTGGAAGTACTGCAGCGCTTTCGCAATCCGCGCATTGCCGACCTGCCAGAACTGGAGCTGGTACCCGGCAACTCCACCATCATCCTTAATGAGACCTATACCTATACGAACTCCTCGGGAGAGGAGGTTTCCACCGAGTCCAGCTCATCGGCGCTACTGTCGACGTCCAGCAGTGACGAAGTACTGACAATTGATCAAACCGTGGAAGAAACGTTGCGCGGGTGGGGCGGAAGTGCCGGAATAAGAGGTGGTAAATCGGATCAGGCATCAAAGCTTTACTTTATACAGGCCGAGGCTTCGGCTCACACAGACTGGAATCTCAATAAGATCCACACCACCGGTGGCAGCGCCACATCTTCGCGCGAGGCACAGCGGGTGCTGGAAAACTCCTATGGCAAGGGCAAGGTGCTGAGCCAGGGGGCCGAGGTCACCAGGGAAGTCAGCGGCGCAACGATCAATGTGGATATCCGCCTGCGCAATCGCGGCAATATCGCCTTCACCGTCAGTGACATCGAAGTGACCCTGTTGCGCGTGCGCCAGGGCAGTCGCGAACTGGAGCCGCTGGCAACCCTGTTGCCGAACTCCGGTACCGGGTCTTTTTCCCTCGGCCCGTTCAATCCTGTGGTCGGGCCGCTGGTCTTCAGCGATGGCGATCTGCCGCCAAGCGTGGCCGAAGAATTACTGCGTAACCCCGGCGGCATCGTGTTCCGCATCGGTAATTATACGATTACCGATGAATACGGGCGCCAGTTCAATTATATCAATCAGGAGGTACAGGACCTCACTGCCAGCCTGGTGATCGACTACGGCTTTGAGGGGGTTGAGCGCTACCAGCTCGCGGCGTCCGCCGTGCAGGACTTCAGCACCGGAAAAACTCTGGGTGGCTTCGATGCCGGGGGGCAGCCCAGCGGCCTGCCGCTGACGTATCTGCTGGAAAACCAGCTGGGCTGGGAGCGCAACCCGACCACGGCGGACGCGATTGTGGCCGGTATTGAGGGCGTTGCCCAGACCGCGGCCCTCGGCGATGACGTTCAGCGCATTGCCGTGGGGACCCGCGGGCTGGGGATTGGCGAGGTCGTGATCGAGGCCGGTCCCAACGGCCAGCTGGACTCGGTGACCGACCCGGATTCCTATAACCATCCGGCCATTACCCGCGGATTCGATACCAGTGCCACCTGCGGTACCGATTCACCGGTCATTTTCCAGGGCAGCCGGATCTGCAGCGTCGCCAGCCAGTGTTCCTGCACGGCGGAAAACGGCTGTCCGGATGAGGTGCTTGCAGATGCCGAGGCAGACAATCCCGGGTTTGCCAACGCCCAGTGCGATGGCCCGCAGATCATCACCCGGGTGGGTGGCTACCAAAGCCGGCCCGGCTCTTACCGCTGGGTGGCACTGACCAACGCGGATCTCAGTACCAGTGCCGATATCGACAGTGTGGTGATGAAACCCGGGCAGAGTTTCAAGCTGGCCTTTGTGCAGGATCTCGATAAGGACGGCCTGTTCGCCCGCGATGAGTTTATTGCCGGCTCCACTGATAGCCCGCTCAACCAGGAAGACAATATCGAGTTTGGGGATACCTACCGGCGGCCGGTTGCGGGGGAAACCACGGCCTGCGGCTTCGCCGTGCTGCCTGCATTCTGCGGCGCCGAGGCGGACCAGAGTGTGCGTATTCCGCTGGCCGATTCGCGCGATACGGATCGCGACGGCATGGAGGATTTCTACGAACTCAATATCGGCTGGGAGGTGGCTGCCAATGGCCAGCCGGCCAGGCACGTGTATCCGTCACCGATACTGCGCGATTCCGATGGCGATGGGCTGACAGACTGGCAGGAGCGTGATATCCGCTTCAGTTGCGGGCAGCGGTTTTATACCGCGGGCGACAACCGCCAGGTGGAGGGCGAGTATCGCGGCCCTCTGCGCCAGGGAGAGTTTGCGTTCAGCGAATTTACCGCCGTGGGTTATCCGGCAGGCTACCGGAACCAGCAGACGCTGTATCCGGATCCGTTCGATGGCACCACTTCGCCCAGCGATTCACTGGTGGGTGACGATCTGCTCAGTCAGATGCTCGACTACGTCGACAGCAGTGCGTTGCTGTATCGCGACAAGGTCGCACCCTACTGTGTGCCCGATGTGCCGGATCCGACGACAGTCGATCCCGACGATTATGTGAGCCGTGCGGCGAGTCTGGACCCGGAGAGTACGGATACGGACGGTGATGGTGTCGGTGACGGCAAGGAACTGATGGGCTATGACGTCGGTTTGGCCATGGTCGCCAGCGCCGACTTTGCCGACTTTGTGACAGACGGCGATCCGGTGGAGTTCAGCGCGCAGGGCGACGACATACTGCTGCGCGAGTTCAGTAATACCATTGTCGTTCACGATGTGATTTTCCTGCCGGGCCCTAACGGGATCTTCGATGCGGATTACGCTGATCTCTATCGACGCAAGCAGATGATCGATGGGTCACTGCATTTTGATGTGACACTGCTGGATACCCGGCAGCCGCAGCGCATTCGCAGTAACCCGCTTTCCGCCGACAGTGATGGCGACCTGTTGTTCGATGGCGCAGAGCTGGCACTGGGCACTAACCCCGTGCTTGCCGGGGATGTGGGCGAGCTCAAGGACAGCGACAGCGACGGTGTCTTCGATGTCGACGAGAGTCGCGGCCTGATGATCTCGGTCAATGGCGGAACCCCGTTTGTCGTGCGCTCCAACCCAGCGCGTTCCGATACCGACGGCGATGGCCTGCCGGACTTCGTCGAATATCAGGTGGGCAGCAACCCATCCAATGGGGATACCGATGGCGACGGCCTCAGCGATTACGACGAGTTCAGTGCGGGCCAGTTCAGCCAGTATGCCCCCTTTGTTGATCGCTTCAGTAATTTCGTGCTGGACGCTGCTGATTCAATGAAGACCGGGACACTGCTGAACCTGAGGGACAGCGACGATGACGGTCTGGACGACGGCGCAGAGCTGGCCGGGTTCAATCTGGTCACCCGCGAGGACGGACTGGCAGTAGCGCTATCGGTGAAAACCAATCCGTTGAGCGCGGATACGGACGCAGATGGTCTCACCGACCAGGTGGAATTAACCTCGGCCATTTATGGCGGCACGCCACCGTTGATGACCAATCCGCTGAAGGCGGATAGCGACGGCGATGGTGTGGGCGATGCGGATGAGGTGGCCAATGGCACCGATCCTCTGGAGCCGGACAGGAAGGTGACCGTCCGCTTTTATGAGATGAGTCTGTATGACAGTGAAGAAGCTAGCGCCGATTGGGACTGGCTGCTGCGTATTCAGGATCCGGGTGCACTGGCACCGGGTGAGGTGGTGAATACAGACGAGGAATATATCCAGTCGCCATTGGCCTGCGTTAATTGTCGCTATATCGGCTATCCCCAGGCCTACGATCCCCCGGTGGTCAGCCCGCTGTCTGGCGAATACGGTTCCTATGGCTGGATCGAGGATCCCAACGGGGACCCTAACGGGCCGGTAAAATACATCACTGGCTATATCGAAGCGGATCAGGTGGGTTATATGTTGCCGAAGCTGGGCAACAGCGCCTCCAAGACTTTTATTGTACGCGAGGGACAGAGCTTCTCCCTCAGCGGAATACTGATGCAGGCGGACCTCCCAAATGGTCACGGGGCCATACCAGTGAACTACAGCTGTATTTCCGAGTTCACCGAAACCTATGCCTACAGCGATATAGCGGCCCTGCCATTGATCCAGGGAGAGGCCGATCTCTCTGAAGGTAACTGCGTCAGCTCGGTACGCTATGAAATCTATATCGGCCAGTAAGTTTGCGTGATGGTTGAAAAAGAAAAGGCCCGCATTGCGGGCCTTTTCACGTTTGGGTAGTGCGCGAAAGTTTAGCGACTTTCGCAAGTACTTCCGCTTAGTCCATATAGCTCTCAACCGGCGGACAGGAGCAGATCAGGTTGCGGTCACCGTAGACGTTGTCGATACGGTTGGACGCCGGCCATACCTTGTGCGCTTTCAACCACGCGGCCGGGCGCGCGGCGACTTCGCGGGAGTAGGCGTGGGCCCACTCGTCGGTCATGACGTCGTCCTGGGTGTGCGGCGCGTTGTGCAGCGGGTTGTCTTCGGCGCTGTACTTGCCATTGATCACGTCTTCCACTTCCTGGCGGATGGTGGCCATGGCCGTGACGAAGCGATCCAGCTCTTCCTGCGATTCACTCTCGGTGGGCTCGATCATCAGCGTGCCGGCCACCGGGAAGGACATGGTGGGCGCGTGGAAGCCGAAGTCCATCAGGCGCTTGGCGATATCTTCCTCGGTGATGCCGCTGGCCTCCTTGAGCGGGCGCAAGTCCACCAGGCACTCGTGGGCGACGAAGCCGTTGCTGCCGGTGTACAGCAGTGAGTAGTGCTCGCTGAGTTTCTTGGCCACGTAGTTGGCGTTCAGGATCGCCATCTCGGTGGCCTGCTTCATGCCCTGCTTGCCCATCATGCGGATATACATCCAGCTGATCGGCAGGATGCTGGCGGAGCCCCAGGGGGCCGCGGAGATGGTGCCGTTGACCGGATCGGTCTCCGGTACTTCGGTCACCGGGTGGCCGGCCAGGTAGGGTTTCAGGTGTTCGCCGACCGCAATCGGGCCCATGCCCGGGCCGCCGCCGCCGTGCGGGATACAGAAGGTCTTGTGCAGGTTCAGGTGCGAGACGTCGCCGCCGAACTGGCCCGGCGCGGCCACGCCGATCAGGGCATTCATGTTGGCGCCGTCGATGTACACCTGGCCGCCGGCCTTGTGCACAAGGTCGCAGATCTCGCGAATACCTTCCTCAAACACGCCGTGGGTGGACGGGTAGGTGACCATCAGCGCGGCGATGCGCTCGCCGTGTTCTGCGATCTTGGCCTTCAGGTCGTCGACATCGACATTGCCCTTGTGATCGCAGGCCACCACGACCACTTTCATGGAAACCATCATCGCCGAGGCCGGATTGGTGCCGTGCGCGGAGGCGGGGATCAGGCAGATATCGCGCTGGGCCTCGCCTTTGGCCTCAAGGTATTTCTTGATCGCGATCAGGCCGGCGTACTCGCCCTGGGAGCCGGCGTTGGGCTGCAGGCTGACGGCGTCGTAGCCGGTACAGGCGGCCAGCATCTGTTGCAGCTGCTCGAACATCGCCGCGTAGCCTTGGGCCTGGTCGGTGGGGGCGAAGGGGTGCAGCTTGCCGAATTCCGGCCAAGTCACCGGGATCATTTCCGCGGTGGCGTTCAGCTTCATGGTGCAGGAGCCGAGCGGAATCATCGAGTGATTCAGCGCAATGTCCTTGGCTTCCAGGGACTTCAGGTAGCGCAGCATCTCGGTTTCGGAGTGATAGGTATTGAAAACCGGGTGAGTCATGAACTCGGTGTCGCGTACCAGTGAATTGGGTACGCCCTGCGGGCCCTTGGCGGCAATCTCGCTGTCCAGCGCGCGCAGGTCGAGGCCGTGTTCGGCACCGGCGAAGACATCGAGCAGGTCGGAGACGTCCTGCAGGGTGGCTGTCTCGTGCAGGCTGATGGCGAGGGCGTCGTCGCCCACTTTGCGCAGGTTGATTTCCGCATTCAGGGCGCGCTGGTAGATCTCGCCCTGCTTGCCGGCAGTGGCGACGGTCAGGGTGTCGAACCAGCTGTCGTGGGTCAGGCTGAAGCCCTTCTTCTCCAGGCCGGTGGCGAGGATATCGGTCAGGCGCTGGATGCGCGCGGCGATGGTCTTCAGGCCTTCGGGACCGTGGTAGATGGCGTAGAAGGCGCTCATCACCGCCAGCAGTACCTGGGAGGTACAGATGTTGGAGTTGGCCTTTTCGCGGCGGATGTGCTGCTCGCGGGTCTGCATGGCCATGCGCAGCGCGCGTTTGCCCTTGCTGTCCACGGACACGCCGATGATACGGCCCGGTGCGGCGCGCTTGTAGGCCTCGCGGAAGGCGAAGAAGCCGGCGTGCGGACCGCCGTAACCCATCGGGATACCGAAGCGCTGGTTGCAGCCGACCACGACGTCTGCGCCCATCTCGCCCGGCGCTTTCAGGGCCACCAGACTCATCAGGTCAGCGGCGACGGTCACCAGGCCGTTGGCCGCGTGTACCTTGGCAATGAGGTCGGTCAGGTCGCGGACCACGCCGGTAGAACCCGGGTACTGCAGCAGGGCGCCGAAAAGTTCATCCGGCAGGTGCTGTTCCGGGGTGCCGACGATCACTTCAAAACCGAAGTGTTCAGCGCGGGTTTTGACCACGGCGATGGTCTGCGGGTGGCAGTCGGCGTCGACAAAGAACACGTTGGACTTGTTGCGCTTCACCTGGCGCTTGCACATCGCCATGGCTTCGGCCGCTGCGGTGCCCTCGTCGAGCATAGAGGCGTTGGCCAGATCCATGCCGGTCAGGTCCATGATCATCTGCTGGAAGTTCAGCAGGCCTTCCAGGCGGCCCTGGGCGATTTCCGGCTGGTAGGGAGTGTAGGCGGTGTACCAGCCCGGGTTTTCCAGCACATTGCGCAGGATGACATTGGGTGTAATCGTGTCGTGGTAGCCCATGCCAATGAAGGTGCGGTAAATTTTGTTGCGTGCCGCCAGGGACTTCAGCTCCGCCAGCGCTTCCTGCTCGTTGGCGGCGTCGGCCAGGTCCAGCTCATCCTGTTTGCGGATCGACGCGGGAACGGTCTTCTCGATCAGCTCATCGATACTGGATACGCCGAGGGCTTCCAGCATCGCCTGAACCTGGGCGCGGTCCGGGCCGATGTGGCGGTGGATAAAAGCATCGTGTTGTTCCAACTGCTGGAGAGATGGCTGGGTCATAAACTTCGTTCCTGTGATCGCAGGGAGTCGTCGCTGCAGTGGCGCTCGCGGTTAACAGTAGCACCAGTATTTATCGGCCGGTTACCGACCACCTTCGCTGCACTCCGGAGTGGTGAACTGCGGTCGCGGGCGGAAGGAGGCGGGCGGGGCTGTGGCCGGGGGCCGCGCCCGATGAATCGGCGCGCATCTTAGCAATCGCAAGCGATGTCGGCAATCGGCCCGATTTCGGCGTCAATTGTGCTATTTGGCGTCATAACTTGTGAGATATATCCTGTTTTGACGCTGATGGCGCAATTTTGTTTTGTTGATGTTGGGCCCTGGCCCGCCCCTGGCCGGAGTTTAAACCATACTCGTTGGCATCGTGCCTGGAGCGGGCGTGCGGATTCAGTGCGCCCGCCCAGCGCCGCCACATCGCCGGTCTGGCGCGGGGTGAGGCCTACAGGGGGGATTTGTACGCCATTTACCCGCTGATCGCTATTGCTGTCGTTCGCGGACTCACAATAACGAAAATGCCTGGGGATCTGTTTGGTGCGCCTCGCCTGCCGACTGTTGCTGACACTGCTGCTCCTCGCCGCCGGGTCCGGTCGCGCGGATGGCGAGCGGTATGTGTTCGTCGTGGTCAGCGGTCGCGAAGTGGATGCCCTGGACCGGGAGACGCTGCGTGCCATTTACTCCATGCGCCTGCAGAGCTGGGAGGACGGCAGTAGAGTCCGGGTTTTCGTGCTGCCGGACGACGACGTCACCCATCGCCGGTTTGTCCGCGAAATTCTGCGAATGTATCCCCACCAGCTGCGCCGCAGCTGGGACAGGGCGATCTGTTCGGGCATGGGCGAAGCCCCGCAGGTCGTTGCTTCCGAAGAGGAAATGACCCGGCAGCTGATCGCCACTCCCGGTTCTATCGGTTACCTCAGCGCGGACCCGCGAGATAAGCGGTTGTATACGGTTGCGATCAATGAGTAGTCAGCGTCGTTTGGAGAGGGTCCGGCGTTGCGGGAATGGGCCATGCTGGCGGGGGCGGTGAGCTACCGCCTCTGATTCGTCGGTGTCGCGGACGGGTATTTGGAGTACAAACCGGGAGTTGCAACGGAAATGCGATTACACAGCCTGAGGGTAAAAGCCAGTGTCTTTTCGCTGCTGCTGATTGTGGCGATGTGCCTGTTTTTTATCTTGCTAGGCAATGGCAGCCTACAGTCCCTGTTGGAAAAAAATCGCAATAACCGCTATCTCACCTATCAATACCAGATTTCCGGTCTGCTCAACCAGTCCCGCGAGGACCTGATCCAGCTTGCGGACCTGATTGTGCTGTGGCGCGACGGCGCTTCTGCCAACCCGGCCATTCTGCGTGGTCTGTTCGATCGCCAGTGGGAGTACCTGCGGATGAGCTGGGGGCTGGAATCGCTCAAACTGTATACCAGCGACAAAAAGCCGCCGATCTATTGGGGCGATACCACCCGGCGACTGACCCCGCAGCAGATTCGCGAAGTGATCATCAGTGGCCAGCCGCTCGAAAGCGTGCACTGTGAACAGACCTGCGTACAGAGCCTGGCGGTGCCGGTAATCGCCGGCGACGATACCGATTATGTGCTGCAGGTGGATCGCTCTCTGGCCGACGCGCTGCTCACCTTCCGCCAGATTACCGGTTCCGATATCGGCATTCTCTCTGGGGTGCACCACACGCCGGCGTTCCACAACAGCGACTACATCGAGGGCTGGAATCGCAATGTGATTGCGCTGACCTCCAAGGACATGATGATGCCGCTACTGCGCCAGGTCGCCACCGAGCGGGAACAGTTACCGGGCCTGGATGTTGCCAAGACCTACGTATTCGGGCAGAAGCATTTCGATATCAAAAGCCTGCCGGTCGATACCGAGAATGGTAGCGGCGCACGCTTTATTATCATCGACGACGTGTCCGACCAGGTGGGGCACATCAGCGAATCCCTGCAATTGCTGCTGCTCTTTTCGGTACTCGGTGCGCTGATTTTCATCAGTGCCATTACCAGCATGCTGTGGCGGCCGATTCTTCGCCTGCGTCGCCTGGCGGAGGCGCTGCCGCTGCTCAGCGAGGGCAAATTCGACGAGGCGCGCAGCCTGATACGCCCGATATCCAAACGCAGTATCCACTACGACGAAATCGATGTGCTCGATTCCACCGGCCTGACGGTGTGCGACCAGCTGGAGGTGATGAAGGAGATCGTCTCGCAAAACACGGCCGAGCTTGAGCGTATCGCCATGTACGACACCCTGACCGGCCTCGCCAACCGGCACAATATTGTCGAGACGCTGAAAAAATACCTGCATAGCGGCCATTTCGATCAGGGTGCCGGCTACCTGTTTTTTGTTGACCTGGATGATTTCAAGCAGGTCAACGATTCCCTCGGCCATCAGGGCGGCGACGACCTGCTGCGGGTAGTGGCACAGCGCCTGGTGAGCGTCATGCGTTTTGGCGATATCGTTGCACGCCTGGGCGGCGATGAGTTCTGTGTGTTCGTGCGTTCCCTGTCGGGCGCCGGCACCTACCGGACCCTGGCGGAGAAGATGTTGAGCATCGTTGCCGAGCCGGTGCGCATTGGTGACGATATGGTGCGCGTGACACTGAGTATCGGCATCGTCGCCATTCCCGAACACGGCAATACCCTGGAAGCGATTCTGCAGAAAGCGGATATGGCCATGTACCATGCCAAATACCGTGGCAAGAACAACTTTCAGCTCTATTCGCCGGATCTGCCCGGTATCGAGCAGATCGCCGCCGAACATTCTGATCCCGGCAAGCTGGAAGTGGTGGCCAGCTACGACGGCCGCAGCTGAGCGCGGCGGCCGTTGCGCCGCGACAGCTGCCGCTGGTGCGGCGCCTCTTCAAACCTCAGTGACGCCACCTGCGTCGCGCAGACGCCACAATTGGTCTATTTTTAAGAATACCCGCAGCGCTGGATTGAAACACCCAATCGCCCCGGGCAAAAAAGGATAATCGAATCGCGGAAGCTGTAAGCCGGCAGGGATTGTGGAAATCATTCAACATGGCGCAACGGATCTATATCGCCAATGACCAATTGCTGGTCAGTCACCTCTTTACGCTACTCGAGCAGGCCGGTATTCCGGCGTTGATGCAGAAGTCTGTGGTGGATGTGCCTCAGGACGAATGCGGTCCCCTGGCCTGGTATTCGGAACTCTGGATATTGCGGGATCAACAGGTGCTCAGTGCGCGCCGCCTGCTGATACAGGCGCTCGACGGTATCGTATCGGAAGAGATGCCGGCAGCCGTTCCCGAACTGGTTGCATTGCGGCAACTGGTCGCACTCGCCCCCTTATCGCCGCCGCCTCCACCGGCGGAAATCGCCTGAAATGCATCGATAGCCAGTTATTCCCCTTTCCCCAGAAATGGTTGCAGGCAGCGCGCCAGCTGCCGCTGTAGCGGCTCACCTCCCTGAATCCCCTGACCCGTCAGGCGCGACTTGTCCAGCTGGCAGTTCTGCGGCCGCGGTTCACTGAACTGCGGCGCGCTGTCACCGCGGAGGTGGTCGGCCTTCAGGCCGCAGGCATCCGCGACCAGGTGCGCCAACTGGAAGCGGGTGCAGGGCGTATCGCCACTCCACTGATAGATACCGCCGAGACGGATGCCACTGGTGATTTTCAGCAGGCACTGCTCCAGTACCGCGGCCACCTCTTCCACGCTGGTGGGGAAACGGATCGCCCAGTCATCCAGCGTGGCGGGCGCGGGGTCGCGCACGGTATCCAGCAGCGCGGTCACTCCCGATTCACTCAACCGCTCCACCGGACCGAACAGCCACGGCAACCGCAGTACCCAGTGATCGCCATTGGCCAGCACCGCCCGCTCGCCGGCGAGCTTGCTGCGGCCGTAAAAGTTGACCGGGTTGGGGGTATCGTCGGCGGAGTAGGGCGGTGCAGTGCCGTCGAAGACGTAGTCGGTGGAGATATATACCAGTTGCGCGCCGGCCGCGCTGCACTGCTGGGCGAGCTGCGCACTGCTATCGACATTCAGTGCCCAGGCGGCGTCGGGCTGCTCGGCGCAGCGATCCGGCCAGCGCTCGGCGGCGCTGTGGATGACGATATCCGGGCGCAGCTGCTCCAGCGTCTGTTGCAGCTGTGTACCGTCGTTGAGATCCAGTTTGATCAACCGGTCGCCGGCGCGCGAGTAGGCAGTGCCGGTCACGTTGAATGCGGGGTTTGCATCCAGCTGTTTGAAGACACTGCGCCCGAGCAGACCGGAGGCGCCGGTGATCAGAATATTCATGGTTTGTTTCTCATCGTGCCCGCAGTGAAGTTGTTGCGGAGTGCCTGAGGTCTTGAACTACATCAGGGTACCGCAGCAATGGCCGTAGGGGCGAACCTTGTGTTCGCCCTTTTTCGTTTTGCGCGCTGTAGGCTAAGTTCTGGTTCCGCAGTGCTCTGTTTGGGCTTCGCGGCGGCAAACCACTGGGTGTACCATTTCGAAATCGGGCTAGGCGCCCCTTCAATACATCACATCCCTGTGCGCTCTGGCGGCGACGGTCCGGCCGTTCCATGCATTCACGGCGCCTTCGGCCCTGTCGCCGACGGTTTCGAAATGGTACACCCAGTACTTTGCCTTCGAGTTGAAGTAAATGACTTCGTAAGAGGATATCGAGAGGGCGAGTTCGCTCAGTAAAGAAAACATTATGCGAAGGCGCTGATACCGATAGCTGTTTGCCAGACCTTATGAGGCATGGATGCCGATTAGAGCGTACAGGGATGTATACACAGCGTGTCTGGCAAACAGCTATCGGTAGCAGTGCCGCCACTGAACTACCAACAGTGCACTAAACAGGCAAGGGCGAACCGAAGTTCGCCCCAGAGCAGTCAGGATACCAGTGCGCCGTACAGTTACATCTTCTCCAGCACTTCGATACCCAGCAGATCCAGCCCACCGGCAATGGTGCGCGCTACCAGGTCGCAAAGCTGCAGACGGCTCTGTTTCTGTTCCTCGCTGACGCCCTCCTTCAGTACCGGGCAGGCTTCGTAGAAGGCCATATAGGCGCTTGCCAGGTCGTACAGGTAGGAACACAGCACGTGCGGGAAGGTGTCCTTCGCCACCTGGTCGAGGACCTCGCCGAACTGGCACAGTTTGATCGCCAGGGCGCGCTCTTCTTCGGTATCCAGTTTGATGTCGCCGTGCAGTTCGCTCGGTTCGATACCGGCGCGGCGGAAGATGCTGCGCACGCGGGTGTAGGCGTACTGCAGGTAGGGCGCGGTGTTGCCCTCGAAGCTCAGCATCGAATCCCAGTTGAAGGCATAGTCGTTGGTGCGGGTCTTGCTCAAGTCGGCGTATTTGACCGCACCGATACCCACCACGCGGCCGATCTGGGCGCATTCCCCGGCGCTCAGTCCCGGGTTCTTGTTGGCCACCAGTTGCTGTGCGCGCTCGATCGCTTCGTCCAGCAGTGCGGCCAGTTTCACGGTGCCACCGGTGCGGGTTTTGAACGGCTTGCCGTCGTCGCCCATCATGGTGCCGAAGGCGCAGTGCTCCAGGCTGGTGGCTTCCGGCAGGAAGCCGGCCTTGCGCGAGGCGGTGAAGGCCTGCTGCAGGTGCAGTGACTGGCGCGCGTCGACGACGTAAAGGATGCGGTCGGCGTGCAGCTGATTGGCGCGGTAGCGGATCGCCGCCAGGTCGGTGGTCGCGTACAGGTAACCGCCGCCTTTCTTCTGGATGATCATCGGGCTGGGGTTGCCCTCTTTATCCGCCATTTCCTCGAGGAACACGACGATCGCACCCTGGTCCTCCACCGCGATGCCGCGGTCGAGCAGCTCCTTGACCAGCACCGGCAGGTCGTCGTTGTACTGGCTCTCGCCGTAGACGTCGCTGCGCTTCAGGGTCACGTTCAGCTTGTCGTAGATCTCTTCGCTGTGGCTGATGGAGATATCGATAAACTGTTGCCACAGCTTCAGGCACTCGGGGTCGCCGCCCTGCAGTTTCACCACGTATTCACGCGCGCGGTCGGCGAAGCCGTCCTCGTCGTCGAAGCGGATCTTGGCCTCGCGGTAGAACTTCTCCAGGTCTGCCAGCGCCACTTCGGCGTCATTGTCCTGCAGCTTGTCGGACAGGTGCGCCAGCAGCATGCCGAACTGGGTGCCCCAGTCGCCCATATGGTTCTGGCGCGTGACCTTATGCCCCTGGAACTCCAGCAGGCGCGCCAGCGCGTCGCCGATGATGGTGGAGCGCAGGTGGCCGACGTGCATCTCCTTGGCCAGGTTGGGGTGGGAGTAGTCGATCACCACCGTCTGCGGTTCGGCCACCGGGTCTATACCCAGGCGCTCGCTCGCCTCGGCGGCTTTCAGCTCGGCGGCCAGCCAGGTCTCGCTCAAGTGAATGTTCAGGAAGCCGGGGCCGGCGATCTCCACCTTGTCGATCATGTCGCCCGTGTCCAGGTGCTCCAGGATCTTGGCCGCCAGCTCGCGCGGGTTGGTGCCCATGCGCTTGGCCGCGCCCATGGCGCCGTTGGCCTGGTAGTCGCCGAACCCCGCCTTCTTGGCCGGGGCCACGATCGGGCCGCAGTCTGCGGGAATGCCGGCGGCGAGCATGGCGGCCTGGAACTTGTCGGTGAGGAGCTGGCGAATATTCATAGGTGGGGGCTACTGCTGCTGTCTTAATCGTGTGGAATCGCGGGATTGTAATCCCCGGTGGCGGCTTTGCAACCGCCCGGTGGCCGGGACGGGGCCGCTGCCGGTGTTATCATGCGCCCAGATAAAGGAGGACTTGTGAGCGCAACGACACTCTATTGGCACGATTACGAGACCTGGGGCACGGATCCCGGCGCCGACAAACCATCGCAGTTCGCCGGCATCCGTACCGATGAAGACCTCAATATCGTCGGTGAACCGCTGATGGTCTACTGCCGTCCGGCCAGCGACTGCCTGCCGCAGCCGATGGCCAGCCTGGTCACCGGCATCAGCCCGCAGCAGGCACTGGCCGAGGGTGTGCCCGAGTTCGAGTTCATCCGCAAGATACTGGCGGAACTGGGTGCCCCGGGTACCTGTGGCGTCGGCTACAACAGCCTGCGCTTCGATGACGAGGTGACCCGCCACACCCTGTATCGCAACCTGCTCGACCCCTACGAGCGCGAGTGGCGCTCCGGTAACAGCCGCTGGGACATCATTGATATGGTGCGCCTGACCTACGCGCTGCGCCCGCAGGGTATCCAGTGGCCCGAGCGGCAGTCGGCCAGTGGCCAGACCGTGCCGTCGTTCCGCCTGGAGGAGCTGACCAGGGCCAACGGCATCGCCCACGAGGGCGCCCACGATGCGCTGTCCGACGTGCGCGCCACCATCGACATGGCGCGGCTGATACGCAGCAAGCAGCCGAAGCTGTACGACTATGTATTCCGCCTGCGGCGCAAGCAGGAGGCGGCCAAGCTGATCGACCTGCGCAGCCGCAAGCCGCTGCTGCACATCTCCGGCAAGGTACCGGCCAGCCAGGGACACTTGACCTATGTGCTGCCGCTGGCGGCCCACCCGGTCAACCGCAATGCCATCATCGCTGCCAACCTGGCGATGGACCCGCAGCCGATCCTCGATCTGGATGCCGACGCCCTGCGCGAGCGCCTCTACACCGCCCGCGACCAGCTCGGCGAAGGCGATCTGCCGGCGGGACTCAAATTGATTCACCTGAACAAGTGCCCGGTGCTGGCGCCGCCGAATATGCTCGACGATGCCCGCGCGGCGGAGCTGGGTATCGACAAGGGCGCCTGTGAGAGCAACTGGCAGCGACTGCGCGATGTGGACCTGACCCAGAAGCTGCACCGGGTATTCCTCGACAGCGAATTCCCGCCGCGCGACGTGGAAGCCAGTCTCTACGACGGCTTCCTCAACGACGCCGACCGCGACCTGTGCCGGGAGTTGCAGCGTGCCGTGGCCGAGCGCGGCCCGGAGGCGCTGGCCGGTGAGGTGCCGTTCGCCGACAAACGCCTGCCGGAACTGCTGTTCCGCCTGCGCGCGCGCAATTTCCCCGAGACCCTCAATGCCGCCGAGCGTGAGCGCTGGCAGGAATGGCGCTATCGCCGCCTGACCGATCCGGCCGCCGGTGCCAGTATTACCCTGGAGCCTTATTTCGAGCAGATCGCCGAGTTGCGCGAACAGTATCCGGATCGGGGGCAACTGCTCGACCAGCTGGAGGCCTGGGGCGACAGTTTGCTCGGCTGAGCCTCGAGCGCCGAGCCCCGGCTCGGCCGGCGGGCCTGTGGCCGGCGCGGGCGAACACAGGGTTCGCGCCTACGGAACCCTTTCGGTGGCCCTATCGGCTGCTGTGCCCAATAGGCGCCGTAAGCGCCACACAGTTCCGCAGGGTGCGTACGGCACACCCTACCGGGATTGCCCGCGCCCGAGTAGAATGCGCGCGCCAGAAACCCGCGCCCACAAGGCGCCACCAACGGAGCAGCAATGGACTTTATCGGAGCCAATATTCTTTCCGTCAGCCAGTTCGAGCGCGGTGATATCGACCGTATCTTCGCGGTGGCCGACACCATGGGCCCCTTCGCGCGGCGGGAAAAGGTCACCCGCGTGCTGGAGGGCGCTATTCTCGGCAATATGTTCCTCGAGCCGAGCACGCGCACGCGGCTCAGTTTTGGCGCTGCTTTCAACCTGCTCGGTGGTACCGTGCGCGAAACCGTGGGGGTGACCACTAGCTCCATGGCCAAGGGCGAGTCCCTGTACGACACCGCACGGGTGCTGTCCGGCTACAGCGACGTGATCTGCATGCGCCACCCGCAGGAGGGTTCCGTGGCCGAGTTTGCCGCTGCCAGCCGCGTGCCGGTGGTCAACGGCGGCGACGGCGCCAACGAGCACCCGACCCAGGCGCTGCTGGATCTGTATACCATCCGCCGCGAGCTCGAGGGCCACGGCCGCAACCTGGATGACTTCCGCATCGCCATGATCGGCGATCTCAAGCACGGCCGCACCGTGCATTCCCTGTGCAAGCTGCTGTGCCTGTTCCGCAATGTGCAGGTGGCGCTGGTGTCGCCGCCGGAGCTGGCGATGCCGGAAGCGGTGGTGGAGAAGCTGCGCGCCGCCGGTCATACGGTGACCGTGTCCGACCAGCTGGAGACCTCCATCGCCGATGTGGATATCGTCTACTCCACACGTATCCAGGAAGAGCGCTTCGCCTCGCAGGAGGAGGCCAATCTGTACCGCGGCCGCTTCCGCCTGAACCGCGAGATCTTTACCCGCTTCGCCCAGCCCAACACGGTGATCATGCACCCGCTGCCGCGCGACTCCCGTGCCGAGGCCAACGAGCTGGACACCGATCTGAACGAGCACCCGAGCCTCGCGATCTTCCGCCAGACCGACAATGGCCTGCTGGTGCGCATGGCGCTGTTTGCGATGCTGCTGGGGGTGGAGGACAAGGTCGACCAGTATTCCCACGAGGTGCGTTGGCACAGCCGCCGCCACCCGGCCTGATTTTTTTCTCCCTTCCGCGCCGACCCTATGCGGTCGGCGCCTTCCGCCGTCTTCAGTCCGCCATTTTCTGTTAGTCTGCTGGTATCGCCATCCCGCTTCCAGGATTGGAGCCATGCTGAACCGGATTTCAGACAACATGCGCGTGGCGGCGCTGATCGCGGCCCTGCTGTTGGTACCGTTAGTACCGTGGCCGGCAGCCCTGAGCGCCGCGCAGGATGCGCCGCAGCCCCATATCGCCCTGTTGTCGATCGACGGGGCCATCGGCCCCGCAACCACCGACTATCTGGAGCGGACCCTGGCGGAAGCCGGGACAAATGGCGCCCGCCTGGTTGTTATCCACATAGACACCCCCGGTGGGCTCGACGCCGCCACCCGCGACATCATCCAGCATATTCTCGCCGCCGAAGTGCCCGTTGCCACCTACGTGTATCCGTCCGGCGCCCGCGCCGCCAGTGCCGGCACCTATATTCTCTACGCCAGCCAGATTGCCGCCATGGCGCCCGCGACCACGCTCGGCGCCGCCACGCCGGTGCAGATTGGCGGCATGCCCGGTGCCGGCGAGCCACCGCCGGAGAAAAAAGCGGGGCAGGGCGATGAAGACAGCAAGAAAAGTCCCGCTAACAAACCCGCACCACAGTCCGGTTCGGGGTCGGCCATGGAGCGCAAGATCACCAATGATGCCGTCGCCTTCATTCGCGGTTTGGCCAAGCGCAACGGCCGCAACGCAGACTGGGCCGAGAGAGCCGTGCGTGAGGCCGCCACCCTGACCGCGGACGAGGCTTTGCAGCAGAACGTGATCGACCTGGTGGCGAAAAACGATGCCGACCTGCTGCGCCAGCTGGCCGGGCGCAAGGTGGCGCTGGAATCCGGCAGCGTGACACTGCCGACGGATCTGGCCGCACTGCCACTGCGCGCCTACGTGCCGGATTGGCGCAACAAGCTTCTGGCCCTGATTACCAATCCGCAGGTGGCCTATATTCTGTTGCTGATCGGGATTTATGGGCTCATTTTCGAAGGCTACAGCCCGGGCGCGCTGGTACCGGGCATTACCGGCGTCATCTGCCTGCTGCTGGCGCTTTACGCACTGCAGTTGCTGCCGATCAATTACGCCGGGCTGGCGCTGATCGTGGTCGGCGCGCTGTTGATCGTGGCGGAACTGTTTGTGCCCAGTTTCGGTGCCCTGGGCATTGGTGGCGTCATCGCGCTGGTGATCGGTTCGGTCATGCTGATCGACAGCGACGTGCCGGGCATGCAGATATCGAAGGGATTGATTGGCGCCATTGCCGGAGTCAGTGGCCTGGGCTTGCTGGGGCTGTTGTGGGCGGTGGGGCGCAGTCTGCGCAAGCCGCGTATCGCCAGCGACCAGGCGATGGTCGGGCGCACTGCGGTGGTGATGGAGTTGCAGGGCGACGACGTGCTGGTACACCTGGGCGGTGAGATCTGGCAGGCCCGTTGTGATCAGCGGGTACAACCGGGCGACCGGGTGAAGGTGATTGCCCAGGAAGGTTTGGCCCTGCGCATAACACCGGAATAATTCGCGGCGAGGAACAGGGAGAATAGGGATGATCAGTTACTTTACCGGATTGCTGCTGGCGGCCATTGCGCTGCTGATCATGTATGCCATCCGTATCTTGCGCGAGTACGAGCGGGCGGTGGTGTTTTTCCTCGGGCGCTTTCAGTCGGTCAAGGGTCCCGGGCTGATTATCATTATCCCGGTGATCCAGACCATGGAGCGGGTCGACCTGCGCACGGTGGTGATGGATGTGCCCAGCCAGGACGTCATCAGCCGCGACAACGTCTCGGTCAAGGTCAATGCAGTGGTCTACTACCGGGTGATCGATCCGCAGTCGGCGATCATCAATGTGGAGCATTACAACGAGGCGGTCAGCCAGCTGGCGCAGACCACCCTGCGTTCGGTGCTGGGCAAGCACGAGCTGGACGAGATGCTGTCCGAGCGCGACAAGCTCAACGTGGATATCCAGAAGATCCTGGACGAACAGACCGATGCCTGGGGGGTGAAGGTGACCAATGTCGAGATCAAGCATATCGATCTCGACGAGAGCATGATTCGCGCCATCGCCCGCCAGGCCGAAGCCGAGCGCGCGCGCCGCGCCAAGGTGATTCACGCTGAAGGCGAAGCGCAGGCCGCGACCAAACTCACCGAGGCCGCCGATACACTGTCGAAAAATTCCAATTCGATCACCCTGCGCTATATGCAGACACTGATCGATATCGCTGGCGAGAAAAACTCCACCATCGTTTTCCCGCTACCGCTGGACCTGATCCGGCCGATCATGAAAAAAGTGGCCGGGGAAGAGTCTTGACGGGAACAGTGCGGCGATGGAATTTGACCTGGAGCAGTTCAACAAGTCCTTCCTGTTGCTGCTGGTACTGCTCAACCCGTTTATTCTGAGCGTTTATCTGCTCGACCTGATTCGCGGGCTGGAACTCAAGGTCTTTTCCGGTCTGCTGTTGCGCGCCTTCCTGATCAGCCTGACCGTGTTCCTGCTGTTTGCCTGGTTTGGTGAAGTGATTTTTGACGATGTGCTGCAGGTGCGTTTTCTCGCTTTCCTGATTTTCGGCGGCATCACGTTTCTGATCATCGGTATCCGCCTGACGCTCGGTGTCGGACAGCCGATCCAGAGTATCAATCTGCACTCGCAGGAAGTGGCCGGCGCCATCGCGATGCCGTTTATCGTCGGCCCCGGCACCATCAGTGCCAGTGTGCTCGCCGGCAGTCGCCTCGGTGCCTTCGCGGGCTCCGCCGCCATTACGCTGGCGATCGGGTTGGCGCTGGCATCGCTGATCCTGCTGAAAATGCTCTACGACTGGGTGCAGACCCGCCACGAGCGCTATGTGCGCAAATATATCGAAGTGGCCGGGCGCATCACCGCGCTGTTCACCGGCTCCTTTGCCATCGACATGATCCTCAAGGGAATCGAGCGCTGGCTGGCGCTGTTGCAACAGTAGCGGCCTGTCCCTGTGCCGCGGTGTCCTGCTGACTCAGTCGTTGGTGGCGAGCAGTTGCTGCAGCAGGTTGCGGGTTGAACCGTCCCAGTCTTCCGGCACTTCGCCGCCGATCGCGGCGTGAATGCCCGCGCCCAGCAGCTTGCCCAGTTCGACGCCCCACTGGTCGAACGGATTGATACCCAGCAGGCAGCCGCCGACGAATACCTTGTGTTCGTACAGTGCCAGCAGCGCGCCCAGATGTTGCGGATCGAGTTTTTCCACAATCAGCGTGTTGCTGGGGCGGTTGCCCGGAACCACCTTGTGCGGGGCCAGGGCGTGGACCTCGCGGTGGGTGTGGCCCTGCTGCTCCAGCTCTTCGCGCGCCTCGTGCAGGGTCTTGCCGCGCAACAGCGCCTGGCTCTGGCTGATGCAGCAGGCCAGCAGCCACTGGTGCTGCTCCACCAGCTTCGATGTGGGCTGCTTTACTGCGATAAAGTCCGCCGGGATCAGGTCGGTACCCTGGTGCAGCAGCTGGTGGAAGGAGTGCTGGCCATTGCTGCCCTCGGTACCCCAGATCACGCTGCCGGTGGGGTAGTCCACTGGCTGGCCATCGCGCGCTGCGCTCTTGCCGAGGCTTTCCATATCCAGTTGCTGCAGCCAGGCGGGAAATTTGGCCAGGCGCTGGGCGTAGGGCAGAACCACTTGGCTGGAAGCACCCCAGCACTGCCGGTACCAGAAGTGCAGCAGTGCCATCAGCACCGGCATGTTGTCGGCCAGTGGTGCGCTGGCGAAATGCCGGTCCATGTCGTTGGCGCCGGCGAGTAACTGCGCGTAGGTATCGTAACCGCAGGCCAGCGCGATGGGCAGGCCGATCGCGGACCAAAGAGAGTAGCGCCCGCCAACCCAGTCCCACATCGGGAAGATATTTTCCGCGGCAATACCAAAATCCTGTGCGGCGACGATATTGCTGCTCACCGCGACAAAGTGTTTTGCCAGGTCTTTGTCACTGCAACCGGCTTCGAGCATCCACTGGCGCGCGGAGAGGGCATTCTGACGGGTTTCCAGCGTGGAGAACGACTTGGAGGCGACGATGAACAGGGTGTTTTCCGCCGGCAGTGCGGCGAGGGTATCGCTGAGGTCGGCACCGTCGATATTGGCGACGAAGTGCACGCGGATATCGTCGCGCTGCCAGGGGCGCAGTGCCTCTACCACCATGCGCGGGCCCAGGTCGGAGCCGCCGATACCGATATTCACGATATGGTGGATCGGCTTGCCGGTGAAGCCGTGCCAGCTGCCGCTGTGGATCTGTTCGCAGAAGCGGCGCATCTGCCCGCGGCAGGCCGCCACCGCCTGCTCGTGCTCGTTGCGCGGTTCCCCCTGGAAACGCAGCGCCGTGTGCAGGGCCGGGCGGTGTTCGGTGTTATTGATATTGGCGCCGGCGAACAGGTCGGCGATCTGCTGTGACAGATCGATTTCCGCGGCGTATTCCAGCAGCAGTTGCAGGGTGTCGTCGCGCAGGTGGTTCTTGCTGTAGTCCAGCTGCAGCCCGGCGGCGGCAGTACTGAATTGTACGGCGCGGTCCGCCTGGGTGGCGAAGAGTTCACGCAGGGACCACTTGTGTTGCTGTTGGTGCGCCTGCAGGCGGGCGATGGCGCTGACGGCCAGGGATTCGCTTGTCATAACGATTTGTATTTTATTGCTGTTGCGGTGGAGTGAAGGGGCTGTCGGCCGCGGATGTTTACCCGATGCGCCGCTTACCGGGAATAGATGCTAGCGGGAAATGCGCGCCGGAACCAGTGTCGCGGTTTGATGGAAAGGAATGAGGGCGCTGTGGAATCCGGGACGGGGAGGGATAAAGACTGAAGTTTTACCGGCCGGACAAGCAAATGCCGCTTCGAAAAGCGGCATTGCTAGTCCTGCCTGAGAGCGGTGTTACTTGACCACTTTCATGCAGCGCACGTCGTCTGACGCCATCCAGCAATCCGCATCTGCGGGACAGGCCATAGACATAGGAATTTGTTCAGAGCCCGGTGGGCAGGATGCCGGCATCGGTGGCGCTGAACAGCAACCTGCCAAAACCAGTGCACTGATAATTCCGATTAAGTACTTGGCTGGAGTGAAATTCATCCCCTAACTCCTTTCCGTTGATGTTAGCCATTAGCATAGCCAATAAAACGTCACCTGTTTGGTTAGCTTTGTAAAATGATTTTCTACAAAGGTACCGCCCAATGGAGTGTAATAGGCACGCGGTTTAAATAGCTGCCAGCCGACAAGTCTGGATAAATGCCGCGCCAGTTTGGCGCCGGCCAATACCTAAATTGAAGGGTATTTACGCCAAACTGCGCTGCATACCATTGCGGGGCACCACGGAATTTTTTTTTAAAAACAGCCTGAAAAAAATCGGGCGATGGCAATGCCGGTATTTTTCCGCCCGATCGCGTCAGTGGGTGGTGTTTCGCGAATACGTCGGGCGTCGCAGCAAGGATAGACATCGGTGCCACAATTGCCCGTAGCGGATCGGAGTGGATCAGTGCGGCGGGTTGGGTCCGTGCAGGAAATGGCCGAACGCGCGCGCCAGAATTTCCGGGCGTGCCGGATCGCGCAGCGCGTCGAGTAACGCCGCGCGTACCGCGGGCAGGAACATCAGGTCGCTGAGCAGCAGGTTGAACGTGTCCTGGCTCTGGTGCTCCGCCATCGCGGCCAGCCACGCGGCGGCGATGTCGCCGTGCTCCAGGTCGCTGCTGCAGCGGCTGCCGATCGCCGCGATGACTTCGCTATTGCTGGCGGCTTCACCCTGCAGCAGCCGCGTGAGGAAGCGCCGGCGCAATTCTGCCGCCGGCGCCAGGGAGAGGCCGCGCACCGCGGCCGCGGTAATGGCGCTGTCACCGGGGGCGGCGTCGGCGCGATCGATAATACGCCCGGCCAGCTCCGCGTCGATGGCCTCGCTCTCCAGGCACTGGCACAGGCCGATAAAGACCGGCGGCGCCAATTGTTCGAGGGTGTCGCACAGCAGGCTTTGATGTTCCTTCCAGCGCACGGCCAGGTCAGCGATCCCCTGTACGGCCAGTTGATCCCAGCGGTGTGACTGTGGCGCGCGACAGTATTCGAGCACGGCGTCGAAATGTTCGCTGGGCGGGCGCTGCAGCAATTGCGCCACCCGCGCATGAAAAGTGGCCTGTCGCTCCGGCGCCGGCGTGTAGGCGATGCCGCTTTCCTGCAGGGCGCTGTGCAGGCGCTCGCCCAGCTCGGCGCCGTCGCCGTGGCCGAGTTTGTCGATCAGCAGGTGTACGAAGGCATCGCGTACCGCCAGCTGCAGCTTGCCCTGTTCATCCAGTGGCAGGCGCAGAAACCACACCACCGGTTCGCCGCCGGCGCGCGGTTCCAGCAGCAGCCCGGTCCACGCCTGGCGCAGGTAGGGGTGCGGCCAGGGCGCGCGCCCGGCCTCGAATGCGGTGGCGTCGGCGCTGGCAACCGATTGCACGCGCCGGCCCAGGTCGAACCAGTGCAGGTTGAAATCGGCCGCGGCGATCAGGCCGGCGAGGCTACCGCTGTCTTGCATCGGGGCGCTCCGTCAATCGGCTGCCTTGGCGGACAGCGGCATCTGTTTGAAGTGGAACCAGCCGTAGGCAATGGCCAGCAGCGGGCAGATCAGGTTGAACAGCGCGTAGGGCGCGTAGTGCCAGGTGGCTATGCCCAGGGTGCCGCTCATAAAGGCACCGCAGGTGTTCCACGGAATCAGCACCGAGGTGATGGTGCCGGAGTCTTCCAGTGAGCGCGACAGGTTCAGCCCGTGCAGGCCCATGTCGGCAAAGGCTTCGCGGAACATGCGGCCGGGGATGATGATGGCCATGTACTGGTCGCCGGCGGCGGCATTCATGCCGAAGCAGGTGAGTACGGTGGTGGTCACCAGGGCGCCGACCGTTTTCACCCGCGACAGCGCCCAGTTGACGATGCGCTCGAGGAAGCCGGCTTTCTCCATCGCGCCGCCGAAGGCCATGGCGGAGATAATCAGCCAGATGGTGTTGAGCATGCTGCTCATACCGCCTTTGGACAGCAGTTCGGCCACATTCTCGTTGCTCGATGTGGATTTATAGCCGTCGAACAGGCTGTACCAGCCGCCCTTCAATACGGACAGGGCGCCGTCGCCGCCACCGAGCCGGCGCGCGGCATCGGTCTCGAATATCATGCCGATGGCGACGCCCGCCAGTGCGCCGATGATCAGTGTGGGGTAGGCCGGCATCTTGCGCCAGGCCATGGCGAGAAGCAGAACCAGTGGCAGCAGGCTGACCAGGGAGATATGAAATTCCCCCTGCAGCGCGCCGAGCAGGATGTCGATATCCGCGGACTGGGTCTCTGCGACCTGGGTGTTCAGGCCGATGATGGAGAAAATCACCACGGCCAGGGTGAAGGCCGGGATGGTGGTCCACAGCATATGGCGGATGTGCTGGAACAGATTGTTGGAGGTGACCGCTGCGGCCAGGTTGGTGGTGTCAGACAGCGGCGACATCTTGTCACCGAAATAGGCGCCGGAGATGACGGCCCCGGCGGTGATTTCCGGGGACAGCTGTAGCGCCTGGGCGATACCGATCAGCGCCACGCCGAGGGTGCCGGCGGTGGTCCAGCTGGAGCCGATGCTGAGGCCGACTACGGCGCAGATCAGGCAGCTGGCGGCGTAGAACCACTGCGGCGAGAGGATCTGCACGCCGTAATAGATCATTGATGGCACGGTGCCGGCGAGAATCCAGCTGCCGATCAGCGCGCCCACGGCGAGCAGGATCAGGATGGCGCCAAACACCAGGCTGATGCCGTGCAGCATGCCGCCTTCCATCTCGTTCCAGGTGTAGCCGTTTTTCATCCCCACCAGCGCGGCCACGCCGGCGCACAGCAGCAGGGCGATCTGGTTGGGGCCGTAGGAGGAATCGGCGCCGAAAAACTGTACCGATGCCCACAGCAGGACAATCAGCAGCAGCAGGGGGGTCAGGGCGTCGCCCAGACTGGGCTTGCGGACATCGGGGTTGGTACTGGTCTGACTCAAGGTGCACTCCTGGTCTGCTCCGCGATCCGGGCGCGGCCCGGTGGCGGTTTTCATTATCGTTGTGGTCGCGCCGTCTTTGGCGTCAAAGCTGGCTATTCTCCCGGCTGGCGCCACCGGTGTCTACCGGGACAGCGCGCGCGGTCACAGTTTGTGGCCAACCGGGCGGTCGGCCGCGGCGCTGGTAGTTCGGCGGCGCTTCCGGTATGTTCTGCGCCGGTCCGGCGCGCCAGCAGCACGCGGACATTCATCCGTTGTCCACAATAAGAAGAGGCCGCCGCGCAGTGTGCGGCGGGCAGGTAGTGATTTCATGAGAGCAAGTGAGTTGGATCCGGCCCAGTTCGAGGACATCCGCCCCTATCGCGACGACGAGGCGCGGGCGGTACTCGACCGGCTGATTGCCGATCCCGAGATGTCCCATGCGGCCGCCCACTTCCTGGTGCCCAAACTGGCCAAGCTGGAGGGGCCGATCGCCTGGCTGGTGCGGCAGTTCCTGCGCTTCGAGTTTCGCCGCGCGAAGAATATTCGCGGCGTGCAGGAAGTCGTGGCCAAGTACATGGACCTGGTGTTGCGACGCACCACCAGCGAATTCACCATTTCCGGTCTGGATACCCTGCCCAGGGACCGCGCCTGCCTGTTTGTCAGCAACCACCGGGATATCGCCATGGATCCGGCGCTGGCCATTCTCAGCATGTTCAAGGAAGGTCATGAGACCTCCCGTATCGCCATCGGCGACAACCTGCTGACCAAGCAGTTTGCCACCGACATCATGAAGTTGAACAAGAGCTTCGTGGTCAAGCGCAACGCCGGCAGTCGCCGCGAGAAGCTGCAGGCCGCCACCCAGCTGTCCAATTATATCTACCACTCGGTGGTCAACGACAACGAGCATGTATGGATTGCCCAGCGTTCCGGGCGCGCCAAAGACGGGTTGGACCGCACCAACCCGGCGCTGGCGGCGATGTTCGCGATGACCAAGGACAAGGAAACCCCGTTTGCGGACTTCTGGCGCAAGTTGCATATAGTGCCGCTGTCGATCTCCTACGAGTGGGATCCCTGCGACGCGAAGAAAGCCAAGCAGCTGTACTTCGAGGAACACAAGGAGTACCGCAAGGGCAAGCACGAGGACCTGGGGGCCATCGCCAAGGGCATCACCGGCTTCAAGGGACATGTGCACACCGCTTTCGGCACGCCCATCGAGGGGGATTTCAACGATGCCACCAGCCTGGCCGAGGAGATCGACCGCCAGGTGATTGGCAACTACGTGCTGCACCCGACCAACCTGATCGCCTACCAGATGCTCTACGGTGAGGCGCCGCAACTGCCGGTGGGCTACCCGGCGAAGCCCTGGCACCCCGACGAGCACGCCGACACCCGCGCCAAGTTCATCGAGCGCATGGACAACATCGACGAGCGCTGGCGCGACAAAGCCATCCAGGGCTACGCCAACCCGGTGGTGTCCAGGCTCGCCTACGAGAACTAGTGACCCCGCCAAGCGGGTGGGGCGCAGGGACGCGCCTCGTGAATGCGAAATGGGCTCTGTGGGCTGATTTCCGTTATCATTCCGCATTCCAACCCTATCACTCCGCATCAGAATCTCCCGCGTGTTAAACGACGATCACAAGAAAGCCATCCAGACCGCCTACAGCCAGTTCCTCGCCGGCCGTGACCTCAAGGCCCGCTACGGGCAGAAACTGATGGTGGCGGCCATTGCGCGCACCCTCGGCGGTATCGTCCAGAACGGTGCCGGCGAGCGCGACGTGGGCAAGAGCGACGGCGAGCATATCTGCGTGGTGGAGGCCGGCACCGGCACCGGTAAAACGGTGGCCTACCTGCTCGCCGCCATCCCGCTGGCCCAGGCCCAGGACAAGAAGCTGGTGGTATCGACCGCGACGGTGGCGCTGCAGGAGCAGATCGTGCACAAGGACCTGCCGGAAGTGGCGCGTCACAGCGGTCTCAAATTCGAATTCAGCCTGGCCAAGGGCCGCGGCCGCTACCTGTGCCTGTCGAAGCTGGACCAGCTGCTGTCGGGCCTGACCGACAGCGGCGCCGGCTTCAGCCTCGGCCTCTATGCGGACGAGCAGCCGCAGGTGGACGAGAGCGGGGCCAAACTGTACCGGGATATGGCCGACCAGCTCGCCACCGGCAGCTGGGATGGCGATCGTGACAACTGGCCCGAGACCATCGAGGTGGCGGACTGGAGCCGCGTGACCACTGATCACCGCCAGTGCAGCGGGCGCCGCTGTCCGCATGTGACCAACTGCAGCTTCTTCCGCGCCCGCGAGCGCCTCGGCAAGACTGAAGTGATCGTCGCCAACCACGACCTGCTGCTGGCCGACCTGGCCCTCGGCGGCGGCGCCATCCTGCCGCCGCCGGAAGAGACGATCTACGTCCTCGACGAGGCCCACCACCTGCCGGACAAGGCGCTCAATCACTTCGCCCATCACAGCCGCGTCGGTGCTTCCACCGGCTGGCTCGACCAGGCCAACAAGAATCTGGGGCAGATGTTGGGGGAAATCGGCGACGGCGCCGAGCTGGATCGCGGCGGCGAGGAACTGCCGGCACTGCTGACTTCGGCCAAGCAGGGCCTGGAGCAGATGTGGCCGCTGATCGAAGAGCAGTGCGAGTTCGAGGACGAGCGTGGCAATAGCTCTTCACCAGGCCGCAGCGCTCGCCACCGCTTCGAGGGCGGCGTGGTGCCGGAGTCGATGATGCAGCTGGCGGAAAAGCTGCGCGAGGATTTCGACGAGCTGGAAGCGGTGCTCGGCAAGATGCTGCAGAGGGCACAGAAACTGCTGGAAGACCCGCATTCGCCCGTGCCGGCGGTAGACCTCGAGCGCTGGTACCCGCAGCTGGGCAGCTGGTACGGCCGCGCCGAGGCCAACCTGCAGCTGTGGGCCAATTACGCCCGCGAGGACGCCGCCGGCGCGCTGCCACAGGCGCGCTGGGTGACGCTGGTGGACTGGGGCGGCTCCACCGATTTCGAGGTGTGCAGCTCGCCGATCCTGGCCGGCAAGACCCTTGAATACAGCCTCTGGCGCCGCTGTTTCGGCGCCGTGCTGACCTCCGCCACGCTCACCGCGCTGGGCAAATTCGATCGCCTGAAGATGCGCGCCGGCACCCCGGACAACGCCAGCTACCAGGTGGTGCCCAGCCCGTTCGACTTCTCCCGCGCCACGCTGCAGGTACCCGCTGCGGCGGTGGATGCCGGGCGCGCCGACGAGCACACCGATGCGGTAATCGACACCCTGCCGCAACTGCTCGATGGCGACGGCGGCGCGCTGGTGCTGTTCTCTTCGCGCCGGCAGATGGAGACGGTGTACGAATCCCTGCCCGGCACCTGGCGCAACCGCATCGTGATGCAGGGGCAGAAATCCCGTCAGCAGCTGCTGGAGATTCACCGTGAGACAGTTGACGGTGGCGGCCGCAGCGTGCTGTTCGGTCTCGCCAGTTTCGCCGAGGGGCTCGACCTGCCCGGCGACTACTGTCGCCACGTGGTCATCGCCAAACTGCCGTTCTCGGTGCCGGATGATCCGATCGAGGCGGCACTGGCGGAGTGGATCGAGGCCAAGGGCGGCAACCCGTTTATGCAGATAGCGGTGCCCGACGCGGCGCTGAAACTGGTGCAGGCCTGCGGGCGCCTGCTGCGCACCGAGGGCGACAGCGGTACCGTGACCCTGCTGGACCGGCGTATCGTCACGCGCCGCTATGGCCGCGCGATCCTCGATTCACTGCCGCCGTTCAGTCGCAGAATTGAGTAAAGTGAGTGTTATGAATCCGATATACGACGACGTCGCCACCCTGCTGCTGAAGCTGGAAACGGAACTGCGCCGGCTGCAGCTGTGGCAGGACGAGGTGCCGCCGGCCGAGGCGCTGGCGAGTACCGAACCCTTCTGCGTGGACACCCTGTCGCTGCCGCAGTGGCTGCAGTTCGTGTTTCTGCCGCGCATGATCGAGCTGCTCGAGGGGGCGCGACCGCTGCCCACCGCGTGCGGCATCGCGCCCATCGCCGAGGAGTATTTCCGCGGCGGCGACTACACCGCCGGTGAGCTGATCCAGCTGCTGGAGGAAATCGACGCGCGCTTGCAGCGCGGCTGACAAACCGGGCTAACCCAATCGCTCTGCCACCAGCCGCTCGGCCCTGCCCCAGTCCACCTGGTCGGCGCTGTCGATGTCCGCGGCCAGTTCGGACAGTATTCCCCTGTTGATCTCGCCCCTGCGCTGCGCCTCGGCGTAGGGCAGCCGGTGGAACATCACCATCGAGTAGCGCGGCGTAAAGCGCTCGGGGAAGCGCTTTTCCAGCTCAAAGCCGATGGCCTTCTTGAGGATGAACTTGGGGTCGCGCACCGAGTCGCGCATTTCGGTGTAGTTCTCCAGCGCCATATCGGCGATGGCGTTGGCATCGGGAATGCGCGCGGCACTGTAGTCGGCAAAGATCTTGTGCCAGTTGCCGGGTTCGCGCTGCATCAGTTCGTTCAGCAGTGCACAGTCCTCGAAGCCGCAATTCATGCCCTGGCCGTGGAAGGGCACCAGCGCATGGGCGGCGTCGCCGATCAGGATCGCGCGCTCATCCAGGTTCCAGGGGGCACAGCGCACCGTGCCCAGGTGGCCGGTGGGATTGTCGAAGAAATCCTGCAGCAGGTTGGGAATCAGCGGCATCACCTTGGGGAAGAACTGGCGGAAAAACGCCTTTACCGCCTCCGCCGTGGTCAGTGTGGCGAAGCTCGGGCCGTCCGCCGCGGACGCCGGCAGGAACAGGGTAACGGTGAAGCTGCCGTCCAGATTGGGCAGGGCGATCAGCATAAAGCCGCCGCGCGGCCAGATATGCAGCGCGTGCTTCTCCAGCTGGAAACTGCCGTGTGCGCCCGCGGGAATTTCCAGTTCCTTGTACTGGTGACCCAGTGGCTCCACGGTTTCCTGCCAGGCCCCCTTTCCGAGTGCCGCGCCGAGCAGCGCGCGGCTGCGCGAACCGGCCCCGTCGGCACCGATAAAACGGCCGAATGTCACGGTTCTCTGTTCTCCGCTGTCGCCGTTGGTGAAAGTCGCGCGCTTGCCAGCGAAATCGATGGTGCGCAGCGCCTGGCTAAAGTGAACCTTCACTTTGCCGCTCTCCTCGGCGGCGTCCAGCAACAGGGCATTCAGGCCACCGCGGGACACGGAGTAGATGACCTCTTCCGGTTTCTGGCCATAGGGCTGCAGGGTGGCACCGCCATCGCCGTCGTGCACCATGCGCCCACGCATCGGAATCAGCAGGCGCGATACCCGCTCCATCAGTCCCAGTTGTTCCAGTGCGTGAATGCCGCGGTTGGCCAGTGCCAGGTTAATGGAGCGGCCGGCGGAAATATCGTGCCGGCGCAGGTCGGCGCGCTGTTCGAATATTTCCACCTCAAAGCCCTGGCGGGCGAAGAAGCATGCGGCCATGGCGCCGACCAGGCCGCCGCCGGCGATTACGATTTTTTCAGTCATCGAAAAACCCCGTCTACTATTCGTTGCAGGCCGCGGCCAGTATTTCCACGAAGCGGTGGACGTCCTCGAAGCTGTTGTACAGCGGCACCGGTGCGATGCGAATCACGTTCGGTTCGCGCCAGTCGCAGGTCACGCCGTGGTCTTCCAGGCGCTGGTGCACCGCGCGCCCGCTCAGGTGTCGGGCATCGCAGCACAGCGACAGCTGGCAGCCGCGCTGCTGTGGGTCGAGCGGTGTGATGATGTTGATAAATTCGCTGGCGTGCTGTTCGAGCAGGAACTGCAGGTAGGCGGTCAGCTTTTCCGACTTCTCGCGCAGTGGCACCATGCCGCCGGCCTCCTGGAAAATATCCAGTGAGGCGCGGATCGCTGCCAGCGACAGGATTGGCGGATTGGAAAGCTGCCAGCCCTCGGCGGTGGGAATGGGCTGGAAACGGTTTTCCATGCGGAAACGGCTCTCTTTGTCGTGACCCCACCAGCCGGCAAAGCGCGGCAGCGCGGTATTGCTGGCATGGCGGCGGTGCACGAAGCAGCCACCCACGGCGCCGGGGCCGGAATTCAGGTATTTGTACGAACACCAGCAGGCGAAGTCCACCTGCCAGTCGTGCAGTTGCAGCGGTACATTCCCCACTGCGTGCGCGAGGTCGAAACCGACGGTGATGCCGCGCGCCTGCGCCGACCGGGTAATGTCCGCGATATTCCACCACTGCCCGGTGTAATACTGCACCCCCGGCAGCAGCATCAGCGCGATGCTGTCGCCCTGTTCACGGATCAGCGCGTCGATATCCTCGCGGCGCACCAGCTCCTCGCCCTCGCGCGGTTTCAGCAGCAGCATGCCCTCGGCGGGATCTATGCCGTGAAAGCGCAGCTGGCTCTCCACCGCGTAGTGATCGGAGGGGAAGGCGTGATCCTCGATAACAATCTTGAAGCGCTCGCTGGTCGGCTGGTAGAAGGTCACCATCATCAGGTGCAGGTTGGTGGTGAGGGAGTTCATCACCACCACCTCGTCGGCGCCGGCGCCGACCAGGGCCGCGGAGGATTCGGCCAGGAATTCGTGGTAGGGCATCCATGGATGCTCGCCGGAAAAGTGGCCCTTCACGCCCAGCGCCGCCCATTTGTCGAGCTCCTCGGTGACAGTGTCGCGTGCGCGTTTGGGCTGCAGTCCCAGCGAGTTGCCGCACAGGTAGATTTCCGCACTGCCGTCGCTGCGCCGGGGAAAGTTGAACGCATTGCGGAAGCGCGCCAGCGGGTCGTCCCGGTCCAATTGCCTGGCGAATGCCAGGCCGGTTTCGAATTGCATACTGCTGAACTCTCTATAGGCTCTATTGTTATTGTGCGAACTTCAATTCAGGTTATTCCGCCAGCTCGAGCGGAAACAGTACCGGGCGGCTGGGTGCCGCATCGGTTTTGAACGGGGGAATCTGCAGGTTGAGCAGGTAGAGCCCGTCGGCCACACTGTCCGGCACAAACACCATTTCCGTCACCGAACGCTGTTGCCTGGCACCGGCGTTGAGGTGGTGACTGCCGGAATCGATATTCCAGAAACTGTGGTGGTTGGCCAGCAGGCCCTGGTCGAACATCTTGTCGATGCTGGGGAAGTCCACCAGCAGGTGGTCGAAACCCAGCAGTAACGCCATGGCCTCACTGGAGAAGAAAACCGGCGGCGGCCCGCTGGCCGCGTCCGCATAGGCGCGGGAGAATTTTTCCTCGCTGTTGGGCAGGGTTCTGATGACGACTGCGCCGCAGTGCGGCGCCCGCGGTTGCTCGGCCAGTGCCTCGGCCAGGCGCCGCGCGCTGATCACCAGATCGCCGGGCTCCGGGTTGGGTGTGTAGTGCTCATTGCAGCCACCCAGTGTTTCCGCTTCCAGGCTGATGACGGTGCACGGCACCAGCAGCGGTGACAGCATGTCACCCACTGGTATCAGCTCGTCGACGATATGGCTGAGCGATTCCGTGTGCGTGCCGTTGCAGTGGGGCACAATGGTCAGCTGCGAGACATTGCAGCTGCCACCGCGGCGGGTGTCGCCGACGAAACCGTCCGCCTCCAGGGCCATGGCGGAAGCCACCGGGGCACCGAAGTGGTTGGGCTGTTTGCCGTCGAACTCCAGCGGGATCGCCAGGCTCACCGCATTGTCGGTGTCCACGCGGTAATCACATCCATCCAGTTCAAAGGTCAGTTTCATCCGGCGGCCTCCGTCTGTGAGCCTGTGTTGTAAAACTGTGTCTTTTCCAGCCCCAGCCACTCCAGCGCGGAGCCGTGCAGCAGGCGCGCCTTGATCCCGTCGTCGAGCGCCATCGACTTGATCAGCTTGCCCGGCTCCAGTTCGCCGAGCGGGAAGGGGTAGTCGCTGCCCAGCGCGATGCGCTCGGGGCCGGCCAGGTCGAGCAGGTATTTGAGCATCAGCGGGTCGTGCACCAGCGAGTCGAAATAGATCCGCTGCAGGTAGTCGCGCGGGTTGGTGCCGTTGTCCACCGCACACAGATCCGGGCGCACATTGAAGCCGTGCTCAATACGGCCGATGGTGCTGGGGAAGGCGCCGCCGCCATGGGCAAAGGCCACGCGCAGTTGCGGGAATTTCTCCAGCACGCCGCCGAAGATCATCGAACAGATGGCGCGCGAGGTTTCCGCCGGCATGCCCACCAGCCACGGCAGCCAGTATTTGGGCATGTCTTCGCGCCCGGCCATTTCCCACGGATGGACGAAAACCGCTGCGCCGAGAGATTGCGCCGCCTCCCATACCGGATACAGGTTTTCGTCGCACAGGTTCCAGCCGTTGACGTGGGAACCGATCTGCACACCGGCCAGCCCTAGCTGCGAGACACAGCGCTCCAGTTCCGCGACGGCCAGCTCCGGCGCCTGCATCGGCAGTGTGCCGAGGCCGATAAAGCGTTGCGGCTGCGCGGCGACCACGCCGGCGATGTGATCGTTCAGCAGTTTGGACAGATCCAGTGCGTGCTCCGGCTTGGCCCAGTAGCTGAACATGACCGGCACCGTGGACAGTACCTGCACATGCACGCCGTGCTGGTCGCACTCGCGCATGCGCACGTCCGCGTCCCAGCAGTTGCTGTCGATTTCCCGGAAGAACTTGTCGCCCTGCATCATGCGCGCACAGCCGCACTTGTGGTGGTCCAGGTGAATGAACCCACCGTAGCCGTAACGCTGTTTCAGGTCGGGCCAGTTCTCCGGCAGTATGTGGGTGTGGATATCGATGGTCAGCACGGTACTACTCCTGCTCGCCCGGCAGCGGCATTACGTGGCCGCAGTTGTCGCACGTGCGGTTTTCCGCGGAGCTGAAGAAGCGGTCGAACACCGGCGGGAAGTCCTGCTCGATATTGCGCAGCTTGAAGAACTCCTCGTACAACAGGTGGTTGCATACGTCGCAGTACCACTGCAGACCGTCTTTCTCATTTTCTGTGCGCCGCCGCTCTATCACCAGGCCCACGGTATCGGCGAAGCGCTGCGGCGAATGCGGCACCCGCGGCGGCAGCAGGAATATTTCGCCCTCGCGAATGGGAATGTCGGCGACTTCGCCGTCCTGGATGGTCTTCAGCAACATATCCCCTTCCACCTGGTAGAAGAATTCCGGGCCCTCATCGACGTGGTAGTCCTTGCGCGAATTGGGGCCGCCCACCACCATGATGAAAAAGCCCTGTTCCTCGAACACCAGCTTGTTGCACACCGGTGGCTTGAGGTATTCGCGGTGATCCTCGATCCACTGGTGGAAATTGATCGGCGGCGTGAGTCTGTTCATGGTTGTCCTCCGCAGGTGCTCTCAAATGGTGGCGATGCATTTCAGCTCGATGGCGATGGGGGTGGGCAGCGACAGCACTTCCACCGTAGTTCTGCACGGCTGGTTGTCTTTGAAATACTCCGCGTAGAGGGCGTTGTAGGTGTGGAAGTCGTCTTTCATGTTGGTCAGGAACACGGTGACATCGACCAGCTGGTCCCAGCCGGAGCCGGCATCCTCGAGAATGGTACGAACGTTGTCGAAAACGGAGCGACACTGGGCCGCGATGTCGTAGCTCTCGATCTCGCCTGCGCTGTTCAGGATCACGCCGGGAATCTCGCGGCTGCCGCGTACACGCGGGCCCACACCGGACAGAAACAGCAGGTTGCCCACCTTGCGTGCATGCGGGTAGCTGCCGACGGGTTCCGGGGCCTTGTTGGATTCGATGGGATTGCTCATTTATTGTTATCTCCAATCCGCATTTATCGTCTTTAATGCGCCTGCAGCGGCGCGTTGTCAATTAGCCAAAGTCGATACAGACATTCTTCGGCTCGGTGAAAAACCGCAGCGCCTCCCAGCCGCCCTCGCGACCGACGCCGGAATTTTTCATCCCCCCGAACGGGGTGCGCAGGTCCCGCTGCAGCCAGCAGTTGACCCACACGATGCCGAAGTCCAGCCGGCCGGCGATACGGTGGCTGCGACTCAGGTTTTCCGACCACACGGAGGCAGCCAGGCCATAGCCGGTGCCGTTGGCCAGCTGCAGTGCTTGCTCTTCGCCCTCGAACGGCTGGATGGTGGCAACCGGGCCGAAGATCTCCTGCTGGTTGGTCTGGCTGTCGAGCGGCAGACCTTCGATCAGCGTGGGTTCGACAAAGAAACCACCGTTGCAGCGGCCATCCACTTGCCGTTGTTGTCCACCGCAGAGAATCTCGCCGCCCTCGGCTCTGGCGGTCTCGATCGCCCCCAGCACCTTGTGCATATGCGCTGCGGAAACCAGCGCGCCCTGGTCGACATCGGTGAGCGGGTCGCCGATGCGCAGCTGCGAGATCCGCTGCAGCAGCGCGGCCTTGAAATCGGCATAGATCGAGCGCTCTACATAGATGCGCGAACCGCACAGGCAGATCTGCCCCTGGTTGGCAAAGGCGGAGCGCAGTACGCCGTCCAGGGTCTTGTCCCAGTCGCAGTCGGCGAAGACCAGGGTTGGGTTCTTGCCGCCGAGTTCCAGTGACAGTTTCTTGAACTGCGGCGCCGCCTGCGCGGCGATACGGGCGCCGGTGGCGGTGCCGCCAGTAAAGGAAATGGCCTTGATGTCCGGATGCGTGACGATGGCGTTACCGATGCCACTACCGCGGCCGTGCAGTATGTTCAGCACGCCGGCGGGCAGGCCGGCTTCGATGCAGGTTTCGGCGAGCAGGGCCGCGGTTTTCGGCGTGACTTCCGACGGCTTGGCGATCACGCAGTTGCCCGCCGCCAGCGCCGGGGCAATCTTCCAGGTGAACAGGTACAGGGGCAGGTTCCACGGCGAGATGCAGCCGACGATGCCCAGCGGTGCGCGCAGCGTGTAATTGATCGCGCGCTCGCCCATGGCGTGGGATTCCGATGCGAACTGGGTAATTGCGCGGGCGAAGAAGCGGAAGTTGTCCACAGCGCGGGGAATGTCCACTGCGCGTGCCAGTGCCAGCGGCTTGCCGTTGTCCTCGCACTCGGCCGCGGCAAATCGGTCCAGGTCGCGCTCGATCAGGTCGGCCACTTTTTCCAGGTGGCGCGCACGCGCGGCGATATCCATGGCGCGCCAGCCGGGCAGGGCACTTTGCGCGGCGGCAACCGCTGCCTGCAGGTCCTCATCGGTGGAATCGACCAGCTGTGAATAAACCTGTCCGCTGGCCGGATTGACGTTGTCCAGCAGTGCCGCCCGCGCGCGCGGTGTCGCCAGTTCGCCGGCGATATAGTTGCGAATACAGGGTAGCGCGTTGTCCATTACAGGCACCCGGTCCTGCCGCCATCCACCGGCAGGCTGACGCCGCTGATATAGGAGGCGGCCGGTGACGCGAGAAACGCGACCGCATTTGCCAGTTCACTGGCCTCGCCGAAGCGGCCCAGCGGAATCGTGCTCTTTTCCGCCGCCTCCACTTCCTCGCGCGACTTGCCCTGCTTTTTCATCTTGTTCTCGATGATGGCATCGAGGCGCACTGTCGCGGTGGCACCGGGCAACACATTGTTGACGGTGATATTGAACGGCCCCAGTTCATTCGCCAGCGTCTTGGCCCAGCTGGCCACGGCCCCGCGAATCGTGTTGGAGACGCCGAGTCCGCGCAGCGGCAGCTTCACGGAGGTGGAAATGATATTGATGATGCGGCCGTAGCCCGCCGCCTGCATGCCCGGCAGCAGTGCCTGCACCAAAGTCTGGTTGGAGACCAGGTGCAGGTTGAAGGCGTCGACAAATGCCTGCGGTTCTGCGGTATGGGCCGGGCCGGGGGCCGGGCCGCCGGTATTGTTGATCAGGATTTCACACGGGCCGGCCTCGGCCAGGTGGGCTTCGATGGCCGTGGCAACCTGGCCGGGATCGGAGAAGTCGGCCACCAGCACGCGGTGATCCTGGCCGGCGCTGCTGTGCAGGGCCTTTTTCACCGCTTCCAGTTTTTCGCGGTCGCGGGAAAACAACGTGATGGATGCGCCCAGTTGCGCCAGCTGTTCGGCGCAGGCCCGGCCGATACCCTGGCTGGAACCGCATACCAGGGCCCGTTTGCCGGCAAGATTCAAATCCATGCTCAACTCCTGTTACAGATCCGATAATTTCAGGTTGGGGGTCAGCGCATCTAGCGGCAGCATCAGTTCCAGCAGCGCCGGTTTGTCGCTTGCCATGGCCGCGGTGAAGGCCGGGAAAAATTCCTCGGTGGTGGCAACCGCCTGTGCGTGAAAACCATAGGCCCGCGCCAGCGCGGTGAAATCGGGGTTGCGCAGCTCGGTGCCGCTGATGCGGCCGGGATAGTTGCGCTCCTGGTGCATGCGGATGGTGCCGAGGCTGCCGTTGTTGACGACGATTACCAGAATATTGGCGCCGTAGTGGCTGGCGGTGGCGAGTTCCTGCACGGTCATCTGCAGGCAGCCGTCGCCGGCAAAACAGATCACCGGCCGGTGCGGGTAGCGCAGCTTGGCGGCGATGGCCGCGGGCAGGCCGTAGCCCATGGAGCCGCTGATCGGCGCCAGCTGGGTGCCGGGCCGGCGGAAGCGGAAGAAGCGGTGTACCCAGATGCTGTAGTTGCCGGCGCCATTGCACAGGATCGCATCGTCCGGCAGCTGCTCGCGCAGCCAGGTGACGATATTGCCGTACTGCAGGTTGCCGGGAATCTCTGCGGGCGTGGTCCACTGCAGGTAGTCACCGCGCGCGGCTTCGAGCCACGCCGCGCGCTCGGTGGGAACTTGCCCCGCATCGCCGTGCAGCATTGCCGCGAGCAGGTTTGCCATCGAGCTGTTGATCGCAAGGCTGGCCGGTACCCGCGCCAGCTCCTCCGCCGACGGGTGTACGTAGACGATCTGCTGGCGGTCGCCGGGCTTCAGGATGCTGTAGCCCTGGGTGACGATCTCGCTGAAGCGCCCGCCGAGGGCAATGACCAGGTCGGCGGCCTTGATACGTGCGCGCAGCGCCGGGTTGATGCCGAGGCCGACGTCGCCGATATAGTGCGGGCTGTCGTTGTCGCAAATATCCTGGCAGCGGAAGGCGGCGGCCACCGGCAGCTGCTCGCGCTCGCACCAGTGCCGCAGCAGGTCAGCGGCGCCGGTCCAGGGCGCTTCGCCGCACAGCAGCAGCGGTTTGCAGCTGGCGGCGAGTCGCTGGCGCAGGGCGGAGATGTCGGTGGGCGCGGGGGCCGGGGAAGCGGGGGACCTTGCCGGGGCGGGGGCGGTGGTGGCCGTTTCCCGCAGCATGTCCTCGGGCAGGGCCAGCACCACCGGGCCGGGGCGGCCGCCAACGGCAACGGCGAAGGCGCGCTGCACGTATTCCGGTATGCGCTCGGCGCTGTCGATCTGCGCGACCCACTTGGCCATCTGGCCGAACATGCGACGGTAGTCGATCTCCTGGAAGGCCTCGCGGTCCTGGGTGTCGCGCGCTACCTGGCCGATAAACAGCACCAGTGGGATTGAGCCCTGATAGGCCAGGTGCACGCCGGCGCTGGCATTGGTGGCGCCGGGGCCACGGGTGACGAAGCAGACGCCGGGGGAGCCGCGGAGCTTGCCGTCGGCGGCGGCCATCATCGCCGCGCCGCCCTCCTGGCGACAGGTGACTAACTGGATTTCCGCGGCATCGAACAGGGCGTCGAGCACCGGCAGGTAACTCTCCCCGGGTACGCAGAAAACGCGATCCACTTCCTGGGCCTGCAAACACCGGACGACGATCTGCCCTCCACTGGCAGAGCGCTCGTTCTGAATCTCGGTCATGTAATTATTTTTATAGTAAGTTTGCTTGGACTATACCCATTAGCGGATAGGGATACCACAGAGTCACCTTTTGCTTCTCTGCGGCGGCGCACAATTTGCAATTCGCTGCTGGAAATAAGCGGGCCGTCGGGATTTTCTGCTAGCCTGTCACCTCGATATAGCCGCCAGCGTCTGACCGGTGCCAAGGTGACCGATAAGTACGGATAGGTTACTATCCGCCCTTAACAAAATTAGCGCGCCATGGATTGAGCCCGTAAGAGCAGAGTAGGGAGACGACAAATTCGATCGTTGCACAGGGATGGCCGAAGAGGCCTTAAGGTAGTCAATAAGAATGCGGATTTTTCCCCTTTTAGGGCTGATGCTGGCGTTGCAGGGACTGGTCGGCTGCGGGTCGATGCAGTACCCCTGGCAAAAGGCGCCGACAGCGGTAGAGCCTGCGCAGCAGAGTGCGCCCGAGACAGCCGCTGAGCCCGAGCACTGTCCGGAACCCGAGAAAGTGGTGTGCGCCGAGCCGGAAGTCAAAGTGGTCGAGCGCGTGATCGAACGCCACTACGAAAATGTGGTCGAAGTGCCGGTAGCGAAAGACAAGCTGGTGCTCGGCAGTGTGGAAACCTTTTCCGTTGAGCCCGGTGGCGTTTTTCTGGAATCCCTGATCGACACCGGATCGCCCACTTCCTCCCTCAGCGTTCAGGAGCTGACGCCCTTCGAGCGGGACGGCAAGGACTGGGTGCGCTTTAAGCTGGCACCGCCGAAATCGGACGCGGAGCCGGTGACCGTCGAACTGCCGGTCAAGCGCTATGTAAAAGTGGTGCGTCCGGGGTTCGACTCGCAGCGGCGCCCGGTGGTGAATATGAGCCTGACCGTGGGTGAAGTGACCCATATGGTGGAGGTCAACCTGACCGAGCGCACCGGGCTCGATTACCTGCTGTTGGTGGGACGCAACTTCCTTAAGGATGCCGCGGTGGTGGACGTCTCCCGGCGCAAAGTTCAGGGGCTCCCCAAGCTGCCGGATACCAAATAATCGATAATGATCGAAGCAGCGGCCGGGGCCGCTGCCTCTGCTATATGGGGAATGGCGAATGTCGCCGCGCGCTCAGGTTTATATTCTCGCCGCTCTGCTCGCCGCAATGGGTATCGGCCTCACGATCTACAAGAATCGCGCTCTCGGCTTCCCGCTGTTGCCGGGAGAGTACCGTACCGTCTGGACCATCGAGGCCAAGGTGCGTTTCACCGCGGACGGCGGTCCGGTCAAGGCGGCGCTGACACTGCCGCGGGCACAGCGCAACATGGAGGTGCTGAACGAGAGCTTCAGCTCCTCCGGCTACGGTTTCAATGTTATCCGCGATAACGACGAGTACCGTGCCGTGTGGTCGCGCCGCGCCGCCAGTGGTACCCAGACACTGTTCTACCAGCTGGATGTGCACCAGACGCCGGGGGCGGCGCTGGAGCAGCCACTGGAACTCAGTACCACCGTGAAAAAACCTTTCCTCGGCGCCCGCGAGCAGGAAGCCGTGCGCCAGGCCATCAACTCTCTGGTAGCCGCCGCGCGGGAGCGCTCCTCCGATACCCGTACCTTTACCACCCAGCTGCTCTCGGCGCTGGGTGACAAGCGCAACCAGGACCGCAACCTGATCTTCGGTTATTACAAGGATCGCCCGCTGGTGGATGTCGCTCTGGTGGTGCTGGCCGAGGCCGATATCCCCGCGCACCGCATTCGCGGCCTCTACCTGGAGGAGGGCCGCCGTCGACTCGATCCCGAGGACCTGCTCGAGGTTTACGATGGCGACCGCTGGGTGGTGTTCGAGCCCCACAGCGGCTCCCCCGGCGTGCCGAAGAATTTCTTTATCTGGCAGCGCGGCGGCAAGAGCCTGCTGGATGTGGAGGGCGGCCGCAATTCGCAGGTGACCTTCTCCGTGATCTCCAACGATGTCCCGGCCCGCGATGTGTCGATGATGAGCACCAGCCAGGAGAAAGAGGCGCTGGTGGATTTCTCCATCTACAGCCTGCCGATCGAGCAACAGAGTATCTTCAAGCTGATCCTGCTGGTGCCGGTGGGGGCACTGGTGGTGGTATTACTGCGCGTGTTTGTTGGCCTGCGCACGTCCGGCACCTTTATGCCGGTGCTGCTGGCGATCGCCTTTATCGAGACGCGCCTGCTCACGGGCCTGAGTATCTTTATCCTCATCCTGGTGCTGGGCCTGTGGGTACGCTTTAACCTGAGCCGGCTCAATCTGTTGCTGGTGTCGAGGATCGCCGCGGTGGTGGTGACGGTGGTGATACTGATGGGGGTCATCAGTGTGGTCAGCTATAAGCTCGGGATCGAGCAGGCGCTGACGGTCACCTTCTTCCCGATGATCATTCTGGCCTGGACCATCGAGCGCATGTCCATCGTATGGGAGGAGGACGGCCCCTACGAGGTGGTGGTGCAGGCAGGTGGCAGCCTGCTGGTCGCGGTGCTTGCCTGGTGGGCGATGACCAACCGCTATATCGAGCACTGGACCTTCAATTTCCCCGAGCTGCTGCTGGTGCTGCTGGCGTTGATCCTGGTGGTGGGTAATTACACCGGTTACCGGCTCGGCGAGCTGATGCGCTTCCGCCAGCTGGTCAAGTAGCCGGGACGGGCCACCAGATGAACGGTTTTTCCCTGGAAAAGATACTCGCCAAGGTGCGCGGCGGCCTGGTGTCGCCGATGGCGCTGCGGCGCCGGGGCGTGCTGGGCATGAACGCGCGCAACGTCAATTATATCGCCCGCTACAACGACCGCGACAAGTACCCGATCGTCGACGACAAACTCAATACCAAGCGCGCGGCCAAGCGCGTGGGCATCGCGGTGCCGGAGCTGATTGTCGCCTTCGAGAGCCAGCCCAGCCGCCGCCGCGTGATGGAGGTGATCGAGCCGCTGTGGCAGTTCGTGATCAAGCCGGCGCGGGGCTCTGGCGGCAAGGGTATTCTGGTGATCGTCGGCCGCAACGGCGACAAGTACCTGAAGCCCTCCGGCGCCGAGGTTACGGCAATGGATATCCTGCGCCACGTCAGCAATATCCACAGCGGCCTCTACAGTCTCGGCGGCAAGCCCGACCGGGTGATGATCGAGGCGCTGGTGGATTTTGATCCGGTGTTCGACAACTACTCCTTCGAGGGGGTGCCGGATATCCGCGTGATCGTGTTCCGCGGTTTCCCGGTCATGGCCATGTTGCGCTGTTCCACCCACGCCTCCGATGGCAAGGCCAACCTGCACCAGGGTGCCGTGGGCGTGGGGCTCGACCTGGCCAGTGGCAGAAGCTGTTTTGCGGTGCAAAGCGGCCTGCGCGTCAGTCGCCATCCGGACACGGAAATACCATTCGACAAGCTCCAGGTGCCCGACTGGCGCGAGCTGCTGCGCCTGGCGGCGAGCTGTTACGAAATGACCGGGCTCGGTTATCTCGGTTGCGATATCGTGCTCGACCGCAGGCGCGGCCCGCTGCTGCTCGAGGCCAACGCGCGCCCGGGCCTGGCAATCCAGATTGCCAATGGCATCGGCCTGCGCACGCGCCTGCGGCCAATCGAGAAAATGGATATCGAGCAGCTGGAGAGAAATGTGGAAGAGCGGGTGAACTACTCGATGCAGCATTTTGCTGCGGGAGAGCCGGTATAGCAGCGGGGTCGCACCGGAAATGTTTCAGAGCGCGCACAAAAAAGGCGAGCCAGTTGGCTCGCCTTTTTTGTGTTCGAAGATCGAAATCAGGCCGCGGCGGTCACCGGGCACAGGTGGAACTGTTCCATCATGATCTGCAGGCGCTTGCGCTGCATCTTCAGGCTGTATTCCAGCTCGTTCACACGGGTGCGGATGGCTGCGCTCTCCCACTTGGCTAACAGGCGTTCGCGGGCGTTTTCGTAACGGCGCGACTGCAGCTCTTTCCACTCCGACAGGGCCGCAGAGAAAACCGCAGCTTCTTTTTCCAGCAGCTGGCGCCAGCTGTCCTTGTGGGAGGACTGTTGCAGCTTCTGCTCCGCGCGCTTGAACTGCATGGTCAGCATCGCCCGCTGGATGCGCATCGCCGGCACCGTCTTCAGGTTGCGCGCCAGGCCGAGCCAGCTGGCGCTGCGGATCAGCCACTTGGTCGGATCCCACTGGTACCAGCGGATACCGTTGCGGTAGTCGGTCTGGAAGATGTGGTGGTAGTTGTGGTAGCCCTCGCCGAAGGTGAAGAACGCCAGCAGGTCGTTGTCCCGCGCGCTGTTCTCGTCGGTGTAGGGGCGACGCCCCCAGATATGGGCCAGGGAGTTGATAAAAAACGTGGTGTGGTGGTTGACCACGATACGCAGCACACCGGCCAGCAGCAGCATGCCGATCACATCACCGGTCACCATGCCCAGCAGCAGCGGCAGGCCCAGATTCATCGCCAGGGTGACGGTCAGATAGTGGTTGTGCTGCCACATGACGATTTTGTCGCGCTGCAGGTCCTTGGCGTTGCCAAAATCCACCTTGCCGCTCGGATAATCGCGCAGCATCCAGCCGATATGCGAGAACCAGAAGCCGCGCCTGGCGGAGTAGGGATCCTGCTCGTTGTCGTCAACATGGCGGTGGTGGCGGCGGTGGCCGGAACACCAGATCAGGGCGCTGTTCTGCAGGGCGGCGGCGCCGAACAGGGCGAACAGCAGGCGCAGCGACCAGTGGGCCTCATAGGTGCGGTGGGACCACAGGCGGTGGTAGCCGGCGGTAATCGCTAAGCCGCACAGGGCGCCGTAAACGGCGAATGCCAGCCACTGGTACCAGTGGTAGCCCACGGCCACACCGTACAGCGGCACCAGGATCAGCGCCGCCAGCGCGGTGCTGGCAAACAGGATGGTGGTGACCCAGATGCGCGGCGCGTCTTCGCGCCGCTGAGTCGATAACTCTGAATTCATAGTACAGCCTTTCTAGTGCACAACTGTGGGCGCGCGCTGGAACCCATCCCTCCGCTAGAAGGTAGTCGGGTTCTGATGGAAACGCCCACCGGTCGGCAGATGCTACCCCATAGCCCTGCCTGTGGCACCCCCGCCGGGCGCAGAATGAGAATTTTTCCTCCTTGGCAGTCACTACATCTGCGGCCACGCATTGCATGGTTTTGGTGCAAAGGTGCCGAATGTCGATCGTTGTTGGTTCACGCGCCGCGTTGGCGCGCCTTCGCGCGCACCGCACAGCCCTTTTTCATGGGTTTTGCAAAGTTGGCATAGTGGTTGCAGTACTAGGGGTGTGGGCCGCAAGGCTCGCGCTTCGGGAATCCATCACGGGTTTATGGCAACAGCTTTAATACTGCGTGACTTCCCGTTTTCTCTCATCATCGCTGATTCAGGCCCCGCCATGCGGGGCCTTTTTTTTATCCGCGTTTTCGATCCCCACAGATTGCCGGCGGCACGCGGCGCCCTTTTCACGGCGGCGGATAAGTGCTTCACTAGCCGTTAACTTGTCCGGTGAAAAAGTGATCTGCGTGTCCGAACCACAGACTTCCGATCTTCCCGTACTTCCGCTGCAGCTGGCCGTGTCCGACGAGGAGCTGGCGACAATGGACGAAGCCGGGCTGCGCGCGCAAATCGGCTATCTACAGCGGTTGTTGCTGGACGTGGACTGCGGTTTCTGGGAGTGGCATCCCGAGAGCGGCCGCCAGCGGGCCGCCGGCGCCGTGTGGGCGCTGTTTGACGACGATCCCTCGTCCGCCCTGAGCGGTCTGTGGAGCGGCGCTCCGCTGTCTCTGGTGCACTCCGATGACCGCGACAAGCTGCGCGCCCTGCGCCAGCGGATCGGCGCCCAGGGAGGCGCCATTGATGTCACATTCCGCGCCTACGACAGCGCCGGGCAGCTCTACTGGATGCGCCTGTGGGCGCGCGCTGTCAGCCGCAGCGATGCGGCCGGCCGGCCGCAGCTGCTGGTGATCGGCGGCTGTGCCGACTACACCGAGGCGCTGTCGGTGCGCTACCTGTCGAATCTGCCCGGGGAAAGGCCACTGCAGGCGCTGGCGGGCGTGAGCGATGGTCTGTGGGAGTGGGATCTGCGCGCCGACGAAGTGGTGCTGGATCGCGCCTGCTGGGCCATGCTCGGATACGAAAATCACCAGGTCGATGCGGATGCGCGCACCGCGCTGTCGCACTGGCGCGCACGCATGCTGCCAGAGGACTATCCGCGCGCGCAGCAGGCAATGCACGACCACGTGCGCGAGCAGGTACCGCTGGATGTCGAGTTTCGCCTCTGGCACCGCGACGGTGGCATCGTCTGGGTGCGCTGCCGTGGGCGGGTACAGCGCAACAGCGAGGGACTGCCGGTACGGGTGCTCGGTGTGTTGCAGGACATTACCGGTAACCGCGAGGCGCTGGAGCGCGCCGAGCGCGAGCTGCAGCAACTGCGGCGCGAGAACAGCAACCGCGCCGACCTGTTATTCAGCCTCAGCCACGAACTGCGCACCCCGCTGAATGCGATCCTCGGTTACAGCCAGATGGTGGAACTGGACCAGAGTCTCAATCCGGACCAGCGCCAGCGCCTCGGAGAAATCCGCCGCGCCGGCCAGCATCTACTCCACTTGGTGGGCGACGTGCTGGAATTGGCGCGTATCGACAGCCACCGCCTCGCTCCGTCTATGGAGCCGATGCAGCCGGCAGCGCTGGTGGAGGACTGCAAGCGGCTGCTCGAACCGTTGGCGGAAACCCGCCGCGTGAGCCTGATCTTCGAGCCGCTCGGCTGGGACTCGGCGTATATCTGTGCCGATCCGGTGCGCTTCAAGCAGGTGGTGCTGAATCTGGCCGGCAACGCCGTCAAGTACAACCGGGAAAACGGCCGCGTGGTGATGAACTTCGCACCGCAGGCGGAGGGTTGGCTGCGGCTCAGTATCCTCGATACCGGCACCGGCATTCCGGAGGAAAAACGCGCTGAGGTTTTCGAGCCGTTCAACCGCCTGGGGGCGGAAAAGGGGCAGATAGAGGGTACCGGCGTCGGGCTGGCAATCGCCAGGCGCCTGACCGAGGCGATGGGAGGGCGCATCGACTTCGACAGCCACGAGGACCAGGGCTCCGTTTTCTGGATTGAGTTTCCAATGATCGACGCACCGGTGGAGGTCATGCAGCTGTCGCCCGGTCCGCGGGTGCCGGTGAAATTCCCCGCCTGCCGAATCCTGCAGGTGGCCAATCGGCCGGCGGGCGTCAATCGCCTGCGCACCATGCTGAATGGCTTCAGCCAGGTGCAGCTGGCAGTGGCCGAGGACGCGGTGGAGGCCATCTTTGCCGCTCGCACCCAGTGCCCCGATATGGTGCTTTTCGACGCCGCGATGCCCGGTATGGCAGCGGCGGATATGGCGCACATTCTGAAGGAGGACCCGCTCACCGCAGGGATCACCTTTGTCGCTATCGGTGAATACGGCGGCGAGGAGTGCGACGCGGCACTGCCCGAATCGTACGATTTGGCGCAATTGTGCCAGGTGGCCGAGAAGTGCGCGGCTGGCACGGAAAAATTGGATTAATTTGAATTGGCGACATAATTAATAGCTGCAATTGACGCCTGCTGGTCTACACTTGCCGGGTTTGCATAAAAACAAAAAAAACCTGCACGCGTAAAATCAGGCAGTACTCACGGAACGATACCAATAAGCCGAGGATGTGGATGTCTGTAATGGTTCCGGATTGTAACCCCGATGGGGGACAATCCCGGCAGCACCTGTGGTTGTCGGCCCTGCTGCTGGCGGCTATCTCTGCCACATTTGTCGTTATCTGCAAAAAGTTCCTCAGCCCCGGCGGCGGCGCTGCGGCTGTGTGGTTTCCCGATGCCATTGCCATAACCTTTCTCTACCGCCAGCGAGTGCGCGATTGGCCGCTGCTGCTGCTGGCGTTTCTCGCCGCCGACGTGATGGCCGGAGTCGCCATCGGCTACGGTTGGCTGCCGGCGCTTGTCTATACGTCGGTGTCCTTTTCCGAAATCCTGCTCGCCGCCTTGCTGCTGCGCCGCTTCTGCGTCGAGGAAGATTACTTCGATGGCCCCAGACAGTGGCTGCGCTTCACTTTCTTTTCGGCCATCCTGCCGCCGCTGGCGGGCGCGGGCCTGGGGGCTCTGGTGGCGGTGGCGCGCACCGGTCTTCCCTATCAGACCCTGTTCCCGATCTGGTACCTGGCGGATTTTGTCGGGCTGCTGACGCTGCTGCCACTGGCGCTGATGTGTCGCGCCGAGACGCTGCGCAGTTTCCGCAGTGGTGCGGCGCTGGGCCGTTTCCTGTCCACTGCGGCAGTGGTGGGTGCATCCATTTACCTAGTGTTCGAGGTGGCGCTGCTGCCGTTCGTATTTGTCTCGCTGCCGTTGATCTGGGCCGCGACGCGACTGCCACTGTTCCAGACGCTGGTGGTCATCTTTGGCACCATTCTGGCGGTGGCACTCATCTATGTGGGGGTCGAGACTCACGCCAATCCGGCCTTGATGGCCAGAGGTGATCACGCGGGCGTGACGCTGGTGGTAAACACCTTTGTGGCGGCGTTGCCGGCCTACGCGATGGCGGTTTATACCAATATCGAACGCCACCGCAATGCGCGTATCGTCGAAATGGAGAGCAGCTTTCGCGCCGCGGTGGAGGATTCCCGTATCGGGATGTTACTGGTGTCGCTGGAAGGCCGTATTCTGCAGGCCAATCGCAGTTTCTGTGAGTTTGTCGGCTACCCCGAGGGTGAGCTGGTGGGGCGCAGCATCTTTTCGATCACCTGTGCGGAAGACGAGCCTTCCAGCCGCGAGCTGTGGCGGAGTTTTATCAGCGGCGAGCGCCATGCGCCGCACCTGGAAAAGCGCTATGTGCACCGCGACGGCCATGTGGTGTGGGGGTATCTGTCTTGCAGCCTGGCGCGGGATGCCCACGGTGAGGCGCTCTATTCGGTGGTCCAGGTCGAGGATATCGACGGGCGCAAACGCGGCGAAACCCATTTGGTGGAAGCGAAGGAGCGCCTGCAGGTAACACTGTCGTCCATCGCCGATGCGGTAATTTCCACCGACGCCGATTGTCGGATCAATTTCATGAACCCGGTGGCCGAGCAGATGATGGGCCTGCCGCTGGAGCGGGTTCGGGGGCAGCCGGTTGACGGCGTATTCCGCATGACCCTCGGGCGCGACGGCGAATCGGTGCCGAACCCGGTGGCTGAATGCCTGCGCCTCGGTGAGCCGGTATTCAGTGCCGACGGCTGTGTGCTGCACAGCAAGGACGGGCGCTGTTATGACATCAAGAATTCTGCTTCGCCGCTGAAGACCGAGCGCGGTGCGCTGCTGGGGGCGGTGATGGTGTTCCAGGACGTGAGCGAATCGCGCCAGCTGATTCGCCAGCTCACCTACAAGGCCTCCCATGACGATCTCACTGGATTGCCCAACCGCGATGCTTTCAAGCGCGAACTGCTGAAAGCGATCGAGAGTGTGCGCCACAGCGACGAGTGCCATGCGCTGGCCTATGTCGATCTGGATCGGTTCAAGGTGGTCAACGACAGTGCCGGCCACCTGGCCGGTGACGCGCTGCTGAAGCAGATCAGCAAGTACCTGCGCGCACTGTTGCGCACATCCGACAGCGTCGCGCGTCTCGGTGGTGACGAGTTCGGCCTGCTGTTCCGCCACTGCAACAAGGAGCAGGCACGACTGCGCTGCGAGCAGTTGATCCGGCAGATAGTGGCGCTGCGCTTTCCCTGGAACGAGCGTGTCTACGATGTCGGCGCGAGTGTCGGCATTACGGAGATCAACTGTTTCAACGATCGCCTCGGCGATCTGCTCAGTCAGGCGGACGTGGCCTGCTACTCGGCCAAGCACGCCAGCCGCGGCACCGTGATGATTTACGAAATGGAGCAGAGCGCCGCGGCGGAACAGCACCGCGAGATCATCGTCGCATCGGCCATTCGCGAGGCGCTGGATGGCGAGCGGCTGGTACTTTACGCGCAGCCGGTGGCCCGCAGCGGCGAGCTGTCCGCGGTCAGTCATTACGAAATACTGGTGCGCATGGTCGATGACGGTGGCGACCTGATGTTGCCGGCGGCGTTTATTCCGGCAGCGGAGCGCTACGGACTGATGCTGCAGATTGATCGCTGGGTGGTGGAGCAGGTACTGGTGCGGCATGCGCCGCAGATCGCGGCGCAGGGAATGCAGTGCGCCGTCAACCTGTCCGCCGAGGCGCTCGGCGACGGCGACTTCCAGGTGTACCTGGTCAAGTTGCTCGAGCAGACACCGATCCCGCTCCCCCATGTCGGTTTTGAAATCACCGAAACCGCGATGGTCAATCAGATGGATAACGCCAGTCACTTTGTCGCCGAGCTGCGCCGGATGGGCTGCAAGGTGGCTCTGGACGATTTCGGCAACGGCCTCAGCTCGTTCAACTACCTGAAGGCCTTCTCCATCGACTACATCAAGATCGATGGCAGTTTTGTGCGCCAGGTGGAGTCCAACTTCGTCGACCTGATCATCGTCGAGTCGATTCACCAGGTGGCGCACCGCCTGGGGGCGCGCACCATTGCCGAGTACGTCGAGGATGCCTCCACCGCGGCGCGCTTGCGCACCATTGGCGTCGATTTGCTGCAGGGGTACCACATTGGCCGGCCGCTGCCACTGCAGGAGATGCTGCAAAGCACGGAGCGGGAACTGCTACTGGAGGTGGCCGCCGCCGACAGCTAGCTGCAGGTCACCATCGAAATAAAAAAGGCCGGGTAAGTACCCGGCCTTTTGCGTCAATGGCGGTGCATTCGCGCTCAGCGTATGCCGCCCATATGGCGGCCGACGATCTGCAGCAGCGGCTTGAAGACCTTGGGCGTGGCGCATACCAGGTTGCCGGAATCCAGGTAATCCTCGCCGCCGCGGAAGTCGCTGATCAGGCCGCCCGCCTCTTTCACCAGCAGGGCACCGGCAGCGATATCCCAGCTATTGAGGTGCATTTCCCAGAAACCGTCGAAGCGGCCGGCGGCCACGTAGGCCAGGTCCAGCGCCGCCGCGCCGGGGCGGCGGATACCGGCGGTCTGGCCGGCGATTTCCTTCAGCGTGGCCAGGTAGGGGTCGATGTTCTCCAGCGCGGGGCCGTTGAACGGAATACCGGTGCCGATCACGGCGCCGCGCATGCCCTGGCGCGCGGATACGCGGATGCGGCGCCCGTTCAGGGCTGCACCGCGGCCGCGGCTGGCGGTGAATTCCTCGCGCTTGATCGGGTCCAGCACCACCGCGTGCTCGATGCGGCCGCGATAGCGGCAGGCGATGGAGATGGCGAACTGCGGGATGCCGTGAATAAAGTTGGTGGTGCCGTCCAGTGGATCGATGATCCACTCGTAATCCGGCTCCGCGCCTTCCTGCAGGCCGCTCTCTTCGGCGCGGATGCTGTGCTTGGGGTAAGCCTTGCGCAGGTGGTAGATGATCTCCTGCTCGCTGGCGCGGTCCACTTCGGTGACGAAATCGTTGCGGCCTTTCTCTTCGTAGTTGGAGAGATCGCTGCGCTCCCAGGCCCGTTCGATCAGTTCACCGGCCTTGCGCGCCGCGCGCAGGGCAATATTCAGCATGGGTTCCATAACTATTCCGCATCGTGTGATTTGCAAGGGTTAAAAAGCGGGAGGCGCGCGCCTGGGCCGTGTCGGCCGGGGCGCTCTCCATACCCGGGCCAGCCGGGGGGCGGCGATTGTAGGGATTTTGGTCCATATTTGCTACACTCGCGCGCCTTTGGCATTCCAACCCCTTTGCACAGTATGGTCAAGTCCTCCCTCGACTCCTCTCCCCGCGACACTGCGCCGCTGGACAACATCCGCGTGGTGCTGGTGAACAGCGCCCACCCGGGCAATATCGGCGGCGCCGCGCGCGCGCTGAAGAATATGGGCCTCAGCCAGCTCTATCTGGTGGCGCCGCGGGAGTTTCCCGCCGCCAACGCGATCTGGCGCGCCGCCGGCGCCGCGGATCTGCTCGACCAGGCGGTCGTTGTGGATACGCTGGAAGAGGCGGTGGCCGACTGCGGTCTGGTGATGGCCACCAGCGCCCGTGAACGCCGCATCCCCTGGCCCCTGCTGACGCCGCGCGAATGCGGCGCGCGGGCGGTGGCCGAGGCCCCCAGCCACCCGGTTGCCCTGGTATTCGGGCGCGAGGATCGCGGGCTGACCAATGAGGAGCTGCAGGCCTGCAACTTCCACGTGCACATCCCCGCGAACCCGGACTACAGTTCCCTCAACCTGGCCACCGCGGTGCAGGTGCTGGTGTACGAGGTGCGTATGGCGGCGCTGGAAGCGGAGCAGGGCGGGCCGGTCAGTTATGCCGACTGGGACAGACCGCCGGCCAAGGCCAGCGATATGGAGCTCTATTACGAGCACCTGCAGGCGGCTCTGGGCGAACTCGGTTTTATCGATGCGGACAACCCGCGCCAGACCATCACCCGCTTGCGCCGACTGTTCAGTCGCGTGCGCCCGGACGACATGGAGCTGGGTATTCTGCGCGGCTGGCTGACCGCGACCCAGAACTATATCCACCGCACCGGCGGCAAGGGCAGACCGGATTCCTGAACGCTGCGGGCGCAGTGGTCAATACCCGACTACTGCGCCGGGTTATATACTTGACTGAGTTGCTGGGTTATTCCATACTCGCGCCCCGATCGATAGAGGGCTGTAGATCAGTCGGGAGCTGATATGCGTTTGACAACCAAAGGCCGCTACGCGGTCACGGCGATGCTGGACTTGGCGCTGCACGCTGAGCGCGGCCCGATAAGCCTGGCGGACATCTCCAAGCGCCAGGGCATTTCCCTGTCCTACCTGGAGCAGCTGTTCTCGCGATTGCGGCAGTCCGGCCTGGTGTCGAGCGTGCGTGGCCCCGGTGGCGGTTACCGCCTGGCGCGGCCCGGCGACGAGGTGTTCGTCGCGCAGATCGTCGACGCGGTGAACGAATCCGTCGATGCCACCAGCTGTGGCGGCAATGCCGATTGCGCCGGCGGAGAACAGTGCCTGACCCACTATCTTTGGTCCGATTTGAGCGAACAGATTCACAGCTTCCTGAACGGTATCAGCCTCGCCAATCTGGTGGCGCGGGCCGAGGTGCAGGAAGTCGCGCGGCGCCAGGACCGGCGCGGTGCGCCAGAAGACGCGCCACTGGAAAAAGTGGCAGTGATCGGCGGCCTGCAATAAGGTGCGCGCCGCCCGACAGAACCCCATCGACAGCACACGTGAATTGACAGTATTAGTGCGCGGAGAGAAACGAGTATGAAGCTTCCCATCTACCTGGATTATGCGGCTACCTGCCCGGTGGACCCGCGCGTCGCTGCAAAGATGGCAGAATCCCTGACCATGGACGGCAACTTCGGTAACCCTGCCTCCCGCTCGCACCTGTACGGCTGGAAAGCGGAAGAGGCGGTCGAAGACGCCCGCCGCCAGGTGGCCGAGCTGGTCAACGCCGACCCGCGCGAGATCGTCTGGACCAGCGGTGCCACTGAATCCGACAACCTGGCGATCAAGGGCGCGGCCCACTTCTACCAGGGCAAAGGCAAGCACATCATTACCTCCAAGATCGAGCACAAGGCGGTGCTGGACACCTGCCGCCAGCTGGAGCGCGAGGGTTTCGAGGTTACCTACCTGAACCCGCGTGAAGACGGCATCGTCTACCCGGAGCAGGTGGAAGAGGCGCTGCGCGAGGACACCATCCTGGTGAGCCTGATGCACGTCAACAACGAGATCGGCGTGATTAACGATATCGCCGCGATCGGTGAGCTGTGCCGCTCCCGCAAGGTGGTCTTCCATGTGGATGCCGCGCAGAGCGCCGGCAAGCTGCCGATCGACCTGGCGGAAATGAAAGTCGACCTGATGTCTTTCTCCGCCCACAAAGTTTACGGTCCCAAGGGCATGGGTGCCCTGTACGTGCGCCGCAAGCCGCGGGTGCGCCTCGAGGCGCAGATGCACGGTGGTGGTCACGAGCGCGGTATGCGCTCCGGTACCCTGCCGACACACCAGATTGTCGGTATGGGGGAGGCCTTCCGCATTGCCAGAGAGGAAATGGCAGCGGAGACCGAGCGTCTGCTGATGCTGCGCAATCGCTTCTGGGATCAGATCAAGGATATGGAAGAGGTGCACATCAACGGTTCCGTGGAACAGCGCGTGGTGGGCAACCTGAACGTCAGCTTTGCCTTCGTCGAGGGTGAGAGCCTGATCATGTCACTTAAGGATCTGGCGATTTCCTCCGGTTCCGCCTGTACCTCGGCGAGCCTGGAGCCCAGCTATGTACTGCGTGCGCTGGGTGTGAATGACGAGATGGCCCACAGCTCCCTGCGCTTCAGCTTTGGCCGCTTCACCAGCGAAAACGATGTGGACACCGCTGCCGCGGAAGTGCGCAAGGCGGTAGAAAAACTGCGCGAGCTGTCGCCCCTGTGGGATATGTACAAAGACGGTGTCGATCTGAATACCATTGAATGGGCGGCGCACTAAAAGGTTTAGGAGACGGTAACAATGGCTTATAGCGATAAAGTAATCGATCACTACGAACATCCCCGTAACGTCGGTCGTATGGACGACAAGTCGGATGACGTCGGCACCGGCATGGTCGGCGCGCCGGCCTGCGGCGACGTGATGCGCCTGCAGATCCAGGTCAACGCCGACGGCGTGATCGAGGATGCGAAGTTCAAGACCTACGGCTGCGGTTCCGCGATTGCGTCCAGCTCACTGCTGACCGAGTGGGTGAAGGGCAAGACCATCGACGAGGCGGAGCAGATCAAGAACACCGCGATCGCCGAGGAACTGGCGCTGCCGCCGGTGAAGATCCACTGCTCGGTACTGGCCGAGGACGCGATCAAGGCCGCGGTGAAGAACATTCGCGAGAAGCGCGGCCTGGAGGCCGGCGAAGGTAAAGAAGAAGCGGCCAGCTGAGTGCAATCGGCGCCCGCAGAGTAAAGTCGCGGAAGGAAGTAGAGGCAATACCGCTATGGCAATCACCATGACAGACGCGGCGCAGGAACACGTCAGGCGCCAGCTCGACAAGCGCGGCAGCGGTATCGGAATCCGCGTCGGTGTGCGTACCGCTGGCTGCTCGGGGATGGCCTATGTGCTCGAGTTTGTCGACCGCGCCGAGCCGGAAGACCAGGTATTTGAATACGGCGATGTCGCCCTGGTGGTGGACCCGAAGAGCCTGGTCTACCTGGACGGCACCGAGCTGGATTTCGTCAAAGAGGGTTTGAACGAGGGCTTTGCCTTCTCTAACCCCAACGTCAAGAACGAGTGCGGTTGCGGCGAAAGTTTCCACGTGTGACTTCCGCCTCGCCGGAAAAGGCCGGGTGCGTCGCGCACGCCGGCCTTTTTAGTATTTTCTAATTCGAAAAGAACACACAAGTTAATGGCGAAGGCGCTGATGCCAGGAGCTGTTTGGCAGACCTTCTGCGGCCAGGGGCCGCCAGGCGCCGTGAATGCCTGGAGCGGCCGGACTGGCCGCGGAGAGCGTACACGGACGTATTCACAGCGTGTCTGACAGACAGCCCCTGGTAGCAGTGCCGCCACAGAACTCCCTTTGGCCTCTGCCCCGGCTGAAAGGGGTGCGAAAGGCTACTGCTGGTAAGGCGCACGATATGGCACAACACCAGACCTATTTCGACATGTTCGGCCTCAAGCCCGCGTTCGAGATCGACCGCGCCGCGCTGACGAAGCGCTATCGCGAGTTGCAGCGGGAATTTCACCCGGACAAGTACGCGGCCAAGTCCGAGCGCGAACAGCTGCTGGCGATGCAGTACGCGGCGCGTATCAACGAGGCGCACACGACACTGCGCGACCCGGTGTTGCGCGCCGCCTACCTGCTGGAACTGGCCGGGGTGGAAATCAGCCCCGAGCAGACCACTGCCGATGCCGAGTTCCTGATGCAGCAGATGATGTTGCGCGAGCGCCTCGAGGAAGTGCGCGATGAGGCCGATCCGGCCGCCGCCCTCAACGAACTGGGCGAAGAGGTGCGCGGCCTGTTCGCCACCGAACAGCGGCAGTTCGCCGATGTCTTTGTCGCGGGTGATCTCGCTGCCGGCAAGGACTCCCTGCTCAAACTGCAGTTTCTGAGCAAGCTGCAGCGGCAGGTGGAAGAACTGGAAGAAGACCTTTTAGATTAAAGAGTAACAATGGCATTACTGCAGATTTCCGAACCCGGCCAGAGCCCCGAACCGCACCAGCGCAAGCGCGCAGTGGGGATCGACCTGGGCACCACCAACTCCCTGGTGGCGACCGTGCGCAGCGGCTCGGCGGAGGCCATTGCCGGCGAAGACGGCAGTGTGATTGTGCCCTCGGCGGTGCACTATGGCGCGGACGGCGTAACCGTCGGCACCGCGGCGCGGACCCGTGCCGGCGACGACCCCTTCAACACCCTGCTGTCGGTCAAGCGCCTGATGGGCCGCGGCCTCGCCGATGTGCAGAGCTTCGGCGAGCAGCTGCCGTACCGGTTTGTCGACACTGACGGCGGCATGCCGGCGATCGAAACGGTGGCCGGGGCGGTGAACCCGGTGCAGGTATCCGCGGAAATCCTCAAGGTGCTGGCGCGCCGCGGTGACGCGGCCCTCGGCGGCGAGCTGGACGGCGCGGTGATCACCGTGCCGGCCTATTTCGACGATGCCCAGCGTCAGGCCACCAAGGATGCCGCCAAACTGGCCGGCCTCAAGGTGCTGCGCCTGCTGAACGAACCCACCGCCGCAGCGGTGGCCTACGGCCTCGATCGCGAAGACGCCGATGGCGCCGACAAGACCATCGCGGTCTACGACCTCGGTGGTGGTACCTTCGATATTTCCATCCTGCGCCTGTCGCGCGGCGTGTTCGAGGTACTGTCCACCGGTGGTGACTCCGCGCTGGGCGGCGACGATTTCGACCGCGCCATCGCCACCTGGATCGCCGCCGAGGCGGGTCTCGGCACCGACCTGGATGTGGTCACCCAGCGCGCCCTGCTGGATCGCGCCTGTGCTGCCAAGGAGGCGCTGGCACAGCAGGCCCAGGTTCCGCTGGAATACGGTGACTGGCGCGGCGAATTGGATCGCGCCGCCATGGCGGACCTGCTCGATGCGCTGATCGACAAGACGCTGCGCGCCTGCAAGCGCGCCCTGCGCGACGCGGATCTGGGTGCCGACGAAATCGACGATGTGGTGCTGGTGGGCGGTTCCACCCGCACCCTGCGCGTGCGCGAGCAAGTCGAGGCGTTCTTCGGCCGCGCACCCCACGCGGATATCGATCCGGACCAGGTGGTCGCTATCGGTGCCGCGCTGCAGGCGGATGTGCTGGTGGGCAACAAGTCCCGCGACGACCTGCTGCTGCTGGACGTGATCCCGCTGTCGCTGGGTATCGAAACCATGGGCGGCCTCACCGAGAAGCTGATCGCGCGCAACACCACCATCCCGGTGGCCAAGGCGCAGGAATTCACCACCTTCCGGGACGGCCAGACCGCCATGGCCATCCACGTGGTCCAGGGTGAGCGCGAGCTGGTGACGGACTGTCGCTCGCTGGCGCGCTTCGAACTGCGCGGCATACCGCCGATGGTGGCCGGCGCCGCGCATATCCGCGTGACCTTCCAGGTGGACGCCGACGGACTGCTGTCGGTCACCGCGATGGAGAAGAGCAGCGGAGTCAGCGCCGATATCACCGTCAAGCCGTCCTACGGTCTCGAGGATGCGGAGATCACCCGCATGCTGCAGGACTCCTACGCCCACGCCGAAGAGGACATCGCCGCCCGTGCCCTGCGCGAGGCCCAGGTGGAGGCGGAGCGGGCCCTGGAGAGCCTGCTGGTGGCGCTGCGCGAAAACGGCGCCGAGCTGCTGGACGACAGCGAACTCAATGCGCTGGAGCGCGCCATGGAGGCCCTGCGCCTCGCCCATAACGGCGGCGACGCAGACGAGATTCACAGGCGTATCGAAGCGCTCAACGAGCTGTCCGAACCTTTCGCCGCGCGCCGCATGGACGCCTCCATCAGGCGCGCCATGCAGGGCCACAGCCTGGACGAATTTGATCAATAACTATGTGGGAGCCAGTCCTGTTGCCGGCGGCGGTAATCGCCGGCACGGCGGGCTCCTGCGGTGTCACAGCGAGTAATTGACCCATGCCCAAGATTGTATTCCTGCCCCACGCCGAAATCTGCCCCGAGGGCAAAGTGGTGGAGGCAGAGCCCGGTGTCAGCGTCTGCGATGCGGCGCTGGCCAACGGCATTGAAATCGAGCACGCCTGCGAGAAATCCTGTGCCTGCACCACCTGCCACGTGATCGTGCGCGAGGGCTTCGAGTCCCTCGGCGAACCGGACGAACTGGAGGAGGACCTGCTGGACAAGGCCTGGGGCCTGGAGCCCGATTCACGCCTGTCGTGCCAGGCGATTGTCGATGATGAGGACCTGGTGGTGGAGATCCCCAAGTACACCATCAACCAGGTATCGGAAAAGCACTGACGGAACAGTCACAATCTCGAGAGCAAATACTATGAAGTGGACGGATATCAACGATATCGCCATCGAGCTGGTCGATGCGCACCCGGACGTGGATCCGCTGCGGGTCAACTTCGTCGATCTGCGCAATTGGGTGACCGAACTGCCCGGTTTCGACGACGATCCCAATCGCTGCGGCGAGAAGATCCTCGAAGCGATCCAGGCTGCGTGGATCGAAGAAGCGGATTAACTAGTACAAAGTTCATACGCTAACGCGTATAATCCGCCCGCCTCGATAGGTGTTGTTCATTTATTGAGCGAAGCGAATTCAGGGAAGAGCAACTGTTTGGTTGCTCTTTCTGTATTTAAAGTACACACATTCCAGAAATCAGTGAAATTGGAGAAAAACATGGCCGTGGAACGCACCCTGTCCATCATCAAGCCGGACGCAGTAGCCAAGAATGTAATCGGCGAGATCGAAAGCCGTTTCGAGAAGGCCGGTCTGCGTATTGTTGCCATGAAAATGCTGCAGCTGTCCCGTGAAAAGGCCGAAGGTTTCTACGCCGAGCACAAAGAGCGTCCGTTCTTCAAAGACCTGGTGGACTTCATGACCTCCGGTCCGGTCGTGGTGCAGGTGCTGGAAGGTGAGAACGCCGTTCTGGCCAACCGTGACCTGATGGGGGCTACCAACCCGCAGGAAGCCGCTGCCGGCACCATCCGCGCCGACTTTGCCCAGAGCATCGACGCCAACGCCGTTCACGGTTCCGACTCCACCGAGTCCGCCGCGCGCGAAGTGAGCTACTTCTTCGCCGACGACGAAATTTGCCCGCGCGCCTCTTAACCTGCTGCTCAAAGGGTTCTCCCGGAACCCTTTGATCGTCGCGCCCCAAAAGCTGGCGCAAGTGTGTGAACTTGCTGGTTTTGGGGCGCTCGCATTGGCCTACGGTCAATGGCGGCACATCTATGTGCCGCAAAAGCCCGCCAGTCTGTTAGGTTGCCGGGTTGTTAGTTTGAAGTAATTTGCGCATCGTGCTGGTGTTAACAACGCCGGGCGCGATGCGAAGCCCCTCCACTACGCGTGGGGCGCCACGACGCCAGTCTAGAGGCACCGTTACCCATGAGCACCACCGAAACCGCCAAAACGAACCTGCTCGGCCTGTCCGTGGACAAGCTGGCGGCGTTCTTCGAATCGCTGGGCGAGAAGCGTTTTCGCGCTGTGCAGGTGCTGAAATGGATGCACCAGAACGGTGTCGATGACTTTGTCGAGATGACCAATGTCAGCAAGGCGCTGCGCGAGAAGCTGGCCGAAGTGGCCGAAATCCGCCCGCCAGAGGTCATTGAGCAGTGGGATTCCGCCGATGGCACGCGCAAGTGGCTGATCAAGGTCGAGGGCGGCAGTGCCATCGAAACTGTGTATATCCCCGACGGCGACCGCGGCACCCTGTGTGTCTCCTCCCAGGTGGGCTGCTCGCTGGACTGCAGCTTCTGTGCCACCGGCAAGCAGGGCTTCAACCGCGACCTGACCGCGGCCGAGATCATCGGCCAGGTGTGGATCGCGTGTAAGTCCTTCGGTCAGTTGGAGCCGAAAGGCCCGCGCAAGGTGACCAATGTCGTGATGATGGGCATGGGCGAGCCGCTGCTCAACTTCGACAATGTCGTCGATGCGATGAACCTGATGATGGAGGACAATGCCTACGGCATCTCCAAGCGCCGCGTGACCCTTTCCACCTCGGGAGTCGTGCCCGCCCTGGATCGCCTGGCCGACGTCACCGACGTGAGCCTCGCCATCTCGCTGCACGCGCCCAACGACGCGTTGCGCAACGAGCTGGTGCCGATCAACAAGAAGTACCCCATCGCGATGCTCCTCGACAGCGCCAAGCGCTATATCGAGCGTATGCCGGACACGCATCGCAAAATGACCATCGAGTACACCATGATGCGGGAGGTCAACGACCGCCCCGAACACGCCGAACAGCTTGCGGAACTGCTGCGCGATGTGCCGGTCAAGATAAATCTGATACCCTTCAATCCGTTCGAATTGTCGGATTACCAGCGAGTCAGCAACAACGCTTTGCGACGCTTTCAACAGATTTTGCTGGATAAAGGTTTTACCGTTACCGTGCGTACTACCCGCGGTGACGACATCGCCGCGGCCTGTGGCCAACTGGCTGGCAGCGTCAACGACCGCACCCGCCGTTCCGAGCGCTATCGCAATGCCGAGCGGCCGGTACGCATTGTCGGTTGAGCGCCACTCACGCATCGCCGCGGCAAAACGCAAATAAAAATCACGGGTGATGTTGTGCTGACACGATTCCTTTCCCTCTCCACCGCTGGTCTGTTGCTCAGTATTGCGCTGGCCGGCTGTGTGACGACCGGCGGTGTCTACCACAAAGTGGATATCGACAAGGCGGTGCAGACCCACGTACAGCTGGGGATTCGCTACCTGCGCAGCGGTGACAACCGCGAGGCCGCCCGCTATCACTTCAATGAGGCGCTGAAACTCGGTGGCAAGCACAACCCGCAGGCCCAGCAGGGCCTGGCACTGCTCTACCAGGCCGATGGCGAGAACGACGCTGCGGAACAGCACTACAAGCTGGCGTTGCGCTACAAATCCGACTTCTCCATGGCGCACACCAACTACGGCGTCTTCCTGTACCAGCAGGAGCGCTACAAGGAGGCGCTGGAGCAGTTCAAGATCGCTTCCGAAGACCTCGACTATAACCGCCGCTCCTTCGCCCTGGCCAACTACGGCCGCTGTGCACTGAAACTGGGCAAGACCGAAGCGGCTGAAGAGGCCTACACCCGCGCGCTGGCGTTGGACAAAGACATGCCGCAGGCGCTGCTGGAACTGGCAGATCTGAAATTCAATGCCGGCGCTTACGCGCAGGCCAAGCACTACCTGGACAGATACAGTGCTGATCATCGACAGGTGCCACAGTCCCTGTGGCTGGGTATCCGGCTCGAAAAAATCTTTGGCAATCGGGACAAGGAACGCAGTTATGCCCTTGCGCTGAAAAATCTCTATCCCTACTCGGCGGAAACGCTGAAATACAAGAAGATGATGGCCAATGACGACGGATAACCTCTCCGAAATCTCCGAGAACCGCGCCGCCGACAGCGCCGCGCAGGATCTGGACAACTCTCCCGGCAGCCAGCTGCAGCGCGCGCGCGAAGCGGCCGGTATCTCCCGCAGGGAACTCTCCGAGCTACTGTGCATGACCGGCAACAAGCTGGAGTTGCTGGAGTGCGACGAATACGAACGCCTGCCCAGCGCACTCTATGTGCGCGGTTATATCCGTAATATCTGCCGCGAGCTCAAAATCGATGAGGCGCCGGTACTGCAGGCCTATTCGGGCTATGCCGCCGCGGAAAAGGAGAGCCAGGCGATCCTGGCCCACGTCAGCCGCAGCACCGTGGAAGTGAAGCCCCGCCGCAGCCTCAAGGGGCTGGCGCTGCTGCCGCTGCTGGCAGTCGCCGTCGTTTTCTGGTGGCTGAACGGCCGTCAGCTGACCCCGCCGTCGTTCAGCGTGACCACTGCCGCTCCCGCGGCCGGCACTCCGGTGGCCGGCAATCCGGTGGCCGGCACCCCGGTGGCCGGCACCCCGGCGGCGTCCGCCCCGGCCGAAGAGGTGGGCATCGCCGTCGACGAATCCCTCACCGCCAGCGCACCGGCAGCCAGTGATGCGCCGGTGAAAGCAGCAGAGAAGATCGTTGCCAATGCGCCGTCAGCGGTCGGCGGCGAACAAGCGGCCGCTCCGGCGATCGCCGCACCGAGTGCCACCAGCGCCGGTGATCAGGTTGCCGATGACACGGCTGCTGACGACCAGGTAGCCGCCGCGGCCATTGCTGCCACTGACGATGCGGCAGCACCGGCGCCCGCTGATACCAAGACTCCGGCGGTGCCCGCGGAAGCTGCGGCTACTGCCGCGGACGCGGAGGCCGCGCAAACGCCAGCGGTCGAAACCCCGGCTGTGCCCACCGAGCCGCTGCAGCTCAGCTTTAGCGAAGAGGCGTGGGTCGAGGTCAGGGATGCGACCGGCAAGCTTCTGCTGGCCAAGCTGCAGCCCGCGGGTGGCGATATCACCCTCGAGGGGCAGCCGCCGTTCAAGCTGATGCTCGGCAATGCTGCGGCCACGCAGGTGCGCTTTCGTGGCCAGCTGGTCGCCAGTGACCCGCTCGGCAATCGCCGCACCCGCCGCCTGACGGTCGGGCAGTAAGAATTCACCGCGGTCGGTGCGCCTCGCAGCGCAGCGGCCGCGGCCAGCCCCCTCTCTCCCCCGGCGCCCCCGGACGATGGGCGCTGGCGGGGGCGACAGCCATCGAATTTAGCGCTGTCAGGCCCTATAATCTCCCCTCGAAATTTTCTGTCTGCGAAACTGCCAGGTCAGCCTATGCAATTTGAGTCACCAATTGTCCGCCGCCAGTCGCGCCAGATCATGGTGGGCAATGTCCCCGTCGGCGGTGGGGCACCGATTTCGGTGCAAAGCATGACCAACACCGACACCTGTGATGTCGACGCCACCGTCGGCCAGATTCAGCGCCTGCAGCAGGCCGGTGCGGATATCGTACGTGTGTCGGTCCCCAGCCTCGACGCCGCCGAGGCGTTCGGTAAGATCCGCCAGCAGGTGGAGGTGCCGCTGGTGGCCGATATCCACTTCGATTACCGCATCGCGCTGCGCGTCGCCGACCTGGGTGTCGACTGCCTGCGCATCAACCCGGGCAATATCGGCCGCGAGCACCGCATCCGCGCCGTGGTGGACAAGGCCCGCGACCTGAATATCCCCATCCGCATCGGCGTCAACGCCGGCTCGCTGGAAAAGGACCTGCAGAAAAAATACGGTGAGCCGACCCCGGACGCGCTGGTCGAATCGGCCCTGCGCCATGTGGAGATCCTCGACAGCCTGGATTTCCACAACTTCAAGGTGAGCGTCAAAGCGTCCGATATCTTCATGGCCACCGCCGCCTACCGCAAACTGGCGCAGCTGATTGAGCAGCCACTGCACCTCGGCATCACCGAAGCCGGCGGCCTGCGTGCCGGCACGGTCAAATCCGCGATTGGTCTCGGCGCACTGCTGCTCGACGGCATCGGCGATACCCTGCGCGTCTCCCTGGCCGCGGATCCGGTGGAAGAAGTTAAAGTCGGCTGGGATCTGCTCAAGAGTCTGCGCCTGCGCACCAAGGGCATCAACTTTATTGCCTGCCCCAGCTGCTCGCGGCAGAACTTCGACGTGGTCAAGACCATGAACGAGCTGGAAACCCGCCTCGAGGACATCACCACTCCGCTCGACGTGGCGGTGATCGGCTGTATCGTCAACGGTCCGGGCGAAGCCAAAGAGGCCGACCTGGGCCTTGCCGGCGGCACACCCAGCCACGCGATCTATGTGGACGGCCAGCCCCACACCAAGCTCAAGAACGACAACCTGGTGGACGACCTCGAGCGGCTGATCCGCGACAAGGCCGCGGCCAAGGCGGAGCGCGAGGCGGATATTATCGCCAAGGCGTAATTACGGCCCCGGAAGAGAAAACAGAAATCCAATGCGAAGGCGCTGATGCCGGCGGGCTTTTGCCAGACCTTCTGCGGCCATGGATGGCCGTGGAGAGCGTACAGGGACGTATTCACAGTGTGTCTGGCAAAAGCCCGCCGGCAGCGGCGCCGCCACCGAGCAGGTAAACCTGGCAGCGGTGATAGCGCAAAAACCAGTTAAGTAAGGAACACCGTTGAAACAGCTTCGCGCAATCCGCGGCATGAACGACCTGCTGCCGGGCCAGTCCCCGGTATGGCAGTATGTGGAATCCACCCTCAGCGAACTCTTCGGCCGCTACGGCTACAGCGAGATCCGCACCCCGTCTCTGGAAGCTACCCAGCTGTTCAGCCGCGCCGTGGGCGAGGCCACCGACATCGTCGAGAAGGAGATGTACACCTTCGACGACAAGAGCGGCGACAGCGTCACCCTGCGCCCCGAGGGCACCGCCGGCACCGTGCGTGCCGCGATCCAGAACAATCTGCTGATCCAGCCCCAGCGCCTGTGGTATTTCGGCCCCATGTTCCGCTACGAGCGCCCGCAGAAAGGGCGTCTGCGCCAGTTCCACCAGTTCGGTGTCGAGGTATTCGGCATCGACGGCCCGGATATCGACGCCGAGATCCTGATCATGACCGCGCGCCTGTGGCGCGAACTGGGCATCAGTGAGCACGTCAAGCTGCAGCTGAACTCCCTCGGCAGTGCCGCCAGCCGCGCCGCCTACCGCGAAGCGCTGGTGGAATACCTGAATGCGCGCCGTGAACAGCTCGACGAGGACAGCCAGCGCCGCCTCGAACGCAACCCGCTGCGCATCCTCGATAGCAAAAATGCCCAGACTCAGGAACTGCTGGCGGACGCCCCCTGTCTACTGGACTTCCTCGATGAGGAATCCGCGGCGCATTTCAGTCAGCTGCGCCAGCTGCTGGATGCCGCCGGGGTCACTTACGAGATCAATACCCGCCTGGTGCGCGGCCTCGATTACTACGGCAAGACCGTGTTCGAATGGGTCACCGACAGCCTTGGCGCCCAGGGTACTGTCTGCGCTGGCGGCCGCTACGACGGCCTGGTGGAACAGATGGGTGGCAAGCCCACGCCGGCAGTGGGCTTCGGCCTCGGTGTCGAGCGGCTGGTACTGATGCTGGAGACCCTGCAGGCGCTGCCCGAATCGCTGGACCAGCAGGTGGACGCCTACCTGGTGGCCGTAGGTGCGGTACAATCCGCCGCCTTGGCCGCGGCCGAAAAGCTGCGCGACGAACTGCCCTGGCTGCGCCTGCAGACCCATTGCGGTGGCGGCAGTTTCAAGAGCCAGATGAAAAAGGCGGACAAGAGCAACGCCACCTTCGCGCTGATTATCGGCGAGGACGAGGCCGCCGCCGGGCAGGTTGCGGTGAAGTACCTGCGCAGCGAAGAACCGCAGCAGACCCTCGCGCTGGAGGAACTGCCGGCGCTGCTGCAGGGCTGACACAGAACAATGCGGGAGCGGCCGCGGGCCGCTGCTACCGGGAAAATTTGAGAAATCGAAAGGAAAGGCGAATTACGCAATGGCTGACCACATTACCGAAGAAGAACAAATAGAAACGCTGAAGCGCTGGTGGGCGGAAAACGGCAAGGGCATCGTGAGTGGCGTCGCACTCGCCCTGGTGGCTTATTTCGGCTACCAGTGGTGGCAGACCAGCGAGCGCAGCAAGGCCGAAGCGGCCTCCAACCTCTACCAGGAGTTTATCGAAGCTGCGTCCGCCAACGACGACAAGCCCGACAACAAGCAGCTGACCACCGCCAAGAGCCTCAGCCGCCAGCTGCGGGAAGAATTCCCCAAGCGCATCTACGCCAGCCAGGCCGCCCTGCGCATCGCCGCGCTGGCCGCCACCGACAACGATCTGGAGAGTGCCGCCAAGGACCTGCAGTGGGTTGTGGATAACGGCAGCGAAACCGAATTGCAGCTGATCGCCAAGCGCCGCCTGGCCGCGGTCAAGGCCGCCCGCGGTAAGCCCGATGAGGCGCTGAAGCTGGTCGCTGGCAATGTACCGCCGGCGTTCGCCGCCCTGTACGCCGAAACCCGCGGCGATATCCTGCTGCAGAAGGGCGACAAGAACGGTGCCCACGAGGCCTACCAGCAGGCACTGGCCGCACTGCTGCCGGAGCAGTCCGCCAACGAACGCATCCTGCGCCTGAAGGCCGAGAGCGTTGCCCCGGCCGCCAGCGACAGCGATACCGCCACCGACGCCGCCGCTGGTGACAGCGATACGGCAACCGATGCCGCCGCTGGTGACAGCGGTGAGGCGGAAGCCAAGTCGGAGGGTGATCAGTAATGCGTTTTCTGACCTGTACTGCCGCCATCGCCCTCGCCCTGGCCCTGGGCGCCTGCGCTTCCAACGATGAGAAAGAGGATACCGATCCGGTTGAGCTGGTGGACATCAAGCCCACCGTCGAACTGGACAAAGTCTGGTCCCACAATATCGGCGATATCGATGCCAAGCTGTACGCCATGCTTGAGCCGGGCATCGCCGACGGCAAGCTGGTCGCTGCCAACAGCGACGGCGATGTCATTGCCTTCGATCGCAACAGCGGCGATCGCTTGTGGAAAACCGACCTGGACGTGCAGATCAGCGGCGGCGTGGGTGTCGGCCTCGGCATTGCTGTGGTGGCCGACTACCGCGGCCAGGTGATCGCCCTGAATCTGGATACCGGCGAGAAAGTCTGGAGCCACACGGTGTCTGCCGAAGTGGTGAGCCAGCCCGCGGTCGGCTCCGGTCGTGTTGTGGTGCAGACCGTCGACGGCAAGCTGATCGGCCTCGACGCCAGCACCGGCGAGGAGCGCTGGAGCCACAGCACCACACTGCCGGTACTGACCCTGCGCGGCAACGCCGCCCCGGTCATCTCCGCCGGTCTGGTATTCGCCGGTCTGGATAACGGCAAGGTCATCGCGCTGGACGTGACCGACGGCATCGGGCGCTGGGATCAGCGCGTCGCCATTCCGCAGGGCTCGGCAGAGCTGGAGCGGGTGGTGGATATCGATGGCGCTCCGGTAATCCGCGGCGATCTGCTGTTCGCCGCCAGCTACCAGGGGCGCGTCGCCGCGCTGTCGCGCGACGACGGCCGCGGCCTCTGGGCCCACGACGCCTCCACCCATTACAGCGTGGATGTGGGAGCGGGCAATGTATACTTGAGCGATGCCTCCGGCAGTGTCTACGCCTACAATGTGGGCAACGGGCAGATCGTCTGGAGCAACGACAAGCTGCTGCGTCGCCAGGTGACCGGTCCGGTCTATTTCGGCGACACCGTGGTAGTGGGCGACCTGGATGGTTACCTGCATGTGCTGGATCCGTCCAGCGGCCAATTGATCGGTCGCGAGCGTATCGACAGTGACCCGGTACGCATTCCGCTGCTGGTCGACGGTGACCTCCTGTTTGCCATTTCCGACGATGGCGAACTGGTGGCACTGCGCCTGCAGCACCGCAACTGATCGCGCGGAAATTGTTGTAGCGGCGAACCCGGGGTTCGCCCGCGGGTCTCTGTCCCGTGCCGAATTTTTAAGCACCGCCCGCGTTTCGCGGGCGTTCGCATTTCTGGCAATGGGGCGCCGGTAAATCACCCACGAGCATGTTGTGCAGCGCAGAACGCTGCCAGCTGCTCGCGCAAGAGATTTACCCGCGTCCCGATACTGCCCTGAGTAGATTGATTTATGCTGCCTGTAATCGCCCTGGTCGGGCGCCCCAATGTGGGCAAATCCACCCTGTTCAACCGCCTTACCAAGAGCCGTGACGCCCTGGTGGCCAACTATGCGGGCCTGACCCGCGACCGCAAATACGGTGAAGCCGAGATTGATGGCCACAAGGTAATCCTCGTCGATACCGGCGGTATCAGCGGTGACGAAGAAGGCATTGATGCCGCGATGGCGCAGCAGTCGATGCAGGCGATCGAAGAGGCGGATGTGGTCCTGTTCCTGGTGGACTGCCGCGCCGGCCTCACCGCGGCGGATGAGATGATCGCCGGTCAGCTGCGCACCCGCGCCAAGCCCACTCTGCTGGTGGCCAACAAAGTCGACGGCGTCAATCCGGATATCGCCCTGGCGCCGTTCTACGAACTGGGCATCGGCGAGCTGTTCCCGACCACTGCGACTCACGGTCGCGGCGTGCGCGCGCTGATGGAGCGGGTGGTGGAAGATCTGCCGGAGCCGCTGGAAGAGGAAGCCGAAGACGTCGCCAAGGGGATCAAGATCGCGATTGTGGGCCGCCCCAATGTGGGCAAGTCGACGCTGGTCAACCGCCTGTTGGGTGAGGACCGGGTGGTGGTCTACGATCAGCCGGGTACCACGCGCGACAGCGTCTATATCAATTACGAGCGCGACGACAAGCCCTATACCATCATCGACACCGCCGGCGTGCGCCGGCGCAAAAACATCAAGGAATCGGTGGAGAAATTCTCCATCGTCAAAACCCTGCAGGCGGTGGAAGACGCCAATGTGGTGGTGCTGGTGATCGACGCGCGCGAGGGGCTGGTCGACCAGGACCTGCACCTGATGGGCAGCGTGATCCAGGCCGGTCGCGCCCTGGTCGTGGCACTGAACAAGTGGGACGGCCTCGAGGTCGATCACCGCGATTTCGTCAAAACGGAGCTGGAGCGGCGCCTGCGTTTCGTGGAATTTGCCGACATCCACTTTATCTCCGCGCTGCACGGCACCGGCGTCGGCCACCTGTACGAGTCGATCGAGGCGGCCTACCAGAGCGCCACCGACAAGTTGTCCACCAATCACCTGACGCGTATCCTGCAGTGGGCGGTGAGTGAGCACCAGCCCCCGCTGGTACACGGCCACCGCATCAAGCTGCGTTACGCCCACGCCGGCGGCCAGAACCCGCCGGTAATCGTGATCCACGGCAACCAGACCGAGCAGGTGCCGTCGCACTATGTGCGCTACCTTGAGAAGACGTTCCGCAAGGCGCTCGACCTGCACGGCACGCCGGTGAAAATCGAGTTTCGCACCGGGGCCAACCCCTATGCCGGCAACAAGAACAAGCTCAGCGATCGCCAGAAAGCCAAGAAACGCCGCCTGATGAAGTTCGTCAAAAAGAAAAAATGAACGGTGAAGTTTTAGTCAATATTTCCCCGGTGCTTGGATGAGCGCCCCCCTCTCCCGCGCGGGAGAGGGGCCGGGGGAGAGGGTAAAAGAGGAGAATCGGATGCTTAACCTGAATAACCCCGCACTGCTGCGCAAACAATCCTATGTCGGCGGCCAGTGGATCGACGCTGACTCCGGTGAGACCTTCGATGTCACCAATCCCGCCACCGGCGAAGTGGTCGCCACCATTGCCAATCTCGGCGCCGCGGAAACCCGCCGCGCGATCGAATCCGCCGAAAAAGCCTGGGCCGGCTGGCGCAACCTGACCGTCAAGGAGCGCGCCAAGACCCTGCGCCGCTGGTACGACCTGATTATCGACAACGTCGACGACCTGGCGAAGATCCTCACCGCCGAACAGGGCAAACCGCTGTCGGAGGCCAGGACCGAAATCGTCTACGGCGCCAACTATCTCGAGTGGTTCAGCGAAGAAGCGAAACGCGTTTACGGCGATGTGATCGCACCGCCGTCCAACGACAAGCGCATCGTGGTGATTAAACAGCCGGTCGGCGTCACCTGTTCGGTCACCCCGTGGAATTTCCCCAGCGCGATGATCGCGCGCAAGATGGCCCCGGCACTCGCCGCCGGCTGCCCGTTTATTGCCAAACCGGCATCGGAAACCCCGCTGTCGGCGCTGGCTCTGGCCGCGCTGGCGGAAGAGGCGGACATTCCCGCCGGCATCTTCAATGTCGTGGCCGGCAAAAGCGCGCGTGAAATCGGCGCCGAGATGACCGGCAACCCGCTGGTGCGCAAATTCACCTTTACCGGCTCCACCGCGGTGGGCAAGCAGCTGATGGCGCAGTGCGCCGACACCATCAAGAAAACCTCGATGGAACTGGGTGGCAACGCGCCGTTTATCGTCTTTGACGACGCCGACCTGGACGAGGCGGTCAAGGGTGCGATCATCTGCAAATACCGCAACGCCGGCCAGACCTGTGTCTGTGCCAACCGCATCTTTGTGCAGGAAGGCGTCTACGACCAGTTTGCGCAAAAATTTATTGCTGCCGTCAATGCGCTGAAAATGGGCAACGGCGCGGAAGAGGGCGTCGAAGTCGGTCCGCTGATTACCAGTAAGGCGGTCAAAGATGTGAAGGCACTGTTGGACGACGCTCTGGCGAAAGGCGCCGAAGCGGTCGTCAGCGGCGGCCCCAGCGACATGGGGGATCACTTCTTTGCCCCTACAGTGCTCACTAAAGTCGATGACAGCATGCAACTGTTCCGCGAGGAAATCTTCGGCCCGGTGGCGCCGCTGTACAAGTTCTCCAGCGAAGACGAAGTCATCGCCATGGCCAACGATACCGAGTTCGGCCTCGCCTCCTATTTCTACTCCCGCGATGTCGGCCGTATCTGGCGTGTCAGCGAAGGGCTCGAATACGGCATGGTGGGCGTCAATGAGGGCATCATCTCCAACGAGATGGCGCCGTTTGGCGGCATCAAGGAATCCGGCAGTGGTCGCGAGGGCTCCAAGTACGGGATCGACGATTACCTGGAGATCAAATACCTGTGTATGGGCGGCATCGATAAGTAGTTCCTGCGCGCCCGTCCCGTATGGGGGACGGGCGTCGGGCGAGAGGGCCATTCTTGAATATTTCTCCCATCGCCACCGTCCATTCCTGCTTCGGTGAAAAATTCGGTGTGCCGCGCCAGCCGCTGCTGGCGGACGCCAGCCGCGCATCCATTGAGCTGTTACCGCCGCTGGACACGGCTGACGCGGTGGCGGGGCTGGAAGAAAACACCCATATCTGGGTGGTGTTCCAGTTTCACCAGGCCGCCGGCCAGTGGTCGGCCAAGGTGCGCCCACCGCGCCTCGGCGGCAACAAAAAGCTTGGCGTACTCGCCACCCGCTCGCCATTTCGCCCCAACAATATCGGCCTGTCGGTAGTGCGGCTGCTGGAGGTGCGCACGGCGCCCAGGGTCGAGCTGATCGTCGGTGGTGCCGACCTGGTGGACGGCACGCCGGTGCTGGATATCAAACCCTACGTTCCCTACGCGGACGCCATTGCCGCTGCGCACAGCGCCTTCGCCGATGCCGCGCCAGCGGGCGTTAAAGTCGTTATTCCCGATGAAATCCTGCAGCAGGCCGCCGCGTACCGCGACGACTGGGATACCGATCTGCCGCGGCTGATCGAACAGGTACTGGCGCAGGACCCCAAGCCCGCCTACCAGCAGCCAGACCCGGAGCGGATTTACGGCATGCAGCTGTGTGGCTTCAATCTGCGCTGGCGCTACCCGGCGGCCGGGCAGATTGAAGTGGTGGCACTGCAATGAAAGGGCTGTTGCGCAGACTGCGCTCGCTGGCCGGTTTTGCGTTGCTCGCGATCATTGTGGCCAGTGGCGTTGCCTACTACCAGCAGCGCGATGTGCCCAAAGACCGCGCGCCGGCGTTTGCGGCGCGCACGCTCGACGGTGACCTGCTCGACCTGCAGCAAATGACCGCCGATGGCCCGGTGCTGCTGTATTTCTGGGCCACCTGGTGCGGCTATTGCCGTGTGGTGTCGCCGGTGATCGATGATCTCGCCGGTGACTATCAGGTGATCTCCGTCGCCCTGCAGTCTGGCGATCGGGCGCAGGTTGAGAAATATCTCGAAGACAAGATGCTGGATTTCCCCACGGTCAACGATCCCGCTGGTGCCATCAGCCACGCCTGGGGCGTGCGGGTAACGCCGACCATCGTCATCGTCGGCAGCGACGGCAAAGTCAGCTGGGTGACTTCCGGCACCACGACCAGGTGGGGGCTCGAGGCGCGCCTGGCGATGACGGAGTGAGCCCTCGCTGACCCGCAGCGGTTTGTGTGTGGGAAAGTCGCCATTTGTCATGCCATGTCAGGCAAATGGCAATTCCCCCGCGCTGGTGCCGGGCCGACAATGGGCGCTGTTACACCATCCGGAGTCCGTGCGTGTCCGTTCTCGAATCCTTTTCCTACCGCGATCTCGACGCCTGCCGCGTGGGCCGTGTCGACCTGGGCGTGAACACTTCGTTTGTCGTCTATCGCCTGGGCGATACCCTGATCGACACCGGTCCCAGCAACCAGTGGAAATTCGTCAAGCCGTTTGTGCAGGAAAAGCCGCTGCGCCAGCTCTTGCTGACCCATCACCACGAAGACCACAGCGGCAATGCCGGGGCGATTCACCGCCTCACTGGCGTGCAACCGTTGGCGCCGAAGGCGACGGTGGAGATTCTCCAGCGCGGTTTCCGTATCCCGCCGATCCAGAAATTTATCTGGGGTTCTGCGGATTTGGCCGAGGCCGCGCCGCTGCCGGAAAGAATCACCATCGGCAACGAGCCGGTGACTCCGATCTTTACGCCGGGACACGCGAAGGATATGACCTGCTATCTGCTACGTGAGCGGGGCTGGCTGTTCAGCGCGGATCTGTATATCGCCAACTACCTGAAACTGTTGCGCAGCGACGAACATATTCCCACACTGATGGACAGCATCCGCCGTGTATTACAGGAGGATTTCGAGGTGATTCTGTGCCCACACCGCGGCGTGGTGGAAAACGGCCAGGCGCGGCTGCGGGAAAAGTACGATTACCTGCTCGACCTGAGCGAGCGCGCGCAATTGCTGCGTGTTGAGGGAAAAGATCCGCTGGAAATTACCCGGCAGTTGCTGGGTAAGGAGAGCGCGATGAGCGTATTCTCCGGCTACAACTTCAGCAAGCGCAACCTGATTGCGTCCTGCCTCGAGGTGGAACTCGAATCCTTTCGCTAGATTTTTACGCTCAGTCCCGGAACGGCGTCCATACCAGCAACAGGCACACCGCCGAACAGGCGGCCATGGCGCCGACAATGGCCGTAACCGTTTCCGGCAGCAGCGCCGACAGTGCGGAAATACCCCCGGCCACGGAAAACTGCAGTGCGCCCATCAACGCCGCGGCGGTACCGCCGTTCTCGGCAAAATACTCCATACAGCTGGCCTGGTTGTTGGGGCTGATGGCACCCATCGCACCGACGGTCAGCATCATTGCCGGCACAAACAGCCACAGCGTCGGCGCCAGCCACAGCACCAGTAACAGTGCGGCAATGCCGGCGCCCTGCAGGGTCACCGCGAAGCGCAAAATACGCTGCGGTGGATAGCGGTTCAGCAGCGCGCGGTTGGTCAGGTTCATCGCCGTCATCACGACAATGTTGGCGCCGAACAGCAGCGCAAACACGCTGGGACCGACGCGGAAATGCGTCTGGTAGATAAACGAGGAGTGGGTGATGAACAGCATCATCACCGAAAAGGCCATCGCCTGCAGCAGGATAAAGCGCAGCGCCGGGCGCGTGGACAGCACCGCGGCGTAGCGGCGCAGCACACTGGTGTTGCTGGCCGGCGGGATAACGCGCGGCCCGCGAAACAGGGTGCTCTTGAGGACGATCAGCAGCGCGACACCGTAGACGCCGAGGAACAGGAAGATACTGCTCCAGCCGCCGAGCTTCAGCAGCAGGCTGCCGATCGTGGGAGCGAACGCGGGTGCGGCCACCATGATCAGGCCGATCATACTGAACAGCTTGGCCGCCTCGCGGCCGTGAATACGGTCGCGCACCAGTGCCGGTACACACACCGCGGCCCAGCCGCCGCCAAACGCCTGCAGTGCGCGCAGGGGCAGCAACTGATAGAAATTGTCGCTTTGCCAGATAACCAGGCTGGCGACGCTGAAAATCCCCAGTCCGGCCAGCATCACCGGTGCGCGCCCGATCCGGTCCGACAGTGGGCCGCCGATCAGCTGTCCGAGGGACAGCGCAAAGACATAAACCGAAATCGTCAGCGACAGCGCGTGGCTGTCCACACCCAGGTGACTGCCCATGGCCGGGAAGGCGGGCAGGTAGGTATCCAGCGCCAGTGGACCGAGGGCGACGGTCATGGCCAGCAACAGGGTGAATCGCAGCTGCGGCGTGGGTGGGTAACTCAAAGCGCGACCTCGGGGATTGCCTTGACAGTGTAGGCAGACGGTAAGATAGTTGACGTAGTCAACCACATTATCGTTGACAATGTCAACTAACTGACGGACCCGTACCCTATGGCGGATACCCCAACACTGGAAATAATCTTCGGCGCACTGTTCAGCGAAATGCGCAAGGCGATGATGCGCGCGCTGGCGGACATGGACCTGGAGTTGTCGCCACCGCAAACCCAGTTGCTGGTTTTGATCGGCGAAGAACCGGGAGTCAGCGCCGGCGCGCTGGCAAAGCGAACCGGACGCGACAAGGCCACCGTGACGCGTATGCTGGCGCCGCTGCTGGCGGCGGCCTGGATTGAGCGCAGCCCGGATCCGGCGGACGCGCGGCGCCAGCAGTTGTCGCTGAGTGTGGCGGGCAGGGAGAACCTGACACGCGTGCTCAGTGCGCGGCGGTATGCGCACGAGCAGGTGTTCCGCGGGTTGAGCGAAGCGGAAAAGACCCAGTTGAGCGCACTGCTGCAGAAATGCCTGCCGCCGGTTGGCTGACACTATGATGGCATTTGCCGGCGGCTGCTCTGTCCGTCCGCGGCATGATCGGCGCCGCCGCTGGAGGTCACGGTATGCGCGAATCCACGGCAATTTTCCGCCAGCGTTTACATACCGGCGCAGCGCCGCTGCCGGACAGTTTTTCGGTCGCCTGTGCCGCGCAACGCATTCCCCACCGTCTACTGGCACAAGTGGATAGCTTTATCGAGCTGTTTGATCGCGTTACCCGCAGTCGGGCATGGATCGACAATGCCACCGCCGGGGCGCCAGCGTTTATCCGTTCGCCGCGCAGCGAAGCCTGCTTTTTCAGCGCCTGGGATTTCCACCTGCCACCGGCACGACCCGGCGACTGGCAGCTGATCGAGTTCAACGATAATGGCTCCGGATTTTTGTTTGCGGCGCAGGTGAATCGTATTTACTACGAGGCGTTTCTGTCCGGAGACCGCGACGTTGTCCCGCCGCCGGCGTTTGACGAGTTCGCGCGGCAGCTTCAGGCGATGATTGTCGCGGAGGCAGGCAATTTTCTCGGCGGCGATGGCCCGGATGGGGTGCTGATTCTCGACGATGAAGAATCCCTGCGCAGCGGCCATTTCCGCGCCGAGCACCAGTGGCTCGCCGCAATCTGTCACCAGTGCGGCTGGCGTGCGCAGACAGCCGCGCCGCAGGCGCTGCAGTGGAATGGGGCGCAATTGATTGTGGGCGGTGAGCCATTTGATTTTGTGATTAATCGTTCTACGGATTTTCTGTGGGAGTCCGACGTTTTCAGTGCGCTGCGGCAGGCCTTTGACAGCGGCGGGGTCTACATCGCCCCCAATCCATTCAGTTTTGTCACGCGCAGTGACAAGCGGTTGCTGGAGTGGCTGTCGCGGCCGGAGTGGGACCGCGACCTGGGGATAACTGCCGAGGAGCGCGCTTTGCTGTCGCGGCATGTTCCGGAGACCCGCTTACTGCGCGAAGACAATATCGAGGGACTCGCGGCACGAAAGTCGGCGCTGGTATTTAAGCCGGCGCGGGGACACGCGGGGCTCGGGGTGCTGGACAGCCATGAGGTGGGGCGCCATCGGTTGCGGCGCCTGTTGGCAAAAGAGGAGTGCTATGTTGCCCAGCGGCGTGTGGATCGGAGCCAGCTGCGGGATGTGGATAACCATCCGCTGTGGGCGGATCTGCGCGTCTGGTCCTGGCGCGGGCGGCGCTATGGCATCAGCGGCCGCGCATCGCGCAGCGTCGACGGCCTGGATCTGGACGCGCCGGGTGGCTGGCTACCGACTTTCGAAATGCGTTAACAACCAGTCGACGGACGCAATGCCACGAAATGGATGCCCGCATCCTCCTCAGCCCTGATGGGCACGCTTCGCGTTGCCCATCCTGCCGATTATCGCAGTCACGTTCACCCTGCCCGCGGCGTGAAGCGGAAGCCCCGCACCGGGCAGGGCTTGTTATTAACAGCCATTTACGGGCTGATAAAAATCCCGCGCTTGTACAGCCAGCGCAACACCAGCCACTGCAGCAACACAACCCCACTGGCGAGCAGCAGCGCGCCACCGGCCTCCGGCAGTGCCGCGGCGATCCCACCGAACAGGCTTTTGCTGCTGAATTCCCAGTCCACCAGGCTGGTGCCCAGATACACCAGGATGGCGTTGCAGCCGATCACGGCAAAGAAAGTGCTGAAGCGCTGCCAGTGCCATACATCGACCAGCAGGTAGAACAGTGCCAGTAACAGCAGGCTGCAACCGATGGTGGTCGTGGCGAAAGAACTTGTCCACAGCTCCTTGTTGACCGGGTACACCCAGTGCCACAGGAACGCGGTGACCAGGCAGGCGAGGCCGGCGAGGGCGAGGCCCTGCAGGATTTTCCCGTGCTGTCCCTGCTGTTGCCGCAGCCAGCGCCCGGCGAAAACGCCAGCCAGTGCGTTAGCGATGGCGGGGATCGTGGACAGCAGGCCCTCGGGGTCGTAGGGGCGGTTCTGGTAGTGGATGCCCGGCAGTAAATGCTGGTCCACCCAGGCGTTGACCGAGCCGGCGGGGGTCAGGTCGCCGAACAGCGTCTGCAGCAGCCAGTAACCGAGCAATATGGCGGCGAAGGCGAGGTACTGCGTGCGTTCCGTGCAGTGCCAGGTGATCATCGCGGCAAAGAACCAGGCGCAGCCGATACGCGCGAGTACACTGGCGTAGCGGATCTCATCCAGGTGCGCGGGCATGCCGCTGCCCCAGCCGTGGTTGTAGATGATTCCCAGCCCGATCAGCACCAGCAAGCGTTTCGCCGCCTTGCGGTAAACCGGTTTGCGGCTGGCCATTGGCTGGCCGCGCAGGGATTTATTGGCGAGGCCGAGGGTGACGCCGGACAGGAAGATGAACAGCGGGAAGATCAGGTCGTAGAAGCGGAAGCCGTTCCACGCGGAGTGGTGCATCTGCCCGTCGCCAAGGGCGAACAGCGACCAGCCGGTAAGCGTGAACAGCGGCAGGAACAGAGCCTCTCCGCCGATAATCCAGAACATGTCGAAACCGCGCAGGGCATCGACCGAAGCGAGGCGTTTTGATTTTTTTACCATGGTTTACTACAGCTTTATTGGTGTTTGAATGCGTTGCGCGCTCCCTCGCATTTTCGTTGATCAGTCCCTCCGACCGGTCTGGCCCACGGCGGTGGGCCGCTGTCGCCGGCGGAAATCCCTATCTCCTCAGAGCCCGCAGGGCGAATCGAGCTTCGGCGTCCAGTCTGGCACGGTATCGCTGTGCGCGATCTTGTCGCTGCGGAACTTATCCACAGTGCGCTCGACGTCGGCGGGGCTGAGGATTTTGTCCTGGCTGTGGAAAACCCAGTCCACATCTTCCTGGTAGACGCGCTCGTCGCGGGAGTCGATCAGCCCCTCCTGGGTGAACCAGAGGTTGAAATTAATCGACATGGGGACTTCCGGATACACGTGTTCACCGTGCTCGGCGAACTGCTCGCCGTCGAGGAAATAGCGAATGTGGTTGTCGCCCACCTGCAGCAACAGCGTGTGCCAGCCCTGCAGGCTGCCGGTTTTGACGGTGAATTTGTTGTCCTTGGTAAACGGGTTCAGTTTAAAGGTTTCCCAGCTGGTGGCGAAGAGCGCGTGGTCCTTCTCTCCCCAGCCGCCGTTGGCCAGGTACTCGAAATCCATCTCACTGTAGTCCGGGTCCATCGGTGCCTTGAGCGGGCTGATGGTGTAGAAGGTCTCGATAATCTGGTCGCCGTCGGGGCCTTCGGTGGGTTGATCGCGGAAAAATACCCGTGCCGCGTAAGTGCCTGCCAGGTACTTGCGCTGGTGACAGAACTGGGTTTGCCGGGTGTTTTCGCCACTGCCGTCGGTGAACGACGTCATACGCAGCAGCGTGTTACCCGGCTGTTGCGCATCGTCGACAAAATTGATGCCGTTACCATTCCAGCGCGCGCCGCTCACACCGGGGTGGCCGCTTTGCGTGCGCACGCGCCAGCCATTTTTCTGCATGGCGGCGAGATCCGGGTAGGAAAAATCGTCGAAAAATACCGCGGCTTTCACGGCGGAACTGTGTCCGCTTGCGGACTTCTCTTCACAGCCCGACAGAATCGAGCAAAACAGCGGGGCGCAGGCGAGCGCGATCAGTGTTTTTTTCATGGTGTATTTCGGTTACGTGAAAAAGTTACCAACAATAAAAAAAGCCCCGGCGTACCGGGGCGAGTATAGGAGCATTACCTATAGATCAACGAGAGAGAACTTCCTGTGAGAACAACTTCCATGTGCCGCTGCCGCGCCTGACGGGCGACAGCGGCAGTTTCTTTAATCCACACTGCAGACAAAATCCCAGCTGCCGTCGGCGGTACCCGGTACCGAGTTGGTCCACCAGTTGGCCTCGTAGACGCTGCCGTTGTAGATGATCTGCTGGCCGCCGTCGGCGTGATCACCGGCGGGCCAGGCCGGGTAGGTCACCAGGTTACTGGTGTCGACGCCGGCGGCGCTGCAACTGCTGCCGCCGGTGCCGCCTGTTCCGCTGCTGGACAGATCGGCGAGCGGCAGTTCCGGGTGTTCGAACGCCAGCGCGTAAGTGGTGCCGTTAATGGTGGCGGTGTAGGCCTGGGGCCCGGAAACCGGCAGGTAGTAGTTCAGGGTCATATCCCAGCTGGCACCGTCGGCGAGGTTCTGCCAGCTCGGCAGGCTGAAGCGCACGCGGTGGAACTCGTGTTGCGCTCCGCCCACGTTGCCGCCGCCGGCGTTGGCGCCGCTCTCGATCACGCTAAGGCCGGCACCGCTCTGGTCGGAGACGGTGTCGGAGGTGGAGGTGGGCATATCGAACTCGAACACGGTGCCGCCGGGGATCTCGGCGCCGGTGTTGTTGGTGATGGTCAGTTTCGGGTTCAGCGGGTAGTTCTGGTCACCCAGCTTGAAGCCGTCCACGGTCATCTGGATATCCACCGCTTCCGCCGGTACGGCGCGATCCGAGCGCTTCTCGCGATAGGCGCTGGCGCTCTTGAAAGTGTCGTAGGCAATACTGGTCAGGGTCGAGCCCATGTAGTACTCGCCATTGCTGCCACGGCTGGCATCCCAGTCGTAGTCGCCGGCCAGTTCCCAGAACATGATGCCGCCGATGCCCTGGTCGGCCACATACTGCGCCTTGGCCGCCATCGACTCCTCGTCTTCGGTGGACAGGAACACTTTCTTGCTGTCGTTCCACAGCCACGGTGCCTCGGCGACGCTGTCGTAGTGGCGGCTGTAGGTGCCCACCAGCGCGTCCTGCGTGTCGTTGGCCGGATCCAGGCCGTAGCTGGCCAGGTAGCTGCCGAGAATGCCGTTTTCCAGGTTCTTGGCGTGCCACATGGGGTTGGAGCCGGCACCCATCTCGTTGCCGCTGGTATCCAGGTCGTGCCAGATGTTGTCGATACCCACGGCGCCGTTGCCGCAGTCGGACGCACCGCCGGTACCTTCGGGGCAATCGGATTGCACCGGTAGAGACGCGCTGCCACCGAGACCGTAATCGCCCCCGCTGACGCCTTGCCAGCCGCGGGTGTAGTAGGGAATACCCACGTTGATCCGGCCGGGGGACATGGAGCCGCGGAAATATTTCACCGCCCAGTCGATATTCAGGTAGCCGATGCCGCCGTACTGGGAAGTGCCGTACACGTTGGCCGCAGCCAGTTCGGGATCCTGGCCGTTGTCGAACAGTGCGGCATTGTGGCCCACGTACTCGTTCCAGGCGCCGTGCAGGTCATAGGTCATGATATTGACGTAATCCAGGTACTTGGTGACCTGCATCGTCTCCATGCCGCGCAGCAGGTAGCCGGAGGAGGGCGAGGCAATGGTGAGCATGTACTGGGTGTTGTCCTGCTCGCCGGCCTGGTCCAGCTTTTCGCGCAGGACCCGCAGCATCTCCACGTAGGAATCCATCAGGTAGGCGCGGCGGGCGTTGGATGTGCCGAAGTCGAGCGGATTGCCGGCGTCGTTCATCGAGGTGGGGTATTCGTAGTCGATATCCACGCCGTCGAAGCCGTACTGGCGAATAAACGCGACTGCGGAATCGGCGAAAGTCTCGATCCCCTGCTGATTGATACTGCCGTCGCTGTTGGTGGTCATGGTGTAGAAACCGCCATCGGCGACGCGGTTGCCGTAGTCATCGAAGTGGCCACCGGTTTCGGCCCAGCCACCGATGGAGACCAGCGTCTTCACATTCGGGTACTGCGTCTTGAATTTGGACAGCTGGTTGAAATGGCCCTTGTAGGGGAAGTCCGGATCGGTCTCCGCGCCGGCTACCCCGGGCCACTCCAGGCCGGTGGCGGCATTGGCCGGGTCGCTGGTGTTACCCACCGATACCTTGTAGTCGCTGCCGATGTGGGCGAAGGCGTAGTTGATGTGGGTGACTTTGTCCCAGGGAATATCTTTCACCAGGTAGCTGGGCTGGCCGTTGGCGCCGGTGCGCCAGCTGGTGAAGTAGCCGATGATCCGCCGCGGGTGATCCGCGCCCATCTTCTCGTGGCCGTCGGCGGTGTAGATATCGCAGTAATTCGGGTGGGTACCCGGGGTGGTGTAGAGACCGTCGGGGCGGCAGGGGAAGTCGCCGCTGACCGGCGCGCCGTTGACGGTAATGGAAATACTGGCGGAATCGCTGGAGGCGCCACTGTTGTCGAAGGCGCGGGCGAATACCGTCTGGGTACCGGCCGTGGCGGTCCAGCTATAGCTGTAAGGCGCGCTGCTGTCTTCGCCCACCTTGGTGCCGCCCACGTAGAAAGCGACGCGATCCACACTGCCGTCACTGTCGGCGGCGCTGGCGCTCAGCTGCACGCTGATGCCCTCGTCGTAGGTGCTGCCATCTGCCGGGCTGTCCAGGGTCACACTGGGAGCAGCGTTGGGGTCGGCGACGTTGATGTCGGCAGTGGCCGACTGGGCTGTCTGGGCGTCATTGTCAGCGGCGACGGCGTAGAGGCTGTGACTGCCGACTGTGGCAGTCCAGTCGACGCTGTAGGGCGCGCTGCTGTCGCTGCCGATGCTCGCGCCGTCGACGAAGAATTCAACACTGCCGACGCTGCCGTCCGCATCGCTGGCCTTCGCACTGAGCGGCACTACATCGCCGGTGGTGAATTGGCTGCCGTCAGTGGGCGCGGTCAGGCTCACCTGTGGTGCCACCGGGCCCGCGGCGCTGACGGAAATGGTTACGTCTGCGGTGGCAGTCTGCTGGCCGGCGTCGTCCTCGATCAGCGCGTTGATGACCGAGGCGCCGGCTGTGGCGGTCCAGGTGATCTGCCAGGGGGCGCTGGTATCTGTGCCGATGGAGGTGCCGTCGACGAAAAACTCGACGGAAGCGACGCTGTTGTCATCGCTCGCATCGGCGGTGATGACAACGCTGTCATCCACGCTGAAGGCAGAGCCGTCCGCGGGGTTGGTTATCGCGCCCTGGGGCGGGGTGTCCTGACCGGTCTGGCTGTCACAGGCGCCGAGCAGGCTCCACTCCTGATACTGGCCGGAATACTGTTCGGGATTCTGGTTCTGGGTCCACCAGTTGGCTGTGTAGGCGTTGCCGTTGTACTGAATCTGGGCCCCGCCATTGTAGGCGGTAGCGGCATCCCAGCTGGCGAGACCGCTGCAATCCACGGCGTAGGCGTGGCCGGCGCCGAGCAGGGCTGCGGTGAGGGCACCGAGCGCGAGTGGCTTGTTCATTTCAATTCCCTTGTGCATCGTTATTTTTATCTAGCGAAGGCGCAAAAAACTGCGGCACCATCAAAATGACATCGCTGTCAAAATAACAGTCGTCTGCGGGTGAGGCAATGCCCATTCGTCTCATTACTGCAATCAATGCTGATATTTACGCCAACTGCCGGAAGTGTCTTTGCATCCGGAAAGGCTGGGATATCGGCGGTTTTGCACGCTCTTGTGTCTGTTTTATCCGGGATTTATATCGATTTGTCAGGGCTTAAACCTGTGGATAAACCGGCTGTTCAGTGGCGTAGCCGCAAGTGAGGCGTGGGCGCCGAGCGATCGAGTGGGGGGAGGGGAGTGCGCGTAATTGCGTCACCGGGGGCGAGGTTATTGCCGTGGCTCGACGGTGGTATTTCGGGTCCTGAAATTAGCAAAGAGTGGGAATAGTATTCTGCCGCTGCGCTGATAATTGAAAAGAACCCCCACTGGCAACAGTGGGGGGCTTGGCTACCGCGAGGGCGAATCACATATCCCAGAGAGAATTGGTTGCCATCGACAGTGTGATGCGCTCCTTGTCCTGAATCTGCTTCAGGTCTTCAAACACCTCCTTGACTTCGGTCGACTCGATCGCGCCGTACACCGCCTCATACAGGTCAGAGAAATAGCGATCGACTGCCCGCCCCATGTTATTGATTTCCTTGATCGTGGGCGGGTCGCTCAGCTGCAGCCGGCGGATAAAATCCGCGGCGGACTCTTCGTGCGTGTACTGCAGCCAGGTCTGCATCACTTTGTTTTTTGCCACACCGCTGTAATTGGCCAGGTTTTTGGCCATGCGCTGCTCGTGTTCGAGCATGTGTTTGAGTAGTAGCTGGGTGCGGCTGTCGGTGGATTTTTGCAGAAGTTCCCGGTAGAGCTTGGCCAGCTCGAGGTGGAACTTCTCGGCGTCCTTGATCACTTCTGAGGCCTGTTTGAAAGTTTTCATACGGGAGCCTTTAGATTTTTTGTATCGTTATGTCGGTGCTGGTCGGGAAAAATGTCGTCTCGTCATTCATCGCCCTCACTGTATGTTTATAGTGCATTTATCCAATTGATCAAGACCTGTGGAAAGACACCGAAGCCCAGCAACGCCGCGGTCAACAGCACCAGTACCGCGTGACCCGATTTCGCAACCTGCACCTCCCCCGTCACGGCTTCCGTCTCGCCGTTGTCCCGCTGCGCCATGGTCAACAGCAGGCCCAGGTAGTAGTAGAGGCCCAGCGCACTGCCGATGATGACTGCCGCCAGCAGCAGCCACAGCTGCCCCTGCACACCGGCGGCAAAAATATAAAACTTGCCGATAAAGCCGATGGTCAGCGGAATTCCCGCGAGGGAGAGCAACATGGCTGCCAGGCAACAGGCAAGCCAGGGTGAGCGCCAGAAGAGTCCGCTGTAGTACTCGCGGTCAAAGGGATCCCGGGGCAGTGGCTGGCGGGACAAAGTGGTCTTCGGCGGAGAATCTGCCCCGCCCTGTGCCTTGCGGAAGGCGTCGTCGGCAATAAGCCCGACTACGGCAAAAGCGCCGAGGGTCGTGACCACGTAGGCGACGAGGTAGTAGATCACCGCTTCGGTACCGAATGCACTTTTGCCAATCAGGAACGCGACAATCAGGTAACCGAGGTGGGCGATGGAGGAGTAAGCCAGCAGCCGCTTGACGTTTGACTGTTGCAGCGCCAATAAATTACCCACCAGCATGCTGGCCACAGCCATGGTGGCGAGCAGCGTGGTGAGTATCGGAATGACGAGCAGTTCCAGCTGTGAGAACAATCGCAACAACAGGGCGACGACTGCACCCTTGCCGACAGTGGCGATCAGCGCGGTCACCGGTGTCGGCGCGCCCTCGTAAACATCCGGTGTCCAGATATGGAACGGCACCAGCGACAGCTTGAACGCAATTGCGGCCAGCAGCAAGGTCAGCCCCACCAGCAACAGCGACAAACCCTCACCGTTGCCGAGCGCGGCGGCGACACCGGCAAAATCCAGTGCGCCACAGGCGGCGTAGATCACGGCAATCCCGAACAGGCCCAGTGCGGTGGACAGGGCCGACAACAGCAGGTACTTGATGCCGGCTTCCAGCGAGTGCAACTGGTCGCGCCGCGGTGAGCGCTCGCCAATCACGGCGAAGCCCAGCATCGGGTAGAGCGCCAGGCTGACCAGCTCCAGGGACAGGAAAAAGCTGGCGAAGTGGCAGGCGAACGTCAATGTGCAGGCGCCGAGCATCGTCAGTAACAGCAGTATGTAGAACTCCTCGGGATAACTGGCGGCACCGCGCACCCGCTGGCAGCGCGGCTTCAGGTAGCTGAAACCGAGCACCGCAATGGCGGCCGCGGCCAGCAACAGCAGCAGGCATACGAACAGCGCGGTGCGGTCCACCGCCAACAGTTCGGTCACTGCCACGGCGCCGCTGCCGGGTGGCAGACCGGCCACCGCGACAAAGCAGCCGTAACCGGCTGCGGCGATGGTCACCAGCGTGGTCAGCAGCGCGGCGCGATGACCGCGTACGAAGGAGACCTGTAACATCAGCAGGACGATGCCGGCGCCGAGAAACAGCAGCGGCGTGATGGCGCGGAGTTCCGACAAGCTCATGGTCAATTATCCCCTCGGTGGTTGGCGGGCTGCCAGTCGGCGGCGATACCCGGCCGCTGTTGTGCCTGTTCCTGTTGTTGTACCTGTTCCTGGTGTCGTGCCGGGGTCGAGCTGTCGGCGACACGCACCGTGTCCAGTCGCGAGACCAGTTCGGCAACCGCGGGGGCGGCGGTGTTGAAGACGCCCTGTGGTCGAAGGCCGAGGAACACCAGCGCCACAACCAGCACAAGCAGTGCCAGGGTTTCACGCACTCCCAAATCCCGGGCGCTGGTGTCGTCGTCTTGCGCGGGCTCCGGTTCGGGCGCGGGCCCAAAGAATACCCGCTGCATCATCGCCAGTGCATAGAGTGCGGCACCGATCATACCCAGCGCGGCGATCGCGGTGATCCACTGTTGGCTGCTGAAACTGCCGAGCAATACCAGGAACTCGGCGATAAAGTTGCCGAGCCCCGGCAGGCCCAGCGAGGCTACCGCGAAGAACAGTGCGATGGCGGACAGTTTCGGCAGGACGCTCCACAGGCCGCCCATGGCGTGCATATCGCGGGTATGCAGCCGATGTTGCAGCGCGCCGACGATTGCAAACAGGGCCGCGGTGCTGACCCCGTGCGCAATCATCTGCATCACCGCCCCCTGGATAGCGACGGTATTCAGCGCATAGAGCCCCAGCAGGACAAAGCCCATGTGGCTGACACTCGAATAGGCCACCAGGCGCTTCATATCCCGCTGCGCGAATGCCAGCACCGCGCCGTAGATTACGCTCGCCGCACCGAGGGCCATGGCTACCGGGGCAAACGTGATCGAGGCCGCGGGAAACAACGGCAGGGTAAAGCGCAGCAGGCCATAAGCGCCGGTCTTCAGCAGGATGGCCGCGAGCAGAATACTGCCGGCAGTGGGCGCCTGGGTGTGGGCGTCGGGCAGCCACGGGTGGAAGGGCAGGGCGGGGAGCTTGACCGCGAAGGCGATAAAGAAACCGAGCATCAGCCAGTAGCTGGCAGTCGCCGGCAGGTGCGCCGCCAGCAGTGCGTCGTAACTGAAGGTGATTTCGCCGCTGTCGGCATAGTGCAGATAGACCAGCGCCACGATCGCCATCAGCATCAACAGGCTGCTGGCCTGGGTGAAGATAAAAAATTTGATGGCGGCATAGAGGCGCTTTTCATAACCCCAGACCGCGATCAGGAACAGCATCGGAATCAGCATCACTTCCCAGAAAAAGAAAAACAGGAAGAGGTCGGTTGCGGTAAACACGCCGGCCACACCGGCCAGGGTCCACAGGTAATTGAAATAGAAGAAACCGCGGCGAAAGTGGATGTCGTTCCAGGTCATCGCCAGGCCGAACAATCCCATGGCCAGGGTCAGGGCCAGCAACAGGAAACCGAGCCCGTCGATGGCCAGGCTGAAGCGGATACCGAAGCGCGGTATCCAGGCCAGGTCCAGGCTGTCCCACCACTGCGGCGCCCCGGCAACGGCAATGCCGCCGTGCAATTCCGGCAGGTAGCCGGCCAGCAGCCACAGTGCCACCAGTAGACTCAGCAGTGACAGCCAGCGGCCGCCACCGCCGATCAGGCGCTCCGCGAGCCAGGCGAGCGTGCCGCCGAGAAACAGTACCGCAATAATCGCCAGTAGGGTCATAGTGCCACCAGTAGCGCGAGGAACAGGATGGTGCCGGCGGTGAGCGTGGCCATGTACCAGCGCACCTGGCCGTTCTGGGTGGTGGAAAACAGCAGATGCAGCGCACGGCTGGCGGCCGCGATGGAGCGGTAGATCCAGTCGACGATATCGTCGCGGTTCCAGCGCGCCAGGGTTACAAAGGGCCTGACCAGCAGTGTGTCGTAGAGCCGGTCAAACCCCCAGCCGCTAAACCAGAAGCGCGCCAGCACCGACGGTTCGCGGCGGGGTTGCGGGCGGTACAGGCAGGTCCACCAGGCGATGGCCAGGCCGAGCAGCGGCATGGTGATCGCCACGGCCTCCACCCAGCCCGGCGCATGGGATTCCGCCCCGGTGTGCGGGAACACCGACTGCAGAGGCGGCGCCAGCAGGCCGCCCAGCAGGGCCAGTGCGGCCAGTGCCAGCAGTGGCGGCACCATGGCTCTATTGTTGGCATCCTCGCAGCGCAGTGTCGCGTCACCCGCGCCGCCGAAAAATACCGTGAACAGCAGGCGGAAACTGTAAATCCCGGTGATTAATGCGCCGATAATGCCGGCGAGCCAGATACCGTTGAACCCGTCGTAATGCACCCACGCCTGCTGCAGTATCTGCTCCTTGCTGTAAAAGCCGGAGGTAAACGGCAGGGCGGCGAGGCAGGCGCAGCCGATCGCAAAGCAGACACAGGTCAGCGGCAGCCTGCTGCGCAAGCCGCCCATGGCAAAAATATTCTGCTCGTGGTGCAGGCTCAGGATCACCGAGCCGGCGCCGAGGAACAGCAGTGCCTTGAAAAAGGCGTGGGTCAGCAGGTGGAAAATGGCTCCGGACCAGGCGCCGACGCCCAGTGCGAGGAACATATAGCCGATCTGGCTGATGGTGGAATAAGCCAGTACCCGTTTGATATCTGACTGCACCAGTGCGCTGCAGCCGGCGAGCAGCAGTGTCAGGGCTCCGGTGCAGGCCACGGCGCTCATGGCGGTGTCGGACAGTGCGAACAGCGGGTGCAGCCGCGCGATCAGGTACACGCCCGCGGTGACCATGGTCGCGGCGTGAATCAGTGCGCTGACCGGTGTTGGGCCGGCCATCGCGTCGGGCAGCCAGGTCTGTAGCGGCAGCTGTGCCGATTTGCCGACGGCGCCGCCGAGCAGCAACAGCGCGGCGAGGGTAACGGTGGCATCGTTGCGCGGCACCGAACCGATGGCGGTGAATAGCTCGCGGATATTGAGCGTGGCGAACTCGCGAAACAGCAGGAACAGACCAATCGCCATGGCGGTGTCGCCGATCCGGGTGACGATAAACGCCTTGCGCGCGGCGGCGCCGTTGGCCGGGTCGCGGTACCAGAAACCGATCAGCAGGTAACTGCACAGCCCCACGCCTTCCCAGCCGAGATACAGCAGCACCAGGTTGTCTGCCAGCACCAGCAGCAGCATCGCGCACACGAACAGGTTCAGGTAGGCGAAGTAGCGCCGGTAGCCATCGTCGCCGCGCATATAGCCGGCGGAATAGAGGTGGATCAGGAAGCCCACCCCGGTGACCACCAGTAGCATGACCATTGTCAGCCAGTCGACGTGAAAACCAAACGCCAGCGCCAGGCCGTCAACCTGTAGCCAGTTGCCCAGGGTCAGTTGCGCCGTGGCATCGGGATGGCCGATAAAACTGCCGGCAGCCAGTACGACCGTCGCCAGCGCGGCCAGTCCGACGCTACCTGCGCCGATCAGCGCCGTCACTGTTTCTGGCGGCTCCCTGTGACTGAACAGGGGCATCGCAACCAGCGCGATAAAGCCGAGCAGCGGTAACAGGGGAATCCAGCTGGCGATATTGGCCATGTCAGCCTCGCAATCCATTCAGTTGATCGATGTCCACCGTGTGTCGGCGGCGATAAAACTGCAGCACCAGCGCCAGGGCGATGGCCACCTCGGCGGCGGCGAGGGTGATCACAAACACGAACATCACCTGGCCGTCGGCATTGCCCCAATACGCACCGGCGAGCACGAATGCCAGTGCGGCGGCATTGGTGCAGATCTCCACGCACATCAGCACAAAAATAATGTTGCGGCGCACCAGCAGGCCCGCGAGCCCGAGGCAGAACAATGCGGCCGCCAGCACCAGACCGTGTTGCAGTCCACCGGAGGTAAGGGATTCAAGCGACATCAGGGCCCTCCTCGAGATCCGATTTGTGATTGCGCGCGAGGTGGAAAGCGCCGACCAGGCCCGCCAGCAAAAGCATTGAGGCAAGCTCTACGGCGAGTAGGTAACGGCTGAACAGCGCAATGCCCACCGCTTTTGAATCGACCGCGTGCGCACCCGGCGTTACACCGCCGGCATCTGCGCGGAGCAGGATAACCATCTGCACCAAAAGCATGCCGGCAAGCAGTGCCGGCCCGAGCCAGACTGTGGGGTGCAGCCAGCGAATTTCCTGTTCCACTGCGGCGTCGCCCTGGTTCAGCATCATGATTACAAACACCATCAACACCATGATCGCGCCGGCGTAGACAATGACTTCCAGTGCTGCGGCGAAGGGGGCGCCGAGCAGGTAAAAAATGATCGCCGTGGCGAGCAGGGAAATGATCAGGTACAGCAGTGCATGCACCGCATTGCGGCTGATGATCACCATGGCTGTGGCAAGCACGGCGACGGCAGCGGTGATATAGAAATACACTGGGTTCATTTTTTTACTCCTCTGTCGGCGAGACCGGTAGCCCTCGCCCGCTGGCGGGGGCGTGCCGGAGGGAGGGCGCTATTTGCTCACCGTTCACCCAAACATGTTGTTATAAATTCAGGCTCTTCACGTTGATGGGCTCCGCCTCATGCTGGGCCTCGCCCTTGCCTTTGCCGTCGATGGCCTTGCCGGCCACGCGGTAAAAGCTGTAGTCGTGGTATTTCCCCGGGCCACTGATCAGCAAATCCTCTTTCTCATACACCATATTCTGGCGGTCGTATTCGCACATCTCGAAGTCCGGGGTGAGCTGGATCGCGTAAGTGGGGCAGGCATCTTCACAGAGACCACACATGATGCAGCGGGAAAAATTGATGCGAAAATATTCCGGGCGCCAGCGTCCGTCGGTGTCCTCGGTTTTCTGTAGCGAGATGCAGTCCGGCGGACAGGCAACCGCGCACAGGTTGCAGGCCACGCAGCGTTCCTCGCCGTCGGGATCGCGGGTGAGCACGATGCGGCCGCGGTAGCGGGGCGCGAGATAGGGTTTTTGCTCCGGGTACTGAACGGTGGCATTGCGGCTGAACAGGTGCCGGAATACCAGCCACATACTGCGCAGGGCGCTGGTCAGCATGGGTAACCTCCGTCGCCGCGATGGGGCTTTACGATTGATGCCATAACAGGATGCCTCCAGTCAGCAGCAGGTTGGCCAGCGCCACCGGCAGCATCACTTTCCAGCCAAACTGCATCAGCTGGTCGTAGCGCGGTCGCGGCAACGCGGCGCGCAACAGGATGAACAGCATGACCAGGAACCCGGTTTTCAGGAAAAACCACACGCTTGACGGCAGCCAGGGGCCGAGCCAGCCGCCGAGGAACAGGGTGGTCATCAGCGCGGAGATCAGAATTACCGACAGGTATTCGCCGACGAAGAACATGCCGAACTTCATACCCGAGTACTCGGTGTGGAAACCCGCGGTCAGTTCGTGTTCCGCTTCCGGCAGGTCGAACGGCAGACGGTGACTTTCGGCGATACCGGCAATAAAAAACACCAGGAAGCCGGCGAATTGCGGCAGCACAAACCAGCCATCGGTCTGCGCGACGACAATTTCGCGCAGGTTGAAACTGCCGGCCATCATCACCACGCCCATCAGGCTCAGACCCATAAATACCTCATAGGACACCGTCTGCGCACCGGCGCGCAGGCCACCGAGCAGCGCGTACTTGTTATTCGAGGCATAGCCGCCGAGCAGCACGCTGTAGACTGCCATCGACGAGGTGGCGAGAAAGAACAGCAGGCCGATATTGAGGTCGATGACACCGATGTGCGGCGACACCGGGATGATGGCGAAACCGAGCAGCATCGACGCCATGACCACCGTGGGCGCGAGTACGAAGACTGGAATGTCTGCAAAGCGCGGTACGAAGTCCTCCTTGAAGAACAGCTTGATCATATCCGCGACCACCTGCAGCAGACCGAAGGGGCCGACGCGATTGGGGCCGGGGCGGTCCTGCCACAGGCCCAGCAGGCGCCGCTCGCCCCAGGTCAACAGCGCTGCGAGGATCACCGCGGCGAGCAGTACGCCGAAGATATTGGCGAAGGTCATCCAGGTAGCCATCAGTGCGCCTCCCCGCCGTCCGTCGATGATTGTGACTCGAGCCGTTTCAGGCTCGCAGCCGTGGGCAGCAGCCCGGCGAGCGATTCCAGTCCCGGCAGGCCGAAGGGCACACCGAGAGTGCCGCCAGGCTGTTGTGCCGACAGGCACGCAGACACCGCGAAGCGTGTCTGTGCCACGGTGATTTCCACCTGGTCCCCGGCGGCGATGTCGCGCGCCTCGGCGTCGGCGTTGCTGAAAACGGCATAGGGGGAGTCGATGACTGTGGCAATGGCCTCGGCGTGTGCGCTGAGCTCGTCCGAGCCGAACAGGGTATACAGGGGCACCAGCACCAGTTCATCAGCCGCTTCGGTGTCGGGTGCCTCGTGGAGTTGCCACGGCGGCAGCGATTGTGGCTCGCGGCGCAGCGATACGCCGCTGTCGGCGCCTTTGCGCGGACCGCCGACGCCCTGCTGAAACTTGCTGATCGCCTGGTTGGAGTTCCAGCCCGGCGCCCAGATACCGGCCTGCAGCGGTGTCGCGCCGGGGTCGTGGATGCCCTCCATGCTGAACGACATGGGCGCATCGGGATCGGCGGGCGGCGGCTGCTCCGCCACATGGGGCCGGGCGTGGATGGCGGTGCGGCCGCTGTAACGATGGCTCTGGCGCGCCACCTTGAGGCCGTCGATACGGTAGTCCTCGTCCGGCCCCAGATCCGCGAGTCCGGCCAGCTGGCTGAACTCGAAGGCAATTGCCTCGCTGAGTTCGGTGCAGTGCTGCCATTTTGCCAGCGCGCTGTCGTAGGCCACCCTTTCCCGGCGGGACGCTGCGGCATCGACAATCCAGCGCCAGCTTTCCTGAATAAACCCGGCGCCTTCATAGACCGCGTAAAAACGCTGAAGCAGGCCGTTGCTATTCACACTGCTGCCCTCGGACTCCGCGGTAGCGGCAGCGGGGAACACCAGGTCAGCGCGCCGCGCGGTGCGGTGCAGCAGACTGTCCAGAAGGATAACCTCGTCGGCACGGGCCAGCAGGGTCTCTACCGTTTGCGTATCGGTACGCCGATAGAGATCGTTTTCCAGGATTACCAGGCTGATGGGCTTATCGGATGTTGTCTCAGCGGAGAGCGACTGCGCCAATTGTTCAAGATCGCCGAAACCGGGCGCGCTCAACTGTGCCAGCCCCAGACTGTTCATCTCCGCACAGGCGAGATAGAGGGCGCAGGGGGCGTTGCTGTGGTTATCGTTGTTGCGATCAGCCAGTGCGGTGGCAACGGCGGCGGCACCGTGCAGCACTTCGGTACTGAGACTGCCACAGCCGGATACGATCAGTGGCCGCTTTGCCGCGCCGAGCAGCTGTGCGGTGTCGGCAGCCAGCTGCCACAGGGGTTCCGGCAGCCCTTGTGGTTCCCCGGCTTGCCCGCGCAGTTCGCCGGCGACGGCGGCGGCAAAGCGGGCAGTCTGCGCGGCGGTGCAGGGCAGGTGTTCACTGGCGATTTCCGCCAGCAGCGGCGATTCAGTGCCGACCAGCAGCACCGGGCTGGGCGCACCGTCGAGCTGGCGCACCGAGGCATCCTGCCACAGGGGAATTTTAAGCTGCTGCGCCTGCTGCTTCTGGCGGTTGCGCGCTGCCTGGCGTATCGCTAGCGCGATACGCGGCGCCGTCTGCTCAATATCCTCGCCCAGAATCAGCACCACATCGGCGTCTTCAATCTGCGGCGTGGTCGGGCTGTACAGGCGCGGATCGCGCTGGATGCGATCGACCAGTCGTACCAGGTCCAGGTCGCGCCGATTGATGCCCGCATAAAAATTATCGGGGCCAACCAGCTGGCGCAGGGCGAAATTGTTTTCCAGCGAGGCGCGCGGTGAGCCGATCCCGAGCAGCCGGCGGCGCCCCTTGTGGGCGGCGGCGACGGTCTGGCCGAATTGCCGCACTGCATCGGCTGGCGGAATTTCGCTGTGGATTTTTTCCTGCGCACCGGCGGTGGTTTCGATGATATCGACGGCCTGCGCGGCCAGCACTTTTTTGATACGCGCCGGGCTGTTGACATAGTCGTAACCGAAGCGGCCGCGGTCGCAGAGGAAGTAGCCGTTGATGTCGTGGTTGAAGAGGTTGGTCACACGGCGAAGAATTGCGTCTTCGCCGTTGCCGGGTTCGCGCGCACCGGGCGCGGTGTTGCAGCCTACGGCACAGTGTTCGCAGATTGATGGGGCCGTCTGCAGATCCCATTTGCGCACGAAATGCGCACTGAAGGTTTTGTCGGTAAACACGCCGGTGGGGCAGACTTCGACCAGGTTGCCGCTGAAACCACTCTCCAGCATGCCGTCTTCGCTGCGGCCGAAATAGACCTGGTTGTTGCGCCCGAGCGCCGCCAGGTCGCTGCCGCCGGCATAGTCGCCGTAAAAACGCGTGCAGCGATAGCAGGCGATGCAGCGATTCATTTCGTGGTTGATAAACGGGCCGAGGTACTGGTTGCGATGCGTGCGCTTGGTGCCGCGATAGCGCCGGTTGGTGTGGCCGCTCATCTCGGTCATGTCCTGCAGGTGGCATTCGCCCCCCTCCTCGCATACCGGGCAGTCGTGGGGGTGATTGGTCATCAGGTTTTCGATGATGCCGCCGCGGAAGTCACACGCGCTGTCAGCGTTGATGCTATAGATGCCGCCATCCTTGACCGGCGTCATGCACCCCATCACGAGGCGGCCGCGCTGGTCGTCACTGTCTTTGTATTCGACGACGGCGCACTGGCGACAGGCACCGACGGAGCCCATGGCCGGGTGCCAGCAGAAATAGGGCAGGTTGATGCCCAGGGACAGACAGGCGTTGAGCAGGTTCTGACCGTCGTCTACCTCATGCTGTTCGCCGTCTATTGTTATTGTCGGCATGATTGTGTCTTCCGTTGATCATTAACGCCCGCGGGGCGCACCCTACCGATTTACACCACTGCGGCTGCGGTTGCGTAGGGACAGCAGCCGTGGCGGATGTGGTCGATAAAATCCTGTTCGAATAATTTGAGCGCGCTCTGCAGCGGTTCGGCGGCTCCGGGCGCGAGCGCGCAGAAAGTGTTGCCCGGCCCCATGCGTCGTGTCTGCTCGCGCAGCAGTTCCAGGTCTTCGGGCACGCCTTCACCACGCTCGATACGTTCGAGCACCTGCACCACCCAGGGCAATCCATCCCGGCACGGGGTGCACCAGCCGCAGGATTCACGCGCGAAAAAGCGGCTCAGGTTCAGTACCAGGCCCACCGGGCAGGTGCGGTCGTCGAGCACGATAATGGTGCCGGTGCCCATGCGACTGCCGGCCTTGCCGATCACGTCGTAATCCATGGCCAGGTCGAGATGGTCCGGGCCGAGAAAGTCGGTGGAGCCGCCGCCGGGTAAAAATCCTTTCAGGTGATAGCCGTCGCACATACCGCCGGCGTGCCGCTCGATAATTTCCCGAATCGGTGTGCCCATCGGCAGTTCCCAGGTGCCGGGGTTTTTTACCCGCCCGCTGACCCCGAACAGCTTGCTGCCGGCATCCTGACCGCGGCCGAGGCCCCGGTACCAGTCGATACCGAGCTCGACCAGGTGCGGGAGGTTGCACAGGGTTTCCACATTGTTGACCACGGTCGGCTTTCCCCACAGGCCGCTGACCTGGGGAAAGGGCGGTTTGGCGCGGGGCACCGCGCGCTTGCCTTCGAGGGCATTGAGCAGGGCCGTTTCCTCGCCACAGATATAGTTACCGGCGCTGCGGTGCAAATGAATTTCCAGGCTGTAGCCGCTGCCCTGGATATCCGCACCGAGCAGCCCCTGGGCATGCGACTCGTCAATGGCGTGCTGCAGGCGGCTGGCGGCCAGGTGGTATTCACCGCGGATAAAGATGTAGGCGATGCGCGCGCCGATGGCGTAGGCAGCGATGGACATGCCCTCAATCAGCAGGTGCGGATCCCGCTCCATCAACAGGCGGTCCTTGAAGGTGCCCGGCTCCATCTCGTCGGCGTTGCACACCAGGTATTTCACCGGCGGACTGTCTTCGCCGCGGGGCACGAAGCTCCACTTCAGGCCGGTATTGAAGCCGGCGCCACCGCGCCCGCGCAGGCCGGCGTCCTGGACCATTTTGATCAGGTCTTCCGGCGCTTTCTCCAGTGCCTTGCGCCAGCCGCTGTAGCCGCCGTTGCCGAGATAGCGTTCGATATCGACGGCGGTGTTGTCGGGACCCAGGTTTTTGCTGAGCGGATTAGTCAGGGGATTGGTCGGCATGGCTTTTCTTATACTGGCTGCGCTTCGTTTCAATGAGTTCGTCGATGGATTCTTCGGTGAGCTGGCGGTGCATTTCCTCGCCCACCATCATTACCGGGGCCTTGTCGCAATCGCCCAGACACGGGGTCTCCAGCAGCGTGAAAATACCGTCGTCGCTGGTCTGGCCGGGGGCGATATGCAGCCGGCTCTGGATATGCTGTTGCAACCTGCTGCAGCCAGTGATCCAGCAGCTGGCGCTGTTGCACAACAGCATGACCTCGCGCCCTACCGGTTGGCGGAAAATCAACTGGAAGTAGGTGGCGACGCTTTCGAGCTGCGCGACCGGAATCCCCAGGTGGGCAGATACGGCCTGCAGGGCCTCGTCGGAGACCCAGCCGCGGTGCTTCTGCACAATGCGCAGGGCCTCCAGACCGACGGAAGCCTTGTCTTCGTAGTGCGAAAACTCGCGCTCGATTTCTGCTTTTTCCGCGTCACTGAGTGCGCTTGCCTTTGCCTCGGGCCCGGTATTGCTGTGCTCCATCAATTCTGCGACTTCCGGTTCAAACATACTGGTCACGGTTCCCCCTCCTAGCGGTCCACGTCCGCCATAACAAAGTCGATACTGGCGATGATTGCGATCAGGTCCGCCACCAGCAGGCCACGGGACATCAGCGGGATCATCTGCAGGTGCGGGAACGACGGCGTGCGAATACGCGTTCTGTAGGCGTTGGTGCCGCCGTCACTGATGATCTGGTAGCTGTTCAGGCCCTTGGTCGCCTCTACCGGGAAGCAGACTTCCCCCGCCGGCATCACCGGGCCCCAGCTGTTGTTGACGAAGTGCTGAATCAGGGTCTCGATATCCTGCATGGTCCGTTCTTTGCGCGGCGGAGTTGTCAGCGGATGATCGGATTTGTAGGGGCCTTCCGGCATGTTGTCGACGCACTGTCGAATAATGCGCAGACTCTGGTGAATTTCCTCGACGCGTACACGGCAGCGATCGAAGCAGTCCCCTCCATCATAGACGGGAATTTCAAACTCGAATTGCTCGTAGCCGCTGTAGGGACGCCGTTTGCGCAGGTCCCATTCGAGTCCGGTGGCGCGCAGACCCGGCCCGGTTACGCCCCAGTCGAGCGCTTCGGCGGTACTGTAGACACCGATGCCGCGGGTGCGGCGCTGCAGCAGTTTGTTTTTCAGCACCATGCCCTCGTATTCGTGCAGGCGTGCCGGCATGTAGTCGAGGAACTCGCGGATCATAGTGTCCCAGCCGCGCGGCAGGTCCTGGGCTACGCCGCCGATACGGAACCAGGCCGGGTGCATTCTGCCGCCGGTGATGGCCTCGATGATGCCAAACAGCTTTTCGCGGTCGACGAACATGTAGAACACCGGCGACATCTGGCCGATGTCCTGGGCGAAAGTGCCGTAAAACACCAGGTGGCTGGCGATGCGGAACAGTTCGCACAGCATCACGCGGATCACCTGCGCACGCGCGGGTACCGCAATACCGGCGAGCTGCTCCAGCGCCAGTACGTAAGGCAGGTTGTTCATTACGCCGCCGAGATAGTCGATACGGTCGGTGTAGGGGACATAGCTGTGCCACGCCTGCCGCTCGGCCATCTTTTCCGCACCGCGATGGTGGTAACCGATATCCGGCACCGCATCGACGATCTGCTCGCCATCCAGTTGCAGGGCGATGCGAAACACGCCGTGGACACTCGGGTGGTTGGGGCCCAGGTTCAGAAACATGAATTCGGCGCTGTCGCTGGCGCGCGCCATCCCCCATTCCTCGGGGCGGAACAGCAGGGCATCCTGCTCGCGTTCCTGCTGCTCTGCGGACAGGGTAAAGGGATCCACTTCGGTGGCGCGGGCGTGGTGATCCTTGCGCAGCGGATGTCCCTGCCAGGTCTGCGGCATGATGATGCGGCGCAGGTTGGGGTGGCCGATGAACTCGATGCCGAACAGGTCCCAGACCTCGCGCTCATACCAGTTGGCGCTGGTCCAGATCGGCGTGGCACTCGGTGCCGACAGGCGCGACTCCGGCAGTGCCACCTTGACGCGCAGGAACAGGTCGCGCTCGACGGACAATAACTGGTAAACCAGGGTGAAATCGCTCTCGGGCTGGCGCGCCTCCCGCACACCGCGGTGGGTGCGCAGCCGCTCGTCAATCGCACTGAGGTCATACAGCATGGCGAAGGGCCGGGAGATTTTTTCTTTCAGGAAACGCAACAATGGCAGCAGTTCGCGCGGGCCGACCCACAGCGTCGGCATGTCCAGGCAGTCCGGTTGCAGCCAGTAGTGGTCGTTCCCGTCGGTGCCACCGGGGTAAGACCGGCGCAGGTCGGCGATAAATGCCTCGGCAGCAGCCCGGTAGGGCGTGGGGCAGTAAACGCTGGGGGCGATTACATGGCTCATAGGCTTTCCTGTTGCGCGTTTCTTCCCTCTCCCCAAAGGGCAGTGGGGACTGTTGGGTGCCTAGACGGCGTCCGGCGCGCGCAGTTTGTCCGCGCGCATACGCTCGTCCCGCAGCTCATCGCGGAAACTGGGTTTTTCGATTCGGCGCACACCGTGGTCGTCCACCACCCAGCTGAGGCCACGCCGCTCGGCGGCAACGGCTTTCTGCAGTAAGGTCAGCCCCTGCATCAGGGCTTCCGGGCGCGGCGGACAGCCGGGAACATAGACGTCTACCGGCAGGAAGCGGTCGACGCCCTGGACCACGCTGTAGATATCGTACATGCCGCCGGAGTTGGCACAGGAGCCCATGGAAATAACCCAGCGTGGTTCCATCATCTGTTCATACAGGCGTTGTAACACCGGGGCCATTTTCATAAATACCGTGCCAGAGATAACGATCAGGTCTGCCTGGCGCGGCGTGGCGCGGATCACTTCCGAACCGAAGCGGGAAATGTCGTGGCGGCTGGTGAACGCGGTGGCCATTTCCACGTAGCAACAGGACAGGCCGAAATTGAATGGCCACAGCGAGTTGGCACGACCCCAGGCCACCAGGTCCTCGAGTTTGGTCAGCAGGATGTTGCGCTTGATTTCCTCGGAGAAAATTTCTGCGTCAGACTGCCCGCTGCTCGCGGCGATCAGGTTGTCGTCCTGGCTTGCGTTGGTTAATTTCCAGCGCATGGCGTTTCCTTTTCGTTGCCGGGTTATTGTCGTTGCGTTGTGTCGCTGCTCTGCAGGCTCAATTGGCGCCCGCCCCAGTCGAGGGCGCCGAGCCGCCAGAGGTAGATCAGGCCGGCGAGCAGGATGGCGATAAAGATGGCGGCCTCGATAAAACCTTCCACACCGGTCTCACGGAACGCAATGGACCAGCTGAACAGGTAAATGGCTTCGAGATCGAACACAATGAAGAGAATGGCGACCAGGTAGTAGGACACCGAGAGCCGCAGGCGCGCGCTACCCTGCGACACAATGCCGGACTCGTAGGGTTCATCGGTAGCTTTTTCGTGGCGGCGCTGACCCAGTACATAGGACAAGCCCAGCATCAGCGCGATCAATACGAAAACGGCCAGGCTGTAGACAACCAGGGGCCAAATAACCTGGCTGGATATGGTTGTTGAATTCAACTTCTCTCTCCAGATTCGCTGGTGCGGCTAACGCTGCGCCAATTTATTTTTGCTGTAAATCTGTATGCCCCCTTTGTGCCAGCTCGGTAAGAGCGAGCTTGTCAGGGTGTACCACTGGTACCGATTGGATTGAAAAGATTGTTCTTTTGTATTTATTTGCAGGAAGTTTCAGACAGAAAAAATAGTCGGGTTTTCCCGTTTCGCAATGCCGTTGCGATTTTATAAAGCTTTACTGTCGTGGAAACCAGTGTGGGGTAGGATCGATTGATTCTTAGTTATTGTTTTCTTATGTGAATAATTTCTGAAGTTTTTTGTGACAGCGGGGCGCTTCAATACAACTCCGGGGCCAACTGGCCCCGGAGTTCTGGCGCGTATAACGCTCCGGTAGTCTGAGCGACCGACCGGGGGAGGCGTTAGCGTGCGGTCAGTGCTGGTGGCTGCCGTCTTGCGGCACCAGCAGTACGTGGTGGATCCACAGGCCGCCGTCAGGGCGGGATGCGACCCAGGTCTCGTGGCGGCTGTCGCTGTGCACGCGCACACCCATCGGAATATTGCCGCGCATTTTGCACTTCTTACCGTGGCAAGTGCCGCCACCGCTGGAGGAACCGTCGTCGTAGCTGTTGTAGCTGTCCAGATGGCTGTAAATGTCAGACAGCATCTGGTAGTCGTGCTGGTTCGGCCACTGGCTGTTCGGGTCGCTCGAGTAGTCCATGCAGGTGCCCTGACTGCTGCCGTCTTCACTGGTGTGGCCGAGGCCGAATACGTGGCCCACTTCCTGGCACATCACGTGGTTTTTCTCCGCCGGATCCTGCCAGTAAGACGAATAGCTGTCGTTCATCTTGGAGGTGCCCTGGTCGATATGACCGTTGCTGTCGAGGCCGATGGTCGCCAGGCCGAGCCAGCCGTTGTTGCCGTACGCGGCATTGCAGACGCGAATCTGACCGGTGACCGCGGGGCAGCGCTTGCGAGTTCTGCTGCTGTCATCGGCGGAGGTGATTGCCAGATTGAGCACGTTGGAGGAGGACCATTCCGACAGGGTGTCGTTCAGCTGTTGCTGCCAGTCGGGAGTGACGCTGTCGATTACCTGCAAATTCACCGGGTTGGCGGTTCGCGCCCAGTGATAATTGTTCCAGCTGTGATTGGCGGCGGCGCCGGCACTCAGCAGTGAGATAGAAAGACCCAGGGCAAGTTTGTATTTGGAGAAATATGAAGACATAGGTGTTTGTCCTTAACATTGTAGTTTTTTGAGACAACTGTGCGCGAATAGCGAAACTGCTATCCGAGTGCACCGGACTTCATGCACAACACGATCCTAAAACCGCTGCAGGAAATCTGTAAAGGTTGCATAGAGGAGGGATTGGCGTTTTGCGCGGGCGTCGACAGTGGAGTTTTACCGGAATCAGGATTAGCTGGCGCTTCTTTTTCTTCGCTGCGCGATTTTATGTGCTGGCTGGCGCTTTCTTTATTTTTGCAGTGCGATTTATTGCGCTGGATCGCGCATTTGATGGGGAGTCATTGTGATTTTCTGGTGATCCCCGCGCACTGCGCAAAAGGCGCAGTGCGCGGGGCACAGACGTACAGATTAGAGGTCCGCGAGGGCCTGCAGTTGTTGATTCAGGCGTTGCTGTGCGCCCTGCATGTCGGCGAGCCTGTCCCGTTCTTTGGCGACCACCGCTTCCGGGGCCTTGTCGACAAACTTCGGATTTTTCAGCTTGCCTTCCACGCGCGCCAGTTCCTTGGATAGCTTGTCGATTTCCTTCTGCAGGCGCGCGCTCTCGGCCTGCACGTCGATCAGGCCGGCCATGGGTACCAGCAGTTCCATCTCGCCCACCAGCGCGGTGGCGGAGACCGGCGCGCTGTCACCGCTTTCCAGCCAGTCGATGGATTCGAGGCTGGCGAGCTTGGCGAGCAGGCTGCGGGCCTTTTGCAACAGCTCCTTGTCGCGCGCGGAGCCGCCGCGCAGGATCAGCGGAATTTTTTTCGCCGGGGAGATATTCATCTCGCCGCGGATATTGCGCACGCCCTCGATCACCTGCTTGAGCCAGGCGATGGCGGCCTCGGCTTCACTGTCGATGCGGTGCGCGTCGGCTTCCGGGTATGGTTGCAGCATGATGGTGTCGCCGCTCTTGCCGGCGAGGTCTTTCACGCGCTGCCAGATTTCCTCGGTGATAAACGGCATCAGCGGGTGTGCCAGGCGCAGCACGGTTTCCAGCACGCGGATCAGGGTGCGGCGGGTGCCTTTCTTGATTGCCCCGGAGGCGTTGTCATCCCACAGTACCGGCTTGGACAGTTCCAGGTACCAGCTGCAGTACTCGCCCCAGATAAAGTCGTACAGCGCCTGGGAGGCCAGGTCGAAGCGGTAGCTGTCCATCGCCTCGCGCACGGTGATTTCGGTGCGCTGCAGCTGGGAGATGATCCAGCGGTCGGCGAGGCTCAGTTCGAAATCCTCGCTGCCGTCCTGGCCACAGTCCTGGCCGTCGCAGTTCTGCAGCACGTAGCGCGACGCGTTCCAGATCTTGTTGCAGAAGTTGCGGAAGCCCTCGATGCGGCCCACGTCGAACTTGATATCGCGGCCGGTGGAGGCGAGCGAGTAGTAGGTGTAGCGCAGGGCATCGGTGCCGTAGGCGGCGAGACCCTCGGGGAATTCCTTGCGGGTCTGCTTTTCGATCTTGTCGCGCAGGTGCGGCTGCATCATGCCGCTGGTGCGCTTCTGCACCAGGCTTTCCAGGTCGATGCCGTCGATCAGGTCGATCGGGTCGAGCACATTGCCCTTGGACTTGGACATCTTCTGCCCGTGGCTGTCGCGCACCAGGCCGTGCACGTACACGGTGTGGAAGGGCACTTCCTTCTTGAAATACAGGGTCAGCATCATCATGCGCGCGACCCAGAAGAAGATGATGTCGAAGCCGGTGACCAGCACGCTGGTCGGATGGAACGCCGCCAGCTCCGGGGTTTCTTCCGGCCAGCCGAGGGTACCGAAGGTCCACAGGCCGGAGGAGAACCAGGTATCCAGCACGTCTTCATCCTGGCTCAGGGCGATATCGCCGAGGTTGTGCTTCTCGCGCACTTCCTCTTCCGTGCGGCCGACATAGACATTGCCGTCGTTGTCGTACCAGGCCGGGATGCGGTGCCCCCACCACAGCTGGCGCGAGATGCACCAGTCTTGGATATCACGCATCCAGGAGAAGTACATGTTCTGGTAGTTGTTGGGCACGAAGTTCACGCGGCCGTCTTCCACCGCGGCGATGGCGTCCTCCGCCAGCGGCTGGGTCTTCACGTACCACTGGTCGGTGAGCCACGGTTCGATGACGACGCCGGAGCGGTCGCCGCGCGGCACTTTCAAGGTGTGCGGTTCGACTTTCTCCAGCAGGCCGAGATCGTCCAGGTCGTCGACGACCTGCTTACGCGCGGCGAAGCGCTCCATGCCGTGGTATTTTTCCGGTACGTTTTCATTGAGATTGGCGTCGGCGTCGAGGATGTTGATCATCTCGAGGCTGTGGCGCTGGCCCATCTCGTAGTCGTTGAAGTCGTGCGCCGGGGTGATCTTCACACAGCCGGTGCCGAATTCGCGATCGACGTAGTCGTCGCCAATGATCGGGATCTCGCGATCCGCCAGCGGCAGTTTGATGGTCTTGCCGATCAGGTGCTGGTAGCGCTCGTCTTCCGGGTGCACGGCCACGGCGGTATCGCCGAGCATGGTTTCCGGGCGGGTAGTGGCGACGACGAGATGACCGCTGCCGTCGGACAGCGGGTAGCGGAAGTGCCACAGGTGACCCTGCTCTTCCTCGTTCAGCACTTCCAGGTCGGAAATGGCGGTGTGCAGTTTCGGATCCCAGTTCACCAGGCGCTTGCCGCGGTAGATCAGGTCGTCTTCATACAGGCGGATAAAGACTTCCTGCACCGCCTTGTAGAAGCCGTCGTCCATGGTGAAGCGCTCGCGCGACCAGTCCGGGCTGGCGCCGAGGCGGCGCAGCTGGCGGGTGATATTGCCGCCGGATTCTTCCTTCCACTCCCATACCTTCTCGATGAACTTGTCGCGACCCAGCTCGTGGCGGGTCTTGCCTTCCGCCGCCAGCAGCCGCTCCACCACCATCTGGGTGGCGATGCCGGCGTGGTCGGTGCCCACCTGCCACAGGGTGTTGTCGCCCTGCATGCGGTGGTAGCGGACCAGCGCGTCCATGATGGATTCCTGGAAACCGTGGCCCATATGCAGGCTGCCGGTGACGTTCGGCGGCGGGATCATGATGCTGTAGGGCTTGGCGGTGGTGTCGCCGGAGGGCTTGAAGTAGCCGCTCTCTTCCCAGGTCTTGTACCACTGCTGTTCGATAGCGTTGGGCTGGTATGTCTTGTCCATGCGCGTGGGGGAACCTTGTGTTGACTGACTGCGGGGCGCGAGCAGGCTCAGCTTAGTGCGGCCGGGGCTCGGGGCGCGCCAAAAAGGCGGGAATTATACCGTTGCGGCGGGGGCCGGCAAAAGGGGGATCGTAACGGGCTGGCCGGTGATCAGCGCTTGGCTTCGAGTTCGTCGACCATCAGCTCGATTCGGGCGCGCAACTGGCGCTCCAGCTCCGGCAGCTGCCGGGCCACCAGCCGGTCGATCAGTTGCTGGCGTTGCTTTGCGCGTTCGTCCGGAGTGGCCGCCTGCTCGGCAACCTCTGGCTCGGCGGTCCCGTCTGCCGCCGTCGCAGCGGCGCTGCTGAAGTCGTCTGGGGTGGGCTGATCCGGGGCGGCGGTGTCCGTGGCCGGGGTCAGAGCTTCGCTCGCCGCGAGTGGGGCCGCGCCCTCTGCTGCGTTTACCGGGGCGCTTGCCGTTGCCGCGGGGGCGAGCGGGGCCGCTTCACTTTTGGGGACGCGGCCACCGGTCAGGCGCGCGCGGATATGCGCGGGCAGGAAGGGGTTTTCCGGCGGTGGTGCATGGTCCTCTGCCCCGAACAGCTCTTGCTGCTGTTCCGATGGTGGCTGCACAGGGGGCTGTGTCGCGGTTTTTGTGGTGGGCAGTGGGGCCATCACGGAGGCGGGCTCAGCGGCTGGATCGGGCAGGTCCTGCAGGGGGCGCAACAGGGCGCGGTCGGCTTCATTCAGCTCGGCCGGGTACTCCTCTGGCAGCTCTTCGTCCACTGGCGAGAACAGGATTGGCAGTTCACTCTCATCGAGCGGCTCCTGTTCCGGGGCGCGCTGCGGCGCCGGAGCTGGCGGCTTGGCGGCGGAGCCGGCTACCTGGTCGAGCAGGGGGATGTCGCCGAGCTCTTCGCTGCCGAGCAGGTCGCGCAGGGAACTGAGTTCGTCGAGCAGCTCGTTGGGGGGAGTGCCCTGGTGGCCGCGTTGCCTGTTTTTCTTTTTCCGAGCGGACATGAATGCGGGTTGCGCCTGGAGTTAGTTGCCGATGCGATGGGATTGTAACGGATATCCGCGGTCGCGGAAGTGCCCGAAGCGGCTGCGCGAGCGTGCCAGTGCTTCGGGTTGCTGCACGACGATCTCGGCGAGGCGCTCAAAGCGGCTGAACCAGCCGGGCACGCTGGCGCAGAGATTGATCAGCAGCCCGTGGTGCTGGCCCGGCTCCTCGCCGCAGTTAATCTCCACTGCGGCCTGCCGATCCGCGCCCTGTGGGGCGTGGGGCAGGAAGCTGTCCTCGCGGAAGGTCCACAGCAGCTCGTCGAACTGCGCCGCTCGAGCGCGGTCGTCCACCGCCACCAGCACACGCAGTCCCGCGCGGTAGGCCTTTTCCGCCAGGCGGCAGGCGAAGATATCACCTTCGGTGGGCTGGTCAGAGGTTAGTACGTAGAAGTCGATTCTGGTCATCGGTTGTTGATGTGGGTGTCAGCGGGTTCTGGGGCGGCGCTGCTGCCGGTGGCCGCTCGCTCAACAGCCTCATCGGCAATCGTTTCGCGAACGGCCCCCGGCATCAGCGCCTGCGCATTGGGTTTCGGTATTCTTATCGACTAGTAGGGGGCGCACGGCGCACCCTACCCGGAGTCCAGAATCCGTTATTTGCCCAGCAGGTATTCCATCAACAGCGGCACCGGGCGGCCGGTGGCACCCTTGTTGGCGCCGGAGTTCCAGGCACTGCCGGCGATATCCAGGTGCGCCCAGGTGTAGTCCTTGGTGAAGCGGGACAGGAAGCAGGCGGCGGTGACCGAGCCGGCTTCACGACCGCCGATATTCTGCATGTCGGCGAAGTTGGAATCCAGCATCGGCTGGTATTCGTCCCACAGCGGCATCTGCCAGGCACGGTCGCCAGTGCGCTCCCCGGCGGCGAGCAGCTTGTCGGCCAGGCCTTGCTTGTTGGCGTAGAGGCCGGTGGCGTGATTGCCGAGGGCGATGACACAGGCACCGGTGAGGGTGGCGATGTCGATGACGGTTTTGGGCTTGTACTTGGCGGCGTAGGTCAGGGTGTCGCACAGCACCAAGCGGCCTTCGGCGTCGGTGTTGAGGATTTCGATGGTCTTGCCGGACATGGAGGTGACGATATCGCCGGGCTTGCTGGCGCGGCCGCTGGGCATATTCTCGGCGGCGGCCACCAGGCCCACCACGTTGATGGCCGGCTGCAGCTCCAGCAGTGCGTGCATGACGCCGAAGACGCTGGCGGCGCCGCCCATGTCATATTTCATCTCGTCCATGGACTGGCCCGGCTTGATGCTGATGCCGCCGCTGTCGAAGGTGATGCCCTTGCCGACCAGAACCACCGGTTTGTCGCCGGCCTTGCCGCCCTTGTACTGCATGGCGATCAGCGCCGGTGGTTCGTCACTGCCCTTGGCGACGCTGAGGAAGGCGCCCATGCCGAGGGATTTCATCTTTTTCTCGTCGAGGATGGTGGTGGTCAGTTTTGTATGTTTTTTCGCCAGGTCGCGGGCTTCGGAAGCCAGGTAGCTGGGGGTGCAGATATTGCCGGGCAGGTTGCCCAGTTCGCGTGCGGTGTTACTGCCGGTGGCCTGTGCGGCGCCGATCTCGATACCCTTTTGTACCGCCTTCAGTTTTTTGCGCTCCGCGGCGTGCACGGTGAATTTCTTCAGCGGATTGGCCTTGGCGTCGCTGAGGCAGCGGGTGAATTTATAGGTGGCGAGGCCGGCGGCCAGGGCCAGCTGTTGCCCCTGCCAGGCGCTGTCGGCGCCGGTGACTTCCAGCTCGGTCAGGTAGCTGGTGGCATCTTTCAGGCCCTTCACCGCTTCGGCGCTGGCTTTGGCCAGCTTGCGGAAGTCCGCCTGGCTGACGACGCCGTCGTTGGCGCGCACCAGCAGCGCGCGCTCGGCGGGGCCGTCGAGCAGGCTGACCATCAGCGTGGCGCCGAGCTTGCTGCCCAGGTCTCCGCGCTTCAGGAGCTTGCCGATAGTGCCGCCACAAGCCTTGTCCAGCGCGGCGCCGCTGGTGCCGAGCCGGATTTTGGCGTCGACGGCGATGATGGCGCAGGCGCTGCGCTGTTTGCTGATATCGGAGACTTTGGCAGTGAACTGCATAACTCTTTCCCTTACGGTTAAAACGAATTCGATGTCTCGGGGCCGAGACATCGCCGGCAATATTGGCGATAATGCGTCGCTCAAGTTTAACCCGCAAGTCATCAGATTGCTTTCGGGCCGGACAATTGTTCGGATTTTGCGCTTTTGTTGAGCCACACTTCCTGTTCACCGCTGTCGCCAAGGGATTCTTTCGCCGCGTGATTATTTTCCGCTACCTCTGCCGCGAGTTGCTGTACGCCACGCTGGCGGTCAGCTCCGTGCTGTTGCTGATGGTGATGGGCGGCCGCTTCGTGAAATACCTGGCCGAGGCGGCTGCGGGCGACATGTCCGCGAGTATTCTGTTCCCGCTGATGGGGTACCGGTTGCCGGAGTTCCTGCAGCTTGTGCTGCCGCTGGGTTTCTTCGTCGGCATCCTGCTGGCCTACGGGCGTCTCTATATCGAGAGCGAGATGACTGTGCTGCACGCCTGCGGTTTCAGTGAGCGGCGCCTGCTGGGCTACACGCTGATCCCGGCACTGCTGGTGGCATTGCTGGTGGCGGCAATGAGCCTGTTCCTGACCCCTACCGGTCTGGAGCGCTGGTCCGGGTTGCTGACGGCGGACAAGTCGCGCAATGAATTCGATCACCTGATGCCAAAGAAATTCGTGTCCACCAAGGGCAACCGCTCGGTGTACTTTGCGGACTCACTGAGCAAGGACAAGTCGACCATGCACGACGTCTTCCTCGCCGAGCTGGGCTCGCCGCAGGAGGACACCGAAACGAACCACCAGGTCGTGACCGTGGCGCGCGAGGGCGTTCAACAGATAGATCCCGAGACGGGATTGCGCTACCTGGTACTGCGCGATGGCTATCGCTACGAAGGGGTGCCGGGGCAGAAGGACTACCGGCTGATGAAGTTCTCCAGCTATGAACAGCTGCTGGATATCCCCTACGTGCGCAGTCGCTGGCAGGACCAGGTGGAGTCGGCAGCGACCATCGATTTGATGCATTCGGACAAACCCGCCGAGCGGGCCTACCTGCACTGGCGCCTCAGCCTGCCGGTGCTGGTGCTGGTGGTGGCGGTGCTGGCTGTACCCATGAGCCGCACCAATCCCCGTCAGGGGCGCTATGCCAAGATGATTCCGGCGGTGTTGCTGTACCTGGCCTACCTGATCATCCTGCTGCGCGTGCGCGGTGCGGTCGAGGATGGGGATATTGCCAATCCTGCGGCCATCTGGCTGGTACACCCGCCGTTCCTGCTACTGGGGCTGTTCCTGCTCGGCGGCGGCAAGCTGGGCAAACGCCCGAAGCGGTCGCAGCCGGAAAGTCCGCAGGAGGGGCTCGAAGATGCGTAAGCTGGATTGGTATATCGGGCGCACCGTGGCGATGTCGGTGGGTGCAGTGCTGCTGATCCTGCTCGGGCTGGATGTGGTCTTTGCGTTTATCGACCAGCTCCAGGATCGCAAGGATGGTTACCAGTTTCCCCAGGTGTTGCAGTACCTGCTCTGGACCATGCCCGACCGTGTTTACGATCAGCTGGGTTTTTCCGCACTGGTGGGTAGCCTGGTCGGGCTCGGTACCCTGGCCAGCACCAGTGAGCTGACAGTGATGCGCGCTGCCGGTATTTCCATCGGCCGCATTGCGCGATCGGTAATGAAGCCGGTGCTACTGCTGATTGTGCTGGGCCTGGCACTGGCGGAATTCGTGATTCCGGTCACCAACCAGCACGCGGAAAACGGCAAGGCCATGGCGCTGGGCGAGATGCAGGGCCGCGGCCTCGGCCAGGGTCTGTGGCTGCAGGATGGCGGCGAGTTTGTGCATTTCAATGCGGCGCTGCCCAGTGGCGAACTGTTCGGTGTGACCCGCTATCGGTTTGACAACCAGCGCGAACTGAAGCGGGTGGAATTCTCCGAGCGCGGTCATTTCACTGGCCATCACTGGGTGCTGGAAAACAACCGCGCCACGACGTTCAGTGACGACCACGCCAGCAGTGAAGTGGAAACCAGTCGCGTGTGGAATTCGGATTTTTCACCGGATCTGTTCGCGCTGATCGTGCCGCTGCCGGAGGATCTGTCGCCGCGCAGCCTGTGGTCTTACGGCCATTTCCTCGATCGCAAGGAGCAGGATTCCAGCCGCTACTGGCTGCAGTTCTGGAAAAAACTGCTGCAGCCACTGACCATCGCCAGCCTGGTGATGGTGGCCATTTCATTTATCTTCGGCCCGCTGCGGGAGGTCACCACCGGCCTGCGGGTATTTACCGGGGTGATTGTGGGGATTGTCTTCCAGACCCTGCAGGACATGCTCGGGCCGTCGTCGGTAGTGTTCGGCTTTCCGCCACTGGTCGCTGTGCTGGCGCCGATACTGCTGTGTTTCGCCATCGGCTGGTGGCTTCTCCGGCGCGCCCGCTGATGCCGCGGGCGCCGCGTCACTGCTTCTTCGGCAGCACCCGTACCTGCGAGTTTGAGTAGATATCCTGCCAGGTGGCGCGATCCGCCCGAATCCATGACCACAGGAATCCGGCCCCGAAACACGCCAGGGCCAGCGGTGCCACCAGGGCGCGCAGTGCGCACTGGCGCCAGCTCAGCTGTACTCCGTCCGGACTCGCCAGCAGCAGCCGCCAGGCGCGCATACCGATGGTCTGACCCGCGGCGCGCCAGGACCAGATAAAGTAGGCGGCAATCACCGCCACCATACCGACCTGGAACAGCAGCCCGCCCACGCACGGGGTGTAGTCCAGTTCCCGGGGCTGGCACTCGAGCCCGCCCAGCGCCGCCGCTACCGGCAAGGCGATAAACCCGTACACCATCAGCAGGCCGGCGATGATCAGCGCGTCGTAGACCAGTGCGGCCAGGCGCCGGCCGAGGCCCGCTGCGGGCAGTTGGGGGAAAGTCGGGGAAGGGTTGGAAGCGCTCACGGTCATCTCCGCCAAGTCTCTGTTGGCGGAGATTCTACCAAGATTTGCGCCTTGTCATCGGTGTGGGGCAGGGCGGCTCAGAATTCGTACTCGAACGAGAACTTGAACTTGTTCCCGGACAGGCGCAAATCGTAGTCCATCGCCTGGCCGAACTTGCCGTGACCGGTGGTGTAGCGCCACAGGCCGCTGTTCTTGCTGCGCTTGTGCTGTTCGCGGTAAGTGTCCCAGCCCATTTTCAGGATTTCGTTCAGGGCCTTGCCGCCGGTGGTGGGGTGGTATTCCTCGGGGTGGGTGTGTGCCTGCAGCCACTGGTAGTTCAGCCGTCGCTGCACGGCGCTCATCGAGTTGTTGCGCAGGTTGTCTGCCGCCTCGACCAGGGCCGCGTTGTCCATGCCGAAGGCGCTGTCGATGAAAAATGCGTTGTCCGCCTGCAGGTTCATGGCCCGGTTGGAATCGGGGATGAACAGGTCATCGGCGAAGCTGAAGCCGGAAACCGGCAGGAGGCATAGCGTAAACACAACAGGCAGGTGCTTGCGTGGAGTGAAACGAAAGCTGCAGAGTTCCATTAGATCTACCCCGGGGTGTCTACTTTTAGTGCCGAACGGTGCTTGGCAACCGTTGAATTTATTATGGTTCACCCATCAGTGATCTGATGTATCTCATAACCTCGTCGCCCATTGCAACCCTGATTTGTGGACAGGCGTCACAATTGCGTTCAGATCCGCTCAGACCGCACCACTGCTGGACTCATTTATTGTTGCCGATGTGATCTGCGCGGTGCAGAGGGCCACGCCAAAGTTTTTTATAGCGGAGCCGGCGGCGCGGAATCTCTTTTAATAAAAACTTGATCTAGTTGGCGCGCGGTAAACACCTTAAGAAACGAGCTGACCAGTTGGTTTTCATAGCTCTCAGGACTGGATGTATTGTTATCCATTCCTTTTATGACTGTTTTGGCGGCGCCGCCAGCGAAGGTTGACAGCGTTGTCTTTTCCGCTAAGGTGATCTGTCTACGAAAAATAAGAGAAGCCCCATGACCCGCGTTCCCGCCCTGGCCGCCGCTGCGTTCGGCGCGTTTTTACTTGTCTCGATCAACGGCTGCGGCAAGCCGGCTGCGGATGCCGATGCCGCAACCCCGGCGGCGGTGCGCATCGCGCAGAATTTCGCGGTGACCCAGGAGGTGCTGACCAACTTCCAGGGGGTGGACGATGACCTGCGCGCGCAGTGCAAACGCGCCGGCGGTGGTGGCGCCACCTGCTCCACTTACCGTATCTCGCTGATCAACAAGGGGCCGGCGATCGCTGCCAGTGCGCGTGACTGGACCCTGTATTTCCACAGCGTGCGGCGCAACTTCAGCTTGCTCAACCGCGACGATTTCACCCTGGAGCACGTCAAGGGGGATTTACACCGGCTGATTCCCAACGACAATTTCAAGGGCATTGGCGCCGGCGCAACGCTGCAGCTGGATCTGCTGGCGGAGAACTGGTTCCAGTTCGAGTCGGATTTCATGCCGCGCCTGTTCGTGGTCGATGGCGAGGGCAAAGCCCATGTGATCGCATCCACTGACAGTGACAGCCTCAAGGGCATCGTCAAACCGATCAACACCAACGATCCGGACAACTGGAAGCGCACCGCCGCCGACCACAATGTGCTGGCCACGGCCGCGAGCCGCTACGCGAAATTCAGCGCCGCACCGGCCCAGGAAGGCAACGCCTGGCGCGCGCGCATCGTGCCGCAGCCGCTGCACAGCGAAGAAACCGGTGCACCGATTGCGTTGCCCAGTGGCATTGCCGTCGATGCCGGCCCGCTGGACAGCCGCAGCCTGGCGGCCTTCCATCAGCGCCTGGAACAGCTGCAGCTGGCGCCGTCCGGCCCCGGCGCCTACCCGGTGACGGTTAAGATCGACTCCGCTGCCTTCGCGCAGGGCGTACCCGGTGCCTACACCCTGAATGTGGGGGAGCGCGGTGCCGGGATCACCGGTTACGACCAGGCCGGCGCCTTTTACGGCTTGCAGTCGTTGCTGGCGCTGGCGGACGTGCAGAGCCGCACACTGGCGCGGGCCGAGGTCGAGGACGCGCCGCGCTTCCCCTACCGCGGACTGTTTCTCGACGTGGGGCGCAACTTCCACAGCAAGGCCGTGGTGCTGAAGTTGCTGGACCAGATGGCTGCCTACAAGCTAAACCGCTTCCACTTCCACCTGTCCGACGACGAGGGTTGGCGCCTGGAGATTCCCGGTTTGCCGGAGTTAACCGAGATCGGCAGCCGCCGCTGTTTCGATCTGAAAGAGGAGCACTGCCTGTTGCCGCAACTGGGCTCCGGCCCCAATACCGATAACAATGGCAGCGGCCATTTCAGCGTGCAGGACTACGAAGACATCGTGCGCTACGCCGCCGCGCGCCAGATCGAGGTGATCCCCGAATTCGATATGCCGGCCCACGCCCGCGCCGCGGTGGTGTCGATGGAGGCGCGCTACCGCAAATTGAAGGCGCGCGATCCGCGGGCGGCGCAACAGTACCGCCTGATCGATCCGCAGGACGATACCCGCTACCTGTCGGTGCAGTACTACAACGACAGCTATATCAACCCCTGCATCGACTCCACCTACCGCTTTGTGGGCAAGGTGATCGCCGAGGTCAAGGCAATGCACGCCGCCGCCGGCCAGCCGCTGCAGAACTGGCACTTCGGCGGCGACGAGGCAGTGAATATTCTCGCCGGCGGCGCCTTCGAGGATGCGCCGGGGCAGGATCCGGACAAGGGTGACGCGCCGGCGTCGATGCGCGACAAGCCGTGGAGCCACTCGCCCCAGTGTCGCAAGCTGATCGCCAGCGGCGCGGTGAAATCCCTCGATGAACTGGGCGAGTACTACGCCGTGCGGGTCAGCAAGCTCGTCGCGGACACCGGCATTCCGTCGCTGGCAGCGTGGAATGATGGCGTCAAACACATTGCCAATGCCGATCAGGAGCTGGCCACCGGGCACAACTTTGTCGAATCGTGGGCACCGCTGTTCTGGGGCGGTGGCGACGAGAGCGGGCACCTGGCCGACACCGGCTTCGACGTGGTGCAGGCGCACTCGGACTTTCTCTATTTCGATATGCCCTACGAGGTGGACCCGGCGGAAACCGGTTACTACTGGGCGTCGCGCGCCACCGATACGCGCAAGACCTTCAGCTACGCGCCGCTGAATACGGCGCAATTGGCGGAGGTGTCCACCGATCGCGATGGCAATGGCTGGAGCGCCAAGGCGCTGCCGCCGCGTTTCGCCGATCATCTGCGCGGCATGCAGGGGCAGCTGTGGAGCGAGACAGTGCGCACCGATGCGGAAGTGGAGTACAAGATCTTCCCGCGCCTGCTGGCGCTGGCCGAGCGCGCCTGGCACCGCGCGGATTGGGAGCTGCCACTGAAGGCCGGGCAGGAATTCTCCGCCGCTACCCACGCGGTGGATAAAGCCGCACTGGCCGCCGACTGGGCCGGCTTCGCCGCCGCGCTCGGGCACAAGGAGCTGCGCAAACTGGATCTCGGCGGCATCGGCTACCGTATCCCGGTGCCCGGTGCGGTGGTCGATGGCAACCGCGTGGCGACGGCGCTGCCATATCCGGGTCTGGCACTGGAATATTTCGACGGCCGCGGTTGGCAGCCGCTGGCGCAGGATACTCCGGCCGAAGCCGTCCGCGCCCTGCGCGCGCGCAGTGCCGACGGTCAGCGCGCCGGTCGCGCCGTGGCGCTGGACGCCGCCGCACCGGAGACGGCGGCGCGCTAGTCCCGATCCCGACTTAGATGCGCCATACGCACCGCGCTCCAATCGGTGCGCATGGCGCACCCTACCTGGAATTCGCGCCAGCGCTCCAACGCGCGGACAGTATCAACGATGCCGGTCGCCCCGTCTGCGGGTGCAGCGGCTCCTCCAGTTCGATCAGCTCCAGCCCACTGCGCAACAGCAGTGACACCCAGCTGGCGGTGGTACGGAAATACCAGGGCGCCGGGTCGGTGAACGCCGCGTCGAACCCGGCCCAGCTGCCAGCGCGCCAGCCGTCGCGGTAATCGCTGTCGCCGCAGGCCTGTAGCGGGTGGAGTGTCTGGATCAGCAGGTGCCCGCCCGGGTTGAGCAGCGTAGCGGCGGCCCTAATCACATCTTCTACCGACTCCCGCCCGAGCAGCGAAAAGTTGCATACCAGCAGGTCGAATCGCTGTCCCAGTGCGCCCGCGGCCAGTTGTGCGTAGTCGAGCTCGCGATAACGCTCGCGCGCGCCGGCACGGCGCTGTGCCGCCTGCACCAGCCGGGCTACCGCGTCGACACCACAGACGTCGACGCCACGCGCGGCCAGCGCCCGCGCCAGCCAGCCCTCGCCACAGCCGATATCCAGCACCGTCGCCGGTTTCAGCCCGGTGACGGCAGCTACAATTGCAGCGTCGGTAACCAGTTTGCGGCTGGCAATGGTGGCGCCGTCGATGGCACCGATCCAGGGTTCGGCATTTCTGTGCCAGCTGCGCAGAATTTTTTCATCGCTGAATTCGGAATCGCTCATGGAATTGTCCGTGGCTATCTTGTGAAGTGCGTTCGGGCGAGTGTACCGTCTCGTCACAGCAAGGGATAAAAAGAGAAAACGACATGGCTCGTCAAATGGTGTTCGATTATGTGATCGTCGGTGGCGGTTCCGCCGGCTGTGTGCTTGCCAATCGCCTCAGTGCCGACGAGCAGCACCGGGTCTGTCTGCTGGAGGCGGGGCCCGCGGATCACAGCCCGCTGATTCGTATGCCGGCCGGGATCAGCTACCTGCTGCCGGGCAAGCGCTACAACCTGCACCACTACACGGAGCCCCAGACTCAGCTGAAGGGCCGCCGCCTGTTCTGGCCGCGCGGGCGCACCCTGGGCGGCAGCAGCGCGATCAATGCGATGATCTACATTCGTGGCAACGGCGCCGATTACGATGCCTGGGCCGCGGCCGGCAACCCGGGCTGGGGCTGGCGCGATCTGCTGCCCTATTTCCTGCTGGCCGAAGGCAACACGCGCGGCAGCGACGCCTACCACAGCGGCTTCGGGCCGCTGGCGGTTTCCGACCTGAAGTGGAAGTCCGAGGCCAGCCGCGCCTTTGTACGTGCCGGTCAAACCGCCGGCCACCGCCTCAACAGTGATTTCAACGGCCAGCAGCAAAACGGCGTCGGCTTTTACCAGGTGACGCAGAAGGGCGGGCGGCGCTGGTCGGCGGCGGCGGCCTACCTGCACCCGGCCATGAAGCGCTCCAACCTCGATGTATTTACCGGCAGCCAGGTGGCGCGCCTGCTGTTCCGCGGTGACCGCGTTGTGGGGGTGGAGCTGCTGAACGGCAAGCGGATTATCGCCAACCGTGAAGTGATCCTGTGTGCCGGTGCCATCCAGTCGCCGCAGCTGCTGTTGCTGTCCGGCCTCGGTCCGCAGGGCGAACTGCAGCGTCTCGGTATCGTGCCCCAGGCGCATCTGCCGGGGGTGGGCAAGAACCTGCAGGATCACCTGGATATTATTCAGGTGGCGGAGGCATCGGCGCCGATCAGTTTCAACGACGCCTTCTGGCCGAAATTGAAAACCGCGCTGCACCTGCCGGAATACCTGCTCGCCAATGGCGGCCCGCTCACCAGCAATGTGGCGGAGGCGGGTGGATTTGCCGCATCGAGCCGCGCCGGTGCCTATCCGGATATCCAGTTTCATTTCTGTGCAGCGCCGCTGTTCGATCACGGTCTGCGCAAACCCGCTGGCTATGGCTATTCACTGCACGCCTGTGCCTTGCGGCCACAGAGTCGCGGCGAAATTACCCTCGCCAGCGACGATCCGCGCGCGCTGCCATTGATCCAGCCCAATTACCTGGCCGAGCGCGCGGATTTGCGGGTGCTGGTCGAGGGCTTTGAAATGGCGCGCGAAATTCTCGAGCAGGAGGCGCTCACCCGCCATCGTAAACGGCGCTGGAGTCCGGAAAAACCCCTCAACAATCGCCGAGTGGTGGAGGCGTTTATCCGCCAGCACGCGGAGACCATCTACCATCCGGTAGGCACCTGTAAAATGGGCGACGATGACATGGCGGTGGTGGACGCGCAGTTGAAAGTGCGGGGTGTCGATGGACTGCGGGTGGTGGACGCCTCCATAATGCCCACCCTGGTCAGCGGCAATACCAATGCGCCGGTGATCGCAATCGCCGAAAAGGCGGCGGAATTGATTCTGCAAAAATCCCCCGAACCGACCCCGCCCGTGGAGACTGTAGAAACAGAATGATCTGGTTATGCCCCCTGTGTAGCGCGCCACTCGTCCGCAATGAGCGCAGCTGGCACTGTGAAAACCTGCACAGTTTCGACTGCGCCCGCGAGGGTTACGTGAACCTGCTGCCGGTCAATCGCAAGCGCAGCAAGGAGCCGGGCGACTCTGTCGAGATGTTGCAGGCGCGGCGGCGCTTTCTCGAGGCCGGGCACTACCGCCCGCTGGTGGATGTCATCACCGCGCTGCTGCCGTATGTGTCCGGGCGCCAGCTGCTGGATATCGGCAGCGGTGAGGGGTATTACACCCGCGCACTGCATGCCGCCGGCTGGCCGGCAGAGGCGCTGGCGGGCATCGACATTGCCAAGCCCGGCGTGCGCCTGGCGGCGAAGCGCCAGCCCGGCAGCCAGTTCGTGGTGGCCGGCAGCTATGCGCTGCCACTGGCGGACAACAGCGTCGACCACCTGCTGCGGGTTTTTGCGCCGGCGGCGGACGCGGAGATGCGGCGGGTAGTCAATACGGGCGGTTCGCTGCTCGACGTGGCACCGGGCCCGGAGCATCTGTGGTCGCTGAAAACGGCGCTCTACAGTGAGCCGCGTGAACACGCGCCGCCGAAACCGGTCGCCGGTTTTGTGCCGCAGGTGGAGGTGCGCTGCTGTTTTCCCTTCGCGCTGTACGGGCGCGAGGCCATTGCCGACTTCCTCGCCATGACGCCCTTTGCCTGGAAAGGCCACAGCGACGTGCGGCACGAGCTGGAGCAGCGCGAAAGCCTGCAGCTGCAGGCGGATTTCGTCGTGCGTCGGCTGGTGTGCGATAAGTAACGGAATAGTTGAGAGTAACGAGACGTCTATGGCAACGCCCCGGGACTACGGATTCATGCGCCGCGCGCTGGAACTGGCGGAGCTCGCCGCCGAGCGCGGCGAAGTGCCGGTGGGCGCGGTGCTGGTGCGCGACGGCCAGGTGATTGGCGAGGGCAGCAACCGCCCGATCGGCAATTGCGATCCCAGCGCCCACGCGGAGGTCGTCGCGCTGCGCCGCGCGGCGGAAAAGGCACAGAACTACCGCCTGCCGGACACTACCCTGTACGTCACCATCGAACCCTGCACCATGTGTTTCGGCGCGCTGGTGCACGCGCGGGTGGCGCGGCTGGTTTACGGTGCGACCGAGCCCCGCGCCGGCGTTGTGGAAAGTCAGCTGCAGCTGGGCGAGGCGGATTTCTTCAATCATCGCATCGCGGTCGAAAGCGGGGTGATGGCAGACGAGGCGGCGAAACTGGTGCGGGAGTTTTTCCGCGGGCGGCGCCGCGCGGAGGGCTGATGCTGGTCGCATTCGTGCTCAACAGTTTTCTGGTGGCGGCGGTGGTGGTGATTCACCACGAAGTGCTGAACAGCCTGTTCATTGTCGGCCAGAAGCTGTCGGTGCGGCGCAATCTGGCCGTGCTGATCGGGGTGTTCGGCGCGCTGTTCGCGCACGTCGCGGAGATCTGGCTGTTCGCGCTGGGTTATTTCTTTATGGTGCGCTCGAATTATTTCGAGACCCTGGCCGGCAATTTCAGCGGTAGCCTGACCGACTGTGCCTACTTCTCCTTTACCACCTACACCTCGCTGGGTTTTGGCGATGTGGTGCCCCACGGCCACCTGCGTTTTACCGCCGGGCTGGAGGCGCTGACCGGACTGGTCATGATCACCTGGACCGCCTCTTTCATGTTCCTGAAGATGCAACGCTACTGGCGCTGACGCGTGTTAGACTGCCTCACGCGCAGGGGCTGGCCCGCTGCGCAAACCAGACAGTAAAGCCGGGCGGCAGTGGAATTGGTATGAAGCGTGAATTTTTACGGATGGCGGTCATCCTCGGTCTGTTGAGCTGCGTCGGTCCCTTTGCCATCGATATGTACCTGCCGGCGCTGCCGGTCCTCGCGGCCGATTTCGGCGCACCGGTGGATGCGGCGCAATACACGCTGATGTCGTTCTTTATCGCCTTCGGCGTCTGCCAGCTGTTCTACGGCCCGGCCGCGGATATGTTCGGGCGCAAGCCGCCGCTGTATTTCGGCCTGACCCTGTTTGCCCTTGCTTCACTGGGCTGTGCCTTTGCCCCGTCGATCGAGTGGTTAATCGGTCTGCGTTTCGTACAGGGCGTCGGCGCGGCCGCGGTGATGTCGATCCCGCGCGCGATTATCCGCGATCGCTACACCGGCACCGCGGCCACGCGGCTGATGACCACGGTGATGCTGGTGATCTCCATTTCGCCGATGCTGGCGCCGCTGGCGGGCAGCGCGCTGATCGGCCCTTTCGGCTGGCCATCGGTATTTATCGTGGTGGCGCTGGCCACCCTGGTCAGCCTGCTGCTGACGGGGTTCGGCCTGCCGGAGACGCTGGCGCCGGCCGAGCGGGTGCCGTTTGAATTCGGTGCCATGCGCAGGGCGTTCACCACACTGGTGAAGGATCCCGCGTTTATGGGACTGACACTGATCGGCGGCCTGGGTATGTCCAGTTTCTTCGCCTTCCTGTCCACGGCCTCGTTTCTTTACACCGACCACTACGGCCTGACCCCGACGCAGTTCAGCCTCGCTTTCGCGCTGAATGCGCTGGGCTTTTTCACTGCCAGCCAGTTTGCTGCCAACCTCGGCGAGCGTTTCGGCTCCGCCACTGTGGTGCGCTGGGCGGTCAAGGGCTTCGCTGTCAGCGCCGGCGTGATGTGGGCGCTGTTTGCCGCCGGCTTCGACAGCTTCGCGCTGTTGGTGGGTATGCTGCTGCTGAGCAATGCATTTCTCGGCCTGGTGGTACCTACATCCATGGTGCTGTCGCTGGACAACCACGGTCCCATCGCCGGTACTGCCGCGGCACTGGGCGGCGCCCTGCAAATGCTGCAGGGCGCGGTGGCGATTGTCATCGTCAGCCTGGTGTTCGACGGCACACCGCTGCCGCTGGTGGGGACTATTGCGGCCTGTGGCGTGTTGGCGCTGGGGCTCGCGCTATTGACTCTGCGCGGGCAGGTGCGGGTCGCCGCCCTTCAGTAGATGTGACCTGTACATGCAGGGGATGGTTACGGTCATTGAATCGGCGATGCGCTGATCGGGTTTGAGAAAACCGCGGAGGAAAACGCCATGTGCAGCGTTTTTGATCTGGACGACCACGCCGGTATCGAGCGCTTTCTGGATACCTATGGTGTGCACCACCCGCAGCGCCTGATCTTCGGCCGTCGCCGTCGGCCGACACAGCAGGTGTCGATCATCACCGCCCGGCATGGCACCCCGGAAGTGGAAAATGCTATCTGGCACCTGTACCTGCAGCGCGTCGGCGATGGCTGGAAACCCCACCGCAAATACTGGTCGATCAACAGCAACTGGAAGAAGCTCGGGCAGCGTCCGGAGTACCGCAAGTCGCGCTGCCTGATTCCGGCCACCGCCTGGGTCGAGAGTCAGCATGGCGACAATCCGGTGGAGTTCAGTTTCGGCGCGCCGTTTTTCTTCTGTGGTCTGTATAAAACCTGGGGCGATCTGCTCAGCTGCGCAATCATTACCCTCGACGCCCACCCGGCAACCAGAAAATTTCACGAGAAATCCTTCCCGATGATTGCGCCGGCGGATGGGGAGTTTGTGCGGCAGTGGTTGGCGGGAGGCGAGGGTACAGACGTATTTGAACCCTACCTGCATCCGCATATCGAGTACGACGGGCACCCGCTGGCGGCGCAGCCGCTGGTGCGCGCTACCTCGACGGAATACGCGGGGATCAAGTCAACGGTTATGTCTTGATAGTGTTGTCCTGATGGTGTCGCTAACCGAACCGGGTTCCGGTCTCGCCGGCTGCGGCACTAAAGAAAAAGAATCTTGGTATGTGGATAGGGCGGTGTTTTTCAACCGGCCGGACTGATCGCGTCGGCGGTGCCGGTGCGCCCCTACGGGCGCCGCGTTGCGGCGTCCTAACCGCGGGCGCGGTTAGTCGAACCGAGTACCGGTCTCGCCGACGTCCGGCGCCAAACAAAAAAAGGCCCGCATTTGCGGGCCTTTTTTTGTTTGGTACCAGAGGCCGGACTCGAACCGGCACGCTTTTTACGGCGGGGGATTTTGAATCCCCTGTGTCTACCAATTTCACCACTCTGGCAGCGGCGCGAGGCGGTGATCGTTCCCGTATTGGGGTGCCTCGGCGAGGGGGACGATTATAGCGATGGGTTCGGGGTGGTCAACCGGATTTGGCGCGGGGGCGGCTTTCCGGTAATCTTCGCGGCCACTTTATGACCACCCTTATTTACCACCACCTAGACTGAAGCCATGCGCCGCCAGGATTTCCATTTCGACCTGCCCGATGAACTGATCGCCCGCGCGCCCGCCGAGGAGCGCCGCGGCAGCCGCCTGTTGTGCCTGGACGGGCCCAGCGGCGCGCTGGAACACCGCCAGTTCGCCGAACTGGCGGACCTGCTGGAGCCCGGTGACCTGCTGGTATTCAACGACACCCGGGTGATCCCGGCGCGCCTGTTCGGGCGCAAGGCCAGCGGCGGCAAGCTGGAGATACTGATCGAGCGGGTGCTGGACGAGCATTCTGCGCTGGCGCATATCCGCGCGAGCAAGTCGCCCAAGCCGGGCTCGACAATCCTGTTGGAGGACGATACGGCGCTGGAAATGGTGGCGCGCCACGATGCATTGTTCGAGCTGCGTTTCCCGCCCGCGGGGGTGTTGCCGGTGCTGGAGCGCCTCGGGCATATGCCGCTGCCGCCGTATATCGACCGCCCGGATGAAGATTCTGACCGGGAGCGCTACCAGACGGTCTACAACCGCCATGCCGGTGCGGTGGCGGCGCCGACGGCGGGCCTGCACTTTGACGAGGCCATGCTGGATGCGCTGCGCGGCAAGGGCGTGGAGACCGCATTCGTGACCCTGCATGTGGGCGCGGGCACCTTCCAGCCGGTGCGGGTGGACGATATTTTCGAGCACCAGATGCACAGCGAGGTGCTGCACGTACCGGAATCCGTATGCCGGGCGGTGGCCGATTGCCGCGCCCGCGGCGGCCGCGTGATTGCCGTGGGTACCACCAGTGTGCGGGCCCTGGAGAGCGCAGCCGCGATGGCGGAGAGCGCCGGCCTGCCCACGGGCGAGCTGGCGCCGGCCACCGGTGAGACCGATATCTTTATCTATCCTGGCTACCGCTTCCGGGTGGTGGACCGGCTGATCACCAACTTCCACCTGCCGGAATCGACACTGATGATGCTGGTCAGCGCCTTTGCCGGTTACGAACAGACGATGAATGCCTACCGCGCGGCGGTCGCGCAGAAATACCGTTTCTTCAGTTACGGTGATGCGATGCTGATCACGCGCAATCCCGAGGTCAGCGCTTGGTGATGAACATTGGATACGGTCTTCGCTGCCGTGGCCGGGCTCCGAAACACGAGACTAGACGGGAGCCTGTGGCGCCCCTGCTGCCGGGCCTTCGCATTAAACTTTTATCCCGAGTCTCGGGCCTCGAAAACAGGAGTACGCTGTGAGCCGCCAGTGCTTTATGCAGTTTGAATTGGATACCATCGACGGCAAGGCCCGCCGCGGGCGTTTGCGCTTTCCGCGCGGGGTGGTGGAGACGCCGGCGTTTATGCCGGTGGGGACCTACGGCACCGTCAAGGGCATGCTGCCGCGGGATGTGGAGGCGATCGGTGCCGATATCATTCTCGGCAATACCTTCCACCTGATGCTGCGCCCGGGTACCCAGGTGATCGAGGCCCACGGTGACCTGCACGATTTCATGCAGTGGCAGGGGCCGATCCTGACCGATTCCGGCGGCTTCCAGGTGTTCAGCCTGGGGCAGATGCGCAAGATCTCGGAGGAGGGCGTGTCCTTCAAGTCGCCGGTAGACGGCAGTCCGGTATTTATGGGGCCGGAGGAGTCCATGCAGGTGCAGAGGTCGCTGGGCTCCGACATCGTCATGATCTTCGACGAGTGCACCCCGTACCCGGCCACCACCGACGAGGCGCGCAAGTCGATGGAGCTGTCGCTGCGCTGGGCCAAGCGCTCCAAGGATGCTCACGGCGACAGCCCGTCGGCGCTGTTCGGCATTGTCCAGGGCGGTATGTACCCGGAGCTGCGCGATGTGTCCCTGCGCGGGCTGACCGAGATCGGGTTCGACGGTTACGCCATCGGTGGCCTGTCGGTGGGAGAGCCGAAGGAGGAGATGGTCAAGGTGCTGGACCATCTGGCCCACAAGATGCCGGCAGACAGGCCACGCTACCTGATGGGGGTGGGCAAGCCGGAGGATATCGTCGAGGCGGTGCGCCGCGGTGTGGATATGTTCGACTGCGTCATGCCAACCCGCAATGCGCGTAACGGTCACCTGTTCACCTTCGAGGGGGTGGTCAAGATCCGCAATGCCAAGCACCGCTACGATACCGGTCCGCTGGAGGAGGATTGCGACTGCTACACCTGCAGCCATTTCTCGCGCAGCTACCTGCACCACCTGGACCGCTGCGGTGAGATCCTCGGTTCGCAACTGAATACCATCCACAATCTGCGCCACTACCAGCGCCTGATGCAGCAGTTGCGCGATGCCATTGCCGAGGGCACGCTGGAGGATTATGTGGTCGCCTTCTACGCCCGCCTGGGCCGCGAAGTACCGTCGCTGGCCAGCGACGCGGGCTGAGGCGCCCCGGGGGAGCGGCGGCGCGATTTGTACCGCGGCCCTATCCCCGTATAATCGGCCCCCGATTCGATCGCGGGGGCTGCCTTGCAAATTGCCGCCTGTGCCCGCATATCCACCGTTTGCCGCAATCCGCTTGCGGCCCAGGGAATGATCCGCCGGTCGGTACCCAGGTACCGGCGGCGCGCACTTTTGTTGCTGGCGACTGTCAGACAGGCACGAATACGCGCCGCAACGCGACAGATCGAGGGGTTCGGGAAGAATTCATCGGTCGACAAGAATAGTGATAGGCCCCCGGGGCCAGAAACAACAATGAGAGCAGCATGAATCGCTACCCCCTCTGGAAGTACCTCCTGATTCTCGCCATTGCGGCCCTCGGCTTTATCTACGCCGCCCCCAACCTGTACGCGCCGGATCCGGCGGTGCAGATCTCCGGCCAGTCCAGTGACCGGAAGCTGGATCAGAGCGTCCTCGACAAGGCCGAAAAGGCGCTGAATGACGCCGGTATCCAGTACTTTGGTGGCGAAGTGAGCGGCAAGTCGATCCTGATACGGCTGAAATCCATCGAGGAGCAGCTGCCGGCCAAGCGCACCATTCAGGACGCGCTGGGCAACCGCAACTATGTTGTGGCGCTGAACCTGGCCTCCACCACGCCGGAGTGGCTCAGCAAGCTGGGCGCCAGCCCGATGAAACTGGGTCTGGACCTGGCCGGTGGTGTGCACTTCCTGATGGAGGTGGATACCGATTCGATCATCAAAACCAACCTGGAGAGTTACACCCAGGACGTGAAATCCAAGCTGCGCGCGGCCAAGGCACGCTACCGCAGCGTCGAACTGGTCAATGACCGCGAGATCGTCGCCCATTTCCGCAGCGACGAGCTGCGCAACAAGGGCATGTCAGCGCTGCGCAGCAACTTCCCGCAGATGCAGTTCACCGAGTCGGGCAGCGGCAATAACCTGGCCATTCACGCCACCCTGACCAAGCCGGAAATCAAGAAGCTGCAGGACTACGCGGTGAGCCAGAACCTCACCACGCTGCGCAACCGGGTCAACGAACTGGGCGTGGCCGAGCCGATCGTGCAGCGCCAGGGCCGCAACCGCATCGTGGTGGAGCTGCCCGGTGTGCAGGACACCGCTGAAGCCAAGCGCATCATCGGCAAGACTGCCAACCTGGAATTCCGTATGGAGGCCAAGCAAGACGCGCTGGTGACCAACAAGGAATACTTCGAGTACCGCAACCCGCAGCAGCGTGCGGCCTACGGTGGTGCCTGGCTGGAACGCAAGGTGATCATCAAGGGTGACCGCGTGACCAATGCGCGGGTCGGTTACGACCGCCAGACCGGTTATCCACAGGTCAACATCACCCTGGATTCCCGTGGCGGCGAGCAGATGCATCGCGCCACCTGGAAGAATGTCGGCCGCCGTATGGGCACCCTGTTCATCGAGAGCCGCTTCGAGCCCAAGACCATTGTCGATGCCGACGGCAACAAGACCGTGGTGCAGAAGCGCGTCGACGACAAGAAAATCATCAGCCTGGCAACCGTGCAGAGTGCGCTGGGCAAACAGTTCCGCGTGACCGGCCTGGAGCCGGGTGAGGCTCAGGACCTGGCGCTGCTGTTGCGCGCCGGCGCCCTGGCTGCGCCCATGTACTTCGTCGAGGAGCGGGTGATTGGCCCGTCCCTGGGGGCGGACAACATCGACGTGGGCATCATGTCGGTGAAAATCGGCCTGGCGGCGGTGGTGGTCTGTATGCTGCTGCTGTACCGCGCCTTTGGTCTCGCGGCCAATATCGCGCTGGGTATCAATATGGTGCTGCTGGTGGCGGTGATGTCGATTATCGGCGCCACACTGACCCTGCCGGGTATTGCCGGTATGGTGTTGACCATCGGTATGGCGGTGGATGCCAACGTGCTGATCTTCTCGCGAATACGGGAAGAACTCCGCAACGGCATGCCGCCCCAGTCGGCGATCAGTACCGGCTTCGACAACGCCTATAGCGCTATTGTGGATGCCAACATCACCACGCTGATCGTTGCGGTAATCCTGTATGCCATCGGCTCCGGCCCGGTACAGGGCTTCGCGGTGACCCTGTCTATCGGCATCCTGACCTCCATGTTCAGTGCCATCATGGGTACCCGTGCACTGATCAACTTGTTCTACGGCGGTCGCCGTGTGCAGAAACTTTGGATATAAGCGCTGGAATTTAAGGGGACTGCAATGAAAGAGACCAAAGTAGAAAACGGCAAGATCACCGAATACATGGGCCGGCGCGTGTATGACTTCATGCGCTGGCGCAAAGTGGCCGCGGCGGTGTCCATTACGCTGGTGATCGGATCCATCATCGCGCTGGCGATGAACGGCCTGAAGCTGGGCCTGGACTTTACCGGTGGCACCCAGATCGAGGTGGCCTACCAGCAGGCGCCGCAGCTGGAAACCGTACGCGGCCAGCTGGATAAAGCCGGTTACGCCGGAGCCTCGGTGGTGCGCTTCGGCGCCGACAACGAGTTGCTGGTCAAGCTGCCGCCGAAGGTGACCGAGGCGCAGACCAAGCAGAGCGCCCGCGACGAAAAAGCGACCCAGTCCATCGGTGACAAGGTGGTGGCGGTGCTGAGCGAGGGCAGCGACAGCAAGGTGGAGCTGCGCCGGGTGGAGATGGTTGGTCCGCAGGTGGGTGACGAGCTGCGCGATGACGGCGGCCTCGGCATGCTGTTCGCACTGGCGGTGGTGATGGTCTACGTCGCGCTGCGCTTCCAGCTCAAGTTTGCCATCGGTGCAGTAGTGGCATTGATCCACGACGTGATCATCACTCTCGGCTTCTTCGCCTTCTTCCAGCTGGATTTCGATCTTACGGTACTGGCGGCGGTGCTGGCGGTGATCGGTTACTCGATCAACGACACCATCGTGGTCTACGACCGGGTGCGGGAGAATTTCCGCCGGGTGCGCAAGTCGGAGCCGGAGGAGATCATCAATATTTCCCTGAGCCAGACCCTCGGCCGTACCATCATGACTTCCTTCACCACGCTGCTGGTGCTGTGGGCACTGCAGTTCTTCGGCGGTGAGCTGATCCACAACTTCTCGCTGGCGCTGATCGTGGGTATCGTAGTGGGTACCTACTCCTCCATCTACGTGGCGGTGAACATGATCATGCTGTTGCGGGTCACCAAGGAAGACCTGATGCCGCCAGTCAAGGAGGGATCGGAACTGGATGAGATGCCCTGAATTCAGGGCATTCGCCTATCGCGGCAGGGACTGCCGCGAGACGAGCGGCTCGAAAACGCGATTGATGCCCGGTTTGCTACGGGTGATTATCGCGGGTTCGGGCCGCTGTTGTATCTGCGGGATGTAATCCGGCAATCACTCAGCTGCGCGGCTTTTTGCCGAGCGTGATGTGCTTGGGGCCAGAGGTGTTGGTCTGGCCGCTGACACCTTTCGGAACCTGCTGGATCTCGCCGCCGGCGGCGAGGAACGCCTGAACCTGCTCGTCAATACTTTCGCGGGTTTCCAGGCTGACAGGCTGCTTGCGCTTTGAAGCTGTGGATGCTTTTTTGGCCACAATATTTATCCGGTTTCTACGTGAATCGCCCATTATATCAACATTTGCGCAAAAAATCACCCGCTTGTTTGCAGGGTGTCCAATTTCCGCCGTAGATCGCTTCTTTTTACCCCAGATCCCGTCGATTCAGCTTCCGATCCCGCCCGGTACAGCGGTGGCTGCAGAGCCGTGTCCCCCGGCTGTGGAATACCGTCGAGAAGCTCCTGCGCTTTTGCCGGTCGAAGGTGGGGGAAGGGGGGCAGCCCGGCCGTGGCCGGCCGGGCGCCAGTGGGTCCGCGAGGACCCGCGCGGTAGTGTTACAGGGCGTTATGGGCAGCTGCCCAGGTGCCAGTTGATACCGTCGTCGCTGTGCAGGGTATTCAGGCCCCAGGTGGAGCCGGGCATGGACTCGTCGCTGCCGTTGGCAAAGTAGTCCGGGGCCAGGTAATTGCCGGTGCTGTAGGCACGGCCGGCAGTCTTCTGGTAGTAGTTGTAGGTGCTGTACTCGGTGCAGTTGCCGCCGCTGCCGCCGCTGCCGCCGCTACTGCTGGAACTGGAACTGCTGCTGGAACTCGAGCTGGAACTGGAGCTGCTGGAGCTGCCGCCGCTGCCGGAGCAGGCCTGTTGCGGGCCCACACAGGAGGCGTCGTCATCGCGCCACTGGCACTGGCTGCCGCTCACGGTGTACTCGTCCAGGCGGAAGGGATCTGCACCGTACTCCAGGTAACAGTTGGAATAATTGGTGTAGTCGAGGCGGCCGGCGGCGATGTGGTTGTCGAGGGTCGCGGTCACACCGGCATCGACGGTAAAGGTGACACTGGAGGTAGCGCTGAGTCCGGCAAGGTCGGTGGCGGTGATCTGGGCGCTGCCGTCGCCGCCGGGCAGGTTGCACTGCTCGGCGGAGAAGTCGGTGCCGATCACGGCGGCGGTGACATCGCCGTTGCTGAAACTCACCACGACACTGTCCAGGTTCTGGTTGTCATCCACAACGCTACCCGACACCGTGACGCACTGACCGGCGGTCGAGGCGCTGATGCCACTGAGTACCGGCGCTGTCTCCGGCGGTTCCGGACCGATGCGCACCGTCTGCGTATAGCTTTGACCCTGCGCACCCTGATCGTCGGTGGCCACGACGGCGACCACGTAGAGGTCATCCGCCAGGGCGCTGCTGGTCAGGGTAAAAAAACCGCTGCCATCGACCCCGCCGCTGACACTGCTGCTGCTATTGCCGTCGAAACTGGCCTTGACGCTGCTGACACTACCCTCGGCGTCGGTGGCCGTGCCGCTGACCAGTATCTGGCTGCCGCTGGGGCTGACGGTCACATCGCTCAGCACCGGGCCCTTGTTGCGATCGACACGCTTGTTGTTGTCGCGGAAGAACTGCCCCAGGTAGCGGGCGTAGTTGATACTGGCGGCGCTGATATAGTCGCCGCTGGCGCCGGCGCCGCCCGACCAGGCGTGGTCGACCCCATTGAACCACAGCATCGACACGCGGCCATCCTGCCACAGGGTTTCCTCGGCGGTGCCGCTGCCCTCGCTGAGGGTGTTGGTGCCGGGCAGCTGGCTGACCCCATAGAGCTCGGCCATGCCGTCGGAATTCTGCGTGTTGTAGCACTGGTTGACGGTGGTGTCGTTGTCACCCTGGGCGATGGAGGCGATCTGGGTGCCGAAAGAATCGCTGTAACTGCCGGCATAGCTTGCGCAGCGGGCAGCGACGTCCGCCGTTTCGCACGGGCCCAGGGCGCCGTTGGAGCTGGTGCCGATACTGGGGCCGGCGCTGACGCCGACACCGGCAAACACATCCGGGGCCAGGCAGGCGGTGGTATTGGCGAAGCTGGCGCCGGACGACAGGCCGGCAATATAGACCTGATTGGGGTCGATGCCGCGGGCCGCGTCGCCGGACATATTGTTAGCCAGGTCGATCAGGCGCTTGTAGTCATCGGCACTGCGCGACTTGGTGCCCTGCCAGTAGGACCAGCAGCTGTAACCGGCCTTGTTCATTGCGTCCGGCACCGCCACCACCATGCCGAATTCTTCGGCGGCATCCTCGAGGTTGGCGGTGAGGTAGTTGTCGATCGGCTGTACACAGCCGTGCAGCACGATCAGCAGGGCGTTACCGTCGCCGATCGAGGAGCTGCTGTCCGGAGTGTAGATATGCACATTGTTGAAGCCGCCGATGGCGACATTCTTCTGCCAGCTGCCGGCGTGAGCGCCGGCGGCTGCCAGTAACGCGAGAGGAAGGAGCAGGCGGCGGAGCCATCCGCGCCCGGTTTTCGGGGGTATCATCGCATTCACCATTATTTTTATCGGGTACCAATCAGCCTAGGGGGGCGGCGGATACCGGGGAATGCGACCTTGGTTGTAGTGGGAATTGCCGCCGTTGCGACTGTCGCCGCCGGTCAGCCTGCGCCTTCGTCTTTGTCCTGCGGTGACGGCGGTAGCGGCCAGCCGCCCAGATCTTTCCATTTGTTGACGATGCCGCAGAAGAGTTCGGCGGTCTTCTCCGCATCGTATTCGGCGGAGTGGGCGCTGCTGTTGTCGAATTCGATGCCGGCTACTTGGCAGGCCTTGGCCAGTACGGTCTGACCGTAGGCGAGGCCGGCCAGGGTGGCGGTGTCAAAGCAGGAGAAGGGGTGGAAGGGGTTGCGCTTGACCCCACAGCGTTCGATAGCGGCGTTGATGAAGCCGAGATCGAAGTGGGCGTTGTGCGCGACCATCACGGCGCGGGTGCAGCTGTGCTTCTTGATGGCGGTGCGGATCTTGCGGAACAGTTCCGGCAGGGCGATCTCTTCGGGCAGCGCATCGCGGTCCGGCGACTCCAGGTCGATGCCGATAAAATCCAGCGCGGATTGCTCGATATTGGCGCCCTCGAACGGATCCAGGTGGAAGCTGTGTGTCTCCAGCGGGTAGAGCACGCCGTCTTCGTCCATATCCAGGATCACTGCAGACACTTCCAGCAGTGCATCGGTGCGCGCATTGAAGCCGCCACTCTCCAGGTCGACGACCACGGGCAGAAAGCCGCGGAAGCGCTGGGCCAGGAGGCTTTTGGGTCCGGTGGGTTCTTCGGCGGGGGTCACTTGGAGTCCTTAGTCGGTAGCTGAGTTCTATCGGAAATTTCGTGCGGCGCCGGTGCCGGTAGCCGCTTGCTCAACAGCCTGATCGGGCCGTTTGCCGGCCGCAGGCGCTTTTCACAAGCGGTTACCGGCACCTTCGCGTCAAATTACAGGGTTCTGTCCGCCGCCGGTCATGCCAGGCGCCAGTTCAGGGTTTCGCCGGCGGCCAGCGGTACCAGCGGTTCGTCGCCCATTTCCAGGCTCTGCGGCAGTTGCCAGGGCTCGCGTACCAGCGTGACGGACCCTTCATTGCGCGGCAGGCCGTAGAAGTCGGGGCCGAATTCGCTGGCGAAGCCCTCGAGCTTGTCCAGTGCGCCGGCGCGCTCGAACGCCTCGGCGTAGAGTTCGATGGCGCTATAGGCGGTGTAACAGCCGGCGCAGCCGCAGGCGGTTTCCTTCTTGCCCTGGGCATGGGGGGCGGAGTCGGTGCCGAGGAAGAATTTCGGGCTGCCGCTGGTGGCCGCCTCGATCAGCGCGGACTGGTGGTAGCCGCGCTTGAGAATCGGCAGGCAGTAATAGTGCGGGCGGATTCCGCCGACCAGCATGTGATTGCGGTTGTACAGCAGGTGGTGCGCAGTGATGGTGGCGCCGACGCCGTCGCGGGCCTTCTGCACGAACTCGGCCGCGTGGGCGGTGGTGATGTGTTCGAGCACGACCTTCAGGGTGGGGAAGTCGTCGACCACGCGGCCCAGGATCTTCTCGATAAACACCTGCTCGCGATCGAAGATGTCGATATCGTGGCTGGTCACTTCGCCGTGCAGCAGCAGCTTCATGCCACATTCCTGCATGGCTTCGAGGGCCGGGTAGATATTGGCGATATCGGTGACGCCGGAATCCGAATTGGTGGTGGCGCCGGCCGGGTAGAGTTTGGCGGCCACGGCGCCGGCGGCGTAGGCCTGGCGGATCACCTCGGCATCGGTGCGGTCGGTGAGGTAAATCACCATCAGCGGCTGGAACCCGTTGTCGGCGGGGATCTGCGCGCGGATACGCTGCTCATAGGCCTGCAGGTCTGCGGCGTTCACCACCGGCGGCACCAGGTTGGGCATGACGATGGCGCGGCGGAACTGGCGCGCGGCATCGCCGACCGTGCGGGCGAGGGCGGCGCCATCGCGCAGGTGGATGTGCCAGTCGTCGGGGGCGCGCAGGGTGAGCTTTTCCATGAGTCGGTACCGCGGTGATTGAGTCAGTCGTCGGGGCGCAGATGCTAACCGAACCACTGCCAAATTGCGACGGCGGATTGTTTACAAAGTAATCAGAGGGCAAGTGGGAAGGACGTTCCGCTAGTCGTTGGGCAGCTGAAGCGCTACAATCTCGCACCGAAAATGGCGGTGAGACCGCCAAACCTGGGTACAGTTCCAACAATAATTCCCCCAGACCGGCTTATATTCCGTGCACTGCTGCAGGTCTTGCCGCAGTGGATTCACTGACGGCGACAATTCCCCAGCAGAGGATGACAATGAGCAAAATCGATAAGGTGGTCCTGGCGTATTCCGGCGGACTCGATACTTCGGTAATCGTGCGCTGGCTGCAGGATACTTACAATTGCGAGGTAGTGACCTTCACTGCCGATATCGGCCAGGGTGAGGAAGTGGAGCCGGCGCGCGCGAAAGCACAGGCGCTGGGGGTCAAGGAAATCTACATCGACGACCTGCGCGAAGAGTATGTGCGCGATTTTGTCTTCCCCATGTTCCGCGCCAATACCATCTACGAAGGCGAGTACCTGCTGGGTACCTCCATCGCCCGCCCGCTGATTGCCAAACGCCTGATCGAGATCGCCAATGAGACCGGCGCCGACGCCATTTCCCACGGCGCCACCGGCAAGGGCAACGACCAGGTGCGTTTCGAGCTGGGCGCCTATGCGCTGAAGCCGGGTATCCAGGTGATTGCGCCCTGGCGCGAGTGGGACCTGACCTCGCGCGAGAAGTTGATGAACTACTGCGAGCAGCACAAGATCCCGGTCGACTTCTCCTCCGGCAAGAAGAAATCCCCGTACTCCATGGACGCCAACCTGCTGCATATCTCCTACGAGGGCGGCATTCTGGAAGACCCGTGGGCCGAGGCCGAAGAGGACATGTGGCGCTGGAGTGTAAGCCCGGAGGCCGCCCCGGATCAGCCCACCTATATCACCCTGACCTTCGAGAACGGCGATCCGGTGGCCATCGACGGCGAGCGCCTGAGCCCGGCGACCCTGCTGGAGAAACTGAACAAGCTCGGCGGCGCCAACGGCATCGGTCGCCTGGATATCGTCGAGAACCGCTACGTGGGCATGAAATCCCGCGGTTGCTACGAAACGCCCGGCGGCACCATCCTGCTCAAGGCACACCGCGCGATCGAGTCGATTACCCTCGACCGCGAAGTGGCGCATATGAAAGACGAGCTGATGCCGCGTTACGCCAAGCTGATCTACAACGGTTACTGGTGGTCACCGGAGCGGCGCATGCTGCAGGCGGCTATCGACGAGTCCCAGCAGGTGGTGAATGGCGAGGTGCGCCTGAAACTGTACAAGGGCAGTGTCAGCGCCGTGGGCCGCCGCTCCGCCGACAGCCTGTTCGACGAGCGTATCGCCACCTTCGAAGACGATGCCGGCGCCTACGACCAGAAAGACGCCGAGGGCTTCATCAAGCTGAATGCCCTGCGCCTGCGCATCGCCGCCGGCAAAGGTCGCGACTTGATCTAGATCAGGACCGAAAGGCGATAGATACGCGAAAATCATCGCCTTTCGATGGTTGCGGGCTACTGTGAGGGGGTAGACCCGCAACTTTATATCCGCGGTGGGGTTGTTCCGCGAGTTTTATGGAAATGAATTCTAAAGAGCAACGGAAGTAACAAAATGACGACAACCGTGGCACAGTCGGGGCATCACGCGCCGGACTACAACTACGACATAGTGCGCCAGTTCACCGTGATGTCGGTGGTCTGGGGCATCTTTGGTATGGGTATGGGGGTTCTGATCGCGGCGCAGTTGGCGTGGCCGGAACTGAATGACTTCTGGCAGCCGTTCAGCCATTTCGGTCGCCTGCGTCCGCTGCATACCAACGCGGTGATCTTCGCGTTTGGCGGCAGTGTGCTGTTCGCCACCTCCTATTACGTGGTTCAGCGTACCTGCCATGTGCGCCTGTGGGGCGGCTGGCTGATTCCCTTTACCTTCTGGGGCTGGCAGGTGGTGATTGTCGCCGCGGCGATTACGCTGCCGCAGGGCCTGACTTCCACCAAAGAGTACGCCGAGCTGGAATGGCCGATCGATATCCTGGTTGCGCTGATCTGGATCGCCTACGCGCTGGTGTTTTTTGGCACCATCGTCAAGCGCCGCACTTCCCACATCTATGTGGCCAACTGGTTCTTCGGCGCCTACATCATCACCATCGCCGCGCTGCATATCGTCAACAACCTGGAAATTCCGGTTACCGCGTTCAAGTCCTACTCCATTTTTGCCGGGACCAAGGACGCGATGATCCAGTGGTGGTACGGCCATAACGCGGTGGGCTTCTTCCTCACCGCCGCCTTCCTCGGCATCATGTACTATTTCGTGCCCAAGCAGGCCGGCCGCCCGGTGTATTCCTACCAGTTGTCCATCGTGCACTTCTGGGCACTGATTTCCATCTACGTCTGGGCCGGTGGCCACCACCTGCACTACTCCGCGCTGCCTGACTGGACCCAGAGCCTGGCCATGGTGATGTCCGTGATTCTGCTGGCGCCCTCCTGGGGCGGCATGATTAACGGCATCATGACCCTGTCCGGTGCCTGGCACAAACTGCGCACCGACCCGACCCTGCGCTTTTTGGTGGTGTCCCTGTCGTTCTACGGGATGTCCACCTTCGAGGGGCCGATGATGTCGATCAAGACCGTCAACGCCCTGTCTCACGATACCGACTGGACCATCGGCCACGTGCACTCCGGCGCGCTGGGCTGGGTGGCGATGATTTCCATCGGCGCCCTCTACCACCTGGTGCCGGTGCTGTGGCACCGCAAACAGATGTACAGCGTCAAGCTGATCAGCGCGCACTTCTGGCTGGCCACAGTGGGCACCGTACTGTATATCGCCGCCATGTGGGTCAACGGTATTACCCAGGGCCTGATGTGGCGCGCCTTCAACGCCGACGGCACGCTGACCTACAGCTTCGTAGAGAGTGTTGTCGCCAGTCACCCGGGTTATGTCGTGCGCTGGCTCGGCGGTGGCTTCTTCCTGACCGGGATGTTCCTGATGGCCTACAACGTCTTCCGCACCGTTACGGAAAATGAAGACGCATCCCATGACGACAACACCGTGCCGGTGGCGCCGCAGGCGGTTTAGGAGGAAGAATCGTGAAAAACCATGACATAGTCGAAAAAAATATCGGTTTGCTGATCGTTTTCACCTGCATCGCCATCAGCTTTGGCGCCCTGGTGGAAATCGTTCCGCAGTTTTTTACCGACAACAACAACGAGCCAATCGCCGGTCTGAAACCCCTGGGGCCGGTGGAGCTCGAGGGGCGCGATATCTATATCCGCGAGGGCTGCCACGTCTGCCACACCCAGATGATCCGCCCGCTGCGCGCGGAGGTGGAGCGCTACGGTCACTACACCATGGCGCAGGAAGACGTCTACGAGCACCCCTTCCTGTGGGGTTCCAAGCGCACCGGCCCGGACCTGGCCCGCGTCGGCGGCCGTTACTCCGACGAGTGGCAGCGCGCGCACCTGTACAACCCGCGCAACGTGGTGCCGGAATCGATCATGCCGTCCTTCCCGTGGCTGTTTGACAACGTCGTCACCGGCGAGCACACCGCCGACAAGATGCGCGCCCTGCGCAAAGTGGGCGTGCCCTATACCGACGAGGATATCGCCAACGCGGCCAAACCGTTTGCCGGCGGAAAAGTCATGGAAATCGATGCGCTGGTCGCCTACCTGCAGCAACTCGGTACCCTGGTGAAACAGAAGCGCTAGCGGAGCAGCGGAATGGATATCAATACACTGCGCGTGGTCTCCGTGGTTCTGGGGAGTATCGCGTTTCTGGGGGTATGCTGGTGGGCATTCGCACCAAAGCATAAAGCACGTTTCGAAGAGGATGCCATGTTGCCGTTTGCCGATGAGGGCGGAGTCCCCGGCGCGGCAGACGCGATGGACGGAACGGGCGCAGAGGCGGTTAGCAAAGCCGCACAACAGAACAAGGGGCAGGACGAACAATGAGTACATTTTGGAGTATTTGGGTCATCGTACTCACGCTAACCAACCTCGGGCTGGTGACCTGGATTCTGTTCGCCAACCGCAAGGTGGCGGTCAGTGACCAGAACGAGCCCGACAACCAGACCACCGGACACGTTTACGACGGCATCGAGGAATACGACAACCCGCTGCCGCGCTGGTGGTTCATGCTGTTCGTGGCCACCCTGGTCTTTGCCGCCCTGTACCTGGCCATCTACCCGGGTCTCGGCAACTTCAAGGGCTTTTCCGGTTGGACCTCGCACAAGCAGCTCGAGCGTCACCAGGAAGAGGCGCAAGCGCGTTTCCAGGAGAGCTTTGGCAAGTACCAGAAAATGCCCATCGAGAAAATTGCCGAGAGCCGCGAGGCCCTCAAAATGGGCGCGCGTATCTTTGCCAACAACTGCGCGGTTTGTCACGGCGCCGACGGTGGCGGTAATTACGGCTTCCCGAACCTGACCGACAACTACTGGCGCTACGGCGGCTCGCCGGAGAAAATCCTCGAGACCCTGCACAATGGCCGCCAGGGCGTGATGCCACCGCAGGAGCCGGTCATCGGTGAAGAGGGCGTCAAGGATGCCGCGGAATACGTACTGGCGCTCAGTGGCCAGGAGCACGATGCCGCCATGGCGGCCAAGGGCAAGAAGATTTTCGGCACCGTGTGCATGGCCTGTCACGGTATGGATGGCAAGGGCAACCAGACGATCGGTGCGCCCAACCTGACGGACGATATCTGGATTTACGGCAGCAGCCGCGAAGAGATTCGCCACACCATTCGCAACGGCCGCCACAACCAGATGCCGGCGCAGAAGGACAAGCTGCGCGAGGACAAGATCCGCCTGGTGGCGGCCTATGTCTACAGCCTCTCGCGTCAGCAAGAGGTAGAGCAGTAGTAGGCCTCCCGCCAACGCCCCCGCGAACGCGGGGGCAAATCAGGACACAGGCGTTACAGGGACGAAGAAAAAAAGCCTCAGCATCGACGAAAGTTATCTGTCGCGCGTCGGCGGGGCAGATGTAAGTGAGGTTTTGTGAGCGATTTGATTCCGACACGGGACGAACAGGACGGCGAAGGCGATGTTCGTTACCGCATGCTGTACGAGTCCGAGGACAAGGTCTATATCCGCCATATCCGCGGGCTCTACACCCGTGTGCGCAAGTACACCGGCCTGCCGCTGCTGCTGGGATACTTCTTTCTGCCGTGGTTGAACCTCGACGGGCAGCAGGCGGTCCTGTTTGATCTTCCCGCGCGCAAATTCCATATCTTCTGGGCCACCTTCGGCCCCCAGGATGGCTTCCTGCTGGCCTGGTTGCTGATTATTGCCGCCTTTGCGCTGTTTGCCGTCACCACCTGGCTGGGGCGTGTATGGTGCGGATTTACCTGCCCGCAGACGGTGTGGACCATGATGTTCATCTGGGCCGAGCGCGTCTGTCAGGGGGATCGCAGCAAACGCATGAAGCTGGATGAAGCGCCGTGGAGTACCGAGAAAGTGCTGCGTAAGGGCGGCACGCACGCGATCTGGCTGCTGATCGCGTTCGCCACGGCACTGGCGTTTGTCGGTTACTTTTACGGCATCCGCGACCTGGTGCTCGACCTGGCCCACTTCCGCGCCCACCCGCAAGGGGTGTTCTGGCTGGCGTTTTTCACCTTTGCCACTTACTTCAATGCCGGCTTTTTGCGCGAGCAGGTGTGCAAGTACATGTGCCCCTACGCGCGTTTCCAGTCGGTGATGTACGACCAGGACACTCTGGCGGTCTACTACGACACCAAGCGCGGCGAGACCCGCGGTCCGCGCAAGAAGGGCATCGACTACCGCGCCGAGGGCATGGGCGACTGTATCGACTGCTACTGGTGTGTACAGGTGTGCCCGGTGGATATCGATATCCGCGATGGCATGCAGTATGAATGCATCAACTGCGGACTCTGTGTCGACGCCTGCAACAGCGTCATGGACAAGATGGGCTATCCCCGCGGCCTGATTCGCTTTACCTCCGAAGATGAGCTGGAAACCGGCAAGACCAACTACCTGCGCCCGCGACTGTTCGGCTATGCACTGGTACTGGCGGCGATGTTGGGCCTGTTCGTACAGCATGTCGCCACCCGCTCGCCGGTGGGTGTCGAGGTACAGCGCGACCGCGGCGCGCGCATGTTCCGGGAATCCCGCGGCAGCATCCAGAATGTGTACACAGTGAAGATCAATAATATGGATCAGAAGCCGCACGAGTTCGATATCCGTATCGAGGGCAAAAAAGGGTACGACTATTCGCTGCGCAAGCCACGGGAGATCTATCTGAAGTCCGGCGAACTGTACGCGGTACCGATCCGCGTCAGTGTGCCCAAGGATCAGCTGAAGGAAACCAAGCACAATATCGTGGTCGTAGTAGAGGCGGTGGACGATCCGTCCCTGCGCGACCGGCACGCCAGCGTGTTTATCGGACCAAAAAAATAAAGCCGTGGAGTCGTCTGTGAATGAAGAAACGTCCAAGCCCTGGTATCGCGAGGCAATGGTGTGGGTGGTGCTGGCGCCGCTGATTCTGGTGCTGGCCGTGTGTTCGGTGATGGTCACCATCGCCGTCAAGTATGCCGACGATACCGTCAGCGATACCTATTACAAAGATGGCCGCGCCTACAATTACATCGCCCGTCAAGACAAGCGTTCGGCAGAACTGGGGCTGGCCGGCATGCTGCAGTTTGATCGCCAGGCCGGTACCGTGGATCTGGATCTCACCGGTCAGATGAAATTCCCCCAGCAGCTGCTGCTGACTCTCGGGCACCCGCTGGACAAGCGGCTCGACCAGCAGATTATTCTCACGCGCGACGGCAGCCGGCACTACCGCGGCAAATTGCTGCAGCGGCCGGAACACCGCTGGTATGTGCGTCTGCTGCCGGAACTGGATCCGGACAAACACCTGCAGGCGGACTGGCACCTGAAAGGCACCATCGACTTTGATCAGGGCGACGCCATTCCGCTAAATCCCGTCGAGCAATGACCGCGCCCGCCTGCTTTCACTGCGGACTGCCGGTTCCCCCCGACAGCGGCCACTCGGTACTGATCGATGGCACCGAACAACCCATGTGCTGCCCCGGCTGTGAGGCGGTGGCCGGGGCGATTGTCGCCGGCGGTCTCGACAGCTTCTACCGCTACCGCGATACCCGCAGCGAGCGCCCCGAACCGACGGCGCAGGACAACCCCTGGGCGCCCTATGACCTGCCGGACGTGCAGGACCAGTTTGTGCACGACTGGGAGCAGGGCGGGCGCATCGCCGGCCTGCTGATCGGCGGTATTACCTGTGCCGCCTGTGTGTGGCTGATCGAAAGGCACCTCGGTGCTGTCGACGGTGTGCGGCGGGTATCCGTCAACGCCAGCACCCAGCGTGCGCAAATCGGCTACGACCCGCAGCGGGTGCGGCCCAGCCAGCTGTTTGCGGCACTGGCGAGGATCGGCTACCGCCCGGCGCCGGCAACGGCTGCCGGCGGCGAACAGCTGCTGCAGCGCGAGCGGCGCGCGGCGCTGCGGCGCCTCGGGGTCGCCGGGCTGGGGACCATGCAGGTGATGATGTTCGCCATCGCCCTCTACTTTGGCGCCAGCAGCGGCATCGACGCCGGACTGCAGCGCTATCTGCGCTGGGTGTCGTTGCTGGTGGCCACACCGGTGGTGTTCTACGCCGCGCGGCCGTTTTTCAGCGCGGCGCTGCGCAGCCTGCGCGGCGGCCACCTGAGCATGGATGTGCCGGTGTCGCTGGCCATCGGCCTCGCCTATGGCGCCAGCTTTTATGCCACCGCGTTCAATACCGGCGACGTCTACTTCGAATCCATCTCCATGTTCACCTTCTTCCTGCTGCTGGGGCGCGCGGTCGAGATGCGTGCGCGCCACCGCGCCGGCCTCGCCAGCGGTGGCCTGGCCCAGTTGCTGCCACTGACGGCGGCCCGGCTCGAGGGAGATACGGTGGAAAATATCCCGGTTGCCGCGCTGGCGGCGGGCGACCGCATCCTGCTGCGCGCCGGCGATGTGGTTGCCGCCGACGGGGAGGTGGAGGAGGGCGACAGCGGGGTGGACGAGTCCCTGCTCAGCGGTGAATCTGCGCCGCAGCCGAAATCACCCGGCAGCCGCGTGTTTGCCGGCAGCGTCAATCGCGACTCGGCACTGGTCGTGCGGGTAACCGCGGCCGGCAGGGCCACCCGCCTGTCGGCGATCGAGCAGCTGGTGGAGCGGGCACAGCTGGAAAAGCCGCGCCAGGTGGCGCTGGCGGATCGGCTGGCGGGCTATTTTGTCGGCGCGGTGCTGCTGGCGGCCGCAGGCGCCTTTGCGGTCTGGTGGCAGATCGATTCTGAACGCGCTTTCTGGGTGGCGCTGTCGGTACTGGTGGTGACCTGCCCGTGTGCCCTGTCGCTGGCCACACCGGCGGCGCTGGCCGCCGCCTCCCTGCGCCTGCAGCAGATGGGCCTGCTGGTGGCCGGCGGCCAGCTGCTGGAGACGCTGCCGCGCCTGACGCGCGCGGTGTTCGACAAGACCGGTACCCTGACGCTGGGCGAACCGCGGGTACAGCAGGTACTGCCGTTGCGCCACGGCTGGGACGCAACGCGGGTGCTGGCGGTGGCCGCCGCGCTGGAATCCCGCAGTAACCACCCGTTGGCGCGCGCGTTTGCCGGCGAGCGCGGTCAGTGCAGGGCGGAAAATCTGCGCACGATCACCGGCCGCGGCGTCGAGGGCGAAGTCGACGGCCACGGCTACCGCCTCGGCCGCGCGGATTTCGCCGCGACCGCGGCGCCGGCGCTGCCGGAGGAATCCGGCCAGTGGCTGCTGCTCGGTGACGGCGCCGGGCCGGTGGCGTGGATCGGCCTCGGCGATGCGCTGCGCCCGTCCGCGCGCGCGGCGGTGGCCGGTTTGCAGACCGCCGGCCTGGCGGTGGAGCTGCTGAGTGGCGATCAGTCCGGCGAGGTGGCGCGCGTCGCCGCGGCCGCGGGGATTGCCGATTTTTGCGCGGGAGCCTCCCCGGAAGACAAGCTCGCCCACCTGCAGGCCCTGCAGGCCGGCGGTGCGCGGGTGCTGATGGTGGGCGACGGACTCAACGATGTGCCGGTGCTCAGCGGTGCCGATGCCTCGGTGGCGATGCTGTCGGCGGCAGACCTGGCCCGTTCCCGCGCTGACGCGATACTGCTCGGTGGCGACCTGCAGGCGCTGCCCCGCGCCGTTGCGCTGGCGCACCGCTGCCGCAGGATTGTGCGCCAGAACCTGCTCTGGGCGCTGGGGTACAATGCACTGGCAATGCCGCTGGCGGTGTGTGGCCTGGTGCCCCCCTGGGCCGCGGCGATCGGCATGTCGGTGAGTTCGCTGGTGGTGGTGCTGAACGCGGTGCGACTCTCGGCCCGGCCTGCGCACAGCGCGCCCGCACGCAGCCTGGATGCCGCCCCGCGCAACGCTGGCTGAGGGCGGGCCAACCCGCCAGTACTGCAAGGTTGGCAATCTGATCTTTCCGGGCGACACCGCGATAGCGGCCGGGTGGAACTGTTGGATTGTCGGGTGAATTTCAACTCCGGGTTACGAATGGACAGCCTCTATATCCTGATTCCGATCGCCATTGTCTTTATCGGCAGCGCCGTGAAGCTGTTCTTCTGGGCAGTGAACAACGGTCAGTACGACGATCTGGACACCGAGGGGCGCCGCATTCTGTTCGACGACGACGTGCCGCCGCCGGGCGGCGACGCTGGCGCCGAGCAGACCGATGCGGACGGCGCCCCCGACAGCGCTACCGATAGTGAAAACAGCGGTGGTTGCCAGTGATCGGCGACTGGGGTTTTCTGGCCGCGGCGCTGGCCATCGGCTTTCTCGGCAGCAGCCACTGTGTCGGCATGTGCGGCGGTATCGCCGGTGCGCTGGGTATGGCGGTGCCGGGGCAGCGCACGGCCTGGGACATGCTGCTGTCCTATTCCGCCGGGCGTATCGGCAGCTATACGCTGATGGGCGCCCTGGCCGGCGCCCTGGGGGCGGCGGTATTACCGGCGCTGGCGCCGCTGCGCCTGATCGCCGGGTTGATGCTGGTGGCAATGGCGCTGTACGTGGGCGGCCTGTGGCGCGGCCTGGTGTGGCTGGAGCGGGGCGGGGCTTACCTGTGGCGCTATCTGCAGCCGCTGTCGGCAAAGCTGCTGCCGGTGCGCACGTCCGGCCAGGCCGTGGCCCTGGGCGGGCTCTGGGGCTGGCTGCCGTGCGGGCTGGTATACAGCGCGCTCACCTTTGCCCTGGCGCAGGGCGGGAGTGGGCGCGCGGCGCTGGCGATGCTGGCCTTCGGCATCGGCACGCTGCCGGCCGTGCTGGCCACCGGTGCCGCCGCCGCGCGCGTGCGCGCAGTGGTGCAGCGGCCACAGGTCAGACTGCTGTTCGCCGGCGCGATACTGCTGTTCGGCCTCTGGACATTGTGGGGGGCGTTCGCTGGCCATGGCGCCATGCCCATGGCGGCGACTGAAATGGCTGCACCACACTCGCATTGAGCTCCCCCGGTGTCGCGCGGCACCTCGCGCCCCCTCTTACGCCGATTCTGCCGCGATGAAAAAGCGGGAACTTTGTGCCGGCGATTGGCGCGAGTTTCCTCCATTGTGGTGGGCCCTGGCAGCAAATTGCGTTCGCAATGGTGACTTTTATCAATTCTGTGGATTGTCTTGCAGAATTTGGCGCCATGTATCTGGCATCAAAAGGCAATAGTGGCTATCTTCAGTGACGTACAGATGACAGCGCTATCATTTTTAAATGACAGCGCTGTCTGCGTGAGGGCCGGCCGGTGCTACCGATTTGTTGTCTGGTGGTGTCGTGATTGCGGAGATTTGTCCGCCGCCGCCCGGGGCATTCCACGTGCCATTTGTACTCTCGTATCGACACAGTCCGCTAAGGCGACTGAAGGCAGTACGGCGGCTGTGGGGCACGGCGATCACTGTGGGGTATCGGTATCGCCGGTCCGATTCGGATAAACCCAACAATAACGGTGATAACGATGAAAATAATGAGTCCTATGCGACTGGCAGCAGCGCTGCTGTTCGGCCTGTTGGCCGGGCAGGGATATGCGTACGACTGCGGTGGCGTCCAGACCTATGTGGACGGTTCCGCTTACAGCACAGGGGATATTGTGCAGAACAACGCGGTGGCCTACCGCTGCGATGTAGGCGGCTGGTGCAGCCAGGGCGGCGCCTATGAGCCCGGCGTCGGCTGGGCCTGGACCGAAGCCTGGAGCGATCTCGGTGCCTGCAACGGCAGCACTTCTTCCTCCAGCTCGTCCTCCAGCTCCAGTAGCTCCTCTTCCAGTTCTTCTTCCAGCTCTTCGTCGTCCTCGTCCAGTTCCGGTGGCACTACCAGTGGCGATTGCGGCAGCCTGGCAGCTTGGTCCGTTTCCGCGGTGTATGTCGGCGGTGACCGGGTGCAGCAGAACGGCAGCGAGTACGAGGCCAAGTGGTGGACGCAGGGCGAAGACCCGGCCACGCACTCGGGCGACAGCGACGTGTGGCTGTTGATTGGTGCCTGTAGCGGTGGCTCCGGTTCCAGCTCCAGTTCTTCCTCGAGTTCTTCCTCGAGCTCGTCTTCCAGTTCCTCCTCCAGCTCCTCTTCCGGCGGTGGTTCCAGCAGCGGCGGCGCGCGCCTGGGCGGTTACTTTACCGATTGGGGTGTCTACGGCCGCAACTACCATGTGAAGAATATCGCCACCAGTGGCTCGGCTCAGAAGCTGACGCACATCTTCTACGCCTTCGGCAATGTGCAGAACGGCCAGTGCACCATCGGTGATTCCTACGCGGACTACGACAAGTTCTACGATGCCGCCGGCAGCGTGGACGGCGTGGCCGATACCTGGGATGCCGGCGCGCTGCGCGGCGCATTCAACCAGCTGCGCAAGCTGAAAGCCATGTACCCGAATATCAAGGTGGTGTGGTCTTTCGGCGGCTGGACCTGGTCCGGCGGCTTCGGCCAGGCGGCGCAGAACCCGCAGGCGTTTGCCGATTCCTGTTACAACCTGGTGCACGACCCGCGCTGGGATGGTGTCTTCGACGGTATCGACATCGACTGGGAGTACCCCAACGCCTGTGGCCTGAACTGCGACAGCAGCGGTTTCTCCGCGTTCTCCAACCTGATGTCTGCGCTGCGCAACCGCTTTGGCAATGAGCTGGTGACTGCGGCGATTACTGCCGATGGCAATGTTGGCGGCAAGATGGATCAGGCCGATTACGGCGGCGCGGCCCAGTATGTCGATTTTTACAACGTGATGACTTACGACTACTTCGGCGCCTGGAATAAAACCGGTCCCACTGCACCGCACTCGCCGCTGACGGATTACTCCGGTATTCCGCAGGCCGGTTTCTACGCCGACAACGCCATTCAGGCGCTGAAGAACAAGGGCGTACCGGGGAGTAAGCTGAATCTGGGTATTGGTTTCTACGGCCGCGGCTGGACCGGTGTCACCCAGGCTGCTCCGGGCGGTTCCGCCACCGGTGCGGCACCGGGTACCTACGAGGCCGGCATCGAGGACTACAAGGTGCTGAAAAACACCTGCCCGTCCAACGGCACTGTCGCCGGTACCGCTTACGCCTTCTGCGGCAATGAATGGTGGAGCTATGACACTCCGGCCACCATTGCCGGCAAGATGCAGTACATTGCCAATCAGGGGCTGGGTGGTTCCTTCTTCTGGGAGCTGTCCGGCGATACGACCGATGGCGAACTGATCGAAGCGATGCACAGTAATCAGTAACTGGCATTGAGGTCCGGATCCGGAACTCGAGTGGGGTGCGCATCGGCGCACCCCACTGTGAGTTTCGCGATCCAAAGCGAAGGCGCCGTTGCGACCCGCTGTTTGTGATTCGACCACCGAAGTGGTGGTCGGGCAAACGCTGGCCGGCAACGGAGCCGCCCCGGGAGCTGTTATACACAGCTCCCGTTTTTTCTGTCGCGATTTGAAAATATAAAAATTCAGCGACGGTACTCTTCCGGAAATCCGATTCATCGCCTGAAGCCGCTCCTGTTCCCGTGGGGCTGGCGACCAATTAAGGAATGCAATCATGAAAATGTTATGGCTCGCCCTCGCGTTGCTCAGCATCGCTGCGGCCAATGCGTCGGCTGTGGACTGTAGCAGTCGGCCCAGCTGGGACAACGCCGGTATCTATGTCGGTGGCGACAGCGTGAAACACCTGGGTAACGCCTACACCGCCAACTGGTGGACCCAGGCCGAGGACCCGGTAACCCACTCGGGTACCTGGGATGTGTGGCACTACGACGGCGCCTGTGACGGTGGCACCTCCAGTTCATCCAGTTCTTCGTCAAGCTCTTCATCGAGTTCCTCCTCCTCTTCTTCCAGTTCGTCGTCCTCCTCGTCGAGCTCTTCCAGCTCTTCCGGCGGCGGCAGCTGCAGCTCGCCGCAATATGTGGCCGGTACCAGCTACGCCGCCGGCGACCTGGTGCAGAACGTGGGCCTCGAATTCCGTTGTGAGATTGCCGGCTGGTGCAGCCAGGGCGGTGCCTACGAGCCGGGCGTCGGTTGGGCCTGGCAGGATGCCTGGACCCAGGTGGGCGACTGCGGTGCAGGCAGCTCCAGCAGTTCCTCGAGTAGCTCCAGCAGTTCCAGCAGCAGTTCGTCCTCTTCCGGCGGCAGTTCTTCCGGTGGCAACAGCGGCCTGCTGCCGAAGCACGCGCTGGTGGGTTACTGGCACAACTTCGACAACGGTTCCGGTATCCACCGCATCAGCGAAGTGTCCGATGTCTGGGATGTGATCGTGGTGGCCTTCGCCGATGATGCCGGCAACGGCAGCGTTGCCTTTAACCTGGACCCGAGCCTGGACAAGCAGCAGTTCATTGCCGATATCGCCGCCAAGCGTGCCGCCGGCAAAATTGTGGTGGTGTCTTTCGGCGGCCAGAACGGCACCGTGACGCTGGATACGGATGAGAATGTGGCCAACTTCGTCAGCAGCACCGCGGCCATGCTCGATGAATACGGTTTCGATGGTATCGATATCGACCTGGAGTCTGGTGCCGGGGTGATGCACGGTGCGCCGGTGGTGACGAACCTGGTCAAGGCCGTCAAGCAGCTGAAAGTCCAGTATCCGAACATGTACCTGTCAATGGCGCCGGAGCATCCCTATGTGCAGGGTGGTTACGTGGCCTATTCCGGTATCTGGGGTGCCTACCTGCCGATGATTGACCAGCTGCGCAGCGAGCTGGATCTGCTGCACGTGCAGCTGTACAACAACGGCGGCCTGTCGACCCCGTACCAGAGCCAGGCCTACAGCGCCGGCAGTGTGGACATGATGGTGGCCTCCGCGATGATGCTGATCGAGGGTTTCCCGCTGGCTGACGGCAGTTACTTCAACGGCCTCGCGCCCGAGCAGGTCGCGCTCGGCCTGCCGTCTGGCCCGAATTCCGCCAGTAGCGGCTTCGCGGCCACGGCGGACATCAACCGGGCGCTGGACTGCCTGACCGCGCAGACCAATTGCGCCACCCTGACCCCGAGCCAGGCCTACCCCGGCTTCAAGGGCGTAATGACCTGGTCGATCAACTGGGATATGCACGACGGCGGTATCTTCTCCGGACCGGTGGGCAGCCACGTGCACAACCTGCCGTAAGCGCTAGCGCTTGCAGCACAAGATTAACGGGGCCTGCGGGCCCCGTTTTTTTTGTGCGCCAGCGAGGCAGTGTGACGAGCCGCCGGCGACATTATGCTCTATCCGAGTATGAGCAGGTTCGGCGACGACGGGCGAAGTCGTACCGGGACTGATGACAGACAGAGGCTAGTAACCAGAGGCTAGTAACGTGAGCAGCAATCAAGAGAAGTCCGCTTTCGAGAAAAAGATGGCGGCAAAAATGAAGGCCTGGAATGCCGAGATCGAAAAGCTGGAGGCGCGTGCGGAAGAGGCTGGTGCCGATGCGGAGATACGCTACCGGGATCAGCTGGATACGCTGCGTGCCAAGCGCGATTCACTGCGCGACAAGCTGGAACGATTGCACGGGCAATCTGGCGACGCCTGGGACGAAGTCAAAAGCGGCGTTGACAGCGCCTGGCACGAGCTGCAGAAATCGCTCGACAAGGCGCGCGAACGGATAAGCAAGTAGCGGGCTGCGGGGAGTGTGTCTCCCTGCAGCCCGGTTCCGTCACAGATCGATGCGCAGTGACAGATCGATGGCGCGCAGGTGCTTGGTCAGGCTGCCGGAAGAGATATAGTCCACATCCAGATCCGCGAGCTGCTGCAGGCGCTCGCTGTCCACGCTGCCGGAGATCTCGATTTTGGCTCTGCCCGCGGCCAGCGACAGGGCCGTACGGGTATCCGCATCGCTGAACTCGTCGAGCATGATCACGTCGGCGCCGCTATCGAGCGCCTGGCGCAGCTCGTCCAGGGTTTCCACCTCTACTTCCACCAGCGCGCCGGGCTTGATCTGGTGGGCCTGCGCCACGGCCCTATCGATCCCGCCGGCGGCGGCGATATGGTTTTCCTTGATCAGGAAGGCATCGTACAGGCCGATGCGATGGTTGTGACAACCGCCGCACAGCACGGCATATTTCTGCGCACTGCGCAGGCCGGGGATGGTCTTGCGCGTATCGAGTATCTTGATCTGCGTACCGGCGGTGCGCGCGGCATAGCTGGCCGCGGTGGTAGCGGTGCCGGACAGTGTCTGCAGGAAGTTCAGCGCGGTGCGCTCGCCGGTGAGGATGGCGCGGGCGTTGCCGGCCAGTTCGAACAGCACCGAATCCGCAGTTACGCGGTCGCCGTCCTCGCAGTGCCAGGTGAGCTGCAGTGCCGGGTGCAGCTGGCGGAACACCTCCTCGACCCAGGCGCGCCCGCACACGGTGCAGTCTTCGCGGGTAATGACCCGGGCGCGGGCCTCGCGCTCGGCGGGAATCAGCTGGGCGGTGATATCCCCGGAACCCACATCCTCGGCCAGCGCAGCGCTGACGGCGCGGTGGATATCGGGGACCAGGTCGGGGATGTCGGTATCTTGTGGATGCATGGGACGGCCTCTACTTCGGAGCGGCAAGTCTACCAAATGTGACGGAGTTTGGATCCCGGCTGGCAGCGCTGTCATCAGCGCAGGCTGTGCTCGGCACTCATTGGGAATTGGCTGTGACGAGCGTCTCAAATCTATTCACGGCGGTTGTCGGATGCCCGTTCGAGGCCTGTAGAATGGGCCAGCTGCGCGGTTTGCGCGCTGTCATCACACCGAACAAGAAAACGGGGCCTGCGGTTGCCCCGGGGGCGACGTGGCAATGAAAGAATCCAACAATGTGGTTTCCCTGGCGGAAAAGAGCGCCGGCGGCCTGGATTTCTCTCCCCGCAAGAAGAAAACGCTGGTACTGGCATCGACGGTAGTGACGCTGCGCGAGAAGGCACGCCCGCAGTTGCAGGAGCAGCTCAAGCAACTGTTTTCCAAGGTCGACGACTCGCTGTTTTCCATGGCCGAGCGCGCCCACGGGCAGGACGATCAGGACGGCCTGTTTCAGGCGCTGCGCCTGCTGCGGGTTGAACGTCGCAATATCGCCGAGCGCTACGCGCTCAATCTCGATGAGGCCTTCGAGGTGCGCGACCCCGGCGAAGAAGACGAAGCCTTCGCCTCCGACAGCCTGTCGCTGGTGCACAACGACGACCTGGAACAACTGGTCGCCGTCGACACCATGGTGGCCAATGCCAAGCGCGATTATGCGGAAGCGATCGCGGAATTGTGCCTGCGGCTGGACACTCTCTATTCGGTCAAGATTTACGAAAAGAACAATCCCCTCGGTCCCGACGCCATCTGTGATGCCTTCGTTGAGGCCATTCGCCCACTGGATATTCATATCCGCGCCCGCCTGACCCTGTTGAAAAAGTTCGAGCAGGTTGTGATGCTGGAACTGCAGGATTTTTATCAGCGCTGTAACCAGTTGCTGGTAGAGCAGGGCGTGCTGCCATCGCTGCGCGGGCAGCGCCGCGTCAAGCAACAACAGAGTGTCGCGCCGCGTCCGCAATCCGCCTCCACTACGGCGCCGACGGGCAGCGGCGCGGCGGCCGGTTCGCCGGTTGGCAATCAGGTCGGTTCCGGCGGCATCCTGCCGGACGCTGCCGCGGGCGGGGTTCAGGCCGGTGCCGCCATCGGCAGCTTCGCCCCGGGACTGTTGCCGGCCACGGCGGGCCTGGCGCCGATGCCGTCTGGCGATCTGCTCGCTCACCTGGGCGAAATGCAGGCCAATGCCGACCTGCAGCGCGACGACGGTGTCCAGCTGCTCAATGTCGGTGGTCTTCTACAGCAGCGCCTGGTAGACGCCAACCAGTCTGCTTCCCTGACCAAGGTAGACAGCGACATCATCAAGCTGGTGGAAATGCTGTTTTCCTTCATCCTCGAAGACCGCAACCTGGCCGAGCAGATCAAGTCCCAGCTGGGGCGCCTGCAGCTGCCGCTGCTGAAAGTGGCGATCGCCGACAAGTCCTTTTTCAGCAAGGGCGGCCACCCGGCGCGCAAACTGCTGAACGAGCTCGCCGAGGCCGCCACCGGCTGGCAGGCCAGTGACAACTTCGAATCCGACCCGCTCTACGCCGAGATCGGCCGGGTGGTGGATCGGGTACTGAACGAATTCGATCGCGATATCAATATCTACGCCGAGCTGCTGGATTCTTTCCACCAGTTCAGGCTGCGCGAGCGCAAGCGCGCGGAGATGCTTGAGCGCCGCATCGTCGACGAGGCCGACGGGCGCGCCAAGACCCAGGCCGCGCGGGCGCGGGTAGCGGCGGTGATGGACGCGCTGATGGCCGAGCGGGATCTGCCGCAAGTGGTGCGCGACTGGTTGCAGAAAGTCTGGAACAACGTGTTGTTCCTCACCTGCGTCAAGTCCGGCACCGACAGCGAGGAGTGGAGCGCGGACGTGCGTACCGCCCGCGACCTGGTGTGGAGCGTCCAGGCGCCAATGCCCGACAGCCGCCAGCAGCTGCTGGGTGTGTTGCCGTCACTGCAGGAGCGCCTGCGCGCCGGTGTCGAGGCGGTATCGCTGAATCCGTTCGAGGCACGCGCGCTCTTCGCCGACCTGAAAGAACATTACCGCGAGCGGTTTGCGCTGGCGCAGCGGCTCACTGCGGAGCGCGAACGCCTGGCTCGTGAACAGGTACAGGCAACTGCCCGCAGTGAAGAGTCTGCAGCTGCTGACGAGGCTGCCATGGCGGAAGAAAATGCCGCCACCGTGGCTGAGGAAGCGGCGCCTGTCGAGGAGACCGTCGAGGCCGCCGCCGAAGAGGTCGCCGTGCCGCAGATGGAAGAACTGGAGCAGGTGGTGTTGCGCGCGGAAGTGGCGACGCCGGAGGCGCAAGACGACGGCCTTGAGGCCCTGCCGGAATCCGACCCCCACTGGCAGATGACCTTCCGCCTTGCCCAGGGCAGCTGGTTCGAGCTGCGCCGCGGCGAAGACGAACAGTTCCGCTGCCGGCTGGCGGCGGTAATCCGCGATATCGACCAGTTTATTTTCGTCAATCGCAACGGCGCCAAAGTGGCGGAATTCGCCCGACTGGAGCTGGCCCACGCGCTGCGCGGCGCGCAGCTGATGCCCCTCGACGATGGCATGCTGTTTGAGCGCGCGCTGCAGTCGGTGATCGGCAATGTGCGCAAAAAGCGTGTCGACAAACCCTGAGACCTGCTCGCAACGTCTCTTTCTGCTCCGGGTTCTACTTCGGTTTCTACTTCGGGCCTCTCCGCTGGCGGGGCCCGCCCTTCCTTTCCCCGCCCGCTTCTGGCTGTTTTTTATTCGTCCTAATGCGCCTTACCTGACAAGTCTGTAACTCCTGAAAAAATTTTGAATAAATCGGCGTCGTATAGCCCTTTCTGGGGCTTGAACGCTGGTGTTATTTGCCGGATATTCTCTGTGGCGTTCAATTTCCACAAAAACTGTGAATTCTGTCGCAATTTTTATCGGGATTACGTCCGTAGATCCGCTTCGGGGGCGGCTACACGGGCTACTGTACTATTTGAAAATTCCTTCTGGTTTAGACGTTATACGTGACATCCGCAGCGGTCAGGGCTGACCGGCGGAATAATAATCTCGCTCGTACCCGCGCGGTATAGAGAGGACTGAATGGATACTCAAGATTTCCCCAAGGTTGTGGCGTTCTCCGGCAACGCCAAGCGCGGCGGCAATGCCGCGGATACACCGGCCCGCCCACTCCCCAAACCGGTCGCCGCTGTCAGGGACAGCGCCTGCAGCTGGCTGTTCGCCCGCATGAAAGAGGTCTTTACCGGCGTCGACGACGCCCTGTTTGCCAGCGCGGAAAAAGTGCACCACCAGGATGAGCAGGACGGGCTGTTTCACGCCCTGCGCCTGTTGCGGCTGGAGCGCGGCCGGATTACCGAGCGCTTTATCAACGCAGTACGTGACGGTTTCCACAATATCGAAAAGGAACCCCGCAGTGTTGATTCAGATGACACCGACGCGGGCAGCGGCCTGGCGCTGCTGGACGACGAGGACCTGGAGCAGCAGGTCGCGCTGAAAACCATCATCGTTGCGGTGAAGCGGGATTTCGCCAGCCCCATTGCCGAGCTGGCGCTGCGCCTCGATACACTGCTGCCGCAGAAGGTATACGACGAAAACATGCCGCTGTCGCCGGGGATGCTGTGCCGGGCGCTGCAACATTCGCTCAAATCCCTCGATATCCATCTGCGTGCGCGCCTGACCCTGCTGAAAAAATTCGAACAGCTGTTCGCGGCCAAGCTCGATGGTCTCTACCGCGCCTGTAACCAGGTGCTGATCGACAACGGTGTGCTGCCCTCGCTGAAAGACCCGCTGTTACAGCAACGGCGAAATGACGGCCGCGGTTCGACGGAGACAGTCACCGGGCCGGCCGCGGGGGCGAGCCCCGACCTTCCCGGCGGGATCCCCGGAAGCCCACTCCCGCCTCAGCCGACCAGCGGCCACCCGGTCGGCGCCAATCCAATTTCCGCGGCGTTCCCCGGGGTGGCACCCGTGGGGGCGGGGGCCGCGGGTGCAGGCTCCGTGGGTGCAGGTGCCGCAGGTACAGGCGCGCCCACAGGCCCCGCCATGGCGGCGCCGGGCAGCGCCGCGGGCAATCCCGGTAGTGGCGGCTATGGCCTGTTGCCCCCCGGTGTCGGCGTGGCCCCGATGGCAACGCCGGACCTGCTGCAGCATCTGGGGGCAATGCAGTCTCTGCCGCTGCAGGCCGCCTCTGTGGGGCAGGTACTGGACGTCAATCGCCTGCTGCAGCAACGCCTGGTCGAAGCGCGGCAGGGCGCGTCGCTGCAGGAGCTGGATACCGAAGTCATTCGCATGGTGGATATGCTGTTTACCTTCATGCTGGAGGACCGCAATCTGGCCGAGCCGATCAAGGTTCAGCTGATCCGCCTGCAGTTGCCGCTGCTCAAGCTCGGTGTCGCCGACAAGGCGTTTTTCACCAAGAGCGGCCACCCGGCGCGCAAACTGTTCAATACCCTCGCCGACGCTGCGATTGGCTGGCAGCCCGGGGAGAACTATCAGGAGGAGCCCTTCTACCGCGAGGTTTGCGACATCGTCGAGCAGGTACTGCAGGGCTTCGACAGTGACGAGGATATCTTTACCCGGCTGCTGCGCGATTTCGAAGAGTATGTGACCCGCGAGCACCGCCGCGCGCAGGTGATGCAGCGCCGCACCGTCGACGAGGCCGAGGGCCACGCCCGGGTCGAAGCGGCGCGCGCGCGCGTAGCGGCGGTCTTCGATGCGCTGACGGCGGAACGCAAGCTGCCGCGCGTGGTGCAGGAATGGTTGGGGCGCGTGTGGGACAGTGTGTTGTTTCGCACCTGCCTGAAAGAGGGCACCAGCAGTGAAGGCTGGCGCCGGGCCGTGCTGACGGCACGGGACCTGGTGTGGAGTGTGGTGGCGCCGATGCCCGAGAGCCGCTTCAAAATGCAGCAGTTGCTGCCGGGGCTGCGCAAGCGCCTGAATCAGGGCGCGGAATCCCTGGCCATCGGTGTCGCCGAGCGCCGCCGCCTGCTGGCAGGGCTGGACCAGCTGTATCGCGAGCGCCAGGCCCTGGGCGCGCGGGTGGAATCCGAGCGCGAGCGCCGCACCCGCGAGCGCCTCGTGCAGGAACTGCGCCGCGAGGCAGATAGCATCCTGGCGATTCCGGAGGTTGATCAGGCCCCGGCTCCAGAGGTTGCCCAGGCCCCGACTCCAGAGGTTGCGCAGACGCCGGCGGATTCCGCTGTGGAAACGGAGGCGAGCGACACCGGCGACCCGGTCGACCTGCAGGAGCCGCCGCAGCCACCGGCGGCGCCGGTAGCGGAAATCGACGTGGACCTGCCCGCGGTGGAAACACTGCAACAGGTGGCGCAGGCCGCACCGCTGGCTGCCGCCAACGCGCCGCCGGCGGGTTGCGATGACTTCTGGCGCCAGACGTACCACCTGAAAGACAGCTGGTTTATGCAGCAGGTTGCGGACAAGCCGCCGGTGCGCTGTCACCTGGCGGCGATCATCCGCGATCTGGACCAGTTCATGTTCGTCAATCGCCGCGGTGCCAAGGTGACGGCATACAGTCGCGCCGAGCTGGCCCGTGCGCTGCGCGACGGCGAAATGAGGCCGCTGGAGCAGGGGCCATTATTCGATCGCGCGCTCAAGTGGCTGGTGGAGAGCGCCGGTGAGATGGCGATAGCGGTCAGCGTGTCTGCGGAGGAGGGCGAGGCCTGAGCGCGGTTGGTATCTTTGCCGTCGCTTCCATAAAATGGGATTTCACTGCAATTCGATGGCGCAGGTGGCACGATAGCGGTTGCCTCAGGAGATGATCGCGTGAAATACCAACCGGAATCCGGCTGGCTGTCCGGCGTGCGCCGGGTAGTCAGCCCGCATTGCAACGACCGCCCGTCCGGCACCGCGGTCGATCTGCTGGTGATTCACTGCATCAGCCTGCCGCCGGGTCAGTATGGCGGCTCCTATATCGACGACCTTTTTCTCGGCCAGCTCGATCCCGATGCCCACCCCTATTTTGCCGGGATCGCCGCGCTGCGCGTCTCCGCGCATCTGCTGATCGACCGCGAAGGCCGCGTCACCCAGTATGTACCGCTCGACCGGCGCGCCTGGCACGCGGGCCAGTCCGAGTTCTGCGGGCGCTGCGACTGCAACGATTTCTCCATCGGTATCGAACTCGAGGGCCTCGACACCGACAGCTATACCGATGCCCAATATCGCGCCCTGGCGGAAGTGAGCGCGGCAATCATGGACGCCTTTCCGCAGATTACCCGCGACTCCATCACCGGCCACTCGGATATCGCCCCCGGGCGCAAGCTGGATCCGGGGCCGGGATTCGACTGGCCGCGCTACCTGACTGCACTGGACGCCCTGCGCGACGCCCACTGAACGGGCGCGACGCGCCCAATCCCTTCCACTGCCGGCGTCGCAGGCGTTATTCTTGCGTCTTATTCCCTGTTTAATTCGGATCTGAACTATGGCTCTTTTAACGGTGTTGCTGGCCCTCGGGCTGGTGCAGCTGTGGGGCTCGGGTGCGCCGCTGCACCGCGACGGCTGGTTCCACTGGTGGCGCGCGACTCTGGCTGCGCGCGACAACCTGCAGCGCAACCCCGGTCTGCTGCTGGGTGCGACCATCCTGCCACCGGTTCTGGCCACCGCGGTGGCCATGGTGCTGGCTGAGGCGGCGCTGGGCGGGCTGGGCGTCCTGTTGCTGGGGGTGCCTCTGCTGCTGTACTGCCTGGGGCGGGGCAATTTCAACGAAATCCTGTCCGGCTACCTGCGTAACTGGTATCGCGGCGACCTCGACGCAGCGCGCGGCGCCGCGGCGCCGCTGCTGCAGGGGCTCGGTGAGGAGCCGGCCGATGGCCAGGCACTGCACGAGCAGGTGTTCCGCGGCGCCGCCTACTGCGCCTTCGAGCGCCTGTTTGCGGTGTTGTTCTGGTTCCTGCTGCTGGGGATTCCCGGCGCGGTGTTGTTCCGCCTGAGTGCGCTGTACGCCGCTGAGGACGACAGTCGCGGCACCGCGGCACGCTGGCTGTGGTTGCTGGAGTGGCTGCCGCTGCGGGTCATGGGCTTCTCGTTCGCCATTGTCGGCAATTTCGCCGGCTGTTATCGCGCCTGGCGCCGCTGCCTGACCTGCCGCGAGCGCACTACCGCCGAGGTGCTGGAGGATTACCTGGAAGGTGCCCTGGGCGGTATCGACGCCAGTGACTGCAGTGCCGGATTCGAAGTGGCCGAGGGCCAGCGCGTCTGTGGCGCGCAGCTCGAGGGCCTGCAGTCGCTGCTGTCGCGCGCGCTGTTGTTGTGGATCACCGCCGCGGCGCTGCTGGTGCTGTTCGACAGCTGAGCGGCGGTCGAATGTTAGTGTCATCAGCGGCCCCGGCTCGAATCGTTCAGCCGGGGCTGCGTTCTTGCTTTATCTCCGCACCTTCAGCACATCTGTACCGCAAAACCACGCAATAAGCGTGCATGTTCGCCGGCAAATTGCTCTGAACGCACAGGTTCTGGCACGATCATCGCAGTCGGAGGCGAATGATTCGAGCTAGCACGCCGTTGGTGAACTGGCTCTAAATTTGGAATATTGTTCCAGTTGGCTTCTTGACTTGCCCCGGGCTTCCCTCGATATTTCGCCGCAACAGGGGACCGGGAGCAGGCAAAAATCACAATTGTCCCCCATCCCCGCGCATTCCAATAACAAGCAATCCAGGCGCGATAGTCTCGATGGAAGTACCGACAATGGATTCTCCCGTAACCTCCGCCCTGCGCGCTGTCGATGCGTTCGACGCGGCAGCGCTGATGGCGGGGTTGCGCTCCTATTACCGCAGCGGCACGACCGCCGAACTCAGCTGGCGCCGCCAGCAATTGGGCCAGCTGCGCCGCATGATCGCCGACAACGAACGCCGCTTTCTGCAGGCGCTGCAGCAGGATCTGCACAAGGCGCCGCAGGAAGGCTTCATGACCGAGGTCGCCGCGGTCTGCGGCGATATCGACCACGCGCTGAAGCAGCTCAAGAAATGGGTGCGCCGGCGCCGTGCCGCGACGCCGCTGGTGGCGCAGCCGGGGCGCAGTTACATTCAGCCGGAGCCCCTCGGGGTGGTGCTGATCATCGGCGCGTGGAACTACCCGCTGCAGCTGCTGCTGGGGCCGCTGGTGCCGGCTATCGCCGCCGGCAATTGCGCGGTACTGAAGCCGTCGGAACTGGCACCGACCACCTCGCGACTGGTGGCGGAACTATTGCCGGCCTATCTCGACCGCGATGCCTTCGCCTGCGTCGAGGGGGCCGTGGCCGAGACCTCCGCACTGCTCGAGCAACGCTGGGACCATATCCTCTACACCGGCGGCGGCCACGTCGGGCGCATTGTGATGGCCGCGGCGAGCCGGCACCTGACACCGGTGACGCTGGAACTGGGGGGCAAGAGCCCCTGCATTGTCGCCGATGACGCCGATATGGCGGTGGCTGCGCGGCGCATTGCCTGGGGCAAGTTCATCAATGCGGGCCAGACCTGTATCGCCCCGGATTACCTGTTGTGTACCCGCGCCACCGCCGATCGGCTGCTGCCGTTGATTGCGCGCGAGCTGCGCGCGATGTTCGGTGACGAGCCGCGTGAGTCGGCCGATTACGGCCGTATCGTCAACCGCCGCCACACCGAGCGCATTGCCGGTTACCTGGCAGACGGCGAGGTGTACTGCGGGGGAACAGTTGATCTGGAGCAGTGCTATATTGCGCCCACGGTACTGCGCAACGTCGGCCTCGAGACCGCGGTGATGCAGGAGGAGATTTTCGGCCCGCTGCTGCCGGTGATCGAGCTGGACGATTTCCATCGCATGGAGCAGTTCGTCAACGAGCGCGACAAGCCGCTGGCGCTATATATCTTCACCGGCAACGCGGCTACCGCCGACCGCATCCTCGCGCGTTGCAGTTCTGGCAACGCCTGTATCAACGACTGTATGATGTTCATGAGTGCCCACGAACTGCCGTTTGGTGGCGTTGGCGCCAGTGGCATGGGCGCCTATCACGGCGAGCACGGCTTCCGTACCTTCAGCCATTTCAAGGCGGTGATGAAGCGCCGCAATATCTTTGATCTGGATCTGCGCTACGCACCCTACAGCGCGCGCAAATTCAAATGGCTGCGGTTACTGCGCTAGCAATCTGTGCTGAACTGAATGTTGAACGGGAGCGGCCATTGGCCGCTCCTTCTGTATGGTTTTCCAGTGACCGGTATCCGCAGCCTATGGCCACCGAGCAACACGACCTACCCACCAGTGCCGACGTCTTTTCTGCCGCGCAGAATATTGCCGGGCAGGTGCACTGCACGCCATTGATGCGCAGTCGGCAGATCGACGCGTTGACCGGCGCCAACCTCTGGTTCAAATGCGAGCACCTGCAGAAAGTCGGCGCCTTCAAGGCGCGCGGTGCCTGCAACGCCCTGACGCAGCTGCCGGCGGGCACGCGGCGGGTGGCCACGCATTCCTCCGGCAATCACGGCGCGGCGCTGGCCTGGGCGGCGGCGACGCGCGGCCTCGCCTGCACCGTGGTCATGCCGGAGACAGCGCCGCGGGCAAAACGCGCGGCGGTGGCCGGCTACGGCGCGGATATCGTGATCTGTGGCCCCACCCAGGAGGATCGCGAGCGCGCGCTGGAGGCGGTGGTGGCCGACAGCGGCGCCCATGTGGTGCCACCGTTTGACGACCGCCGCATCATCGCCGGGCAGGGTACCGTGGCGCTGGAAATCCTGCAGCAGTGCCGGGAGCGCGGTTTTGCCCCGGATATGGTCGTGGCCCCGGTGGGCGGCGGCGGGTTGCTCGCCGGTGTCGGCCTCGCCGTGGCCGCGCTGGCCCCGGATACCATCGTGCTGGGCGCCGAACCCGCCGGCGCCGACGACGCGCAGCGCTCCCTGCGCGGCGGGGTGCACGTCACCGCACAGCAACCACAGACCCTGGCTGACGGCCTGCGCACGACCCTGGGGCGGCGCAATTACGCGGTGGTGTGCCATACGGTGCGCGACGTGATTACCGTGTCGGAGCAGGGTATCGTCGATGCCATGCGGCTGCTGTGGACCCGCACCAAGCAGCTGGTGGAGCCATCCGCCGCTGTGGCGCTGGCCGCGGTGATGGAGCACAGCGCGCGCTTTCGCAACCGGAATGTGGTGGCGGTGCTGACTGGCGGTAACATGGACCTGGATCGGGTGGCCGATCTGTTTGCCGGAGGCGAGGAAACACCATGAAGCATTTTACCGCGCGCTCAACGCGGCGCAGCGGCGGCCGGGCCGGAAGTGGCCCGCGCTGCGGCTATTTTGCCGCCGCGGCTGCTAAACTGGTGGCTGCTGCCGCCCTGTGCGGCCTTGCCGCGACCAGTGCCGCAGCGGATTTCGCGCTCACATCGAAAACACTGACCCCGGGCGCGCGTATGCCCAAAGCCCAGGTCTTCGATCACTGCGGGGGAGAGAACCTGTCGCCGCAGTTGAGCTGGAGCGGTGCGCCGGAGGGGACCAAGAGCTACGCGCTGATGGTCTACGATCCGGACGCGCCCACGGGCAGTGGCTGGTGGCACTGGGTGATGTTCAATATCCCGGCGGATGTCACCAGCCTCGCCGCGGGCGCCGGCGAACCGAAAAACGGCCTGGTGCCCGAGGCGATCCAGGTGCGCAACGATTACGGCAGTCGCGGATACGGCGGCGCCTGCCCGCCGCCGGGGCAGGGCGAGCACCGCTACCAGTTCCGCATCTACGCGCTCAACGTGGAAGAGCTGCCCCTGGATGAGAACGCCACGCCGGCGCAGGTGGGCTTCAGCGTCAACGCCAACAAGCTGGCGGAGGCGGAACTGCAAGTGCACTATGGGCGCTAGCCCGGACAGTGCATCGGGCCGCCCGACCATTGAGCGCAAGCCTCTGGTTTTCTGAAGTGTTTGGAGTATTCCCGGGACACGATACGTAACCGACCACTGCTGGCCCCGGGCGAGATATCCGGGCCAGCCCCGCGCGAGCGGGCCGAGTATAAGGACGCGATACAACGGCATGCAGGAACAAAAATTAAGCTGGTTACAGGCGCTGGCGACCTATCTGAAGCCCCGCGTCATGGCCATGTTCTTCCTCGGTTTCTCTTCCGGCCTTCCCTATCTACTGGTGTTTTCCACCCTCAGTGCCTGGTTGCGCGACTATGGCGCCAGCCGCACGGTGATCGGCTTTTTCGCCTGGGTCGGCATCATTTTTTCCTTCAAGTTTATTCTGGCGCCGATCATCGATTCGGTGCCGCTGCCGCTCCTGACGCGCTGGATGGGCAAACGCCGCAGCTGGATGCTGGTGGCGCAGATCGGGCTGGTGGCCGGGCTGTTGTATATGTCGCAGCTGAATCCGCAATTGTCGCTGTTGGCGGTAGCGATGGCATCACTGTGGGTAGCCCTGTGTTCCGCCTCGCAGGATGTGGTCATCGACGCCTACCGGATCGAAGCGGTGGACAAGGAATTGCAGGGCGCAATGGCCGCCAACTATGTGTTCGGCTACCGGGTTGCGGTGTTGATCTCCGGCGCCGGTGCACTGCTGGTAGCCGACCAGTACAGCTGGACGACTTCCTATATTTCGATGGCCGGATTCATGGCCATTGGCATCATCACCACCTTTCTGATTGCCGAGCCGGATCACCAGAAAGTGAAGCAGCAGGCCGAGGTGTTCCAGCACGATTGGGTGGACAAGGTGTTGGGCAGCGGCGAGCACGGCCCGCTGAAGGAGTGGCTGGTGCGCGCGGTGGCCTGCCCGTTTATCGAGTTTTTCCAACGCAACGGGCGCTTCTCGCTGGTGTTGCTGCTGTTTATCAGTATTTATCTGCTGAGCGATATCGTCATGGGCATCATGGCGAACCCGTTTTACCTGGACCTGGGCTTCAGCAAGACCGATATCGCCGAGATCGGTAAGGTCTTCGGCTTTTTCTGCACAATTATCGGTGCCTATCTCGGCGGCCTGCTGGTAGTGAAATACGGCATTCTGCGGCCGCTGGTGCTGGGGGCGATTCTGCTGTCGGTGGCCAACCTGCTGTTTGCCCACCTGGCCCAGGTGGGGCCCAGCAAGGCGTGGCTGGCGGTGGTGATCAGCGCGGATAATATCAGCGGCGGCATCTCCAACGCGGTGTTTATCGCCTTTATGTCGAGTCTGACCAACCAGGCGTATACCGCCACTCAATACGCGCTGTTCAGCTCCCTGATGAAACTGCCGGGCAAGATTATCGCCGGTTTTTCCGGCGTGGTGGTGGACGCACAGGGCTATTCACAGTTCTTTGTCTATTCGGCCTCGCTCGGGGTGCCGGCGATTCTGCTGGCGGCCTACCTGTGGCACCGCGGCGTTGGTGAGCGGGAGTCGGAAGCGGCGGCGGGATAGGTGCTCGGCCGGGTCACGGCCGCCAGCGATACCTGACCAGATCCACCCGCCCATTCACCAGTGTGATGCCCTCGCGCTCGAGCCGCGCGATTTGCCGCTGCGCGCCCGGCTCCGGCAGGGAGATGCGGCCCTGGGCATTGATCACCCGGTGCCAGGGCAGGCGGGTGTCGCGGGGCAGCTTGCGCAGGGTCTGGCCGGCGAGACGCGCGGCGCGGGGGTAGCCGGCCATGGACGCCAGGTCACCGTAGGTGATGACGCACCCGCGGGGGATTTGCGCCAGTACAAGACTCATCCTGGATATGGCATCATTGTCGCCGAATTGTGTACCGTGTCTCACTGTAAATCCGCCGCCTAATAACTCTAAGGTTGTCCTTGTGGTTCGAGCTGTTCGTCACGCCAGCGTTATCCTGCTGTTTTTCCTCTCACTTGTCTCGCCACTCGTTTCAGCCGGGGTGCTGACCCTGGTCAATGGTGACCGGGTACACGGCACCCTGGTGCTGGTGGATCGCGAGCAGGTGACCTGGAAGTCCGACAACTTCGGCCAGATTACCATTCCCAAGAACAAGGTGCTGTCGCTGGATACGGATGCGGACCTGAAGATCGCCGGGCACGATGGCCCCTGTACCCTGGCCGGGCACCTGCGTGAGAAATGGGAATTGTACTGTGACAAGGGGACCGGCTGGCTGATCGACTTTCCGGCGATCGACCGCGCAGAGCCCTATATCAATTTTGTCGGTAACCCGGTGGTGTTCCACGGCAACGTGAACGCCGGCGGCGATTTCGAACACGGCAACACCGAGCGCGACGACCTGGACCTCAACGCTAACCTGGATATCCGCACCGGCGACTTCCACCATCTGGTCAGGACGCTGTATCAGAGCCTGTCCACGCCGGACGCCGACGCGCTGGAAAAATACCAGCTGGCCTACAACCTGCGGTGGATCTTTGCGGAAAAGTGGTTTGCCGCGGCCAACAGCCAGCTGGAGCGGGAAGAGGCGCGCAACCTCGATATGGGCACCACGCTCGGTCTCGGTATGGGTTACCTGTTTTACGACACGGATAAGACAGCCTTTTCAGTGGAGGGCGGTATCAGTAGCCTGAGCGAGAATTTCATCGACTCGGGCCTGAGCGACAACCAGGACAAACACTACGCCGCGGCACGTGCGGCAGTGAATTACCGCTACAAGTTTGACCTGGGGCCGGAGATCTACATGGACCAGGAAGTGCTGCAGTCGGTGGATAACAGCGACGACTACCAGGCCAATGCCAAACTGGGGGTGCGCACCCCGCTGGTGGAAGGCGTGCTGATGGAGATTGCCTACAGCTGGCAGTACGACAACACGCCGTCGATCGATAGCGAGAAAGAAGATACCAAGCTGACTGTCGGCGTCGGTTACCAGTGGTGACCGCCCGCGGTTGGTGAAGCGGCCGCAAAGCGCCGCGATCATTGAGAGAAATACGTACGAGGAATTCCCATGCAGATTGCAAACAGCATTGTCGCCATTACCGGGGCCGGGCAGGGCCTCGGCCGCGCCATGGCCGAATACCTGGCCGCACAGGGCGCGCGCCTGGCCCTGATCGACGTCAATGAAGAGGGGCTGCAGCAGAGCGTTTCCGCCTGCGAGGCGCTCGGTGCCGAGGCGCGCAGCTACGTGATCAACGTAGCCAGCGAGGAAGAAGTCGATCGCGGCTTTGCGCAGATCGCCACGGATTTCGGTGGCCTGCAGGTACTGGTCAACAACGCCGGTATCATGCGCGATGGCATGCTGATCAAGGTCAAGGATGGCAAACTCACTGATCGCATGTCGCTGTCCCAGTGGCAGTCGGTAATCGACGTAAACCTGACCGGTGTTTTCCTGTGCGGCCGCGCGGCGGCCGGCATCATGGCGGAAGCGGGTGACGGCGGCGTGATCGTGAATATCTCCAGCCTGTCGCGCGCCGGTAATATGGGCCAGACCAACTACTCGGCCAGCAAGGCCGGCGTCGCTGCGATGACCGTATCCTGGTCGCGGGAACTGGCGCGCTACGGCGTGCGCGTAGCCGGCATCGCCCCCGGCTTTATCAAGACCGACATGGTGGCGCAGATGCGCGCGGAAATTCTCGAGGGCCTGGTCAAACAGGTACCGCTGCGCCGCCTCGGCCAGCAGGAAGAGATCGCCTCAACCGTGGGCTTTATTCTCCAGAACGATTACGTCACCGGCCGCGTGCTGGATATTGACGGCGGCGCGCGCCTCTAACAGGCTGTCGACAAGCCGTGTTGTAGGGGCGGACCTTGTGTCCGCCCTTTTTATTTGTGGCACCGCGGCCTGCTCCCGAGACCAGCACTGCCGCGCAGGGCGAACACAAGGTTCGCCCCTACCGAATGAGTTTGGTAGATATAGAAACAGTGCTGCGTCAGTGCCACGAAGGCGCTGTGGTTGGCTAGATCTTTAATGTCTGTGCCGTAGGGGCGGACCTTGTGTCCGCCCTTTTTATTTGTGGCACCGCGGCCTGCTCCCGAGACCAGCACTGCCGCGCAGGGCGAACACAAGGTTCGCCCCTACCGAATGAGTTTGGTAGATATAGAAACAGTGCTGCGTCAGTGCCACGAAGGCGCTGTGGTTGGCTAGATCTATAATGTCTGTGCCGGAGGGGCGGACCTTGTGTCCGCCCTTTTTATTTGTGGCACCGCGGGCCGCTCCCTAGACCAGTACTGCCGCGCAGGGCGAACACAAGGTTCGCCCCTACCGAATGGACGTGGTGGATATAGAAACAGCGCTGCGTCAGTGCCACGAAGGCGCTGCGGTTGGCTAGCTCTTCAATGTCTTTTCCGTAGGGGCGGACCTTGTGTCCGCCCCTGCTGGCTGTGGCCTGTGCACGGGAGCAGCACTGCCGCGCGGAGCGAACACCGGTTCCGCCCCCGCTCAGCTGATTCTTTCAACCCCGCCCTGTATACGATCCGAAAACATCCACTGCCAAAGCTGGATATGCCGCGCGCGGAATGCGCCGGCGCAGGACAGCAGGTAGTAGCGCCACATACGGTAGAAGCGCTGGCCATAACGCTCGGCAAAGCGTTCCCAGTGTTGTTCGAAGTTCTGATGCCAGGCCATCAGGGTCTTGTCGTAGTCACTGCCGAAGTTGTGCACATCCTCGCATACCAGCAGGTTGTCGGCGGCGTCGCCGATCTGGCCGGCGGAGGGCAGGTCGCCGTTGGGGAAAATATATTTCTCGATCCACGGATCGCAGGTCGAGCGGCGCTGGTTCTTGCCGATGGTGTGCAGCAGCATCAAACCGTCTTTTTTAAGGCAGCGCCTGGCAACCTGCATGAAAGTGCGATGGTTCTTGCGGCCCACGTGCTCGAACATGCCCACGCTGGCGATACGGTCGAAGCGCTGGTCCAGACTGCGGTAGTCCTGCAGGTGCACAGTGATCGGCAGGTCGGCAAAATGTTCGGCAATATAGGCGCTCTGTTCGCGGGAGATGGTGGCGCCGACGCACTCCACGCCGTAGTGTTCAGCGGCATAGCTCACCAGGCTGCCCCAGCCGCAGCCGATATCCAGCAGGCGCATTCCCGGCTTGAGCCCCAGTTTGCGGCAGATCAGGTCCAGCTTGGCGGTCTGCGCCTGCTCCAGATTCTCCGCTTCGCGCCAGTAGCCGCAGCTGTAGGTGAGGCGGCTGTCCAGCATCGACTGGTAGAAATCGTTGCCCAGGTCGTAGTGGCGCTCTCCGACCTCGAACGCGCGGCGGCGGCTCTGCAGGTTGATCAGGTAACTGCGGATAAAGCGCCAGGCGTTGCGCCAGGGGCGGATACGCCCGGGCAGGTCGGCTTTTAACAGGCGGTAGAAAAACTGATCCAGGGCCGGCACATCCCAGTCGCCGCGCATGTAGGTCTCGCCGAGGCCGAGGCTGTGGCGCGCGATGATCTCGTCCAGAGCCGCTTCCCGGTGCAACCGCAGATCCCAGGGGCGGTCGCCGTTAATCCGGATATCCGCCTCAGCCAGCAGTTCGCCGAGAAGATGCCGATGCCGGCTGCGCCCCCCCGATACCGCGTTCACCGCATCCTGCTGCTCGCCTGCCATAGTCCGCCTCCTTGGTTCAGGCCCGACCGGGTGGAAACCCGCGCCCTTGAAGAATTTGCCAGTACTCCTCATTTACTACAGCATATCGAAAATACTGAGTTTCGCCCGGAGCCACAAGTTGGCGGGCCCCCTAGGAAGAAGTGACTATGCGTCCACTGTTATTGCTGTTTATTGTCATGCCCATTCTTGAAATGTGGCTGCTGATCACCGTGGGCCGGCATATCGGAGCCCTCCCCACCATTGGCCTGGTGCTGTTGACCGCGGTGGTGGGGCTGTCGCTACTGCGCCGCCAGGGCTTGTCGACGGTGTTGCGGGCGCAGCAGAAAATGCAGGCCGGAGAGATGCCGGCGCGGGAGATGGCTGAGGGGATCTTTCTGGCGGTGGGCGGCGCCCTGTTGCTGACCCCGGGCTTCATCACCGATGCGCTGGGTTTCGCTTGCCTGATTCCGGGCCTGCGCCAGCTGCTACTTGGCTACCTGCTGCGCCATGTGACGGTGGTATCGGGCCCCGGTTACACGTCGGGCACCCGCCACCAGCAGCAGGATCATGACGTCATCGAGGGGGACTACTCCCGCGAGGACAAATCCGGCGCAGACGGGTCGGCGGATGACGAGGCGCCGCGGCGGCGCGACAGAGAGTGAGCTGGGTAAAAAGTGAGCAATAACCCGGATTCCTCCGCTAATAGACCCAATCTCCCCAGTTTTTTTCGCAGCCACTGTTGAAATTCCCCTTGGCGCCCATAGATAGGCTGCACCCCAAGATTTTGCCCCGGCTCTGCCGGCCAGAGCGGGGCACCGGGACCCGCGGCCCCAGGCCAAGGGTCTTCCAACATTGGAAACCTGAAAACACGACTCAATGGAGAGCCTATCCATGAAAATTCGTCCTTTACACGACCGCGTCGTAGTGCGCCGTAAGGAAGAAGAAGAGAAGACTGCTGGCGGCATCGTGCTGCCGGGCGCTGCCAAAGAAAAGCCGAACCAGGGTGAAGTCGTAGCCGTGGGCGAAGGCAAACTGCTGGATAACGGCGACGTGCGCGCCCTGTCCGTGAAAGTTGGCGACACCGTTGTGTTCGGCCGCTATGCGGACAGCAACACCCTCAAGGTGGACGGCGAAGAGCTGATCATCATGAGCGAAGGCGACATCTACGGCGTGCTGGAAGGCTAAGAGCCCGGCGCGAAGAGCAAACGCAGAGAAAGAATTCGAGGAAAACAATCATGGCAGCAAAAGACGTTAAATTCGCTGACGACGCCCGCCAGAAGATGCTGGCCGGTGTAAACATCCTGGCTGACGCCGTAAAAACCACCCTGGGCCCGAAAGGCCGCAATGTGGTACTGGACAAGTCCTTTGGCGCGCCGACCGTCACCAAAGACGGCGTATCTGTCGCCAAGGAAATCGAACTGAAAGACAAGTTCGAAAACATGGGTGCGCAGATGGTCAAGGAAGTGGCTTCCAAGGCTTCTGACACCGCCGGCGACGGCACCACGACCGCCACCGTACTGGCCCAGGCGATTGTTACCGAAGGTCTCAAGTCAGTTGCCGCTGGCTTCAACCCGATGGACCTGAAGCGCGGTATCGACAAAGCCGTAGCGGCGGCCGTTGACCACATTGCCAGCCTGGCTACTCCCTGCGCCGACAGCAAGTCTATTGCCCAGGTAGGTACCATCTCTGCTAACAGCGACGAGAACGTCGGCACCATCATCGCCGAGGCGATGAACAAGGTGGGCAAAGAAGGTGTGATCACCGTTGAAGAAGGCCAGTCCCTGGAAAACGAACTGGACGTCGTCGAAGGCATGCAGTTTGACCGCGGCTACCTGTCCCCGTACTTCATCACCAACCAGGAAAACATGACTGCCGAGCTGGACAGCCCGTTTATCCTGCTGGTTGACAAGAAAATCTCCAACATTCGCGATCTGCTGCCGCTGCTGGAGCAGGTAGCCAAGGCGTCCAAGCCGCTGCTGATCATCGCCGAAGACGTAGAAGGCGAAGCGCTGGCCACCCTGGTGGTCAACAGCATGCGCGGCATCGTCAAGGTTGCAGCGGTTAAAGCCCCGGGCTTCGGCGACCGCCGCAAGGCCATGCTGCAGGATATCGCTATCCTGACCGGCGGCACCGTGATTTCCGAAGAAGTAGGCCTGGAGCTGGAAGCGACCACTCTGGAGCACCTGGGTACCGCCAAGCGCGTCACCCTGTCCAAGGAAAACACCGTGATCGTTGACGGCGCCGGCGAAGTGGCCGACATCGAAGCGCGCGTCAAGCAGATCCGTGCCCAGATCGAAGAATCTTCTTCCGACTACGACAAAGAGAAGCTGCAAGAGCGCGTAGCCAAGCTGGCTGGCGGTGTTGCCGTGATCAAGGTTGGCGCAGCCACCGAAGTCGAAATGAAAGAGAAGAAAGCCCGCGTAGAAGACGCCCTGCACGCAACTCGCGCTGCGGTAGAGGAAGGTGTTGTTCCTGGCGGTGGTACTGCGCTGATCCGCGCTACCCAGGTTGTCAAAGTTACCGGCGACAACGAAGACCAGAACCACGGTATTGCCGCGGCTCTGCGCGCAATGGAAATGCCGCTGCGCCAGATCGTTGCCAACGCCGGTGACGAAGCTTCTGTAGTGGTAGACAAAGTGAAGCAGGGCGAAGGCAACTTCGGCTACAACGCCGGTACCGGCGAGTACGGCGACATGCTGGAAATGGGTATCCTGGATCCGGCCAAGGTAACCCGCTCCGCGCTGCAGGCTGCCGCGTCTATCGCCGGCCTGATGATAACCACCGAAGCCATGGTTGCAGAAATCCCGGAAGACAAGCCGGCTGCACCGGACATGGGTGGCATGGGCGGTATGGGTGGCATGGGCGGCATGATGTAAGCCGGCCTTCCAGCCAGACCAACGAAAAGCCCCGCAATTGCGGGGCTTTTTTTATGTTCAAATACGCTCTATTACCTGATACCTGCCACCAAGCGGTATCCAGGTTGTGCATCGGTAACCAGGTTATCCGCGCGCAGGCGATCAGACGGGCTCAGCACGCCTCTGCCCCCGCGGTTGACGACATGCGTATAGATTTCCGTCGTGTTGATGTCCGCGTGCCCCAGCAGCTCCTGTATGGTGCGCAGATCGTAGCCTGATTCGAGCAAGTGCGTAGCGAAGCTGTGACGAAACGCATGGGTGCGTGCGGGCTTGTGGACCCCGGCCTTGCGCACGGCAACGCGAACATGCTTTGTCAGCGTCGACGCGTGCATATGGTGCCGACGCCTAACGCCGGATCGGGGATCGGTGCCGATTTCCGCAGACGGAAACATAAATTGCCAGCCGAGTTCGCGCGCCGCCGAAGGGTATTTTTTCGCCAGTGCATCTGGCAGGTGCACCTCTCCAAGGCCGTCGAGGCAGTCCTGCGCATGGATGAATGCGACCCGCTGAATCTGCTGCCTGAGCTCAGGTTTCAGACCCTGCGGAAGCATGGTAGTGCGGTCTTTATTGCCCTTTCCCGCGCGGACATAAATATTATTGCTACCAAAATCGACGTCTTTCACCCTGAGAGACAGCAATTCCGCACTGCGCAGGCCCGAGCCGTACATCAACTCCACCTGCAGTCTGTAAATGCCTTTCAGTTGTGCCAGTATTGCCCGGATCTCCGCGGGGCTGTATACCACCGGCAAGCGGCGAGGCCCCCGGGCCGGCTTGAACTGCAATGATTCTGTATCCCGCCCCATAAAGCGCTTGTAGAGATATACCAACGCATTCAGGGCTATACGCTGCGTGTTTATAGAGCAATCTCTCTCCACCGACAGCTGACTGAGAAATTGCTCTATTTCGGCAACCCCCATTTCAGCGGGATGGCGCAGCTTATAAAAGTGAATAAAGCGCTTGATCCAGTGTATATAGGTCTGCTCTGTCCGGTACGATAGTCCGGATTCACGCATATGCAGCCGAAGTTTTTGCACAAAACGGCCGGACTGAGTTTTGGGAATGCGGTGGCGAATGTCATCCATGAATCAATCTCCAACTGTTTTTATATACAGTAGATGGCGCGAGCCAAAAGAGTCAATCCCCAGATCACGCGACGCGTCGCCTATCCACGCGGATATTGCCGTAAGTCATTGACTTTAAACGGTTGCAGCTTATGATCAAAAGATAAAAATACATGTTGCAAAACACGACGCGTCGCGTTTTCCCAGAGTGGAATCGCATCGGAATCCGATAAGGTATTGAAAAATAAGAAATTTCTTCTTCTCGTGATTTATCTTTGTCGTGGATAGGCGATGATTGGATATAAAGACGCGTCTTATTAATAAACTGTTAAGGTTTCGGTATGCCTCGGTATTTTATACACAATGGGTATAGCGGTTGGTCGTATGGAACACCGAGCGATCCTCAGCTGGTGAGCACAGCGGATGCGGCTGAGATCATGCGGAGAGCCAACCTCAGTAGTGATGAAGTTTCATTGGTTATACCTGCCGCACAATATGCGAATGAAGGTGAAACTTTGTTTAGAATCACCGGAAATAACCGGTTCATTTTTTTCGGTGAAGCCGAAGAGTGTGCCGACGTAAATCCAGAAAAAGTTAGTACTCCATTGAGTATACGGTGGTAATAACCTTAACAAGGCGAGGCAGTTCGTTCCGGCCCTGCGGGCCTCCACCGGACAGCTTACTTTGCGCACTTTATGCGCAGGTCGCTTCGCTCCCATTTTTGCGCATAATGCGCCCAAAGTAAGCTGCCGCTGCTCGCGGCGTTATGAATCTTAGAGCCTGAGCGTAACGCCGGTCTCTTTTAACTATGGGGCGATCTTCATAAGAAGTTGTCCTCTGTACACCGCATAAGTGGAAGTGCAGATCTACAGAGGAAATTGAAATGCCGCGTAGGCTTACTCAAACTCAAAAGGGAACACATCAAGCGCTCAAAAATTCATCATTTGAGAGTATGGTTGTGTCGTGGTTAATGCAGGATGGCTGGCAAGTTTTCTTGCCAATCCTGGATCATGGGCATCAAACGGATATATTGATCTCTGACGGGCCAAATTATTACCGTATTCAGGTAAAAACTGTGGCTGCAACGGATCATAACCATCGCGGTTTCAAGTAATAACTGCAATTTCTTCATGCAGCGAGCAAATCGTCCCGCCGCCCCATAAATAGCTCATTTGGCGATCGTCCACCCCTGGTCGCTCTTGGTCTGCTGTTCAGGCGGTCCATGACAAACTGAACCTGCTCATCCGATACCGTACTGAAGTCCGTTCCCTTCGGGAAATATTGCCGAATAAGACCATTGGTATTTTCATTGATTCCACGCTCCCATGATGCATAGGGATGGGCAAAGTAAATATCCGCCTCCAGTCCTTTCGCGATCTCTTCATGACCGGCAAACTCAAGGCCATTGTCGAACGTGATTGTTTTGACTTTCTCCTTAAGGTGTACCATATGCGCAACCGCTGCAGCGGCGAGCAAGTCGGCTCTCTTGCCCGTCAGCAACACAATGACCGTATACAGCGATTTGCGCTCTACCAGGGTCAATAGCGCACCTTTGCGGCCTTTGCCGATGACTGTATCGCCTTCCCAGTCGCCAATTCGGTTACCCAGGTCAACAACCTCAGGGCGTTCATCAATACTCACTCTGTTCTTGATCTTGCCGCGTTGATCGTTGCTGCCGTAACGCTTGCGGTAGGGCTTTGACGCTACTCGCAGATGCGTATACAAATCGCCGCCATGAGCCTTGTCGGCATAGATCAGCTGATAAATTGTCTCATGATGTAAGGAAATACCCGTACACCGTTTCAGATAATCTGCTACCTGCTGCGGGCTTAACTCCTGCCGGAGCAGCGTTTCAATCTGATCACGTACCTCGTCCGTCACCTTCCGAGCCTTGTGGGCCCCATACCGTCTAACATTCGACAGCTTTTGAGCTTGCCCGGGCCGGTACCCTCGTAGCCCTTTGTTGCGACGCAGCTCTCGACAGATCGTAGAGGGATGCCTTTCCAGAAGTTCGGCAATCTCTATTTGCGAGTGCCCGGCTTTCTTCAGACTATAAATCTGGTATCGTTCGTTCTCGGTCAGCTGGTTGTAGCTCATCAGTGCTTTTCTCTTGGCGGGGAGAAGCGCCGACTCTACCAGCTGGCCTCTCTCTTACCAATTGCACTTATTATCCGAAACCGCGCATGATGTACATAATCAATGGAAAGAAAGTAATGTAGATTGTGTTGTCTATTTTGCTAGAAACTCAAATTGGGGTTGTGTTGCTCCGGCCTTCTCCGAAAATAAGCGCTCAATAAACCACCCTGAGCACAAAATATTCGAGCAAAATAGAAAGAGCTTCTTAAAGGCATTCCACCTCATGGAAGTCAATTCATAACAAGCGACTGTGGCTTCAATCCCTATCAAAAAACTAGGCGACCCATTCCTTTTGGTCGCGAACCATCGCGTTTAAGACCGTGAGCAACTTACGCATGCAGGCAACTAAAGCTACCTTTTTGTGCTTTCCTTTTGCTACCAATTGTTGGTATTGAGCTTTGATTGCCGGGTTGCACAGCGTAGCGCTGACGGTAGCCATATACAGCACGACACGTACAGATCTCCTGCCACCTTGAATCCGTCGCTTTCCCTTGAGCTTCCCGCTGTCTCGGTTAAATGGCGCGACGCCAGCTAGCGAAGCAATCTGCTTGTTGTTCAACGTTCCGAGTTCAGGTAGGTCTCCAAGGAGAGTGTGCGCTAGAACGTCGCCAACACCTGGTACACTTTTGAGCAATCTCTTCTTCTCAGACCAGGATGATTCTTTTTCGATGGCCTTTGAGAGCTGCCCATCAACCCACTCAATCTCCTTGTCGAGAATCTTCAGGACACGCCGGTAGGAGGCCTCCAGGATTCCGTCTCCCATGACTTCATCGCGATTCAATTCTTGAACTCTAATGTTCATCAGTTGGCGACGGCGGGCCAGTAAGTCTTTGATTCTTCTTAAGTTCTTTCCGTTATTGCGACTTATCCTAGGCTGCACTTTCGCGCCAAACTCTGCAATCAGAGCAGCATCTATGCGATCAGTTTTTGCCAGCTGGTCAATAGCACCTGCATAGCGCCGTACAGAGAGAGGTTTAGCAATTACGATCGGCAGATCGCGCTCAAAGGCTGTCTGAGCAAAGTTCAGCTCATAACGGCCCGTGGCCTCGACAACTACCCGTTCTACGTTATAACGGCGTATGCGCCCAATCGAATAGCGAATACCTTCCTCGCTGTTGTCAGACGACCAGTGAACGCCTCTTTCATGGATGTGAAAATCCAGAGAGAACTTGCCAACATCCACACCAACATTGACACCCGTTACCCTGTTACGTTGAATTGCCATAGAGACTCTTCCTTGCTAAATTCGGGCTCGAAGCCCATTCGACTGTTCGAGTTAGTAAATCGGGTCGGCCGCCCGCGCCACGCTTGTTAACGGTCTCTAAGGACCAGGCAAGCATCGGGCTGGGAGGCCGGTAACATGGTGAGAGATGTTACGGGCTTCAACTTACCGAATTCGGGGGAATTAAACCATACAAGGCGCTGCAGGCCGACGGCCAACTTTGTGCACTTTGTGCGCGGTCGCTGCGCTCCCATTATCGCGCATAAAGCGCCCAAAATTGTCCGCGGCTGAGCGCGGCGTTAACTTTTTTTGGGGAATCCATGAAGCACATCCTTATACTCTTTCTTTTGCTTCAAAGTTGCATTGCGGTTGCAGAAAGATATGAGCACGCGGGAGCCGGATTTGAAAATAAGAAAGAGTTGGAAGAGTTTTACTTAAAAGTCCGTAAAGCAATACTCTCTAAGGACTACCAAGGCCTATCGGAGTTAATGCTATTCCCTACTGGTTTATATGTAGGGGGAAATCCAACAACAGTAGAGACGGCAGAAGAGTTTGTCCGTCTCGGGGATCAGATCCTTAACGACAGGCTTATACAGACTGTATATTGTTCAAATATCGATAATCTTCGCTCTAACTATGAGGGTGTCATGATTGGTCAGGGCGAAATGTGGATAGTTCGCTTAGATGATGGTGGCAGTAATACCGGGAAATCGGTAATTTTCAAGATAAATAATAACCCGGCTAATACAACCTGGGAACGGCCGGATGGCGAGTGCTTCTACGGAGAAAAAGTTAACAAGCGGTTGTAGTCGCCACGCAAAGCGTGGCTGGGACGGCATACGCTACGCTCCAGCCGCCACTAAACCGAACGTTAGAAATAAGACTTACCCACGTTTAGTAGACACCCTGTATAGTTAGGTTTCGGCCTAACACGGAGGTGTACCATGGGTAAGAAAAGAACTCAGGCGTATACGGAAGAATTCCGTAGAGAGGCGGTAAAAAGAGCGGAAAAGCCTGGAGCTACTACGGCTTCAGTAGCTCGAGAGCTAGGTGTCAGTGCCCAGCAGATCTATAACTGGCGACGACAGTTCAATCGACTCTCAGAGAAGCAATTCAATAGCCTGGATGGGGTCGATTACTCCAAGCGGGAGAGCGCTGAAGTGCGCCGCCTGAAAAAGGAGCTGCATGAGGCTCGTCAGGAGGTCGATTTCCTAAAAAAGGCAGCTGCGTACTTTGCGAACCACCAAGAGTAAAGTACGCACTGATATGCGAGCATGTAGGGTTGTACCCGGTACGCTTGATGTGTCGGTGCCTCGAAGTATCCGCTTCGGGCTATTACCGTTGGATCAGCCGAGAGGAAAGCCCTCAGGCGATCCGTAGGAAGCGGGTTACGGAGCGGGTTAAGGACACCTTTGAGAGCTTCAAAGCCCGCTATGGTGCTCCGAGGATCGCCCGTGAGCTGATGGAAGCAGGGATACCTTGCTCTACCAACTATATCGCTGGAATCATGCATAAAGAGCATATCCGGGCGAGGAACGGTAAGGGCTTCCGTTATAGCCGGCCAGTTGAGAGTAAGGTGAACGTTGCTGCCAACCTGCTGAAGCGCTGCTTCCAGGTGGATCGCCCTAACCGACGCTGGACGAGTGACATCACCTACATCTGGGTGAGAGACCGCTGGCTCTATCTCGCCGTGGTGATGGATCTGTATTCACGACGCATTGTCGGTTGGGCGCTAGATACCCAGATGACAGAAGAGCTTACGCAGCAGGCATTGAAGATGGCTCTGCTGCAAAGGAAGAGAACGCCGGGCTTGATTGTTCATTCAGACCGGGGCGTTCAATATCGTGCTCAGGGATATCAGGACCTGCTAATGAAGAATAGATGCCGATCCAGCATGAGCCGACAAGCGAACTGTTGGGATAATGCCGCGATGGAGTCATTCTTCAGTCGCTTGAAGGTGGAGCTGGTGTATGCCGCGAGTTTTGAGAGTGTGGATCAGGCGAAGTCCGAGGTGTTTGAGTACATCGAGGTTTTCTACAACAGGGTACGTAGGCACTCTACACTGGGTTATATAAGTCCAGATGAGTATGAGCGCAAATGCGCGTAGTTAGAGTGTCTACTTTTTGTGGGTAAGACCAATACATAAAATCATGAAGAGTTTCTATATATTAATTTTGACCTTAGTTTCATCAGTTGCTTATTCCGAGGTGACGGTAGATCTTCCAGACGGTTGGAAAATCTCTAGTAGTGTTATCTACGTAGGCGCCAAGAAGATAGGTGAAACTACATCAAAAGAATCATGGCCTTATTCTAGCGGTGATGATTTCATTGATGAGTTTCGGATGGGTTTTGTTGATGATCCTGAAACCACAAAATTTATCTCTAGTGGTCATGCCAATGGTATCTATTGGGTATGTCGCGAAGAAGAATATTGGGATGGTAAAGGTGGCGGTGGAATCTGGTATGCCCGCAGGTTTTGGGTAAATGGCCCAATTTTAACCATTTATTCTTATGTGTCTTGCAGTGAAGGCTTTGATAAGGCGCTGGATATTGCATCAACCGTCAGAGAACTATAGGTACGTAACAAGCGGTTGTAGTCGCCGCGAAATGCGCGGCTGGGACGGCTTACGCTACGCTCCAGCCGCCCCTAAACCGAACGTTAGATTTCGGAGCAAGAAAGGAGTCTTTAAGTGGATTTAAGTGAAGCATTCAGAGTGGGAAACGAAGATTTTATTATTTCGCATCTTGAGAAAGATTATGATGTGGATGCTGATCCAGAAGAATTGCTATTAAAGTCTGCTCACTACGGTCGTGAAAGAACCATAAATAAATGTCTCAAGTCAGGAATTTCACCTGATACACATAATGCGTTAAATTGGGCGTGTGGCAAAGGAAGATTAGGCCCTATAAAAATTCTAGTTAAAGCTGGAGCAAATGTTAATTTGAAAGATAGCCACAATCGAACACCAATGATGTGTTCAGCTGGAAATGGAAAATTGAATGAAGTTAAATTTCTATTAAAAAATGGTGCCCGTTGTGACGGTGCGCTACTGGCGGCCGTTGACGGCGATCACATCAAGGTAGTTGAATTTCTTATTTCTGAAGAAGTAGATTTAGAAGAAATTTCAGATATTGGCCTAACTGCATTAACTGCTGCGTGTGCCTCATCTATAAAAAAATCTACTGCAATTGCACTGCTTCTTATTGATGCTGGAGCTAATGTCAACTTCGTACGCGAAAGTGATGAGCAAACACCATTAAAATTCGCATCAGGAAGATCATCTCTTGAGGTAATGCAATCACTAATAGATCGCGGGGTGGAGATTGATGGTCCTCAAGGCACTGATCAAACAGCATTAATGCTTGCTGCTCGATCTAATTCAGTAGAACGAGTAGATTTACTTATCAAAAGCGGCGCAAATCCAAATTTGGAGTGTGGTTTAAAATGGGCAAATGGAGCCACCGCTAAAGGTTTAGCTGAGATGGAAAATTGCCAAGATGTAGTTAAATATTTCTCTCAGCTGGAACAAATCTAACAATGCGCGTCACGCGGATGGACTAAAGGCCACCGGTGCGCTTGGCGTTAGGCATCCGGTGAAGATCTTCCTCGATAGTAATATAGTGCGGCATTCGGCCACCAAATATCGGACAATGGATATTTACTTTGGTGGAGCGAGACCCGGCGAATCCTTGGTAAGGTATGGACCAATTGAGCTTGTCAGAAAAAGGCCAGCTGGAGATAAAGAACTTCGAAAGGAGATTAAACTACTAAAGGAGCTTTCTAGAAAACTTAAAAAGTCTGGCGCCAAACTCGTGATGCGCGGTTTCAAGTAATAACTGCAATTTCTTCATGCAGCGAGCAAATCGTCCCGCCGCCCCATAAATAGCTCATTTGGCGATCGTCCACCCCTGGTCGCTCTTGGTCTGCTGTTCAGGCGGTCCATGACAAACTGAACCTGCTCATCCGATACCGTACTGAAGTCCGTTCCCTTCGGGAAATATTGCCGAATAAGACCATTGGTATTTTCATTGATTCCACGCTCCCATGATGCATAGGGATGGGCAAAGTAAATATCCGCCTCCAGTCCTTTCGCGATCTCTTCATGACCGGCAAACTCAAGGCCATTGTCGAACGTGATTGTTTTGACTTTCTCCTTAAGGTGTACCATATGCGCAACCGCTGCAGCGGCGAGCAAGTCGGCTCTCTTGCCCGTCAGCAACACAATGACCGTATACAGCGATTTGCGCTCTACCAGGGTCAATAGCGCACCTTTGCGGCCTTTGCCGATGACTGTATCGCCTTCCCAGTCGCCAATTCGGTTACCCAGGTCAACAACCTCAGGGCGTTCATCAATACTCACTCTGTTCTTGATCTTGCCGCGTTGATCGTTGCTGCCGTAACGCTTGCGGTAGGGCTTTGACGCTACTCGCAGATGCGTATACAAATCGCCGCCATGAGCCTTGTCGGCATAGATCAGCTGATAAATTGTCTCATGATGTAAGGAAATACCCGTACACCGTTTCAGATAATCTGCTACCTGCTGCGGGCTTAACTCCTGCCGGAGCAGCGTTTCAATCTGATCACGTACCTCGTCCGTCACCTTCCGAGCCTTGTGGGCCCCATACCGTCTAACATTCGACAGCTTTTGAGCTTGCCCGGGCCGGTACCCTCGTAGCCCTTTGTTGCGACGCAGCTCTCGACAGATCGTAGAGGGATGCCTTTCCAGAAGTTCGGCAATCTCTATTTGCGAGTGCCCGGCTTTCTTCAGACTATAAATCTGGTATCGTTCGTTCTCGGTCAGCTGGTTGTAGCTCATCAGTGCTTTTCTCTTGGCGGGGAGAAGCGCCGACTCTACCAGCTGGCCTCTCTCTTACCAATTGCACTTATTATCCGAAACCGCGATGGATAGACAAACTGATATGGAGATCAAAAAGTCAGGAAGATTTCGAAGTGACTATTTTTACGGTAGTGAAATAGAATTTTCTGATCCTCCTCCAGTTAGATATTTTCTAACAATAAGACCGAGCTGGATGAACACCGGCCCTACGAAAAATCACTTTCACAATTTTTTGTCAGAGCTGAAGCATCCTCGGTTCTTAGAGTTGGCTAAGTATGCTGGAGCACTGCAGGGTGGGCGCAAGAAATACAATCAGCTAGCCGATGCATATTGGCTTTGGTGTGCAGAATCAAATAAATGTGACGTTTTCCTTACCCTTGATACAAAATTAATCAATAGCTTAAGTACTGCGAAACGTCTTGAATTTACCCCGGATGTAGTTAAGCCTTCAGAATTACTTGGGAGGTTATGATAATGCCTAACAAACGCAGCCAGTGCGGCCACTTTGTGGCCTGGGACCTCCATTCCGCTCGCATTTTTTGTGGTCTAATACCACAAAAAATAACAAGCTCCATTGCTGCCCCTGCTGCGGGCGTTACAAACCGTCAATAGAGGAATGCACCTAGATGCTATTTAGAGTATTAATAGTCATTTTCTTGTCACTTTTAAGCGATGTTTCTCTATCTGCTGGAGTTGATGCGAAGAAAATTTCTAAAAAGATGTATCTTCTAAAAGGGAAAAGCTACAACACCAATATCGGTTTGATTTCAACAGATGAAGGGCTTGTTTTAATTGACCCGATGCCGGGAAAAGATCAATTAGACGAACTCAATAAAACTGTTCAAGCAATTTATAAAAAACCAGTTTCCTTTGTTTTAAATACACATGAACACACCGATCATTCGGGAGGGAATAAATTTTTCACTGATCGTGGATCTAAGCTTATAAGAAATAATTTTGATGTTGATGGTATCCTAAAATTTAAAGTGACGTCTCATTCTAAAAATGACTTAATCTACTATCATGTGGAAAGTAACAGTATTTTTGTCGGAGATGTATTTGACAATAGTTGGCACCCTACTTTTTATGCAGGAGGAATTAATGGCTTTAATGCAGCGGTTAATACTATTCTAAAAATAGGAAATGAGCACAGTCTAATAATACCCGGGCATGGCAATCCCACCAATAAGCTCGCATTGCGAGAATTCCAGAAGAACACAGTTGAGTGGTTTGAGGAGGTAATGGTATGCCATCGGGAAGGAAAAAGCGTGCAAAAGATAATGGAAGTCCCAGAGATTAACGAGATAGCGAAAAGATTTAATCCTTCCCTACCTAAAAAAGCGCTTAGAAGGTTTATAGAAAGAACAATTTCATTAATCGAGCGGAGGAATGGTATGCAACAGACTGATGCAGCTGACCGTAGCGCGTCGGCTAATTAGAGCGTTTCACTCTTTAAATGACATATGTCAAGTACGTAACGCAAATCATAAATGGCAAGGTCGGCGTCTCAGGCCAAGATGCCTCTATGCGATATGTCACTGATGAAGAGTTGGCAAATCTTGTAATTGCTCTCATTGAAAAAGGGCTAGTAAAGCAATCTTTTACAGCAATAATATGGAGTGGATCAAGTGGGCATCGTACCTACGAAGTAGCGTAGTGTTGACAAGGCTAGGCAACATCGTCTACTGCGTGGGCTGGACCTCCATTTCGGCGTTTCGCGTCTACATTACGGCCGTTGCCAGCGGCGTTATGTGTAAGACTTACCCACGTTTAGTAGACACTGCCTATCGATTGAAAATTAGAATCAGGCAAGGAACGCATGATTTATTGAAGCAACGTAAACTGACCATGCGTAATGATGCGATAGGTAGTGGGCCTTCGGCACCGGACGTAGAAGACCATTTGTGTCTATGTATGTAGCCCGCTGGCTATTGGGCGACGCTACGCGCAGGAGTTCAGCGGGCAGTAGCGAGTCAGTAACCCGGGTACGGGGCAGCGGCAGAGTACTCTGCTACTACCCACGGTCGGGCAAATAGCGTTGCTTAGTGGTTAGGTATCCGTTGAGATCTGGTGGCGGGCACGGTGTTCGGCCAGCACTTTGCCCGCTCCCACCTCGTATTCACCCAGCGTTTCCATGATGCGTACCAGGCAGTTATCACGCAGCGCTTCCAGTTCGCGGATGGACTGGTCGCCGGCCTGCTCCTGGGTGCCTTCCACCATGCGGTCGATCAGCTGGTCGTTGAGCTCCGGGGCTTCCAGTTTGGTCCAGGGGAGTTTCAGCGCGGGGCCGAACTGTTCCAGCATGTGGCGCATGCCGGTTTCGCCACCCGCCAGGTGGTAGGTGAGGTTGGTACCCATGAAGGCCCAGCGCAGGCCGGGGCCGTAGGTAATGGCCTGGTCCAGTTCACCGGTGGTGGCGATGCCGTCGTTAACCAGGTGCAGTATCTCTCTCCATACCGCTTCCAGCAGGCGGTCGGACAGGTGGCCGTCGATTTCATTGCGTACATGCAGCGGGTGCATGCCGATTTCCTTGAAGAAAGCGGTGGCGCGTTCGATGGTCTCTGCGGAAGTCTTCTCGCCGCCAACCACTTCCACCAGCGGTAGCAGGTAGACCGGATTGAACGGGTGGCTGACGAAGAAGCGCTGCGGTGCGGTCATGTTCTGCTGCAACACGCTGGGTTTGAAGCCCGAGGTGGAGGAGCCGATCAGTGCGTTTTCCGGTGCGGCCTGGCTGATTTCTGCCAGCAGGTCGACTTTCATCGCCTCGCGCTCGGGGGCGTTTTCCTGAATGAAATAGGCTCCCTCACAGGCTTCGGCCAGTGAGCCGGCGAAGCGCAGGCGTTCTTTACTGGCGCCTTCTACCAGGCCGACCTTCTCCAATGCTGGCCAGGCGGTATCGATGCTTTCGCGCAGTTTGCGCTCTGCGTCGGTACCCGGATCCCAGGCGATGACGTCGTACCCCTGGGCCAGGAGTCTGGCCACCCAGCCGGCGCCGATAACGCCGGTTCCGATCACTGCTGCGTGTGACATGCTGTCTCCTTAGTCCTGTTTCTTCAGCTTCAGGCGTTCGCGGGTTTCCGCCGGTGTGGCGATGTTGCCGCCGAGCAGCTCGATGATGGTGACGGCCTTCTCGACAAGTTCGGCGTTGGTGGCCAGTTGCCCTTTCTTCAGGTACAGGTTGTCTTCCAGCCCTACACGCACGTTGCCGCCCATCAGCATGACCTGTGTAGCCATCGGGAACTGGTGGCGGCCGATGCCGAAGCCGGCCCACTGGGCACCCTGCGGCAGGTTGTCGACCATGGCCTTGAGGGTGCTGACATCGGGCGGGGCGCCCCAGGGAATCCCCATGCACAGCTGGAACAGCGGCGGTTCGTCGAGCAGGCCTTCGGCCAGCATCTGGTTGGCGAACCACAGGTTGCCGGTATCGAAGATTTCCAGTTCCGGTTTTACTCCCAGCTCCTGCACGCGCTTGGCGCCGATGCGCAGCATCTGCGGGGAGGAGACATATACCAGGTTGTCGTTGCCGAAGTTCAGCGAGCCGCAGTCCAGTGTGCAGATCTCCGGGCGCAGGGCTTCGATGTGCTTGAGACGCTCCAGGCCGCCGACCAGGTCGGTGCCGTCGGCGAACTGCATCGGCTCTTCGTCCGGGCCCAGCAGCAGGTCGCCGCCCATGCCGGCGGTCAGGTTGATCACCACATCCTGGTCGGATTCGCGAATGCGCTCGACCACTTCGCGGTACAGCTCGGTATCGCGGCTGGGTGCGCCGGTCTTGGGGTCGCGCACATGAATGTGGGCCACGGCAGCGCCGGCCTTGGCGGCGGCAATGGCGTCGTCGGCAATTTGTTGCGGGGTGACCGGTACGTGCGGGCTCTTGTCTGTGGTTGCCCCGGCACCAGTCAGGGCGCATGTGATAATCACGCTGTTGTTCATCGGCACCTGCTCCAGTTGTGGATAATTTGGCGGCCAATGCTAGAGCACAGAGTAAAAATCGCGCGCGGTAACTCGCAGGGAAGTTGCGAAATTACGACAGAAGAGAATGGCGGGATGCCGGAACGGAATTTCTGCAGCCTGACCACGCGGCAGCGGCAGGCCGCGCTGAAAATGACACGAACGGTGTATCAACGCAGCCCGGTCAGCTGCGATCCCTGCTCGGGCTGATGCCGAATTCGTGGCGGTAGGCGGCGCTGAAGTAGGCGGAGGACTGGAAGCCACAGGAGATGGCAATATCCAGCACAGTCATATCAGTCTGACGCAACAGTTGCCGGGCCTTCTCCAGGCGCAGGCGGCGATAGAAGCGCTTTGGCGGTGTGCCCACTTCCTTTTTGAACAGGCGCTCCAGCTCGCGCACCGATATATCCGCGCGTTCGGCAATCTGCTGGATCGACAGCGGCTGAACCAGGTGCTTCTCCATAATCTGCACTGTCTCGATCAGGCGCTTGTTGGTGGTCATCAGGCGGCTGCGCAGACTCATGCGCTGGGAGTCGTCGGCGCTCTGGATATAGTTATAGGTGAACTGCTCGGCCACGGCGTTGGCGAGTTCGTGCCCATGGGTGGCGCGGATGATGTTCAGCATCATATCCAGGCTGCTGAGCCCGCCCGCCGCAGATACGCGGTTCTCTTCAATCATAAAGCGTTCCGGCACCACCTGAATCGATGGGTAGCTTTCCTGAAAGCTGCTGCTCGCCTCCCAGTGCACGATGGCTTTCTGGCCGTGCAGGAGTCCCGCCTTGGCAAGGATATGGGCCCCGGTGTCCACGCAGCCCAGGCTGACCCCGTTCACCGAAAGCCGCCGCAGTTCCGGCAACAGTGTATCGCCGCAGCCGTCCAGTGGATCAAAGCCGGATACCACGACGACGGTTTGATAATCGCTGGGACAGTCCGCGAGGCTGTATTGCACTGGAAAGGGGATCCCGTTGGACGCGCTGACCGGTTCGCCTTCTTCTGACAAAAACGTAAATTCAAACAATTTTCTGCCTACGATGCGGTTCGCCACCCGCAGGGGCTCCGAGCAGCAGGCGAGGGCGAAAAAGGAAAACTGCGGGATCAACACGAAACCGATATGGATGACATCGCTCTGCCCGAATCTGGGAGGCTGGAAGGTGTCTTGAGTGCTGAGCTCGGGTGAATCGGTAGTCATGTCGCTAAAGCTAAAGAATTCGTCGCATTCAATAAAGTATATACCCCGCCAGCCAGTAGGATAGCCACCTCTCAACGCTTCCTAGGGTGTTTTTGGAGTCTTTTAACCAATAAGTAACTGGAAATTGAATGCAAACTGATAATTCTACTGCTAACGATTCTTTCAAACGTAATCCTCTCGCCACCATGGTTTCCGCCTCCGCGGCCATCCTGCTGAGCCAGGCTGTGGCAGCTGCCGATACCGGTAAAAAAGACGGCGCAACCCTGGCGCTGGAGGAAGTGTCGGTTACCGCGCAGCGGAAGGTTCAGAACCTGCAGAGTGTGCCCATCGCCGTGTCCGCTTTCAATGAAGACGCGATGGAGCGCAGCAATATCCTGGATGTCGGCGATGTCTCCGCCATGACTCCGGGCTTTGCCCTGTCCAGCTACAACCCGGTCACGCCGCAGCCCTATATTCGCGGCGTGGGCACCAACTCCAGTTCGGTTGGCGATGATGCTTCGGTCGGTGTGTTTATCGATGAAGTCTACGCGGGCCGCGCCGGTGGCTACAGCTCCGATATGTTCGACGTGCAACAGGTAGAAGTGCTGCGTGGCCCGCAGGGTTCCCTGTATGGCCGCAATGTTGCCGGCGGTGCGATCAATGTGATTACCAAGAACCCGACCGATGAGTTCAAGGCAAAAGCCAAGGTCACCGCCGGCAACTACAACCTGCACCAGCTGCAGGGCGTTATCAGTGGCCCGCTGACCGACGGTGTCAACGGGCGCCTGGCGGTCTCCAGCCGCAAACGTGACGGCTGGATCGAAAATGTGGCCAGTGGCCACGACCTGGCTAATCAGGACAACAATTCCGCCCGCGGTAAACTGGCTTTCAGCGTCGGTGACAACACCGACTTCCTGCTAAGCGCCGATTACTCCAAAGACGATCTGGTCGGTTCCGGTGCGCGCAGTGTCGAGGGCTATCGCGATGTATTTGGTGTAAAACACCCCACCGAAGGCCAGCCCGACAAGGTCGACCTGTTCGAAGACGGTTACGCCGATCGCGAGATGTACGGCACTTCCGCCAAGGTCACTCACTACATGGGCGGTATGGAGCTGGTGTCGATCACCGCCTACCGCTCCCAGGACTACGCCTTCAACGACGACCTGCTGGGCCGCTACCTGGCGCCGGCCAATGCCGCGCTGACCAACGATGCCACCGAAGACTCCAGCCAGTTCACCCAGGAGCTGCGCCTGCAGTCCACCGGTACCGAGAAGCTGGAATGGACTGCCGGCCTGTACTACTTCAATGAAGACGTGCACCGTATCGAGAGCTTTGATTCCACCCATGTGTACGACACCCTGGGGCTCGGTGGTCTCGGTCTGAGCTCGCGCCCGGTGTGGGACGCGACCAACGAAACCAACAGCTACGCGGTGTTCGGCGAGGCGACTTACCACTTTGCGCCGGCGTGGAGCCTGGCGGTCGGTGGCCGTTACACCCGCGATGAAAAAGACTTCACCAGTATTGCCAGCGGTGCGCCGGACCTGTTCGGCTTCCTGGCAGAAAACTACGCGGTGGCGGCGGACAAGAGCTGGAACAAGTTCACCCCGAAAGTGACGCTGACCTACACCAGTGAAGATGCCGACATCCTCTACGCGACCATTTCCGAGGGTTACAAGGCCGGCGGCTTCAACGGCATCGCGGCAACCGAGCAGGGCGCTACCGTGGCGTTCAATCCCGAAAACGCGACCAACTATGAAGTCGGCTTCAAGTACAGCCTGCTGGATCAGCGCCTGCGCCTGAACGGTGCCGTCTACTACATGGATTACGCCGACCTGCAGAATTTCACTGTGGATTTGGAAAGCGGCCAGGTGAAGACCGCCACCGGCGATGCGAAAATCAAAGGCTTCGAGCTGGAGGCGACCGCCTACCTGACCGAGGGGCTGCGCGCGGGTCTGAGCTACGGCTACACCGATTCCGAGTATGTCGACTTTGAATCCAATCCGGCCGTTGTTGGCAACAGCCTGGCGCGCGCGCCGAAAAACTCTGTGTCCGCGAGCCTGAACTACGAATGGCTGCTGGGCGACAGTGCGGCGATCAACTTCCATACCGACGCGATGTACCAGAGCGAGGTGTTCTACAGTGTCGACAATGTGGCTGCCGCCGGCGACGACGCGCGCACCCTGGTCAACGCCAGTGCCACCTGGGACAACTATCGCGGCCTGAAAGTCTCCCTGTGGGGCAAGAACCTGACCGACGAAGAGTATCGCGCGCACGCGTTTGAGCAGGCCGGTATGGCCTTTGCCATCGAGGGTGCACCGACTACCTCGGGTGTCAGCGTTTCCCAGGATTTCTGAATCCTGCGCTGATGACGCAACCCGTCCGGGGCTACTGGATTCAGGTAGCCCCGTTTCTTACCCCCGGTTAAGAAGACACTTGTGACAGTACCCAGACCCCAACCGAGATTGGATCTCGCCGCTTTTGTGCCCGCGTTCGGTATTGCCGTCGCCGTCGCCTGTTTACTGATCTTGATGCCGCAGCAGGCAGAAACCTGGGCCGCCGACCTGATGTCGATGGTAACCAGTGAGTTTGGCTGGCTGTTCGTGATCTTTGGTTTCGGTACTTTTGTATTTGCCCTGTGGCTGGCGTTCGGACGCTTCGGCCAGGTAAAAATGTCCCGCACCGATGAGCCGCCGGAGTATTCCGAGCTGAGCTGGGCGGCGATGATGTTCTCCGCCGGTATCGGCATCGGCCTGGTGAGCTGGTCTTTTGTCGAGCCGATCTACTATCTGTCGACACCGCCGCTGCACTTGCAAGCGCACTCGGCCAGCGCCGCCGAGTGGGGGCACATGTACGCACAGTTCCACTGGAGTTTTGTGCCTTGGGCGCTGTATGCGGTGCCGTCGGTGGCCGTGGCCTATATGCTGCACGTGGATCACCGCCCATTCCTGCGTATCTCCGAAGTCTGCCGCCCGCTGCTGGGGCGCCGCGCCGATGGCTGGCTCGGTTCGCTGATCGACACACTGATTATTCTCGGCCTGATCGGCGGCGCCGGTACCTCGCTGGGGCTCGGTGTACCACTGGTTTCGGCACTGACTACGTCACTGCTGGGGATTCCGGAAACCCTGCTGACCCGCCTTGCGGTCATCGCGGTGTGGACACTGATCTTTGGCGCCAGCGCCTATAAAGGGCTGAAGGCGGGGATTCGTATCCTCAGTGATATCAATATTTTCCTCGCCATTGCCGTGGTGCTGGTGGTGCTGCTGGCGGGGCCGACGGTATTTATTCTGTCGATGTCTGCCAACAGTCTCGGCCTGATGTTGAACAACTTTACCCGCATCAGTTTCTGGCTCGACCCGATCAAGCACGGCGGTTTCCCGGAAGCCTGGACACTGTTTTACTGGGGCTGGTGGATCGCCTATGCACCGCTGATGGGGCTGTTCTTCGGCCGCATTTCGCGCGGGCGCACCATCCGCCAGATGGTGCTGGGCATTATGGCCTGGGGCAGTCTCGGCTGTGTGGCCTTCCTGAGTATCTGTGGTGCCTATGCCCTGAACCTCGAGTTGTCCGGCACCCTGAACGTGACCCAGTCGCTGCACGACAGCGGCATCCCGGCCACGGTGGTGGCGATCATCCGCACGCTGCCGTTCAGCCAGGTGATCCTGGCGGCGTTTACGCTGCTCAGTTTTGTGTTCCTGGCCACCACATTGGATTCTTCCGCGTACGTACTCGCCAGTATCAGCACCAAAAACCTTTACGGCGAGCAGGAGCCGGCCCAGCTGAATCGCCTGGCCTGGTCTTTTGTGCTGGCGCTGATTGCGGTGGGGCTGCTGTTTGCCAGTGGCCTGCAGACCGTCAAGTCGATGACGATCATTCTGGCACTGCCGCTGATGCTGGTGCTGTTTGTGGTGTTCCGCTCGCTGATGCGAACCCTGAACAACGATTTCGGCCAGCGCGTACGCAAGCGTGCGCTGGTGATTGAACCCAAGGTTGAAGCTACCCCTCAACCTTCCTCCCAACCTTTCTATCAAGAGTCTCAGGAGTCTCAACATGGTTAGAGTATTTTTGCTGCTGGCGATGCTGGTCAGCGGCCAGGTCCTGGGGGCCACCAAAGACAATCGCGGCGAACTGGAAGATGTGGTCGAAAAAGGCTCGGTACAGCAATTTATCGCCAAGGCCATCGCCCACGCCAAGGCCACGGTCAAGGACACCAGTATGGCGGCGATCAGCAAGGATCTGCGCCCCTACGACAAGGCCTATTTCCCGAAGACCGACAAGCCGGTACCGACCGTGCTGTTTTTCCACGGTTGCAGCGGTCCCACTGCGAGCCATGAGCAGGACTGGGCCAAGCGCCTGAACGGTGCCGGTCTGGGGATGATCGCGGTGGACAGTTACACCGGCCGCGGTATCGACTGGCACGATGCCTGCGACTTCAAGGTGATGACGCCGTGGCAGCGCTCGGCGGATATCCTCGCCACTATCGCCGATGTGCAGAAAGATCCGCGTGTGGATGGCGACAACCTGTATCTGGCCGGTTTCTCCCACGGTGCGGTCACCATCTGGGCGGCGCTGGTGCAGGCCTCCAGCAAATCGGCGCCGATCGGCCTGTCGCAGTGGCCGCAGGTGGATTTCGAGCAGCGGGTGAAAGGCGCTTTCATGTTCTATGGCACCTGCATGCAGCCGTGGACGGTGAAAGTACCGGCGGCGATTTTTATCGGCACCGACGACCGTTACATCGACGAGCAGACCTGCCAGGCTTACGCTCCGCACCACCCGAAAGAGGCGGGCCCGCTGGCGGTGAAAATCTACCCGGGTGCGACCCATACCTTCGATCACGCCAGGCCCAACCAGGCGAATATTGAAGCGGGCTCCAAGTACGATCCGAAGGCGACCCAGGATGCCTGGCAAACCATGCTGAAAATCATCCGGGGTGCCCAGTAATGGCCGCCGCGCGGACCTTTTCCGGCGTCGCGCACACCTGGTTGTGCGATGAGATGGGGCACATGAACACCCGCAACTACGTCGGTATGTTTGACGATGCGATGCAGCACTTCATGTTGCTGCTCGGCCACGACGCCATGGTCGATGGCGAGCGTCGCCTGGGCTGGGCCGACGTGCGCCACGAGATCGACTACAAGGCCGAGGTGCCGGCCGGTGCACTGGTGCACGTGGAGTGTGAGGCGCTGCGCATTGGCAACAGCTCCATCACCTACCGGCAGACCCTGTACTTGAGTGAAAGCGGCGAGGTGGCCGCGGTCAACAAGGCCACCTCGGTGCTGTTTGACCTGCAGCGGCGCGCTACCGCGCCGATCCCCGATGTGATGCGCCAAGCGGCGCTACCCTACACCGCCGCCGCGGCCGACTGCGACTGACGAGACGGCGCCGGCAGGCAATCACTGCCGGCGCCCTGGCTACGACTTTTCTCTCCCGCCCTGTTCAGGGCGTTTGCGCCCCGCACCTGGTTCCCTTGGCGCGGGGTGTCACTGCTATATTTTTTATTGACGCGCTTGTCGCCGCCCGCCGGGGCGGCGCTGTTTTCGCTATTCCGGCGCATGGCAATCAACAGGAATGAAAAATGGATAAACCCGCGGTGAAGGGCTTTGCGAAGCCGGACGAGGTGCGAGAGTTTCCCAACGGGCGGGTGGAGATTGTCAAAATGGGCGGTGGTGTGGTCGGTCGCGCCATTTTCGAACCCGGCTGGCGCTGGTCCGAGTCGGTCAAGTCGCTGGCCGGTACCGATAGCTGTGAGGCGCCGCACTTCCAGTACCATGTGTCCGGCACCTTGATGGTGTTGATGGATGATGGCACCGAGCTGGAGTGCCGCGCCGGGGATGTATCGCTGCTGCCGTCGGGTCACGATGCCTGGGTGGTCGGTGACGAACCGGTGGTGGTGGTCGATTTTCAGGGCATGGTGGACTACGCGCGCGAAGACTGATTCGGGCGCGAAAATCCCCGTTCGCCGGACTGTTCGCCGCAACCGAAATCGGTGACACTGTTGCCCTGTACAAGCGAGGGCGGGCAGTGATGCAGCGAGCCGACCATTTTATCGACCTGTTAAAAGAACTGGTGCGCACGCCCTGTGTGGTGGGTGCCGAGCACGCTTTCTTCCGTGCCCTGCAGCGCGAGCTGGAGGAACTGGGCGTGCAGGTGACCTGGTACGAGGGGCTGCTGGTAGCGCGCGGCCGCAAGCCCGGCGCAGCCATGTTCTCGGCGCATATCGATCGCCACGGCCTGATCTGCACCGGTCCCAATGAATTCCAGTACGCCGCGTTCGTGGCCGGACACCGTTCCGATCTGCTGGGTAACTCCGTCTCCGAAAAGCTGATGACGAAAATCGTCAACCGCTTCCAGGGTGTGCCGGTCATGGCCTATCAACCCTGGGCCGGGTCCTATCTGGGCGCCGGTGTCATCGAGGGGGCCTATGTCTGCGAGTACCGCAACAACCTGATCTTTGAGGTGGACGGCCTGGCGCACCTGGTGGCGGGGACGCCGGTCGCGTTTCGCGATCGCCTGAGCATCGCCGGTGGCATTTTGAGTGCGCAGTTGGACAATGTGCTGAGCGCGGCTCATCTGGTGCACCTGTTTGCTCTGGGTTACCAGGGCACCGCGTTCTTTACGGCCCAGGAGGAGTCAGGCAGCAGCTGGCGCTATTTGTTGGAGTGGTTTCGCCGCTTTGATGGCGGTACCGAGCGCTTGCTGGTGCTGGATACGAGCCCGTATCCCGATCGCGCTGCAGCGGATTGTCAGGACGTCGTGTTGCGGCGGCGCGACGTGAATGCGGACTTTCATCCGGGGACCACGGAAAAGCTGGAAGCCCTGTGCCAGGAGGCGGGTATTCGCTACACCTTCAAGGATGCGTATATCGATGCGCAGAACCAGCTAGCAGAGTCGCAGGGGCAGGAGCCGCAGTCGCTTGGCAGTACGGAGCTGGGGCGTATCGTGGCGGCCTCGCGCGGTTTCGTACAGGGCACCACGCTGCAGATCCCCACCACCGGTTACCACACCATGGAAGAGTCGGCGACAGTATTGGCCAGCAATGCCTTCAGTCGCCTGCTGGTGCTGTGGGCGGAGCGCGCGGGAGCCTTTTGATCCGGGCCTTTACTATTTGATCGGGAAATTTTTCTCAGCGCCGCAGCGGTCTGTCGGACAGCACGCGGCCGGTATTCTCATCCACTTCCAGGCGCCGCTGCTTGCCCTGCCAGTAGGCCGTTACCTTCCAGCGCCCACCGACAAACTTCATCGAGGTTATCGGCTGGTAGCCGAGGCCGTTGAGCCGGTAGCGCACCGCCGCCGCAGACATGGCGGTCACCGACGGCTCGGCCTGGTAGAGGTCGGGGCTGTCGAAATAGGCCTGGTTCGATAACGGCGGGTTGGACGGCGCCGGGATGGGCGTCGTGAGAGACTGGGCGATTAATACGGTAGCCAACAGGTTCATAGACTGCTCCCCGAGCACGACCGGACCTTATTGGTAGTGTCGGCTCGGGGGCAATCACAACTTTAATTGGCGGTTACTGGCCGCTATCGGGCTGCTCCATATCCGACTTGCCGTTATCGGGCTTCGCCAGGCGTTCCTGCATCATGCTGCACCACTCGGCGCTGCCGCCGTCGGGGCCGTGGGCGCCGTCGCCACCGGTCAGTTTGTCGATGGCGATAAACCACTCGTCACTGCCGACTTCCGGCAGCCCGTTCGGGTAGAGCTCGGCGCGCTTGCCGTCGGGCATTGCCATTACCTGATCGTGGACCCAGGCAAACCATTCCGGGGTGCAGATTTCGGTGTCGGTGGTGGGCGCCATGGCCGCTTGGCCGCTGCTGTCCGACATGTTGGCATCGGGCGCGTTGGCATCGGGCGCATTGGCATCTGGCGTGCTGGTATCCGGGCTGGTCGTGTCATTGGCCGCGCCGGTGTCATTCATCGTGCTGGTATCGGTTGCGCTACCAGTATCGTGGGTGTCGCTCTGGCGGCTGCAACCTCCCAGGGCGAGTAACAGAACAAAGAGGGCGGCGCAGGGCCAGCGGTAAACTGAGTTGGACACATTCATGGTAAGTACCTCCGCGCTGCATCTTAGTGTCGGAATTCAATTGCGACACTGCGAGTCTGCGCGAAGGCGTCGCCACTGCGGGCGGGGACGTGCCCGCAGCGGGGTTGGCGGTTAACCGGGTGCCTGAACAGTGCCGGGTTAACCGGCGTTGCCGAGCACCTCGACCATGGCGCCGGTGAGGCGGCTCAGGTCTTCGGGGGAGATCACGTAGGGCGGCATGGCATAGACCAGTCTGCCGAATGGGCGCAGCCACACGCCGTGTTCGATCAGGGCGTTCTGTACCCGCATCATGTCCACCGGTTCACGCATTTCCACCACGCCGATGGCGCCCAGTGCGCGCACGTCGGCGACCCCCGGTGCATCGGCGAGCGGCGCCAGTTCGCGCCGCAGCTGGCTTTCGATATCCGCAACACGCTGTTGCCACGCACTCTGCAACAGCAGCTCGATACTGGCATTGGATACGGCGCAGGCGAGCGGGTTGCCCATAAAAGTGGGGCCGTGCATAAACACGCCGGCCTCGCCGCGGCAGATGCCCTCGGCCACTCTGTCGGTGCACAGGGTGGCGGCCAGGGTCATGGTGCCACCGGTGAGCGCCTTGCCGAGGGTGAGGATGTCCGGGCTGATGCCGGCGTGTTCACAGGCGAACAGCTTGCCGCTGCGGCCGAAGCCGGTGGCGATCTCGTCGGCGATCAACAGCAGGTCGTAGCGGTCGCACAGTTCGCGCACGCGCTTCAGGTATTCCGGTGAATAGAAGCGCATACCGCCGGCGCCCTGCACGATGGGCTCCAGGATCACCGCCGCCAGTTCGTCGTGGTGTTGCTCGATCAGCGCCTGCAGCTCGGCGATATCACTGTCTTCGCAGGGTTCGTCGAATTTCGGCTGCGGTGCCGGCGCGAACAGGTGCTGGGTCAGCTGGCTGGCGAACAGGTGGTGCATACCGGTAACCGGGTCGCAGGTGGCCATGGCGCCGAAGGTGTCGCCGTGGTAGCCATTGCGCAGCGCCAGCAGGCGGTGCTTCTGCGGCTTGCCCTGCGACTGCCAGTACTGCAGCGCCATCTTGATGGCCACTTCCACCGACACCGAGCCGGAGTCGGCGAGAAATACCCGCTGCAGCGGCTCGGGCGTGATCTGCACCAGTTTTCTGCTCAGCTCGATGGCCGGTTCATGGGTGAGGCCGCCGAACATCACATGGGACATCTTCTCCATCTGCTCACGTGCGGCGCGGTTCAGTTCCGGCACGTTGTAGCCGTGCAGGGCGCACCACCAGGACGACATGCCGTCGATCAGGCCGCGGCCGTCTTCGAGGTATAGCCGCACCCCCTCGGCGCGCGCCACCGGGTACACCGGCGGCGGGTTGATCAGGGAAGAGTAGGGGTGCCAGATATGGTCGCGGTCGAAATCTAAATCCATGGTGATCAATTACATCTTGCTATGGCGGTAGGGTGCGCCGTGCGCACCGCAACAAATTGTTTGGCGTTACTTCCCGCCCGGCGGTACCACTTGTTCGAGGGTACCCGGCTGGTGCGCGCGGCGCAGCCTACGCCAGTTCCCGCAGCACCCGCAATGGCGGCTGGCTCAGCGCGCCGCGGCAGGCCAGGGTGCCGGCGCTGCCCACCAGCAGCGCGCCGGCGGCCGGCCCGGCGAGCCACAGTAGCGGGTGCAGGTGGAACGGCAGATCGAACACGCGCTGCGCCAGCACCGCCAGGGTGGCCTCGGCACCGGCGGCGGCGAGCAGGCCGGCGGCGGCGCCCACCAGGCCGAATTCCAGCAGCAGGCTGTGCAGCAGCAGGCGGCGGCGGCCGCCCAGTGTGCGGATTATCGCCGCCTCCTGCAATCGCTCGGCGATGCTGGCGCGCACGCCGGCCACCAGCACCAGCACCCCGGCCACCAGCATCAGCGCCATGACTGCTTCGATCGCCATGGACACCTGGCCGATGGTGTCGCGGATACGCGCGATGATGCGGTCCAGCTCGATCACGGTGACGCTGGGGTGGGCGCGCACCAGGTCGTTGACCAGCAGTTTCTGCTGCGGCGGCAGGTAGAAGCTGGTGATGTAGGTGGCGGGGAAGTCCTCCAGACTGCCGGGGGCGAAAATCATGTAGAAATTCGGCCGCATACTGTTCCAGTTCAGCGAGCGCAGGCTGGTGATCGGCGCCTCCACATCCAGGCCGCCGATGGCAAAGCGCAGCCGGTCGCCGAGCTTGAGCTTGAGGCGTGCGGCGAGCTCCACTTCCACCGAGACACCGCGGGCGTTCACCACTGCGGCGTCGGCGCTGGGCGAATCGCCGCCGGTGTCTTGCGGCTTGGCGCCGCGGTTGTCCGGCTCGCCCTGAGCGCCGTGCGCAACTGCGCCGCCGCGCTGCCACCAGTTGCCGGCGACGATGCGGTTGTCGGCGGGCAGGGTGTCGGTCCAGGTCAGGTTCAGTTCGCGCCGCAGCGCGCCGTCCTGTTGCGGGCGCTCGCGGGCGGGCACGCCGTTGATGGCGGTCAGGCGCCCGCGCACCATCGGGTAGAACTCGGTGCTGGTGATCTGGTGGTCGGCCAGCAACTGTTGCACGCCCGCGACTTCCGCCGGGGCGATATTGACCAGGAAGTGGTTGGGGGCGTGTTGCGGCAGCTGCATGCGCCATTCGTCGATCAGCGCGGTGCGCGCGAATACCATCGCCAGCATGGCCAGCAGGCCGGTGCCGAACGCGGCGATCAGCAGGGTGTTGAAGGCGGCGCGGCGCTGCAGGCTGCCGATAGCGATACGCCAGCTGCCACCGAGCGCCGCCAGGCGGCCGCGCACCAGTAGCCGGTTGACCAGCGCGCTGCCGGCCACCAGCAGGGCCATACCGGCGCACAGCGCGGCGGTAATCGCCAGGCTGCCGCAAAGCCACCAGATCAGCAGCAGCATGCAGGTGGGTCCCAGCACCAGGCCCAGCCATTCGCGCCGATCCGGATTGCTCCAGTCGCGGTGCAGGGTCTGCATGGGGTTGGTGTGCGCGAGGCGCACCAGTGGCGGCAGGGCGAAGCCAAATGCGCACACGAAGCCGGTGGTGGCGCCCACCAGCAGCGGCGTCCAGTGGCTGGGGGGCGGCGCCACCGGGAAGAAGTCGGCCATCAGCGCCACCGCCTGGGCCTGTACCAGGCTGCCGATGGCGAGGCCGGCAGCGGTGGCGCACAGGGCCAGCGCGGCCAGCTGTCCGAGATAGATGCGCAGCACCTGGCTGCGCCCGGCGCCGAGACTCTTCATTACCGCGACGTAGCGGCCGTGGCGCAGGCTGTAGCGGCGCGCGGCGAGGCTGACGGCAACCCCGGCGAGCAGTACCGCGAGGCTGGCGGCGAGGAACAGGAAGCGCTCGGCGCGCTGCAGGGCGGCGGCCACGCGCGGCTGGCCGTCGCGCAGGTCGAGCACCCGCTGGTGCTCGCCGAGCTGTGGCTGCAGCCATTTGAAATAGCGCTTCAGCGCAGCGTCGTCACCGGCGAACAGGTAGCGGTAGCGCACGCGGCTGCCGGGCTGGATCAGGTTGGCGGCGTCCAGGTCGGCGGTGTTGATCAATGCGCGCGCGCCCATGGAGAACAGGCTGGCGCCGGCGTCCGGCTCGCTTTCCAGCAGGCCGCCGACGCGCAGGCGGATATCGCCCAGCTGCACGCGGTCGCCGGGCTGCAGCTGCAGTAGCGGCAGCAGCCGCGGCTGCAGCCAGATCTCGCCGGGCGGCGGCCCATGGCGCAGGGTGCGAATGTTTTGTTGCGCGGCCGCGCGCATGGTCAGCTGGCCCACCAGCGGGTAGCCTTCGCTGGCGGCCTTGATCCAGGCGAACTGGAACTGGTCACCGGCGGACAGCATCGACGCGAACTGTACCGTGCGCGCTTGCTCGAGGCCGCGGCGGCGCGCTTCGTCGAGCCAGCGCTGCGGCACTGGCCGACTGCTGGCGACGACCCGCTCGGCGGCGAGAAAGGTCTGCGATTGCAGGTGCATGGCGCGGTTGAGGCGATCGCTGAAGTGGGCGATGGCAGTGACGCTGCTGACCGCCAGCACCAGCGCGGCGGCCACCAGCGCCAGTTCGCCGCCGCGCCAGTCGCGCCACAGCAGTTTGAGCGGCAGCATCAGCTTGCGGCCTCGGCGAGGGTGTCGCCGCCGTTGTCGGCGGCGATTTCGCCGGCGACGAGTTGCAGGTGGGCGCCGCAGCGCTGGGCGAGGCGCTGTTCGTGGGTGACCAGCACCAGGGTGGTGGCGGATTCGGCGTTGAGGCTGAACAGCAGGTCGATGACTTTTTCGCCGTTGCCGGCGTCGAGACTGCCGGTGGGCTCGTCGGCGAACAGGATGCCACTCGACTCGTCGTCTGCGCTGGAACCGGCGCCGCCAGCGATACTGCAAAAAGCGCGGGCGAGGGCGACGCGCTGTTGTTCGCCGCCGGACAGCTGGCGCGGATAGTGGTGCAGCCGGTGCTGGAGACCAACGCGGGCGAGGTAGTCTTCGGCGCGTTTGGCGGCGTTGCGCTCGCCGCGCAGTTCGCTGGGCAGCATGACGTTTTCCAGCGCGGTGAGACCGGGCAGCAGCTGGAAGGTCTGGAATACGAAGCCGACGCTGCGGGCGCGCACTGCGGCGCGCTGTTCTTCGTCCATGGCGGTGATTTCCTCGCCGGCGAGCCAGATGCGGCCTTCGCTGGGGCGGTCGAGGCCGGCGAGCAGCCCGAGCAGGGTGGATTTGCCGGATCCGGAGGCGCCGGTGATGGCGAGACTCTGGCCGCGGGCGAGTTGCAGAGAAATATTATTTAATAGCGTCAGCGGACCTTCGCTGGTGGCGACGCGGTGGCTTAAGTTTTCGGCCTTGAGCACGGCGGGCATCGGCATTTCCTTACTTATGTCTGGGGTCCGGGTTGTGGGCCAGAGGGCGCGGGCATCTATTGCGGAGAGTATGACATGACGACAGAGTTTTTCCGGCGCTGCGGGGGGCGTTTTGCCTTGTGTGTGCTGCTGTTGGTCCCGCTGGCGGGCCGTGCGGACGATGGCGGGACGCTGCTGGTGCTGGGGGACAGTATCAGTGCCGGTTACGGGATCGATGAGGCGCAGGGCTGGGTGCAGCTGCTGCGCGAGCGGCTGGGCGGCGGTGAGGCGCCGGTGGCGGTGGTGAATGCGAGTGTCAGCGGTGAGACGTCGGCGGGCGGCCTGGCGCGGCTGCCGCGGCTGTTGCAGGAGCACCGGCCGCGCTGGCTGATTGTGGAGCTGGGCGGTAACGATGGCCTGCGCGGCTATCCGCCGCAGGCGCTGGCGCGCAATCTGGAGCAGATGGTACAGCTGGCGCAGAAGGCGGATGTGCGGGTGCTGTTGCTGGGCATGCGCATTCCGCCGAATTACGGCCGCGCCTATACCGACGCCTTTGCGGCGGTGTATCCGAAAGTGGCGAAGGCGGAGCAGGTGCCGCTGGTGCCCTTCTTCCTGGCGCCGGTGGCGCTGCAGGACGGCGCCATGCAGGAGGACGGCATTCACCCCACGGCGGCGGCCCAGCCGGCGCTGCTCGAGCATATCTGGCCCTGTGTGCAGGGCTTGCTGGGGAAAGCCGTGGACCGGCAGTCGTGTACTCCGTGATCGAAATGCGTACAATCGCGGCCTGAATTTTAGGGCTGGATTCTAATTCTGTGGCGTCCCTGCTGCCGGTAGCGGGTTGCGGGACACGCCGTGAATCCATCCCTGGAGGCTTGGCGGCCGGGTCCCTCCGGCCGACAGTCCCGCAACCCGCTACCGGCATCAGGGCCTTCGCATTACAGTTCGAAGCGCCTTTTCGACCCGGAACCCGTAGTCAGAGAAACACCATGTCCGAACTGGAAAACCGCCGCGAGCGGCTGGAATTCAACAAGCTGCAGAAGCGCCTGCGCCGCAACGTGGGCCGCGCCATCGCCGACTTCAATATGATTGAGGAGGGCGACAAGATCATGGTGTGCCTGTCCGGCGGCAAGGATTCCTATGCGATGCTGGATATCCTGCTCAATCTGCAGCGCACGGCACCGGTGCGGTTCGAGCTGGTGGCGGTCAACATGGACCAGAAGCAGCCGGGGTTCCCCGAGCATGTGCTGCCGGAGTACCTGCAGTCCCTGGGGGTGCCCTATCACATTGTGGAGAAGGACACTTACTCGGTGGTGAAGGAGGTGGTGCCGGAGGGCAAGACTACTTGCGGCCTCTGCTCGCGCCTGCGCCGCGGCACCCTGTACGGCTTTGCCGAGGAAATCGGGGCGACCAAGGTGGCGCTGGGACACCACAAGGACGATATCGTCGAGACGTTGTTCCTGAACATGTTCTACGGCGGCCGCCTGAAGGCGATGCCGCCGAAGCTGCGCGCGGACGACGGCCGCAATATCGTGATCCGCCCGCTGGCTTACTGCCGCGAGCAGGACATCGAGCAGTTTGCGGCGATCAAGCAGTTCCCGATCATTCCGTGCAACCTGTGCGGCAGCCAGGAAAACCTGCAGCGCCAGGCGATCAAGCAGATGTTGCGGGACTGGGACCAGAAATTCCCCGGGCGCAGCGAGAATATTTTCGCTGCGCTGACCCGGGTGTCGCCGTCACAACTGGCGGATCGCGACCTGTACGATTTCGAGAGCCTGGAGCTGGACCGCACTACACCAGCGGCTGGCGCGCGGGGCGAGCATGCAATTCAGCGGCAGGTGCACTCCTGGATTCCCGATGGGGAAGAGGAGTCGGTTGCAGAGCCGCCCCGCTATATCGAGGCGCTGAATCTGTAGGATCGGCGGCGCTGACCAGGCGTGCGTAGCTGCACTCGAAGTCGTGCGCGCGGGCGCTGGGGCCGTGGTGGAAGTGCTGGTGCCACAGACGCGCCATGTTGTCCACCTCGGCGCCGACGCGGCTGACCCCGGCGGCGCGGTAGATCAGCCAGGCGATGGCGGTGGCATAGCGCAGGTTGGTGGTCAGTTCACTGTGGGGGTGGTCGAGGAAGTCGCGCTGGCTGGCGAGGCCGCGAACCTTGGAGGCGAGCGCCGGGTGGTCGATCAGGTAGTTGTCCCAGATTTCCCGGTGGGTGTGTGGCTGTATCTGGTAGATGCCCAGCCCGTGGCGGCGGCCCTGCTTGAGGTGAAACCCGAGCTGGGATTCCTGCGCGGCGGTGCCGAGCAACAGGTTTTCCATTTCCGGTGTCCAGGCCCGCAAGTGTTTGAGGGTGGGACGAATCACCAGTTGTCTCAGTTCGTCCAGACAAATGCCCATAGTGTTGTCAGTTTTTCCGTAACTTTTCCCAATATGTAGTTTGTGGATTGAGCTGCTGCCAGTGAATAGGTAGATTTACGCGCAATAAACACGAAAATTGGCTGTCGCGCCTATTCCCCGGGGCTTTCTTGCACTAAAAAAGCCTATGACGCCGGGCGCTGCGGCGGTCGCAATGTTCTCTGTTGGGGATTTTCCATGTCTGGACAATGGCTCGTCGCGCTGACGTTTGTCGGCTACCTGGCTTTTATTCTGGTGATCGGTGTCTACGCTTACCAGCGCACCAAGGATGCCAGTGATTATTTTCTCGGTGGCCGTTCGCTGCCGCCGGCGGTGGCGGCGCTGTCGGCCGGCGCCTCGGATATGAGCGGCTGGCTGCTGCTGGGCCTGCCCGGTGCGGCCTACGCGGTGGGGCTTTCCTCCGGCTGGATCGCGATCGGGCTGTTCTCCGGCATTGTGCTCAGCTGGACCACCATGGCGCGGCGCTTGCGCGTGTACTCCTATGAACTGGATGACGCGCTGACGCTGCCGGCCTATCTGCACCGGCGCTTCAACCTGGGGCATCCCTACCTGCGCACCCTGTGCGGTATCTTTATCCTGCTGTTTTTCCTGTTCTATGTGGCCTCGGGCCTGATTGCCGGGGGCAAGCTGTTCGAGTCGGTGTTCGGCTGGGATTACCGCATTGCGGTGGTGGTCGGTGCGCTGGCGGTGATTTCCTACACGCTGTTTGGCGGTTTCCTGGCGGTGTCCTGGACCGATGTGTTCCAGGGCCTGTTGATGAGCCTGGCGCTGGTGATTGTGCCGGCGGTGGTCATCAGCGACGAGGGTGGCCTGGCGGCCAGCTGGCACCAGCTGCAGCAGCGCGCGCCGGAGCTGACCCACTGGATGAGCGACAATACCGGGCAGGCGCTGGGCGTGGCGGCGATCCTGAGTTCGCTGGCCTGGGGGCTGGGGTATTTTGGCCAGCCGCACATTCTGGCCCGCTTCAAGGCGGTGCGCCGCCCGGAGGATGTGCCGACGGCGGCGCTGGTGGCGGCGGTGTGGTCGCTGGCCGGTTTTCTCGGTGCGATGGCGGTGGGCCTGTTCGGGCGCCTGGAGCTGAATCAGGTGCTGCCGGATGGCGAGCGTATCTTTATCGAGCTGGTGGGGGCGCTGTTCCACCCGCTGGTGGCAGGGGTGCTGCTGGCGGCGATCCTGTCGGCGATCATGAGCACCGCGGACTCCCAGCTGCTGGTTAGCTCGGCGGCGCTGGCGGAAGATATCTACCACGTCTGGGTGGGCCGCGAGACCAGCCCCGAGGCGATGGTCAAGGTGGGGCGCTGGGCGGTGGTGGGCCTGTCGCTGATCGCCGTGTGGGTGGCACTGGATCCGGACTCCAAGGTGCTCGACGTGGTGGCCTATGCGTGGGCAGGGCTTGGCGCGGCATTCGGGCCAGCGATCCTGATCAGCCTGTACTGGTCGCGCATGACCGGTGCCGGCGCCATCGCCGGGGTGCTGGTGGGCGGTGTTACGGTACTGATCTGGAGGGAGCTATCCGGGGGCATCTTCGATATCTACGAGTTGCTACCGGGCTTCGTACTCTCCGCAGCTGCTATCGTGATAGTAAGCGCAGTGACGAATTGCCCCGTGGCCGTCTCATCGCGCCATCGCGAGTTGATGGGGTGAGGCCGGTGCCGCGCGGCGCGCGGGCGCTCTCGAGCATGGGTTGTGCAGGACGTTGCAGTTCCTGCGCGTGAGTGCCGCCGCATGAATCTCTTCCGCACAGGCTCCGGCCGGCAGACCGGGGGGCGGCGTTACTGACGCGAGGCGAAACGGATTTCCATCCGCATCCATGCATGCCCAAAGCGGTTGGAGAAACTGAGTGATCGAAGTCCATGTCGGAGATATCACTCGATTAAAAGTCGATGTTATCGTCAATGCCGCCAACAGCCACCTGCAGGGCGGTGGTGGTGTAGACGGGACCATTCACCGCGCGGCGGGGCCCCGCCTGTTGGAGGCTTGCCGCCAGATTGGCGGCTGCCCCGCCGGGGAAGTGCGCGCGACCCCGGCTTTTGATATTCCCGTCAAGCGTATCTACCACACCGTCGGCCCGGTCTGGCGCGGCGGCAATCTCGGCGAACCGGAACTGCTGGCGAGTTGTTACCGCCAGTGCCTGACGTTGGCGCGGCGGGAGAACATGCAGTCCATCGCCTTCCCGGCAATCAGTTGTGGTGTCTACGACTATCCGCCGGAGCAGGCGGTGGAAATCGCCGTGGACCAGGTGCAGGCGCACCTGGAGCGCGATGCGGTACCGCGGCTGGTGATTTTCTGCTGTTTCGACGAGGCGATGGCGGAGCTATACCGGTTGCAGCTGGATACCGCCTATGTGCGCCGCTGAGCGGCGCCGCCCGTGAGCGGCTTGTCCCCGTCGCAGTGACCGGATCGGTCATTGCGGCGTTTGCGCTGCTCGCCGATGATTGGCGCAGATAATAAAAACGAGGGTGAGAAAATGCGCAGTGCCGAACAGTGGTTTGCCGAGTATGGCGAGAGCCACCAGAACCCAGTCAACAAGGCCATTCACTGGATTGCGGTGCCGGTCATTTACGCCACCGTGGTGGGGCTGTTGTGGTCGATTCCACAGCCGGCGTTTATGGCGTCGATCCCGTGGCTGAACTGGGCGGTGGTGGCGCTGGTGCCGACGCTGCTGTTCTATCTGGTGATGTCGTTCCCGCTGGCGCTGGGCATGGCTGCGGCCAGCGTCGTATGCCTGTGGGGCTGGAGCGGCTTTGCGCGGCTGGGGTACTCGGTGTGGATGGCCTCGCTGGTGCTGTTCGTGATCATGTGGATCTTCCAGTTCATCGGCCACCGGATCGAGGGTAAGAAACCCTCTTTCTTCAAGGACCTGCAATTCCTGTTGATCGGCCCGGCGTGGGTGATCGGGTTTGTCTATCGCAAGTTTGATATCAAATACTGACGGCGCCGGCTCAATCGCGCTGTGAGAGCGGCCAGCGGCCGCTCCGTCGGTCAGCCTGTATGTGATCAGCGGTTGTAGTGCACCGGTACTTCCAGCGTCTCTTTCACCTGCTCCATGACCACATAACTGGTGCACTCCTGTACTTCCGGCAGTGTCAGCAGGGTCTCGCCGTAGAAGCGGCGATAGGCATTCATATCTGCCACCCGCGCCTTGATCAGGTAGTCAAAATTCCCCGATACCAGATAGCATTCCTGCACCTCCGGCAGCGCCGCCACGGCGTTGCGGAACTCCTCGAACGCGTCCTGAGCCGAGCGGTTCAGGCGGATCTGCACGAACACCACCAGCGCCGCGTCGAGAAACTCCGGGTTGATCAGCGCCGTATAGCCCTGGATTACGCCATCTCCCTCCAGGCGCCGCACCCGCTCGATACAGGGGGTGGCGGTCAGCCCCACCTCGCGCGCGAGCTCGGCATAGCTGGTGCGGCCATTCTTTTGCAGTACCCGCAGGATGTTGCGGTCAATGGTGCTCAGTTCATTGGCGCGTCTGCGCATGGTGTTCCCTCGGTTGAATCGATCAATTAACGGGCATTCTGGTGCCTCATCCAGTGGATTCCACTGGTTGGGGGTGAAAAATAACATAAATTCCCTCGGTGGGCGGCTCTATACTGGGTGAAATCGCAGAAGCAGGGTAACTGCACCCATCACCGGATAAGTGGCCTGAGTGCCAACAACGAGGAGTACAAGAAATGTTGATAGGTGTCCCGAAAGAGATCAAAAACCACGAGTACCGTATCGGCCTGACGCCGGCCAGTGTTCGTGAGCTGATCGGTCACGGTCACGAGGTGATCGTGCAGAAAGACGGTGGTTCCGCCATCGGCTTTACCGACGAAATGTACGAGCAGGCAGGTGCCAAGATCATCGATTCTCCGGAAGAGATCTTCGCTACCGCCGACATGATCGTCAAGGTCAAGGAGCCGCAGCCGCACGAGTGCGAGATGCTGCGCCCGGGCCAACTGCTGTACACCTACCTGCACCTGGCGCCCGATCCCAAGCAGACCGAGCTGCTGGTCAAGTCCGGCGCTACCTGTATCGCCTATGAAACCGTAACCGATCGCTCCGGCGCGTTGCCGCTGCTGGCACCGATGTCTGAAGTGGCCGGCCGTATGTCCGTACAGTGCGGCGCCCACCACCTGGAGAAAGCCCAGGGTGGTCTCGGCGTACTGCTGGGCGGCGTGCCCGGTGTGGCCCCGGCCAAGGTACTGGTGATCGGTGGCGGTGTCGTGGGTACCAACGCGGCCAAAATGGCCCTGGGTATGGGCGCCGACGTCACTATTCTGGATCGCTCCCTGCCGCGTCTGCGTCAGCTGGACGATATCTTCGGCGGCGCTGTGCGCACCGAATACTCCACCAACGACGCTATTGAGAAACACGCGCTGGAAGCGGACCTGGTAATCGGTGCGGTACTGATTCCGGGTGCGGCGGCGCCGAAGCTGCTGACCCGCGACCATATCAGTCGCATGAAGAAGGGCGCTGTGGTTGTGGACGTGGCCATCGACCAGGGCGGTTGCTTCGAAACCTCCAAGGCTACCACCCACCAGGAGCCGACTTACGTCGTCGACGGCGTGGTGCACTACTGCGTGGCCAACATGCCCGGCGGTGTTGCACGCACCTCCACCATGGCCCTGAACAACGCCACCCTGCCGTTTGCTGTGTCCCTGGCCAACAAGGGCGCCAAGCAAGCGCTGCTGGACGACGCCAACCTGCTGGAAGGCCTGAACGTTCACGCCGGTATGGTGACCTACAAGGCCGTTGCCGATGTACTGGGCTACGAATACGTGGATCCGAAACTGGCGCTGCAGAAGTCTGCCGTAGAGGAAGGCGCTGCCGCGTAACGAGATGGAAACTGCGGCCGCTGGCGCGGCCGCATTGAGAAATTTACTGCGACAGAACACGGGAAGTAACGCGCTTGTCGAATGTTTCAGTCTTTCTCCCCAGGGGCGCGCCCCCGCGCCCCGCTCTGTGAGACCCGGTGACCTCTCTGTCACCGTTCCGACCGCGCAATTGCGCGGTTTTTTTATTTTCGGGGATTGGTTTCTGTTGCCGAGGGCTCCGAACTGAATATTTCTCCGCCGTCTTCCCTGTATAAAGGGCTTTATCGCTTTGAAAGTTTTCTGTGCCTTAAGCGCGCTGTCGTGAATCTGTGGAAAAGAAAACCGCGCGCGATCTGTAGGGGCGGACACAGGGTCCGCCCCTACGGAACCGGGCTTTATCGATTTGACAGAGTCCTGTGCCTCAAGCGCTCGGTAGTGAACCTGTGCAAAAGAAATCTACGCGTGCCCGGTAACGGGAGTTGTGGATTGTTTCGGGTGACAGGGGCGTTAGCGCCCGGGAAACAGCCGTCCAAGTAGCACTGGTAGTGCCGTTTCCACCCGCAGGATTCGCGGACCCAGATGTACTGCGTCGAAGCCCGTCTCCTGCAGCTTTTCCACTTCGTAGGGAATAAAACCGCCCTCGGGGCCAATCGCCAGCGTGGTGGGGGAGGTGATATCCACAGGGCAGGGGGTGTCGGTGACCGGGTGGGCGACAAGTTTCCGTGATTCGGCGGCGATTGCCGGTAATTCGTCTTCGACAAACGGTTTGAAGCGCTTGCGTAGTTCTATCTGCGGCATGCGCGTATCCACGGCCTGTTCCAGGCCCAGCAGGCATTGCTCGCGCAGTTTGTCCCCATCCAGCCACGGGGTCTGCCAGTAAGACTTCTCCACCCGGTAGGCGTTGATCAGGTACAGCTTTTTGACCCCCAATGCGGTGGCGTGCTGGATGGTGCGCTTGAGCATTTTCGGCCGCGGCAGCGCCAGGATCAGGGCCAGCGGCAGGCCGGGCGGCGGGTCGCGGTGGAACTCGACCTGCAGTTCTGCAAAGTCGTCGTTCAGTTCACAGATGCGGCCGCTGCCGATCTGCCCGTCGAGCAGGCCGATGCGCAGGCTGTCGCCGGCGCCGGCGCGGTGGACCTGCTGGATATGCTGCAGGCGGCGCCCATCCAGGCGCGCGCGGTCCGGCGCGATGAAGTCAGCGGTTTCGAGGAGAACGAGATTCAAGCGGAGGCGCTCATATGGTCGTGAGTGGCGGGTTCAGGTGGCGGCGCTGGCAATGGCGCCTTTGCCGATGCCCTCGTAGGCGCGCACAGTGACCTGGCGGCCGGGTTCCTCAGCCGCAATCTGCACGGCGATATACTGGGCCAGTTGCTCGACAGTGGTATCGCAGTCCACCAGCTCGCAGCGCGCGGCGGGAATGGTCAGCGCGAAATCCCCCTGGCGGGCGCGGTAGGCGAAATCCAGGGCATCGTTGCCGGCGGGGGCGGACAGGTCCTCGCGGGTACCCAGGTAGATATCCCGCCAGCGCTCGGCCCACTTGGCCTCCCACGGCTGGCTGCGCGCGCCGTCGAGCAAGATCTGGATGCGCGAACGATGGCCGTGGGCGATGCGCTGGCAGTTGCCGTCGTGCTTTTTGAGGCCGTGGCTGTAGTGGTAGAAGGCATCGTCGATGGCTTCACAGTCAAACGTCAGGTGCAGCTTTTCGACACTGGTGGGAAAGGCGCTGGCCAGTTGCTGCACGCTCCAGCGCGCGACACTGTCGCCATCGATGGCTTCCGCCTCTACCAGCGCAAACGCCTGCGCCGGCCCGCTGACAGCGATCTCGCCGCCATCGGCCAGCTGCCAGCGCAGCGCCACCCGGTCCCCGTCGCGCTGCAGCCGCAGGTGCGGTGAGGCGGTGGGTACCAGCAGGCGGTGATCCAGTTCATCGTCCAGCCAGTTGCGCAGGGTTTTCTTGACGATACCGAAGTCGCACACCATGCCCTGATCGTCGAGGGCGCCGTCGAGGACCGCGTTGGCCAGCCAGGTTTCGCCCACCAGGCCGCGCTGGTGATCGAGGTAGCTGAAATCCACATTGGTGAGGTTGTCGACAAACAGATGCATAAAGTTCTTCGATCTCTGGGGTTGCGATATGGCCGGGTTGCGGGCCCGACTGGGGGCCGGATCCGTTCGCGGTCATTATAACCTGTATACAGGGCTGGAACTCGCGCCGATGAGTCTCTATAATCGCGCCCTCTTCGCTGCTAAGGGTATTCCCGCAGTGGAGATGTTGCGGCGGCCCTTCCGGTCCCCTCGCAATGAACAGCTGTGAACCCCGCCAGGCCCGGAAGGGAGCAACGGTAGCAGTGGTATCATGTGCCGAGGGTGTTGCTGGTTGGGCTGCCTCCAATTTCCCCCCTTCCCGCTGATCGTTTTCCCTGCGCCCCGTATTCCCACACCGGAAAATCTCACTGCTTTGCTACCCGATTGGGGAATTCTGTGCCTATGTGGAGGCACAGCCCGCGCCGCTATCCCAGCGCAGCGCGCCTGTATGCTATAAACGACGACACCAATCCGGAATCGATAACACCGTTCCGGTAAGTCCAATACTGTTCAGAGGGAACTGATGAAGACCATTGCCCTGGCGATGATTGCCGCCACCCTGGTACTTGCCGGCTGCGACGGCGATCGCGCCGCAGAGCCGCCAACCCTGACCTCCAAAGTCGCCGCGCAGGAAGAGGCCACCGCGCAGGGCGAGGTCGCCGGCACGCGTGCGGCGCTGACCGCCGACGACGCCAAGGCATTCCTCACCGACGCGCAGGCACAGCTGGCCAAGCTGTCGGAGGAATCCAGCCATGCGAGCTGGCTGGCGGCCACCTATATCAATGTGGATTCCGAGTTCGTCGAGTCCCTCGCGTCCGAGCGCTACACCGCCCTGGCGGTCAAGCTGGCCTCGGAGGCGGCTAAATTCGATCCGGTGACGCTGGACCCCGAAACCCGCCGCCAACTGACCATGCTCAAGCAGAGCCTGGTACTGCCGGCACCGAAAGATCCGAAGTTGACCGCGGAGCTGGCGCAGATCGGCTCCAAGCTGCAGGGCATGTACGGCGCCGGCAAATATTGCCGCGACCAGAAGGGCGAGGAGAAGTGCTACTCGCTGACCGAAATGGGCCAGCTGATGGCCACCAGCCGCGACCCCAAGCTGCTCAAGGAGTTGTGGGTCGGCTGGCGCAAAGTGGCGCCGCCGATGAAGCCGCTGTACGAGCGTGAGGTGGAAATCGCCAACGCCGGCGCCAGGGACCTGGGTTACGACAACCTGAGTGTGATGTGGCGCTCCAAGTACGATATGGATGCGGACGCCTTTTCCGCGGACATGGATGCGCAGTGGAACAAGGTTAAGCCGCTCTACAACGCACTTTACTGCCATGTGCGCGCCAAGCTGAACGATTACTACGGCGACGACGTGGTGCCGCCCCACGGCAAGATTCCCGCGCACCTGCTCGGTAATATGTGGGCGCAGGAGTGGGGCAATATTTACGATATCGTCAAAGACGACAATATGCAGGCGCCCTACGACCTGACCAAGCTGGTGCAGGACTCCGGCATGGGCGAGCGGGACATGGTCAAGGTGGGTGAGCGCTTCTTTACCTCGCTGGGCTTCAAGCCGCTGCCGCAGACCTTCTGGGAGCGCTCGCAGTTCACCAAGCCGCGCGACCGCGACGTGGTGTGCCATGCGAGTGCCTGGGACCTGGATGCCAAGAACGATGTGCGCATCAAGATGTGCATCCACAAGACCGGCGAAGACCTGGTGACCATTCACCACGAGCTGGGGCACAACTTCTACCAGCGCATCTACCAGGACCAGCCGTTCCTGTACCAGGACGGTGCCAACGACGGTTTCCACGAGGCGGTGGGCGACACCATCGCGCTGTCGATTACCCCCAAATACCTGAAACAGATCGGCCTGCTGGACAAGGTGCCGGACCAGAGCAAGGATCTCGGCTTCCTGATGCAGCAGGCGCTGGACAAGATTGCCTTCCTGCCGTTCGGCCTGCTGGTAGACAAGTGGCGCTGGGAAGTCTTTAACGGCGACGTGAAGCCCGGTGATTACAACAAGGCCTGGTGGAAGCTGCGCGAGGAATACCAGGGCATAGCACCGCCGGTGGCGCGTTCGGAGGCCAACTTCGATCCGGGCGCCAAATACCATATTCCCGCCAATACACCCTATGCGCGCTACTTCCTCGCGCGTATCCAGCAGTTCCAGTTCCACCGCGCCCTGTGCGAGGCCGCCGGCGAAACCGGCCCGCTGCACCGCTGCTCCATCTACAAGAACACCGCCGCCGGCAAGAAACTGCGCAAGATGCTCGCCATGGGCGCCAGCAAGCCGTGGCCCGACGCCATGGAAGTGCTCACCGGCCAGCGCGAACTGGATGCTTCGGCGATCATCGACTATTTCCAGCCGTTAATGGACTACCTCAACGAACAAAACAAAAACCGCGACTGCAGCTGGGATTAGCTGCGCGCTTAGCGAGCACGGCTCGCTGCGCAGCTAATCGACCGGCCATGGATGGCCGGGCCGGTGCTAGAGCGAACACTCATATGTAACGCCAGGGATGGCGATATTGCGGTCGGCTGTTTCCGCGAAGCTAATCGACCGGCCATGGGCCGCAGGCGCCGTGAATGCCCGCAGCGGCCGGGCAGCCCTTCGGGCGAACACAAGGTTCGCCCCTACGGAACAGGCTTTGTTGTGCCGAAAAAGCTCAGTGCCTCAACTGGCCCGTAGCGCAACGGTGGAAATGCACACCGGACTCGATCTGCAGGGGCGAACCTTGTGTTCGCCCGGCTCGCCGGCCCACCCCAATCCTCTCTTCCCGGGAACGCGGCACGCCAGCTCCGCATTTTCACATCGTTTCAAAACTGCGCCTGCGCGGTGAGCCACAGCTTGTCCGTATCCACGCTGAAGTCGTCGGCGCTGTAACTGCTGTACTTCAGGCTCAGCGCGACCGCATCCAGTTTTCCCCCCACGACAAAGCCGTATTCACTGCCCAACTGATTCATCCCGGAAACTTCGGTGTCATCGGAATTGAGCTGGTGGTAGTTGAGCGCGAGGTTGATACCCGCCAGCTCGGTACCGAGCGAGGCGTACACGTCCTCGATACCGCCGGCGATATTGCCACTGCCGCCGCCGAGAAACTTGTCGTTCCAGCCCTGGAATTTGTGCAGGGTCGCCAGCGGGGTAATGAACTGCCCGTCGGCGCCGTCCGCTCCCAGTAGTTCATAGCCCGCCTTGAGCGTGACGGCACCGAATCGGTAACCCCCCTCGGCGAACAGGTAAGCGGCGCGGTAGCTGGCTGGATTGTCAGCGGCCGCAGATTGGGTAGCGTATTCCAGCGCATACAGTGCCGGACCGGTTTTGCCGGCGAAACGCAGGCCGTAGGTGTCGGTGGAAAAGCCCGGCGCATCCAGGTTGTCGATCAGGTAGGCGTAGGCGGATAGCGCCCCCGCACTCACTCCGGTGTATTTTGTATTGAACAGGTAGGTATCATTCTTGTGGTCGCCCAGCGGGCTGTCTTCACCAAAGATGCGGTTGACGTTATCGACATGGGCGAGAAACAACGTGGTGTCGGTGAGGCTGCGGTTGGTGATACTGAAACCGTCGTAGGTCTGCTCGTTCTGCCGGAAACCGACACCACCGACAAAACGCTGGTTGTCCAGCAGAATGCGCTGGCGGCCGTACTTCAATGTGGTATCGCCAGCCCCGTAGGCGAGCACCGCCTGATTCACTTCGGTGCCCTCCGGGTCGGCGATACCACCTTCGTACTTTGTCATATGCGTGACGTCGTCCATCTCGATCAATGCGCTGAAACCGCGGAAGGTGGCCGACTGGAAACCGAGACGGGTCTTCAGGCTGGTCAGGTCCACCGTGTCGGTGCCCTCGGTGTTCACCTGCTCGCTGCGCGCGCGCAGGGACAGCGATGCCTTCCCCTGGCTCAGCGCCTCGCCAACGGTGCTGGCAGTGCTTGTGGATTCGACTTCGTCGGCAGCCTGGGCTGGCACGGTGGTTGCGCACAGCGCGAGTGTCAGCAGTGACAGAGGTTGGTGCATTGTTTTCATTTGGCGTTTTCCGGTAAGTGAGGTAATCGTTAAGGGTTGTAGCGCTTGTGTGTGCCCCTGGCAGTAACGTTTACGCCGCGTGTTCCACGGACTTGTTATCGGATGTAGATGTCTCTGCTGTGGCAGCGGCGGTTTGCGCTGTGTGAAGGCGTCCGTGTCGTTCGTGCAGGAATTTCAGTACGCGCGCGCGGTAGTGGTTGTAGCCGGGATCGTCGGCCAGGGTCAGGCGGCGCCGTGGCCGCTCCAGCTCCACCGTGAGAATTTCGCCGATGGTGGCGGCGGGGCCGTTGCTCATCATCACGATGCGGTCGGACAGCAGCACTGCCTCGTCGACGTCGTGGGTGATCATGACGACGGTATTGTTCAGCGTCGCCTGGATCTCCATCAGGGAATCCTGCATATGGGCACGGGTCAGCGCGTCCAGCGCGCCGAAAGGTTCATCCATCAGCAGCACCTTGGGCTGCATGGCCAGGGCGCGGGCAATACCGACCCGCTGCTTCATGCCGCCGGATATTTCCCCGGGCCGCTTGTGCATCGCGTGCTCCATCTGCACCAGGCGCAGGTTGTGCTCGATCCACTCACGCAGTTCGGCGCGACTTTTGCGCTTGGCGTAAACCTGGCGCACGGCCAGCTCGACATTTTGATAGGCGCTGAGCCACGGCAGCAGGGAGTGATTCTGGAACACCACCGCGCGCTCCGGCCCGGGTTCGGTCACTTCGCGGCCATCCAGGATGACGCCGCCGCGGGTGGCGCGGTAGAGACCGGCCACCACATTGAGCACGGTCGATTTACCGCAACCGGAGTGGCCGATCAGCGACACAAATTCGCCATGGCGGATTTGCAGGTTGATGTCGCGCAGCGCGCAGAAGGAGCCACCGGGGGCGGGGAATTCCATATCGATATGGCTGATATCCAGTAAATAACTCATGACGCCCTCCCAAAAATTGATTGGCAGTCTTTTTCGGCAAACGGTTAGTGGGTGACGCTGTCCCTGTCCCAGGAAATCAGCTTCTGCAGTGCCAGCATGGCGCGGTCGAGCGCAAAGCCGATCGTGCCGATGACAATAACGGCGGCCATGATGCGGGCCAGGGAGTCGGAGCTGCCGTTCTGGAATTCGTCCCAGACAAATTTGCCCAGCCCCGGGCTCTGCGCCAGCATCTCCGCTGCGATCAGCACCATCCAGGCGACCCCGAGTGACAGGCGCATGCCGGTAAAAATTGCCGGAATCGATGCGGGCAACACGATCTTGCGCACGTGCCGCAGTGGCGACAGGCGCAGCACCCGGCTGACATTGACCAGGTCGCTGTCGATGGATGCTACGCCGACGGCAGTGTTGATCAGCATTGGCCACAGGCAGCACAGGGTCACCGTGATCATCGAGTTGAGAAACGATTTGGCCAGCAGCGGATCACTGCTGGTGTAGAGTGCGCTGACCACCATGGTGACCAGCGGCAGCCAGGCCAGCGGCGATACCGGTTTGAACAATTGCACGATCGGGTTGATGGCACTGTGCAGCGCGCGGCTCAGGCCGCTGGCGATGCCCAGGGGAATCGCCGCTGCAGCGGCGAGCAGGAAGCCGCTCAGCACTGTTACCAGGCTGGTGAGTATCTGGTCGATAAACGTTTCCCTGCCGGTAAAGGCGCGGATTTTTGGCTGGTAGTCGGAGTCGGCCGCCACCCGCTCGGCATTGCGGATTTTCTGTCGCTGGTAAAATGCGACGGCCTTTGCCCGGGTCTGCCGATGCTCCTGATAGAGTGCGCCGAACTGCTCCCACACCGCCGCCGGGCCGGGAAACTGACCCAGCGAAGTGTTGATATTGCTCGCCGCCGCCGACCACAGCAGCAGAAAGGCGAGGATGCCGACCAGCGGCAGCACCGCCCGCTGCATTGCGCGATCCAGCCAATTGCGACCGGCAAACGGCACTCTGGCGGCGAGATTCCAGGCGGGCAGCTTTCTGCCCTCGATGGCACTCGAATTCATTCCCATTTACCTCGTGGCGGTGGATTCCGGTGAAGGTTTGCTTTGGTGGATCAGAGGGTCTGCGTCGATTTCAGCCCGATGGCAAACTTGTCGATATAAGCGTTGGGGCGATGGCCGTCGTAGACGATGCCGTCGATAAAATGCTTTTGCGGCGCGCGGAAGCCGTCTTCGTGCTTGAAGTCCGGGAACTGGTCCGCACTCACCAGTTTGTCGGCGATCAGCGATTTGGCCGCCGCGCGGTAGATATCGGGGCGGTAGACCTTTTTCGCCAGTGCCAGGTACCAGGCGTCGCTCTTGCCCTCGGCAATCTGGCCCCAGCGGCGCATCTGGGTCAGATACCAGATGGCGTCGGAGTAGTAGGGGTAGGTGGCGTTGTGACGGAAGAAAACGTTGAAATCCGGCACCTCGCGCTTGTCCCCTTTTTCGTACTCGAAGGTGCCTGTCATGCTGTTGGCAATCACTTCGTAGTCGGCGCCGACATAGTTGGACTGGGACAGGATTTTCACCGCTTCCGGGCGATTGGCATTGTGGTTTTCGTCAAGCCAGATGGCCGCGCGGATCAGCGCGCGGGTAATGCGGATGGTGGTGTTGGGGTATTTCTCCGCAAACTCGCGGGTGATGCCGAATACCTTTTCCGGGTTGTTTTTCCAGATTTCGTAGTCGGTGACCACCGGCACTCCGATCCCTTTGAATACCGCCTGCTGGTTCCAGGGCTCGCCCACGCAATAGCCGTAAATGGTGCCGGCCTCCAGCGTTGCGGGCATCTGTGGCGGCGGCGTGACCGACAGCAAGGCGTCGGCCTGTATCTGCCCGGAGGTGTCGCCTTTCGCCGGCGCGTAGTAACCGGGATTGATGCCGCCGGCGGCGAGCCAGTAACGCAGTTCATAGTTGTGGGTGGAGACTGGGAACACCATGCCCATATTGAACGGCTTGCCCGCGGCCCGGTACTTGTCCACCACCGGTTTCAGCGCATCCGCCTTGATCGGGTGTCGGGGCTTACCGTTGGCCGCGGTGGGGATGTTCTTTTTCATCTGTTGCCAGATTTCGTTGGAAACGGTAATGCCATTGCCGTTCAGGTCCATCGAGAAGGGGGTGATGATGTCTGCGTGGGTGCCGTAACCCATGGTGGCGGCGAGTGGCTGGCCGGCCAGCATATGGGCGCCGTCGAGGCGGCCGTCGATAACGCCATCGAGCAACACTTTCCAGTTGGCCTGGGCCTGAATGGTGACGTAGAGGCCCTCGTCTTCGAAAAATCCCTTTTCATAGGCGATGGCGATCGGTGCCATGTCCGTGAGTTTGATAAAACCGAAGGTCAGCTCTTCTTTTTCCGGGTAGCCCAGATCGGCGGCGATTGAGGGCACCGGGCCGCAGGCGAGTGCCATTAGCAGGGATACGCCCCTGAAAAATTTCTTCCATTGCATCTGCTTAACTCCCCTTTTGATGGTCGTCTGCGCTGGCTGCAGCGCAAAAAAAAACGCTCATCGACAGGCTGCACGGGGCAGCGAATCGATGAGCGCCTCTGCTCACGGCCGGCCGAGAATTCCGGTCGGCGACAAATTTTCTGTAGGTGACGGTGGCTGCCGCGGGGCAGCCGGGTGTTTTCCTTCACTGGATGGGTTGCACAGATTGTGCCAAACATATATTGGCGGCGACCACGCGATGCGTGCCGCCTGCTGATCGTGAAATTTAAGGTTTTGTATTTACTGGGTTTTTTATCGCGTGAAAATCGGGTAGCAGGGTGTTCCGGGAGGGCCGACGCAGGCGCGGCACGCGGTGCGCCCGGAGTTCGAGTGAGAATCCGGATTGTGGCGGTGGTGTGAAATGGTGCGCGCTAGCGGCAATTTTTGGTGCGGTTGGCCGCGAGCGGGCACAAAAAAGGCCGGGCAGCGAACTGCCCGGCCCGATTCCGAAACCGTGGGGATCAGAACTGGTAGTTGACGGATACGCCGGCGATCCAAGCTTCGATATTGGTGGTCTTGCCATCGAAGTAGGTCGGCACTGGGGCGGTGGTGAATTCCTGGATGGTTTCATCGTCGCCCCACAGGTAGGCGAAGCCGCCGTCGATGCTCAGGTGCTGATCGAACTTGTAGCTACCGCCGAAGGTTACCCACTGGCGATCGGTGTCCGGGATCGATAGTGTGCGCCAGGTGATCGGCAGGCCGAATGCGTTGGCGGATGCGTCAGTCGGATTGAGGCCGTCGCGCGCGGCACCCTGGTCGTAGGCGTAACCGATGCGCCAGGTGACTTCCTCGCAGGGGTAGTATTCAGCGCCGATGCTGTAGCGCCAGCCGCTCTCGAAGTTTTCTTCCTTGATATGCAGCGGGTTGAAGTCGGGCACTGGTGTACCGTTTACCTTCTGCTCGGGCAGGAAGGCTTCAAGGCGCTCGAAGTCGTTCCAGTCGGTCCATAGGGCGCTCAGGGCCAGTCCCCAGTTTTGACCAAACTTGTGGTAGAAGCCCAGCTCCCAGGTGTCCGGCAGGTCCAGGGTCAGCTTGCCCTTTGTGTTGTGCAGTGGCTGGCCGTTGACGCCGGTGATCAGGTCGGAGCTGACATCGCCTTCCAGTTCCGGGTTCAGCTCGGCGTGGTAGGAAATACCCACGCGGGTGTGGTCGTCGATATTCCACAGGGCGCCGATACTCCAGCTGACATCCCAGTCGTCGCCATCGAGCTTCAGCACGCTGGCGCCGGACAGGTTGCGACCCACCACCGGCGCCAGTACGGGGTCGAGCGGGAAGTTGTTCGGGATCGAGCTTTTAAGGGTGGCATCGGCGTACAGGAAGTTGGCCGCCAGGCCGATGCTGAAGATGTCCCGGTAGTTGTAGGCCACGGATGGGGCAATGTTGACGGTGGTCAGCTGGGTCTTGTTGGCGATGCTGGTTACCAGCCAGTCGTTGTCAAAATCGGTTTCCAGGCCGTAGTTGGAGTACGCGGACACGCCGAATGACCAGCAGGGGTCAATCGGCACCGCGAGGGAGAAGTTGGGAACCCAGGCGCTGGTGGCGTAGTCGTTCGCAGTATCATGCAGCGGTTCCAGGGGGGTGTAACCGCCAGTTGTGGTGTTCGGCAAGAAGTAGGTGACGTCGCCGGCCGCGTCGATTTCCGGATTTACGTACAGCGCGCCGCCGGACAGGCTGATCGTTTTAAACAGGGCGGAACCCGCGGGGTTGCGCGTGAGGATCGAGGTGTTGTCGCCAATGGTGTTTTCCCCGGCGAAGGCGCGGCCGAGACCGGAGCTGCTGGTTTCATTCAGGAAAAAACCAGCTGCCATGGTGCCGCTGGACACTGTGCTGATCGCTGCTGCGAGCAGCGCGCGTCGCAGAATAGTGCTTTTCATTGAGATTCCACTCTTTTTTATTGCCGTTAACAAGAAGCCACTGCTCTAACAGCGCTGAGCCGCCAGTGGCGGGAAAGCCGGTCGCTTTCGTGACAAATTCCCTGGTGCCGGAAGTTTAGCAGCGCCAAACTGGCGGACCAGTGGAATTTTGCGACTTTATAAAGACAAAAGAGCGAAAAATCTATTGAGTGACGTGCTTTTTTTTCACGTTTTAGATGAAGCGAGAAAATTTATTGACGAGCACCGACGCTTTTTCCATCTATGGATAATTCGGTCAATTCAATCTGGTAGGTTTTGCCATCTTCGCTCTGCATCAGTTTAACCAGCGCATAGTTCCACTGCGGTGCAAACCAGATACTGGTCTCGCGATCGGAATCGCCGTCGGGCACCCGCTTTACGCGCACCGTTTCCACTTCCCCCAGCGGCGTGCGCAGCATTTCCCGGCCGTCGACGGCAAAATTGTATTCATTGAGTCTTTTGCCGTCGGCAATCTGATAATTCAGGTTTTTTTTGCCGGCAGCCACATCGAGTGCCAGCTGTAACTGGTAGGTTAATTTGTCGTGTACGTCGCGCGGCACATTATCGAGTGTGCGCTTGGGCCTGTTCAGGTTGACCACGCGATGCTCGGCCTGCTCGAAGTTCAGCCGCGTGTGGCGGTCCCGGCCGAGGCCGGTTTTGTGGTATTCGTAATGCTGTGGGTGCAGCTGTCCATTAACGTCGCGAAAGCGGGAAAATTCGCGGATGCCGGCGAACAGGGAGTCGACATCAAAGTCCAGGCGCCAGCTGCCGTCGCTGCCACTCAGGCGGCGCTTGGCAGTGACGCCGATGGCGCCATAGTGCGCGGTATAGGTGGCGACGAAGGGTTTGAGTTGCGGCTGATCTGCTGCCTGCGCCGGCAGCACGGCGATCAGGCAGAGGAATAAAAACGTAAGAATGCGAACCGGCACTGGGACCTCCTGTTGTCGAAGTCCCGCACCGCGATGACGCCGGTGCGGGAAATGTGTTCACACACATTACTGACCGCAAGTCGGCGACAAAAGTGCCGCCGGATCAACCGGTCACTGTGTACCCGCTGCGCGGCAGCGGTTCGCCGTCGAGTTCGACACGGTCGTCCAGCATACGCAGACGACCCCGGGCGAACCAGGATACTGCCATAGGGTAGATGAAGTGTTCCTGAATCTGCACCCGCGCGGCGAGTGTGTCGGCACTGTCGCCGGGCTCGACCGGTATCCGCGCCTGGATGATGGCGGGGCCGCCGTCCAGCTCCTCGGTGACGAAGTGTACCGTAGCGCCGTGTTCGCGGTCGCCGGCGTCCAGGGCGCGCTGGTGGGTATGCAGCCCCTGGTATTTGGGCAGCAGCGACGGATGGATATTGAGCAGGCGACCGCTGTAGTGGCGCACGAACTCCGGCGTGAGGATACGCATGAAGCCGGCCAGCACCACCAGTCCGGGCTGGTGCCGGTCGATCTCTTCGATCAGGGCGCGATCGAACGACTCGCGGTCGGCAAAATCCCGGTGGCTGACGGCAACGGTGTTGATACCGGCGTCGCGCGCGCGGGTGAGGCCGTAGGCCTCCGCCTTGTTGCTGATCACCGCGCACACGTTGAAATCGGCATCCGCTGCGGCGGCGCCGTCGATCAGCGCCTGCAGATTGGTGCCGCTGCCGGAGATCAGCACTACGACATTACATTTATCCCGCGACATCAGAGTCCCGCCAGCTCTACCGCTTCACCGCCGTCGCTGGCCGCTTCGATGCTGCCGATGACAAAGGCGTCCTCGCCCAGCTGGCGCAGGGTGGCCAGCGCGGCGTCCGCCTGGTCCGCGGGTACGCAGATCACCATGCCCACACCGCAGTTGAAGGTGCGGTACATTTCGCGGCGCTCGATATTGCCGGCCTCGCGCAGCCAGTCGAACACCGGCGGCAGTTCCCAGCTGGTGACGTCGATGCGCGCACAGGTGCCCTCGGGCAGGACTCGGGGCAGGTTTTCCAGCAGGCCGCCGCCGGTGATGTGGCTGAGCGCATTGACCTGGTGGGATTTCATCAGCTCCAGCAGGTTCTTCACATAGATGCGGGTCGGCGCCATCAGCGCCCTGGCCAGGGTGGTATCGCCCATCGGTTGTTGCAGGTCGGCACCGCTGATCTCCAGCACCTTGCGGATCAGCGAGTAGCCGTTGGAATGCGGGCCGCTGGCGCCGAGGCCGATCAGCTTGTCGCCGGCCCGGACTTTGCTGCCGTCGATGATTTCGGATTTCTCCACCACGCCCACGCAGAAGCCGGCCAGGTCGTAATCGTCACCCTCGTACATACCGGGCATTTCCGCGGTCTCGCCGCCCACCAGGGCACAGCCGGACAGTTCACAACCCTGGCCGATACCGGTAACCACCTCCGCGGCGATATCCACGTTGAGCTTGCCGGTGGCGTAGTAGTCGAGGAAGAACAGCGGCTCGGCGCCGGCCACGACCAGATCGTTGACACACATGGCCACCAGGTCGATGCCGATGCTGTCGTGGATACCCAGATCCATGGCCAGGCGCAACTTGGTGCCCACACCGTCGGTGCCGGAAACCAGCACCGGCTCCCGGTAGCCGCTGGGCAGCTCGCACAGCGCGCCGAAGCCGCCCAAGCCTCCCATCACCTCGGGGCGCGCGGTGCGCTTGGCGACGTGCTTGATGCGCTCGACCAGGGCGTTGCCCGCGTCGATATCGACACCGGCGTCTTTGTAGGACAGTGACTGTTGCGGCTTGGAATCGCTCATGATTCATCCTGCTGTGGGGGCTCGAAGGGCGCGTATTCTAGTGGAAAATATCCCCATTGTGCGAATAGACGGGCATTTCCCGCAAATCTCCCGCTGTGACGGCCGCAGCGGGCGTAACTTTGCGAGAAATGCGGGCCAGGTACTGGGAGAAATAACCGACACTGATACAATAGCCGCAATTCGAGCCCTGTCCGCCGTGTTTGGCGGCCGGGGCCGCTTCCGCAGATAAGAAGTTTTGGGGAGAGAACCAATGTTTCAGCTGCTCCGGCGCGGTTGGGCGTCCAGCCTGGTGGCACTGCTGTTATGTGCCGTGGTATTGCCGGCCCAGGCGCGGGTGATTCCGGACCTGTATGAGGTGGTCGAGGCGGTGCCCAGTCGCGGCGCCACCGATCGCGCGGACGCCAGTAGTCGCGGCCTGGAACAGGTATTCGTGCGCGTCACCGGCGATGCCGATATCGGTAGCAACCCGCAACTGAAGCCGCTGCTGGCGGCTGCCCGGCAGTATGTGCAGAGCTATCGCTACGAGTCGGAAGACAACCAGCTGTACCTGCACCTGTCCTACGATCCCCAGGCCGTGGCGGAACAGGTGCACAAGCTGCAGTTGCCGATGTGGCCCAACAACCGTCCCGCGACCCTGGTGTGGCTGGCGGTGGACAGCCTGCGCGACGGCCGCAGCGCGCTCAGCGAGAACGACAGCCCCGAGCTGTACGCGGCGCTCGACGGTATCGCCATGCAGCGCGGGTTACCGGTGGATTTCCCGGTCATGGACGCCAATGATCGCGGGAAAATGCCGCTGGGTAACCTGTGGGCGCAGGACGAACAGGCCGCCGAGCGCGCCGCCGTGCGCTATCGCCCCGACGCCACACTGATGGGCCGGTTGCTGGAGATTTCCGACAATCGCTGGCAGGCCAACTGGCTGCTGATCCAGGGCGGGCGCAGCTACGCCTTCGATGCCAGTGGTGACTCCATGGAGCAGGTGGCCATGCGCGGTATCGACGAGGCGGCCAATGTACTGGCGCAGCGCTACGCGGTACGCCCCGACAACGGTGGCGGCCAGCAGAGCGCGGTGGTGGTGGAAATCTCCGGTGTCGACAGCTTTGCCGCCTACACCGCCGCTTCCAGTTACCTGCAGGGGCTGGCACAGGTCAGTGCCGCAGAGCTGTTGTCTGTCGATCGCGACCGTCTGCGTTTTGCCCTGACTACCGCGGCGCCGCTGCCGCGGTTGCGCGACGCGCTGGCGCTGAACCGCAAACTGCATCAGCGCGCTGACGAAGGCCCCATTGACCTCAGTGGTTACCGCGCCCCCGCGGGCAGTGCGCAGAACCCCCTGAGCTACGACTGGCACTGAGATGACCAGAGACAAGGGCGTTCCGCAGCAGCTGTCGCTGGGGGTTTCCCTGCGGGACGACGCCACCTTCGATAATTTCTATCTGGCGCCGTCGGACACCAATCAACAGGTAGTGGTCGCGCTGGAGCAGTTTGCCGGCGGCCAGTCGATCGAGCCGGTGATCTATGTCTGGGGCGAGGCCGGTAGCGGCGTCAGCCACCTGCTGCAGTCGGTGTGCCAGCGCGCCGACGCCGGCGGCCGCAGTTTCCAGTACCTGCCGCTGGCAGAGCTGCTGGACATAGATCCGTCGGTAGCCCTCGACCGCCTGGAGCAGCTGGACCTGGTCTGTATCGATGACCTGCACCTGATCGAGGGGCAGTCGGAGTGGCAGACGGCGCTGTTCCACCTGTACAACCGCGTACGTGACAGCGGCCGCCAGCTGTTGCTGGGGGCGCGCAAGTCGCCGCGCAATCTGTCGCTGGAGCTCGCCGACCTGACGTCGCGGCTGCAGTGGGGCCTGACTTTCCAGCTGCGCCCGCTCAACGACGGCGACAAGCTCACGGCCCTGCGCCAGCGCAGCCGCCTGCGCGGTTTCGACCTGCCGGAAGACGTCGCCCAGTACATACTGCACCGCGCGCCGCGGGATACCCGCGCGCTGTTCGATTGCCTCGAACAGCTCGACCGGGCGTCGCTGGTGGCGCAGCGCAAAATCACCATTCCGTTCGTCAAGCAGGTGCTCAATATCTGATTGACTGTGGCTGCGCGCGACCCGCCGTTGGCGCGCGCAGCCCCTCGTAGCTCCAAATCCTCCCGATACCCTCTGCTCCACAGCCATTCAGAGATGCAGCACCTGCCGGTATTCCGGCACTATGGGGTGGAAGTTGGTGTGTTCCTTCAGGTAGAAGCGCAACGCATCGGCGGCATCCGGCTCGCCGTGCACCAGCTGGACCGGCGTATCCGCCTGCATTTGCGACTGCTGCAGCCAGGCACCGAGTTCACGGTAATCGGCGTGCGCGGACATCCCCTCGATCATCTCTACCTGCGCCCTGCAGGGTACCTGCTCGCCGTGAATTTTCACCGTGGTACCGCCGCCAGTGAGCCTCGCGCCGCGGGTGCCGCCGGCCTGGTAGCCGCAGAAGAGCAGGGTGGTGTGGTGGTCGGGCAGCAGCCGTTTCATGTGGTGCAGGATGCGCCCGCCGGTGGCCATGCCGCTGCCGGCGATGATGATGTGCGGGTACTGGATGTTCTCCAGCGCCTTGGATTCGTCGACGCTGTGGGTGTAGATGATGCCGCGGTGCATATGCTGGCACTCGGCGGGGCTCAGGCGATGCTGGTCCGCATACTGGCAGTAAAGGTCGGTGACATCGATGGCCATGGGGCTGTCGAGATAGATCGGCAGCTCTGGAATGTCGCCACTGTCCATCAGGGTCACCAGCAGATACTGCAGTGCCTGGGCGCGGCCCACGGCAAAGCTCGGGATCAGCAGCACGCCACCGTGGCTGGCGGTTTCATTGACTACCCGCGCCAGTTCGTGGTGCACATCGACCTGCGGGTGGCGGCGGTTGCCGTAGGTGGACTCCATCAGCAACAGGTCCAGTTCCGGCAGTGGCTGTGGCGGGCGCATGATCAGGTCGTTGGGTCGGCCAACGTCGCCGGAAAAGCCGACCCGGGTACCGTTGTTGTCGACGATCGCACTGCCGGCGCCGAGGATATGTCCGGCCGGCTGCAGGTGCACCCGGCTGTTGCCGATGGAAAATTCCTGGCCGAAATCCAGCGGCTGGAACAGCTCCATACTGCGCTCGGCGGTCTCACCGTCGTACAGCGGTTCCGGGTGCGTGTGTTTACTCAGCTTGTGGCGGGCGTAGAAGCGCGCATCCTCTTCCTGGATACGGCCGCTGTCCGGCAGCAGGATGCCGCACAGGTCGCGGGTGGCACGGTGGCAATAGACCGGGCCACGATACCCCTGCTGATATAGCCGCGGAATATAACCGGAGTGATCGATATGGGCGTGGGTCAGGACCACCGCATCCAGGCGCCCGATATCGAACGCCTGTGGCTGCCAGTTGCGCTCGCGCAGCCATTTGTAGCCCTGGTAGAGGCCGCAGTCGACGAGGAAGTTGCAGTCGCCGTCTTCGATCAGGAACTTGGAACCGGTAACCGTCTGGGTGGCGCCGAGAAAAATCAGTTTCATGAGATCAGCCTCCACGAATACCTTGGAGCTTGGTTTGAATCGAGCCGAGCCGGCCGGGGCGTGGCGAATTGCCGCGCGATGGCGGTAAGCAGCGGCAATGTCACGGTTTCCCACCGATCTTGAACAGGTCGCGGTTATCGCGGAAGTAGTCCCGTGCGTAGATCAGCTCGCCGGCAGTGTCCGCATACAGGGTGGCCAGGGGCTGGCCGGCGATCACCGGATCCCCGACCTTGACGTGCAGGCGCAGCCCCGCTGCGGCGGAAGAGGGCGCGCCGGCGAGCTTGGCCAGCTGGGCCAGGCGCCGGTTGTCCATGTCGAGCAGGTGACCGTTGCGGTCGGCGCGCAGCGCCGTGCGGTGGGGCGCTTCGACAATCTCCTTCAGACCGCCCTGGGCGGCGCAGATACGCTGGAACTGTGTCCAGGCGCGCCCCGAGTGCAGGATTTCCCGCGCCCTGGCCAGTGCACTGGATTCGTCGCTGCCCGACTGCATGACCAGCAGTTGTGCGGCCAGATAGAGGGCGCGCTCGGTCAGGTCTGCGGGGGCCTCGGCGTGGTTTTGCAATACCGCGATGACATCGCGGGCTTCCTCGGTGGGGCCGATGCCGTTGCCGATCGCCTGGCTGCCGTCGGTGATGACACAGCGCAGCCGCAGTTGCAGCGCCGCTGCAGCAGCGTGAAACAGTTCGATCAGCCGCTCGGCCTGGACGCGGTCGCGCAGCTTGGCGGTGGGGCCGACCGGCATGTCGATGAGGATATCGGTGGAGCCGGCGGCGACTTTCTTCGACAGCACCGAGGCCACCAGCTGCCCCTCGCTGTCGAGATCCAGCGCGCGCTCGATGCGGATCAGCTGGTCATCGGTGGGGCTCAGCCCCACGCGCCCGCCGGCGGCCAGGCAGGCGCCGGTCTCGTTGACCACCCGCTGCAGTTGCTCGAGGCTCAGGTCCACTTCGGTGAGCACTTCCATGGTGTCGGCGGTGCCGGCGGGCGAGGTGATGGCGCGCGACGAGGTTTTGGGAATCACCAGTCCGGCGGCGCTGCAGATGGCGATGACGATGGGGGTGGTGCGATTGCCGGGCAGGCCGCCGATGCAGTGCTTGTCGAACACGTGGGTGTAATTGGGCCAGCGGATGGTATTGCCCGCGCCGACCATCGCCCGCGTCAACGCGATCACTTCCGCCGTCGTCAGGCGCTCGCCGGCACAGGCGGTCAGGAAGCTGGCAATCTCGATATCGGAATAGAGCCGGCGGTTGATGTCGCGCACGATCGCCTGCAGTTCGATCGCCTGCAGTTCATGGCCGTAGATCTTTTTGCGCAGCGCGCTCAGCGAGTGCACCTGCGGCGTGTGCCGCACCCGCACCAGCTGCTCCGGTTCCAGCCGCAGGTACTGCCAGCTGCTCTCGGAGAAACCGATGGTACCTTCCGGCAGCAGTGCCGCACTGACCATGTTGAGCGTGGCAATCAGGTGGCGCTCGCCGGTGTGAATCTGCAGGCGCGTGTTGGCGGTGAAGCCTTCGGCGTGGCAGATGGCGCAATCGCTGCGCATGAACACGATGGGCTCTTCGTGGGTATCGATACCCATACGCACGGCGCGCAATTGACCGGTGGCGACCATAGACTTCCCGTTAACCTCAGGCGCTGATTCCGCACTTCGCCGGCGGGATCACTGTAATAATTGTGGCAGCTAAAGTTACAGGCGGTGGTCAGGGCTGTTTTTATGCCCGCCGTAGCAGACACCGGATTGCCGATATGCAGAATTTTCATAAAATCCTGTTCGTCAGTCATGGCGCTGGCGACGAGAGCGACGGCCTGATGCAGGCCGTCAGTACTGCCCGCAACAGCGGCGCCGAGTTACAGGTGCAGATAGCCTGCCCGCCGCTGCCGGACGAGTTCGAAGGTTACCGTGAGGCCTATGTCGACGGCCTGCGCGGTCATGTCGAGGCGACCCTGACGATCGTGCGTGACAACCTGCGCCTGGCGCAGGATGAGTTACCGGTGGCGATGGCGGTGGACTGTGGGAAAAATCCTGCCGAGCGCATCACCCGCCGTGTGTTGGACGAGGACTTCGATCTGGTCATCAAGAATGTAGAGGGGGCGGACCAGGGGCGTGGATTCCGCGCACTGGATATGGAGCTGTTGCGCAAGTGCCCCTGCCCGGTGTGGCTGTGCCGCCCGATCCGCCATTCGCGGCCGGATATCAATGTCGTGGTGGCTGTCGATCCGGAGTGCGAGGGCGGCGCCGCCTACGACCTGGCGATTCGCCTGTTGCGCCTGTCGAGGGCACTGGCGGACACCTGCAGCGGCACGCTGCACGTGGTGTCCTGTTGGGAGTACGACGTGGACAGCTACCTGCGCCAGCATGTCTCCATCGAGGCCTCCGACGAAGAGATAGACCGCATTATCGAACGTGCCGGTTCCCGGCATCGCGGCCAGCTGGATGCGCTGATCCATGCGGCGGGTATCGGCGGGCCGGTGGAGATTCACCACGCGGTGGCACGCGCCGAGCGCTTTATCCCCCTGCTGATCGAGGAGCGTGGCTTCGACATCCTGGTGATGGGCACGGTTGCGCGCAGCGGTATTCCCGGTTTTATCATGGGCAATACGGCGGAAAATATTCTGCGCAAGGTGAGCTGTTCACTGCTGGCGTTGAAGCCGAGTGATTTTGTGTCGCCGGTTAAACCGTAGGAGCCTGCTTGAAATCTTGCTCCGTACCGGCCGCGCACGGAATTAAGGACTCCCCGCCAGAACAAGCTGGCTCTGGCGGTCTGAGGTGCGCGGACTGCCGGGCGGCAGTCCGCGATAGGATTACTTGCCGGCTTTAACCTTGGCAATCCACTGATCCACCAGCTCTTCCAATACGTCCAGCGGCACGGCGCCGTTGGCCAGTATCGTGTCGTGGAAGGCGCGGATATCGAACTGGTCACCCAGTTCTTTTTTCGCCTTGGCACGCAGTTCGAGAATCTTCAGCATGCCGATCTTGTAGGCGGTCGCCTGTGACGGCATGACGATATAACGCTCGATCGCCTTGACCACATCCCCGTGCGGATTGGGGGTGTTTTCCTGCAGCCAGTCGATTGCCTGTTCGCGGGTCCACTTCTTGCGGTGAATGCCGGTGTCCACCACCAGGCGGCAGGCGCGCCACAGCTCCATGGCCAGACGGCCGAAATCGGAGTAGGGATCCTTGTAGAAGCCCATCTCTTTCGGCACAAACTCGGAGTAGAGACCCCAGCCTTCCACGTAGGCGGTGTAGCCGCCGAATTTGCGGAACTTGGGAATACCTTTCAGTTCCTGGGCGATGGAAATCTGCATATGGTGGCCGGGAATGCCCTCGTGGTAGGCCAGCGCCGCCATCTGGTAAGTGGGCATGTCCGCCATGTTGTACAGGTTGGCGTAGTAGATGCCGGGACGCGAGCCGTCCGGGGCCGGTCGTTCGTAGAACGCCTTGCCGGCGGATTTTTCCCGATAGGGCTCCACCGCCTTGACCACCAGGTCCGCCTTCGGCAGCGTCAGGAACAGCTCGGGCAGGTGCTCCTTCATGTTGTCGATCAGCGCCGTGGCTTCTTTCAGGTAGCGCTGGCGGCCGGCATCGGTGTTGGGGTAGTAGAACTGCTTGTCGGTGCGCATGAACTTGAAGAAGTCCTGCAGGGTGCCCTTGAAGCCGACCTCCTTCATGATACCGCGCATCTCGCCGTGAATGCGTTTGACTTCCTTGAGGCCGATCGTGTGGATCTGGTCCGCGGTGAGATCTGTGGTGGTGGTGCGCTTCAGGGCAAAATCGTAGAAGTCGTTGCCATCGGGGAATTTCCACGCGCCGTCGTCGGTGGTGGCTTTTTTCTCCAGTTCACCCAGATAGCTGATCAGGTGCTGGTAGGCGGGTTCGGTGCTCTCCAGCAAGGCCTGTTTGGCGTCGGCAATCAGCTGGTCCTTCTGCGCCTGGTCGATTTCCAGCTTGGCCACCTTGCCCTTGAAATCGGCAAACAGGGTGTTGTCCTTGCCGTCGTCATAGGGCGCGCCACTGATCAGGTTTTTGCTGTCGCTGATCACATAGGGGAAGACGAACTTGGGCGCGATGATGCCTTTGTCAGCGCGCTCCTTGAGACCGGCGATCAGCTGGTCGAAGAGTGTGGGCAGCGCATTCAGGCGTGCGATATACGCCCTGGCATCGCTGACATCATCGATGCGATGCTGGTTGATCAGCAGCGACGGCACGCTCGAGTGGGTGCCGAACATCTGGTTGACCGGGTAGTTGTACAGGCGCCACTTGTAACCTTTGATATCCATCTGCAGGTTGCGCTTGTACAGCTCGAGGCTCAGGCGAGTGGCGTCGTCCAGTTTGGCCGGATCGAGCTTCTGCAGTTGTGCCAGCTGGCGTTGGTTAAGGGCGTGGGTCTCGGCGGCGAATGCGTCGGACAGGTCATCCCACTTGTCGTAGTCCTTCTTGATGCCGAGCGCGGTTTCAAACTCGGGGCTGCGCGCCAGTTGCTGCTGGAAAAGATCCTCGAACAGCTGGTTGGCATCGGCGATGGCCTGGGGGTCGCCGGCGGTGCTTTTGGCAGTGCTGTCGGCGGCGGTTTGCTGGGCAGCGGGTTTGTCGGCGGCGGCTTTGACGGCCGTGTCGGCGTCGTGTTTCTGGCCGCAGCCGGCCAGCAGCAGGGTGCCGATCGCGGCAGCCAGCAGGGAAATGGGTAATTTCATGATCCTGTCCCGTGTGCGATTGATAGTCGTTGTTGTTTTTATACGGCTGATACAAAAAAGCGGGCCTTAGCCCGCTCTTTTGATCAACGCTGGAATCAGGCGAAGTTCTGGTTGACGAAGTCCCAGTTCACCAGAGCCCAGAAGGCTTCCATGTACTTCGGCCGCGCATTGCGGTAATCGATGTAGTAGGCGTGTTCCCACACGTCGCAGGTCAGCAGCGGAGTCTGGTCGGCTTCGGTAACCGGAGTTGCGGCGTTGGAGGTGTTGACGATGGCTACGGAGCCGTCGCCTTTCTTGACCAGCCAGGTCCAGCCGGAACCGAAGTTGTTGACGGCGCTGTTGGTGAATTCTTCCTTGAACTTGTCGAAGGATCCGAAGGCAGCGTTAATGGCCTCGGCCACGGCGCCGGTGGCTTCACCGCCGCCGTTCGGGCTCAGGCAGTTCCAGTAGAAGGTGTGGTTCCACACTTGAGCGGCGTTGTTGAAGACACCGCCGGAAGCGCCTTTGATGACCTCTTCCAGGGATTTATCGGCTTCCGGAGTACCTTCCAGCAGGCCGTTCAGTTTGTCGACGTAAGTCTTGTGGTGTTTGCCGTAATGGTACTCGAGGGTTTCCTCGGAGATGTGCGGTTCCAGGGCATTCTTTGCGTAAGGGAGTTCGGGCAGTTCGAAAGCCATTTCTTCCTTCCTTATGTTTCCGGGTTATTGGTGGGGGGCATTCTACACCCGCGGGTCACCTTAATTAACCCGCAGCTGAATCAGAATACCGTCTGATGGGGACGAATTTTCCAAACCCAAGGGGCTGAGCGCGCGCGGGGCGGCGATTTTGCGCTATTGCTGCCGTTTGTGGCACTTTTGGCGGCAACAGAGTTCCAACTAACTGTAATTTGGCGCGGTCGGGCAGATGCTAATCTTCGATAGTGACTGCTTACTTTTTCGTCAATTTTTGGTATAACTGCCGCTGAATTCCACAAATCTGAAGCCGGACCGCTGAGTCCCGGCCTGTGACAAAGTATCGGGTAATTTCAACCATGCAACGCAGAGAGCCCACACTGGACGGCAGCAGCCCTCCAATCGAGCCGCAACTGGACAACAAGCCGATCGGCCGCGGTGCCCGCAGCGCGGGGCCCCTACCGACACCGGCGGCCACCGCCGCGCCGGAGGAGCGCAGCGGTGGCGGCGTGTCGGTGGTGGGTGTCGTGGCACTGATCCTGGCCCTGGCCGGTCTCGGTGCCGCCGCCTTCCTGTACACCCAGTGGCAGGAGAGCCGCGCGCAGCTGGTCGACGCCGACAAGCGCATCGCCGAGCTGGAGAAGCGTTTCGAGATGTCGGACGAGGAGACATCGGCGTCGGCGGAGGTGCTGACAGCCAAGGTCAAGGACAACGCCTCCGAGATCCGCAAGCTGTGGGGTGTGTCCTACGACACCAACCGCAAGGACATTGCGTCCAACAAAAATGTCACTGCAGCCAACAAGAAGGCGCTGGCGTCCCTGTCCAGCCAGGTCGGCGGCCTCAAAGACAGTCTGAAGAAGGTGGCTGCGGTCGAATCGGCGTTGGCCGAACTGCGCAAGTCCGCGACCGCCAGCGATCGTCAGACCAAGGACACTCTGAACAAGATGGAGCGCCAGCTGGCCTCGGTGCGCACCGAGCTGACCGCCCGTGTCGGCGCCAACGAGGAGGCCGTGGAGTCCATGGACGCCTACCGCCGCTCGGTCAACAAGGACCTGGTGCAGCTGCGCGATGCCGTCCGCAGCCTGCAGAACGGCGGCAGCACGGCTTCGTCGATGTAAGCCGGTACGCGACAAAAAAAGGGTGAGCCCTGTGGCTCACCCTTTTTTTTGCCTTGCAGACGTCCAGGCCCGGCTGGAGAAGTCGTGCTTCAACAGCCTGATCAGTAGCCGGCGGCTTGTCCCGCCGGACGCCGGCGGTCGTTGGCGCCCTCAAGCAGCTTGCTCTTGGGGTTGACCAGGATGGCCTCGTCGGCGCCCCAGGACTTCACTTCCCTGAACTTGTGCCCCATCTTCTCCAGCGCAGTTTCGGTTTCCGGGGTCAGCAGGCCGGGTTCGATCAGCACTGTGTCCGGATACCACTGGTGGTGCAGCCGCGGCGCATCGACCGCTTGCTGCATATTCAGGCCGAAATCGACCACGTTGAGGATACTTTCCAGGGTGGTGGAAATGATCGTCGAGCCGCCGGGACTACCGGTGACCATAAACAGCTTGCCCTTGTTCAGCACGATAGTCGGTGACATCGAGCTCAGCGGGCGCTTGCCGGGCTCTACCTGGTTGATCTCACCCTGGACCAGGCCGAACGAATTGGGGACGCCGGGTTTGGAGGTGAAGTCATCCATCTCGTTGTTGAGGAAGAAACCGGTATCGGCGGCAATCTGGCCGACGCCAAACAGGTAGTTGATGGTGTAGGTCACTCCGACCGCGTTGCCCTCGGCATCGACCACCGAATAGTGGGTGGTGTGCTGGCCCTCGGCAGCGCCGAGGCTGCCGTGGATCTCGCTCGAAGGGGTGGCTTTATCCGGCTGAATGGTCGAGCGCATCTGGTCCACATGCTCGGGCGAGAGCAGCCTGGCGATCGGATTCTGTACGAACGCCGGGTCGCCCAGATAGGTGTTGCGGTCGGCGAAGGCGCGGCGCTCGGCCTCTACCAGGTGGTGGGTCGCTTCGACAGAGCCGTAGCCCCACTTGGCCATCGGGTAGGGCTTGATCAGCTGCAGTATCTGGCAGATGGTGGTGCCGCCGGAGCTGGGCGGTGGTGAGGACATCACCGTGTAGTCGCGGTACTGGCACTCGATTGGCTGGTCCCATTTAACCGTGTATTCGGCAAAGTCCTTCATGCTCAGCAGGCCGCCGTTGGCCTCGCTGGCCTTGACCACCGCTTCGGCGATGGGGCCGTGATAAAAGGCGCGGGTGCCGCCCTTTTCGATCTGCTCGAGGGTACGTGCCAGTTGCGGTTGCACCAGGCGGTCGCCCACCTCATAGGGTTTGCCCTGGTTGAGGAAGGTTTTGGCCACATTGGGATGATTGGCGAATTCCGCGCTGCGCGTATGCAGGATGTTGACGTCGCCCTGCTGCAGGATGAAGCCGTCGCGGGCCAGCTTGATGGCCGGCGCGATCACCTGCTTCAGGCTCATGCTGCCGTACTTCTTCAGCGCGGCGTCCAGCCCCATGACTGTGCCCGGCACACCCACGCCCAGGTAGGTGTGGGTACTGCGCCCTTTGACCACATTGCCGTCGGCATCCTGGAACATGGTCGGGGTCGCCTTCAGCGGTGCCTTTTCTCGGAAGTCGAGGAATACGGTCTTGCCGTCCGCCGGGTGCAGCATCATGAAGCCGCCGCCACCGATGTTGCCACAACAGGGGTGTACCACCGCCAGCGTGTAGCCCACTGCCACGGCGGCGTCTACGGCGTTGCCGCCCTGTTTGAGGATATCCACACCCACTTTGGTGGCCAGGTGCTGTGCGGTGACCACCATGGCGTGCTCGGCCTGCACAGGCTTGGCGGCCGCCAGCCGCGCCATGGTGGTGGGCGGCGCGGTGGCATCCAGGGCCTGTTGGGAGATTGTCGATTTGTCCTGCGGCGCCGGCGTGGCGCAGGCGGCGTGCATCGTCGCGGCGGAAGCAATGGCGGTGAGAGCGAAAAGGAGTTTACGCATAATTATTGATTCGACGGCGTTTGAAAAAGGGATGAATGAGCGACAACGATAACATCGTTCTACGCGGCGCTGACAGCCGCATCAGCCCGGACCCCCGGTTGGTGGAAAAGCCGCCAATACACCCGGCATTTCGTGTAAAATCCCCCGCCTTGAGACGTAAACCCCCAGAGACCTTATTGGGAGCGGCCATGACCACTATCCGCCAGGACGACCTGATCCACAGCGTTGCCGACGCGCTGCAATTCATTTCCTACTACCATCCGCAGGACTTCATCCAGGCCCTGAACAAGGCCTACGAGAAAGAGGCCAACCCGGCGGCCAAGGACGCCATGGCCCAGATCCTGATCAACTCGCGCATGTGCGCCCAGGGCCACCGCCCAATCTGCCAGGACACCGGTATCGTAACGGTGAAGCTGAAAGTGGGCATGAACGTGCAGTGGCAAGCGGACATGAGCGTGACCGATATGGTCAACGAGGGCGTGCGCCGCGCCTACAAGAACCCGGACAACGTGCTGCGCGCGTCGATCCTCGCGGACCCGGACGGTGCGCGCAAGAACACCGGCGACAACACCCCGGCGGTGATCCACTACGAGATCGTGCCCGGTGACACCGTCGAGGTCTATGTGGCGGCCAAGGGCGGCGGTTCCGAGGCGAAGAGCAAGTTCGCAATGTTGAACCCTTCTGACTCGGTGGTCGACTGGGTGCTGAACATGGTGCCGCAGATGGGTGCGGGCTGGTGTCCACCGGGCATGCTGGGCATTGGTGTGGGCGGCACGGCCGAAAAGGCGATGCTGCTGGCGAAGGAATCCCTGCTCGACCCGATCGATATCCAGGACCTGCAGGAGCGCGGCGCGTCCAACCGCGCCGAGGAACTGCGCCTGGAGCTGTACGACAAGGTCAACAAACTGGGCATCGGCGCCCAGGGCCTGGGCGGCCTGACTACCGTGCTGGATGTGAAGGTCAAGGACTACCCGACCCACGCCGCCAACAAGGCGGTGGCGATCATCCCCAACTGCGCCGCCACCCGTCACACCCACTTCACCCTCGACGGTTCCGGTCCGGCAGCCCAGAAGGCGCCGAAGCTGGAAGACTGGCCGGAAGTCACCCGTGAGGCCGGCGGCAACACCCGCCGCGTGAACCTGGACGAAGTGACCCGCGAAGACGTACTGAGCTGGCAGCCGGGTGAAACGCTGCTGCTGAACGGCAAGATGCTGACCGGCCGCGACGCGGCACACAAGAAAATGGTCGACATCCTGGCCAAGGGCGAGTCGCTGCCGGTGGACCTGACTGGTCGTTTTATCTACTACGTGGGCCCGGTGGATCCGGTGCGCGAGGAAGTGGTCGGCCCGGCCGGTCCCACCACCGCCACCCGTATGGACAAGTTCACCCGCACCATGCTGGAAGAGACCGGCCTGCTGGGCATGATCGGCAAGGCCGAGCGCGGCCCGGTCGCGATCGAAGCCATCCGCGATAACAAGGCCGTGTACCTGATGGCCGTCGGCGGCGCCGCCTACCTGGTGGCCCAGGCCATCAAGGGCTCCAAAGTCATGGCCTTCCCGGAACTGGGAATGGAAGCCATCTACGAGTTCGAAGTCGAGGACATGCCGGTGACCGTGGCTGTGGACAGCCAGGGTGAATCGGTGCACCAGACCGGGCCGCTGATCTGGAAAGCCAAGATTGAGGAAGGGGCGGTTTAACGCGCTTCCCATTTGGTGACAAACCGGTGTGCGAATTTGGGGGAAGGTAGTCGAAGACGCCTTCCCCCATTGCGTTCTGTGCGGGTATTTTTGTGGGTGACCGCTACCTCTAGACTATGAAGGGCGCGCGTTTTATATTTGCCAGTGGTTTCGTTTCAATAAATACATATAAATGAGATCAAAATTCTAAAAAGTATATTTGGGGATCTATATGTTTAAAACGCTCACTAAATTGATCGCACTGGGGCTGGTAGTTGTTTTTACAGGGTGTGCGAATGTGGCAAAAATGCCGCTCGGGGCTGGCAATGCCGATGTTTCCGCAAAGAGTATCCTGCTGGCCAAAGTCCATGTGGTAAACCTGAATAAGCCGGGGCATCAGCCAGATTTGTTTTCGGTTGTTCTGGAGCAAAATGGCGAGCAACGCGTTTTCAAAGCGCCTACGCTGGTGGTCGATAATGGAGCCGGGGGCAAAGAGTATTTTGTCAGCGTCCAGGCAAATCCGGGTAAGGCGGTCCTCAAAGTCGTGACCTTTACGCGCTCTGTGCCCTTGCTGCTGAATGCTATTGCTGCACTTCCGCTGGAGTATGCGATCGATGTACCGGCAAACCAGGTAGTTTACGTGGGCAATATCGATGCGAAAATCAAGCCCCGTGCGGATGGACAGCCGCGTGCCGGTTCTGTAATTCCGTTGATCGACCAGGCGGTAGCCGGTTTCTCCACTGGCACCTTCGACGTACAGATTACCGACAACTACGACCAAGACACGGCGGAGCTGCGGTCCAAGTATCCCTATCTGGCCAAGCAGGACATCAGTAAGTTGGTTCTGCCGCAATGGACGCATCCGGATCTGCGCGATAAGAAAAACACCGTGATTGCGGTCAATACCAAGTAAAGTACATTTATAAATGTAAAAAAAGCGGGCATCGCCCGCTTTTTTTATGTTTTAGAGCCCGCTGAAAAGCGCTCCAGGTGCACCCTCGTTGTTTTAGGTCACCACTAAACTATCCACAGCGCCGAGAACGAATGAGGGCGAACACAAGGCTCGCCCAGAAAATTCCCTGCTGTGGATAACTACGTACCGCACTATTTCCGCTGCAACTCCCGCGAGTGCGAGTCGGTTCCCGGATCCCCCTCCTGCCGCAACCGCTCAATCCACAGCGCAGTACCGCCGGCCACCGCTGCCGGCATCACGAAGATATTCAGGATCGGCACCATCTTCGCCAGCATCACAGCACCGCCGAAACTGAGTGTGGTCAGCTTGCGCCGGCGCAGTACGCGTTTCAGTTCGTCGAAAGGGCGCTGGTGGTTGTCGAGCGGATAGTCCACATACTGGATAGCCATGCACCAGGCGCCCCACAACACGCCGAGCGCTGCGGGAATGAAAACGGTCACACTGGTGATAAAGCTGATCAGCAAAATCACCAGTCCCCAGCCGAGGAAATACCACAGCTTGCGCATTTCCCGCCCCAGCGTGCGCCATACCATGCTCGGCAGTGACTCCGCTGGCGGTGCCTTGCCGGTCAGCATCTCCTCGACCTTTTCCGCCAGGAAGCCATTGAATGGCGCGGCGATGATATTGGTGATGACACTGAACAGGTAGCCGTAAACGAACAGGAACAGCAGCGCCACCACGATGGCGATCAGCCACGCCAGCCAGTGAAAAACGCTGGCCAGCCAGGCCGCGGCCTTGGCCATGGCCGCGCTGAACCAGGACATATGCTCGGTATTGACCGGTGTGTTGGACAGCAGGCTGTTGAGGTAGTCCACCAGGCCGCTCAGCTGTGACAGCATGATTGCTGTCAGCGCGATAAACAGCACCAGGTTGATGATCAATGGCACGATGATAAAGCGACGCAGCTCGCGCCGGGTCAGCAGGCGGGCGCCATAAAGCAGGGCATCGACGCCGTGTATCGGGTTGGAAGTCATACTGTGCCCCTCAGGATCGGGCGCCGGCGTTCTTAAGGACTTCCGCGTAGTCGCTGCCCTGGCGGTGTTCCTCGATTCGTGCCAGCAGTGTTTTGCCATCCGGGCCGGGGCTGTCGAGGTCGAGATTCTGTTCCAGGAAAAGACGCACAAAGGTGGTGAAGCTTTCCGCGGTCATGCTGCGATAGGCGCGCTCCAGCAGGAAATAGTCCCGCGCCATGCCATCCGGCGCCTCGCCGACCAGAAAACCGGCGATGCGCTCATCGTCGAACACTTCGCCGAGGACTTTCTGTTTGTCTTTTTTCAGGCTCACAATCTCTTCCTTAAACTGTCGGTGGTTGCAGTGGCGGCCCGCCGCCACTGCCGTGACGGCGGCCGATTTTAGTTCGGATCGCCGGCCAGGAACTCGGGCGCGCGGCGCTCGTGGCTGGCCTGTTCGTAATTGTACGCAGTGCGAATGAGTCTGTCCTCCTGCCGGGCGCTGGCAAAAAATGAAATACCTACCGGCAGGTGGTCGACAAAGCCCATAGGAACGGTAATGTGCGGATACCCGGCTACGGCGGCGGGGGTGGTGGCGGAGCCCAGATAGTGGTCGCCGCTGATGTGATCGATTTTCCACGCCGGGGCGGTCGTCGGCGCTACCAGTATGTCCACGTGATATTTCTTCATGGTGGCATCGATACCGTCAGCGCCGGCGAGCTTTTTCAGGCGCGCCACCTGGGCGGCATACTCCGGCTCATCGCGACCGCGGGAAGCCTGCGCCTGCACAAAGATCTCCTGATCGAAGTAGGGCATTTCCGCCCCGGCCTGTTCGCGGTTGCCGCGTATCAGCGATTGCAGTGACTTGTAGTCGCCGGTGGTTCCGGCCAGGTATTCATTCAGTGCATCCTTGAAGTCCCAGGCCAGCAGTTCGAATTCCTTTTCTTCAATGGCGTCCAGCGTTTCGATATTGGCGTTGTCGACAATGGTGGCACCTTTCGAGCGCAGAGTCTGCACGGCCTGCTCGAAGACGGCATCGGTCTGCGGGTGATAGCCCATCAGGTAGCGCACCACGCCGATACGCACGCCTTTCAGGCCGCCGTTCACCAGCTGCCCGGCGTAGCGGCCGGTCGGGGCAAAGCCGTCGGGGTCCTTGTCGTCGCGGCCGGTCATCGCATCCAGCAGCAGTACCGCGCCGGTTACCGTCGTCGCCATCGGGCCGGCAGTGTCCTGGTGAATGGAAATGGGAATAATGCCGGAGCGGCTGATAAGGCCGAGCGTCGGCTTGATGCCGACGATCCCATTGATGGCCGCGGGGCAGGTTACCGAGCCGTCGGTTTCGGTGCCCACTGCGAGCGGCACCAGGCCGGCGGCTACGGCGATGGCGGAACCGGAGCTGGAACCGCACGGCGAGCGGCTCAGGTCATAAGGGTTGTGCGCCTGGCCGCCGGTGCCGCTCCAGCCACTGGACGAGTGGGTGGAACGGAAATTGGCCCACTCGCTCAGGTTGGCCTTGCCGAGAATGATGGCGCCGGCTGCGCGCAGCTGGGCCACCAGGAAGGCATCGTGCTGCGGGAAATTGTCCTTCAGCAGTACTGAGCCGGCGGTGTTGGCCATACCGTCACCGGTGTCGATGTTGTCCTTGAGCAATACCGGAATACCGTGCAGTGGCCCGAGTACCTTGCCCTCGGCGCGCAGCCGGTCGAGGCGCCGGGCGTCCTCGAGCGCGTGCGGATTGATCTGGGTGACTGCGTGCAGCGATTTGTTACGTGCTTTGATGCGCTGCAGGTAAGTGGTCACCAGCTGGGCCGAGGTCGTGCGGCCGGCGCTCAGGGCCGCGCGCAGTTCGCCGGCAGTGGCGTAGTCTTTATTGTCATTGGCGGCGAGCGCCGTGGTGGCGAACAGCAGCGCCACGGCGCCGCAGGCGAGCATTTTTATTGTTTTCATGGATAGTCCTTGTTCAGTTCAGGGACATGGGATGTCTCTTGCACTGCCCATACTACCGAATTCTGCAATGAAATCTCGCCTGCCGGCTGACTGGCGGGCACCCATTGGTGCCGCGCCCCGGTGCATCACTCTTCCAGGCCGAGCTCGGCGATGGAGATTTCGCGCATGCGGAATTTCTGGATCTTGCCGGTCACGGTCATCGGGAATTCATCCACAAACTTGAAATAGCGGGGGATTTTAAAGTGGGTGATTTTTCCCCGGCAGAAATCCCGTAGCGCCTCTTCTGTCACGGTGCCCGCGTCTGCGCGCAACCTGATCCAGGCGACCAGTTCCTCACCGTATTTCCTGTCGGGCACGCCGGTGATCTGCACATCCGAAATGGCGGGGTGGGTGTAGAGAAACTCCTCGATCTCCTTCGGGTAGATGTTCTCGCCGCCGCGGATCACCATATCCTTGATGCGGCCGACGATCTGGATGTAGCCCTCGTCGTCCATACAGGCCAGATCACCGGTGTGCATCCAGCCGTCGCTGTCGATGGCGTCGCGGGTGGCGGCTTCGTTGTCCCAGTAGCCGAGCATGACACTGTAGCCGCGCGTGCACAGCTCGCCGATTGCGCCGCGTGCCAGCGTTTCGCCGCCGGCCGGGTCGACGATCTTCGATTCCAGGTGTGGCTGGGTGCGGCCGACCGTGGTCACGCGCTTGTCAAAGGCGTCATCGGCAGCGGTCTGGGTGGAAACCGGGCTGGTTTCGGTCATGCCGTAGGCTATCTGCACTTCCTGCATATGCAGGCGGCTGTTGACCGCCTTCATCACTTCGGCGGGGCAGATGGAGCCCGCCATGATGCCGGTGCGCAGGCTGCTGAGGTCGTACCGGTCAAATTCCGGGTAATCCAGCTCGGCGATAAACATGGTCGGCACCCCATAGAGTGCCGTGGCCCGCTCCGCTGCCACGGTTTCCAGTACCGCGCCGGGATCGAAACCCTCGCCCGGGTAGATCATGGTGGCGCCGTGGGTCACGCAGCCCAGGTTGGCCATCACCATGCCGAAGCAGTGGTACAGCGGTACAGGAATTACCAGCCGGTCTTTTTCCGTGAGGCCGATGCTCTCGGCGACAAAAAAGCCGTTGTTGAGAATATTGCGGTGGGACAGGGTGGCGCCCTTGGGGGCACCGGTGGTGCCGGACGTGTACTGGATATTGATCGCGTCGCCGCAGTGCAGGCGCCCCTGCGCTGCCGCCAGTTGTGCGGGATCGATCTGGTTGGCCCTGGTGAGCAGGTCAGTCCAGCGCCACAGCCCTTGGTATTCCCGCTCGCCCAGTGTTACCACCGCCTGCAGGTGCGGCAGCCTGGCTGCGCTCAGCTCGCCGCGGGCGGCGTCGCGCAGCTCCGGCGCCAGTTCGTAGAGCATGCCGGTGTAGTCGGACTGCTTGAAGCGCTCGGCCGTCACCAGCAAGCGCGCGCCTGAATGGTTGAGCGCATACTCGAGTTCGTGCAGCCGGTATGCCGGGTTGATATTGACCAGGATGGCGCCGATCTTGGCGGTGGCGAACTGCAGTGTGGTCCACTGGGCGCAGTTGGGCGACCAGATGGCGACGCGATCCCCCTGGCGGATACCGCTGGCCAGCAGGGCCCGTGCACAGGAATCAACCTGCTGGCGGAATTCCCGGTAGGTCCAGCGGATGCCCTGATGGCGGCTGACCAGCGCCTCGTTGTCGGGAAAACGGTTGACGACCTGATCGAGCTTGTCGCCGATGGTCATTTCGATCAGCGGTTGCGTGGCTTCACCGCGGGTATAGCTGGGGACGGGCTGGGTCATCGCCGTTACCTCTTGTTGTTCTCTGTCTGTTATTGATTATTGGTCCTTACTTTCCTGACCTTTGTTCCTGTTGTCCAGTGGGTTTTGCAACAGAACAGGGGATTCCGGTCGCGAATGAGGGGGATAAATGGGGCAGAGGGCGGGATATGGATTGAGCGGGTGGCAAGCGAGTGGCCGCTAGCGGGCAAAAAAAAGGGGCGCCGGAGCGCCCCTTTCGGTGCCGGCGGATTTACAGGATTACAGCAGCGCGTCCAGCTTCTTCTTCAGAATCTGGTTGATCATCTGCGGGTTGGCCTGGCCTTTGGAGGCCTTCATGATCTGGCCGACAAAATAGCCCATCATCTTCGGTCGCTTGGCCTCGTCCGCGTTGCGGTAGTTTTCCACCTGGGACGCGCTCGCGGCGATGACGTCGTCGACCATCTTCTCGATCGCGCCGGTGTCGGATACCTGTTTCAGGCCGCGCTTGTCGATCACCGTATCCGCATCGCCCTCGCCGCCGGCGATGGCCTCGAACACCTGCTTGGCAATCTTGCTGGAAATGGTGTTGTCTTTGATACGCGCGATCAGCCCGGCCAGGTGTTGCGCCGATACCGGCGACTGGGCAATCGACAGCTCCTCGCGGTTCAGCAGTGCGGCCAGTTCGCCGGTCATCCAGTTGGCGGCCAGCTTGGGTTCATTGCAGGCCTTTACCACGGTCTCGAAATAGTCGGCACTGGCGCGTTCCTGGGTCAGTTGCTCGGCGTCGTAGGCAGACAGGCCGTAGTCGCCCTGGAAGCGCGCACTCTTGGCGTCCGGCAGCTCCGGCAAATCGCCGCGCAGTTTTTCTACATAGTCGTCGGTCAGTACGACCGGCAGCAGGTCGGGACAGGGGAAGTAGCGGTAATCATTGGCCACTTCCTTGCTGCGCATGGAGCGCGTTTCGTTCTTGTCGGCATCGTACAGGCGGGTTTCCTGGGGGATGCTGCCGCCGTCCTCGAGAATATCGATCTGGCGCTCGGCCTCCACCTTGATGGCGCGCTCGACGAAACGGAAGGAGTTGATGTTCTTCAACTCGGTGCGCGTGCCGAGTTTCTCGTCGCCTTTCAAACGCACCGACACGTTGGCATCGCAGCGCAGCGAACCCTGGGACATGTCGCCGTCGGAGATGCCCAGGTAGGTGACGATGCTGTGGATTTTCTTCAGGTAGGCCACCGCCTCGGCGGCACTGCGCATATCCGGCTCGGATACGATTTCGATCAGCGGTGTACCGGCGCGGTTCAGGTCGATGCCGGACATGCCGTGAAAGTCTTCGTGTAACGATTTACCCGCGTCTTCTTCCAGGTGCGCGTGGTGCAGCCGCACCTTTTTGCTGCTGCCGTCTTCCAGATGAATCTCCACTTCGCCGGCACCGACGATCGGCTCCGCCAGCTGGGTGGTCTGGTAGCCCTTGGGCAGGTCCGGGTAAAAATAGTTTTTGCGCTCGAATACCGAGCGCTTGCCGATTTCCGCATTCATCGCCAGGCCGAACAGCACGGCGAAGCGGAACGCCTCTTCATTCGGCACCGGCAATGTGCCCGGCATGGCCAGGTCGATGGCACAGGCCTGGGTGTTCGGCGCCGCGCCGAAGCGGGTGCTGGCGCCGGAAAAGAGCTTTGATTGGGTGGCGAGCTGGACGTGAATTTCCAGCCCGATAACGATTTCCCATTCCACGTTGGTTCTCTCCTAATTCGGCACTGGTTAAACGGCGCTGGCCCGATGCCAGTCGGTCACCTGCTGGTACTGGTGGGCGGCGTTCAGCATGCGCGCCTCGTCCAGGTAGTTGCCGATAATCTGCAGACCCACTGGCAGACCGTCCACCAGGCCGCAGGGCAGGGACATGCCGGGCAGGCCCGCCAGGTTGGTGGCGATGGTGTAGATGTCCTCCAGGTACATGGACACCGGATCGGCGACCTTGGCGCCGAGGCCGAACGCCGGCGACGGTGTGGTCGGGCCCATGATCACGTCCACCTGCTCGAACGCCTGCACGAAGTCCTGCTTGATCAGGCGGCGTACCTGCTGCGCCTTGTTGTAGTAGGCGTCGTAGTAGCCGGCAGACAGGGCATAGGTGCCGACGAGAATGCGGCGCTTGACCTCCTCGCCGAAACCCTCGCCGCGGGAACGCATATACAGATCGCGCAGGTCGGCCGGGTTTTCGCAGCGGTGGCCGTAGCGCACGCCGTCGAAGCGCGACAGGTTGGCCGAGGCCTCTGCCGGTGCGATCACATAGTAAGCGGGGACCGCCAGATCCGTATGCGGCAGGCTGATGTCCACCAGCTGCGCACCGAGTTTTTCGAACTCTTGCAGCGCTGCCTGTACCCGCGCGGCTGTGTCCGCGTTCAGCCCTTCACCAAAATATTCTTTCGGTACGCCGATCTTCAGGCCTTCGATGGAATTGTTCAGCTCTGCGGCATAGTTCTGTGGCCCGCGCTGCAGGTTGGTAGAGTCGCGCGCGTCGCTGCCGGCCATCACCGACAGCATCAGTGCCGCATCCTCGGCCGTGCGGGCAATGGGGCCGCCCTGGTCGAGGCTGGAGGCAAAGGCCACCATGCCCCAGCGGGACACGCGGCCGTAAGTGGGCTTGATACCGGTGGTGCCGGTCAGCGCCGCTGGCTGGCGAATGGAGCCGCCGGTATCGGTAGCGGTGGCTCCTGGCACCAGCTGTGCGGCCACGGCGGCAGCGGAGCCGCCGGAGGAGCCACCGGCAACGCAGGCGCTGTTCCACGGATTCTTCACCGCGCCGTAGTAGCTGCTCTCATTGGAGGAGCCCATCGCGAACTCGTCCATATTGGTCTTGCCCAGCGACACGGCCCCGGCCTGTTTGAAGTTCTCCACTACCGCGGCGTCGTAGGGCGGCACAAAGTTGTCGAGCATCTTCGAGCCACAGCTGGTGCGTACACCGCTGGTGCAGAACAGGTCCTTGTGGGCGATGGGCACGCCGCACAGGGCCGGCGCATCGCCGCCGGCGAGGCGCTGGTCGGCGCTCGCGGCCCCGGCCAGGGCCTGTTCGGCGGTAACGCTGATAAAGCTGTTGTAGTTGCCGTCCTGCTGCGCGATGCGATCGAGCAGGTCCTGGGTGATTTCCACACTGGAAAACTGCTTGTCGCGCAGTCCTCGAATAATTTCGGCGATGGTTAACTGGTGCATGGTGCTTCCGGATGATTCTTCAGCTCGGGGCGCCGGGATGCGGCGGTCGGATTCAGTCGATGACTTTGGGGACCAGATACAGGCCCGCTTCGGTCTGCGGGGCGATCGCCTGGAAGGCTTCGCGCTGGTCGCCCTCGGTGACCGCGTCGGCGCGCAGCACCTGCTCTGCGTCCAGCGGGTGAGCCATGGGCTCGACACCATCGGTATTGACGGCCTGCAGCTGATCGACCAGCTTCAGTACGTCCCCCAGCCGGTTGCTGACCTCTTCTACGGTTTCCTCGGAGATGGCGATGCGGGCCAGCTCCGCCAGTTTCTCTACGGTTTGCGCATCTACGGCCATGGCGACAGGGCTCCAGCTCTGGATTCGGTAACGGCCCCGCGGGCATGGGACCGGCGGGGGCAAAGGGCCGCAAATTTAGCACAGAAGCGCGCAATTCTCACAAAACCGCAGCGACCGTTGCGCTTGTGGTCGGCAACCGCGGTGCAGCTGGGTAAAGTTTGGACATTCAGCCTTGCCCTGAACCCCCGCCGTTGTTAGAGTTTGCCGATTCTGGCCGGAGTCTGCTCGCCACCGGTCGCGAAGCCGCAAAATGCGCTGCGGAACTCAGAATTTTTTGTGTGGACTAATTAGGCTTTATACCGGGCTTGAGTCCACCCGTACCGCGCCCGCCCCGGGGCGCAGTGATATTAGTACAAGGTAACCGAATTCCATGTTTAAACGTTTGCGGGGCATGTTCTCCAGTGATCTCTCTATCGACTTGGGAACCGCCAACACGCTGATCTACGTGCGCGATCGCGGCGTAGTTCTGGATGAACCCTCCGTCGTCGCCATCCGTCACTACAACGGCCAGAAAATTGTGGAGGCCGTGGGTGTCGAGGCCAAGCGCATGCTGGGCCGCACACCGGGCAATATCACTGCGATCCGCCCGCTGAAAGACGGCGTCATCGCCGATTTCCAGGTGACCGAGAAGATGCTGCAGCACTTTATCAAGAAGGTGCACGAAAACAGCTGGATGCGCCCGAGCCCGCGGGTGCTGGTGTGTGTCCCGTGTCAGTCCACCGAAGTGGAGCGCCGTGCGATCCGCGAATCTGCCATGGGCGCCGGTGCACGCGAGGTGTGGCTGATCGAGGAACCCATGGCCGCGGCCATCGGTGCCGGCCTCAAGGTCGAGGAGGCCAGCGGCTCGATGGTAGTGGATATCGGCGGCGGGACCACCGAGATTGCCATCATCTCCCTGAACGGGGTGGTCTACTCCGATTCCGTGCGCATCGGCGGTGACCGCTTCGACGAAGCCATTGTCAACTATGTGCGCCGCAACTACGGCAGCGTGATTGGCGACGCTACCGCCGAGCGTATCAAGGAAGAGATCGGCTGTGCCTACGCCGGCAGCGAGGTGCGCGAGATCGACGTGCGCGGCCGCAATCTGGCCGAAGGGGTGCCGCGCAGCTTCACCCTGAACTCCGACGAGATTCTCGAGGCGCTGCAGGAACCGCTGACCGGTATCGTGCAGGCGGTCAAGAGCGCGCTGGAGCAGTCCCCGCCCGAGCTGGCGTCCGATATCGCCGAGCGCGGCATGGTGCTGACCGGTGGCGGCGCGCTGCTGCGCGACCTGGATCGCCTGCTGATGGAAGAGTCCGGCCTGCCGGTGATTGTCGCCGACGACCCGCTTACCTGCGTGGCTCGCGGCGGCGGCAAGGCCCTGGACATGATGGACAAGAGCCGCCTGTACCTGGTGTCCAGCTAACCGGCAGGCCCAAAGAGCCTTCCGGGAATTCATTACTGTGCAGGGGCGGCCGGTGGCCGCCACCGCGGCTCCGGACGGGCCCTGCCGCCAGTGAGTATTCGATCGGCAACCGCTGCGGTAATGGTTGCCCGAATGTTCACCAGCGGCAGGGCCTTGCTCTTTGTGCCTGCGGGGATGCGGCCATGGGCGGAAGGCCGCCCCGCCGTTCCTGCATTGATGTATGATGCGACAATAACCCACTGACTGATTGACCTGTAGACGGGGGTCTGCCCATCAAACCGCTATTTACTCGCGGTCCCTCGCCCGAATCCCGCATCCTTGTGCTGGGCCTGGCGGCGGCCGCACTGATCGTTATCAATATCTACACCGACTGGTTGCAACCGTTGCGCGACAAGGCGGCCAGCCTGGCCGAGCCCTTCTACTGGCTGACCGGTGCACCCGCGCGGATGGGCGGCTGGGCCGAAGAGCAGTTCCGCAGCCGCGACGAACTGCTGGAAGAGAACAGCCGCCTGAAGCGCCAGCTGTTGCTGCTGGAGCAGCGCAGCCAGTTACTGGCCGCGGTCAAGGCAGAGAACACCCAGCTCAAGGAATTGATGAACTCCGCCGAGACCTTGGACGAACAAGTGCTGGTGGCGCAGGTGATCGGCGTGTCTCCGGATCCGCTCGAGCAGGTATTGATCATCGACAAGGGCCGCGACGACGGCCTGCACCTGGGGACGCCGATTATGGATGCCAGCGGCCTGCTCGGTCAGGTGATCGAGGCCGGCGCCTCCTCCAGCCGCGTGTTGCTGATTACCGACGCCAGCCACGCCATTCCGGTGCAGGTGCTGCGCAACAGCGTGCGCGCGGTGGCCGAGGGCACTGGCGACCTGTACCGCCTGAAACTCCGCCATCTGGCCAATACCAGCGATATCCGTGAGGGTGATCTGTTGCTCAGCTCCGGTCTTGGCGGGCGTTTCCCCGCCGGTTACCCGGTGGGTGAGGTGATCTCGGTACATCGCGACCCGGGCCACGCCTTTGTCGAGGCGGACGTGCAGCCGCGCGGGCGTATGAACCGCAGTCGCTTTGTGCTGGCGGTACTGGACGGTGACGATAACAGCGATAACAGCGCCGGAGAGCAGAGCGTTGGAAGCGAATAACCGCTGGTTTATCGCCGTCACTGTCGTCATGGCGCTACTGCTGGCGGTGATGCCGCTGCCCTACAACTGGCTGTGGTTTCGCCCTGCCTTTACCGCCTTGGTGGTGATTTTCTGGATCACGCGGATGCCGGAGAATTTGGGCGTCGGCTTCGCCTGGCTGGTGGGGTTGCTGGAAGACCTGGTCACCGGCGCCACACTCGGCACCCACGCGCTGGCGCTGGCGGTACTGGCCTACTTCAGTCTGCTGACCTACCGGCGCACCCGCGCCTTCAACCCGGCGCAGCAGTTGATGTGGGTGTTTGTGCTGGTGGGTATCGAACAGGTGGTGGGCAACTGGGTGCACAGCCTGTCCGGTAAGCCGGTGCCGGGGCTGACATTTCTGTGGCCGGCGCTCACCAGTGCGTTGCTGTGGCCGTGGCTGATTCCGTGGCTCAACGGTTTTGCCGGGCGCCTGCAGGTGCGCTGAATTCTTTTCTGCGTATATCTGAGAAATCTGTGCTAAAAAAATCCCGCCAAAGACGCTAAAGTCACCCCCTGTTGTCGCCATCGGGCACGGCTGCCCCGGCGACGGTAAAGCCGCGTAAAGGGCGATCATTTTTCGAACGATGCGGCTATAATCGGTCGCTGATCCATCAACAATAAGCAGTACAGTGCCAAATACCCCTGCCCACAGCCGCCTCCTGCTTGCCTCCGGCTCGCCGCGCCGCGCGGAATTGCTGGCGCAGATTGGCGTGCCTTTCGCGCGGGTCACGCCGGACGTGGCCGAACAGCGCCGCAGCGGTGAATCCGCCCGGGACTATATTGGGCGCCTGGCGCGCGACAAAGCCGCGGCGGGCCGCGCCATCAGCGCCGCCGGCGACGATACCGGGCTATGGGTGCTGGGTGCCGACACCCTGGTGCTGGCCGGCGACGAAGTGCTGGAAAAACCGGGCGATTTCGCCGCATTTGCGGCGATGATGCAGCTTTTATCCGGTCGCGAGCACCGGGTGCTGACCGCTGTGTGTCTGAATGGTGCCGAGCGCCAGTTCCTTGAACTGGTGGAAACCCGCGTGCGCTTTCGCCCTCTCAATGAACAGCTGATCGAGACGTACTGGCATACCGGTGAGCCCGCCGACAAGGCCGGTGGCTACGGCATTCAGGGGCTGGGCGCGGCGCTGGTGGAATCCATCCGTGGCAGCTATAGCAATGTGGTGGGGCTGCCGCTGGAAACGCTGGTGCCGATGTTGGAACAGGCCGGCATCCCCTACTGGGCCGGCGCAGGGAGTGTCGCGTGAGCGAAGAATTACTGATCAATGTGGCTCCGATGGAGACCCGTGTGGCGCTGGTGGAAAACGGCGTTTTGCAGGAAGTCTATCTGGAGCGCAGCGCGCGCCGCGGCATTGTCGGCAATATCTACAAGGGTAAGGTGGTACGTGTGCTGCCGGGGATGCAGGCGGCGTTTGTGGATATCGGCCTGGAGCGGGCCGGGTTCATCCACGCCTCTGACATAGCGCCGCTCGACGATGAGGGTATGGAGTCGCGCGAACCGGTGGAAGTGGCGGATATCCGCGCGCTGGTGCGCGAGGGCCAGTCGCTGGTGGTGCAGGTGGTCAAGGACCCGATCAGCAGCAAGGGCGCGCGCCTGACCACACACCTGTCGGTCTCCGCGCGTTATCTGGTGTACATGCCGCAGACCCGTCATATCGGTATCTCCAACCGCATCGAGGACGAGGGCGAGCGCGAGCGCCTGCGCGAGCTGGTCGAGGGCGCTTCGGCCAAACTGGCACAGGAGGGTCACAGCGGCGATGGCGGCTTTATCCTGCGCACCGTCGCCGAGGGGGTCAGCGAGGAGGAGCTGTTGCGGGATATTCCGTTCCTCTACAAGTTGTGGGGCGAACTGGAAGAGCGCATCAAGTCGCGCCCGCTGCCGTCGGTGATCTATGAGGATCTGCCGCTGTTTATGCGCGCGCTGCGCGACCTGGCGCGGCCGCACATGGAAAAAATCCGTATCGATTCCCGCGAGGCCCACGGTCGCGCGGCGGAGTTTGCCGGCAAATATGCGCCGGAAATTGCCGGCCGCCTGGAGCATTATCCCGGCGAGCGGCCGCTGTTCGATATCTACGGTGTCGAAGAGGAAATCCACAAGGCGCTGCACAACAAGGTTACGCTCAAGTCCGGCGGCTACCTGATCGTCGAGCAAACCGAGGCGATGAGTACCATCGACGTCAACACCGGGGCGTTCGTCGGCCACCGCAACCTCGAAGAGACCATTTTCAAGACCAATCTCGAAGCGGCCACCGCCATTGCGCGCCAGCTGCGCCTGCGCAACCTGGGTGGCATCATCATTATCGATTTCATCGATATGAAAGACCCCGAGCACCAGCGCCAGGTCCTGCGTACGCTGGAGAAGACGCTGGAACGGGACCACGCGAAGACCAGTATTACCGGTGTGTCCGAGCTGGGCCTGGTGGAGATGACACGCAAACGCACACGCGAATCCCTCGGCCAGTTCCTGTGTGAATCCTGCCCGGTGTGCGGCGGGCGCGGCTCGCTGAAGAGCGCCGAGACGGTCTGTTACGAGATCTTCCGCGAGATCATCCGCGAGGCGCGGGCCTACGACAGTGACAAGATCATGGTGTTGGCCAGCCAGATGGTGATCGATCTGCTACTCGACGAAGAGTCGGCCAATGTGGCGGATCTGGAGGAGTTTATCGACCGGCCTATCCAGTTCCAGGTAGAGCCGATTTACAACCAGGAGCAATACGACATTGTTCTGGTGTGAGATTTTCCGTCCATCGGTGTCGCGCCGCCGCGCACCGCGACCGCTCGCGCATCGCGTGCCGGGAGGTGAGCGGTGATCGGCACACTGCGCTGGCTGGCGCGCAAGTTCTGGCTGCTGGTGATATCGCTGGTTATCGGTCTGGCAATCCTGGTGCAGACCGGCCGCATTCTGTCACCGCAGGTGGAGAACTATCGCCCGCAGATCAGCCACTGGCTGTCGGCGCGCCTCGGCGTGCCGGTGCAGATGGACGGCCTGTCGCTGCGCTGGCAGGCGCTGGAAGTGGCGCTGCAGCTGGATGGCCTGCGCCTGGGGGCACAGGGCCAGGTCAAGATGGGCTACGGCCTGTTTCACCTCGACTTGCTGGCGAGCCTGTGGAACCGCGAGCTGGTGTGGAAAAACCTGCAGGTGCGGGACTTTTCCGCCGAGCTCAGCCGTACCGCCGACGGTGGTTGGCATATCGAGGGTTTCCCCGCCGGCGATTTGCCGGCGCCGACGCACAAGCCCGGCGGCGCCCGGCGCCTGGGTGATCCCGCGCGTATCTTCCAGCTGGGGCCCAAGGTGCAAGTGCGCAATGCCAGTATCACCCTGCGCCTGCCGGACGGGCCTGCCGCCCAGGTCCAGCTGCCGCAGATACTGCTGGAGAACAGCGGCGGATTTCACCGCCTCACCGGCCGCGCCTTCCTGACCCGCGCGGACCAGGATGCTGAGCTGGACGGCGGGGCCGAGACACTGCGGCTGGTGCTCGAAGGCCGCGGCAATCCCCGCGACAAGCGGCATTTCTCCGTCGACGGTTATGTCCAGTTGAACGAGCTGCTGCTCGATGCCGATATTGTCTCGCTGTTGCAGCAGATGCTGCCGCTGCCACAGCGCTATCACTGGAGCGGCCCCAAACTGGCACGCGGTAAGTTGTGGCTGCAGAGCGACAGCCAGCAGGGCTACCGCCTGCGCGGACGCCTCAATCTGGCCCGCGCCGACAGTGCCGCCGCGGTTCCGGGTGCCGGAGCTAACAAAAGCGCCGCCACCAAACAGGGCACCGCCGCGAAGCAAAATGCCGCGCCCCAGCAGGCCGCCGTGGCGAAACAGCCCGATGCTGCATCGAAGCAGGCGCAGATCATGGCGCCGCTGCAGTCTCTGTCCGGCGAAGTCTCCGGCCACTGGCAACCGGGCAGCCAGTGGCAACTCGCGCTGCAGAATATCCAGCTGGGCTGGCGCGATCTGCCGATGCCGCCGCTCAACCTGCAGGCCAGCAGCAGTGCGGCCGATGGATTGCAGCTGACGGTGGACCGGGTCGATGTGGGTGCCTGGGGCAGGATCCTGCAACGGATGGCGCTGCTCAAGGGGCCGGCCGCGGAGTGGTTGCAGGCGTTGCAGCCCAGCGGCGCCCTGCAACGGGTGCAGTTTTCCCGCGATCCGGGTGGCCAGATCGTATTGCGCGCCAACCTGCGTGACTTCAGCGCCGCCGCCTACCGCGGCGCCCCCGCCGTACATGCGCTGGATGGCTATCTGGAAGTGCGCGGCGCCAACGGCCGCGTAGAGCTGGACGGCGGCCCCGGCTTCAGCATGCAGTTCCCGAAACTCTACCCGCACGCCTTCACCTTCGAGCGCGCCAACGGCACGGTGGCCTGGTCGGTCGACAAGGCGAACAACTCGGTACAGATCTACTCGGGGCCGCTGCAACTGGACGGCAAGCTGGGCGATATCAACGGCCAGTTCCTGCTGCAGTTGCCGTTCCACCCGCACACCCGCGCCGCGGACTTTACCCTGTCGCTGGGGCTGCGCGATGCGCCGCTGACAGCGCAGCAGCAGCTGGTGCCGGAAACGGTCAGTGACAATCTGCGCGACTGGCTCAACCGTGCGGTGGGGGCACACAACCCGGGACGGGTACAGCGCGCGGCGTTTATCTACCGCGGTTCCAATTATCACGAAGGCGACAATCCGCACTTGCAGGCCCTGGGCGAGCATCCGGACCGCCAGACCGTGCAGGTAGCCGCGGACATCGACAACGGCAGCCTGGACTATGCGCCCGGCTGGCCGGCGGCGCGTGCCGTGGCCGCACGCCTGCGTGTCGACGACCGCGACGTGCAGGTGGATGCCCACAGCGCGCGCCTGTGGCAGATTGACGCGCGCAATATTGAGGTGGCAGTGACTCCCAGCCCGGTGGGGCAGGGCTCGCTACTGGGCGTACGCGCGCAGTTGAGCGGGCCGGCGGCGGACGGGCTCCGGCTGCTGCGGGATTCACCGCTGCGCAAGCAGTTGGGCAGCGCATTCGACGACTGGAAGCTGGACGGTCGCATGGCGGGCAGCCTGACCCTGTCGCAACCGCTCGGCGGTGCCGAGGTGGCGCCGCGGCAGAGCGTGCAAGTGCAGCTGCAGGGTGGAAAACTGCAGCTGCAGAACCTGCGCCTGGCGGTGGACCATCTCGACGGTGCGGTGCACTTCGACAGCGACAGCGGCCTCGCCGGCACCAGTCTTACCGGCGACCTCTGGGGTCGCCGCCTGAGAGCGCATATCCAGCATCTGGGCGAGGGCGAGCTACGCGACACCCAGGTGGTGATCGACGGCAGCAGCAGTATTGCCGCGGTAAAGGCCTGGAGCGCCCGCCCGGAGCTGGCCTGGCTCGATGGGGATTTCGATTACCGCGCCCTGGTGACCATCCCGGCACGGGCCAAGCACAAGCCCTACGCGGCGGTATTTGAACTCAGCTCGGACCTCGCCGGTGTCGCCGTTGACCTGCCGGCGCCGTTCGGCAAGGCGCGGGACGCGCGCACCGCGTATGTGCTGCGCGCCCCGATTGGCGAGCAGGGTACGCTTTTCCATATGAATTACGGCGAACACCTGCAGGGGCAGTTCTGGCAAGTGAACGGCCGGGTGGAGCGCGCCGCTATCGGCCTCAACGCCGAGGCGGTGCTGCCGGATCGGCGCGGACTGGCGGTAACCGGTGATCTGTCCCAGGTAGACCTGCACCGCTGGCTGGAGCGGTTACAGGTATTCAGTGACGATACCGCAACCGACACGACCTCAACTGCCGCCACTTCAGGCGGAACCGCCAGCGATGCGACCTCTGGATCCTCCGGCGGCGATGCGCACGCAGCCGACACCGCTGCGGCCGAGCCGCTGCCGATCACCCTCGATCTGAGCACCGACCGGCTACAGCTGGGCGCGGCGGACATAGACCATATTCACGTCAACGGCCGCGGCCTCGGCGCGGACTGGCAGTTGCAGTTCGACAGCGCCATGGCCTCCGGTGAGCTGAGTGGCGTGGTCAATGCGGAGACGCCGCTGCAGTTGAACCTGAGCCATCTGCAGCTACCGGCACCGAAGGCGGGCGAAACCGAGCCGGACGACGACAAGACGGAGCAGGGCGACGACAAGGCGAAAGCCGACCCCTGGGCCGGATTCGATTTCACCGGCCTGCCGCGGGTGGATTTCAGTACGGACAGCCTGCGCATCGGCGAGGAGGATTTTGGCCGCTGGTCTTTCCGGATGCGTCCGTCCGCCAAGCGCCTGGTGATCAGCGATATCCGCGGCGCCGCTCGCGGTGTTCGCGTCGAAGGGCGCGGTGAGGGCGAGCACAAGCTGGGGGCGCAACTGATGTGGCTGCGCAATCCCGACGGCAGCGAATCGACCCAGTTCATCGGCCGCTTGACCGCGGCCAACCTGGCGGATGTGCAGCGCGCCTGGGGTCAGGAGCCGGCTATCGAGAGCGAGCGCGCCGGTTTTGATACGGCGCTGCGCTGGGATGGCTCACCGGCCCGGGTCAGCGCCGATGGCCTGTCTGGCGAGTTGAAGATTGACATTCGCAAGGGGCGTTTCCTGCGCGCCAAAGACACCGCCGGCTCGGCGTTGCTGCGGTTGCTGTCGCTGTTCAATTTCGATACCTGGGCGCGGCGCCTGCGTCTGGATTTCTCCGACTTGTACCAGAGCGGCATGGCCTTCGACCGGGTGCGCGGCGAGGTGTACTTCGAGGGCGATGGCAAGCTGCTGATCGCGGTGCCGATCCAGGTGGAGGGACCAACCAGCGAGTTGCAGATGGCGGGGCGGGTCAACCTCAAGCGCGAGGATCTGAACCTGACCCTGGTGGCGACGCTGCCGGTGGGCAACAACCTGGCGCTGATCGCGGCGCTGGCCGGCGGTCTGCCCGCCGCGGCCGGGGTCTACCTGATCAGCAAGGCGTTCAAGAAGCAGGTCAACAAGATGGCCAGCGTCAGTTACCGCATCAGCGGCGATTGGGCAGAACCTCAAGTGCGCTTCGACAAGCTGTTCGATGACGAGGGCGCCAGTCGCGAGGGTAACGCCGCCGAGGCGGAGAGCCGCGCGCCGCCGGCCGGCAGTGACCCGCCGGGCACCGTGTCCGGGCGCCAGCCTGAACCCCGGCAGCTGCGCGAGTCGGATAGCGGCGGGGCGCAAGCGCCGGCAATCTGAGCCATGCCCCTCGCGGTTGCGGCGTTGCCAACCCTATAACGGGAGGGAAGCTGCGGCGGGAGAGGAAGATGAACAGGACAATGAACAATACCGTGAAATTGGTCGCCTTGGCGTTGGCGCTGCTGCTGGCACCTGCCGGTCAGGCCCAGGACAGCGCCGACAGTACCATGACAGTGGCGCAGGCGAAGGCCAATATCGCCGCCGGAACCAACCTGGCTGCGATCCCCCGCTCGGTGTGGCGCCAGCTGCTGAGCCCGGCGCAATACCGCATCCTGTGGGAAAAGGGCACCGAGCGGGCCTACAGCGGCAAGCTGCTGCACAACAAGGCGGAAGGCACCTATGTGACGGCGGGTTGCCGCCTGCCGGTGTTCAGCTCGGCCCAGAAATACGATTCCCACACCGGCTGGCCCAGTTTCTGGGACGTGGCCTACCGACAGAATATCGTGCTGAAACCGGACAACAGCCTCGGGATGCACCGCACCGAGGTACTGTCGGCCTGTGGTGAGCACCTGGGCCACGTGTTCAAAGATGGACCTGCCCCGACCGGTTTGCGCTACTGCCTGAACTCGCTGGCGCTGGATTTTGTTCCGGCGGTTGCAAAAACCGAATAATTATTCGATATTGTTGCCTGCGGCCTGTGCGAAGGGCCGCAGAGCAGAGGTACAACAATAATCAACAGAGGTCCGTGCCGATGTCCGAGGTGGCCACAGTGACGGGAGCCCCCGTCAAGCGATATACCCTGTTCCGGGTCTTCAAATACGCTGTCTACCTGTTACTTACTTGCAACGTATACGCCTTTTTCACTGAGAATCATGCCGCTGCTGGCGCGGTCTTTGCCCACGGCCTGCAGTTCGGCAAGCTGATCGAAGCCTACAACGACAGCATCGATACCCTCTCCTGGGTACTGTTGCTGCTGGTATTCGAGCTCGAGACCTTCGTGCTGTCGGACGATAAGATTCGTGGCTGGGTCAAATGGAGCCTGAATGCGGTCTCCGCGTTCTGTTACCTGTTTATCCTTTATTCCTTCTACGGCTACGTGGCCGAAATGGCCTCGCTGACGCATCTGCTGCCGCTGCAGCAGTCGGCCTGTGACTTGGCCAGTCAGGGCGGTTGGCTGCTGGCGGTGGGTCAGGATGACTATGTGCCGCTGACGGCCAATAATTGCGCGGCGCTGGCGGATGCACACGTGCTGCGCCAGGGCGGTATTCAGGTGCTGGCAACGGTGGATACCTGGAATGAGATCAAGTGGCTGGCGGCCACGGATGTGGTCAATGCTGCGGCCTGGGTGCTGGTGGTGGTGATTCTGGCCTTCGATGTGTGGCTGCAACTGCGCAACGAGCTGTCGGACTCGATGATGCGCTACTCGCAGGTGATCAAGGTGCTGCTGTACTCCACCCTGATGCTGTGTGCCATCTACTGGGGCATTAACGGCAGCTTCCTGGATTTCTGGGATGCCTTCCTGTGGCTGGTGGCCTTCTTCTTTATCGAGATGAACCTGTTTGAATGGCAGGCGGAGACCAGCGCTGAGTAGTCATCTCGGGTAATTTCTCCATGTGGGGCGGACCTTGTGTTCGCCCTTTTGCTTTCTGGGCATTGTGGATAACCCGGTGGCGGCGCTGCTACCGATAGCTGTTTGCCAGACACGCGCTAGGCGCCCCCCAGTGAATACATTCCTGTACGCTCTAATTGGCATCCATGCCTCATAAGGTCTGGCAAACAGCTATCGGTATCAGCGCCTCCGCATATCGTTCATCACCTCCTGAAAGTCTCATTGGACCACCTCACGAAGTCAGGTACTGCAAACCGAAGGGAAAACGCTAGGTGTACCGTTTCGAAACCGTCGGCGACAGGACCGAAGGTGCTGTGAACGTATGGAGCGGCCGGACTGTCGCTGCCGGAGCGTAGGGCCGGCCCCGCGAGCGTAGCGAGTGCTTTGGGTCCAGGGATGTATTAGCAGAGGGCGCCTTACCCGATTTCGGACTGTTACCTCCAATACTTTGCCACCACCTGGCCCGGAACAGAGCACATTAGCGCTAAACCCCAACCCCCAACCCCAGAAACGAAAAAGGGCGAACACAAGGTCCGCCCCTACAATGGCCTGGTGCTGATGCCTTATCCCGCTTCCTGGATAAAGAAATCCCGCAGAAAGCGGAACAGCTTGCGCTGATTGGTGGGCGGTTTGTTGTTTTTGATCTCTTTCTGCGAGTCGCGGATCAGCTGGCGCAGTTGCTGGTGGTCGGCGCTGGGGTAGTTGTCGAAGAAGTCGCTCTGCGCGGCTTTGCCCTCTTTGAGCAGGCGTGCGCGCCAGTCTTCGGCCATCTTGTCGAAGCGCAGGTGCAGCTGGTCGCGCTCCTTGAAGCGGTTTAGAACGGCCTCGATGGCCTCGCCGTCCTCGCTGCGCATCAGCTTGCCGATATACTGATTCTGGCGGCGGCGCGCCTCGTTGGACTTGATCCGGTGCAGGGTGGCGATGGCTTCGCGCAGGTCGTCGCTGATCGGCACTTCAGCCAGTTGCGCGCCATTAAGCTCGGTCAGCTGGGTACCCAGTGCCTGCAGCTCGTGCATTTCCTGTTTAACCTGGGTCTTGCTCTTCGGCAGCTCGCCGTCGAAATCTTCAAATTCTTCCACAGTGACTTCCTGTTGATTACTGGCCGCCATAATAGCAGGTGGCCAGTCCGAGAAATGACATAAAGCCCACCACGTCGGTGACGGTGGTCAGGGCCACGCCACCGGCCAGGGCCGGGTCGATACGCATCGCGCGCAGCAGCACCGGTAATACCGCGCCAGCGAGGGCGGCGGTGACCAGATTGATGATCATGGCGGCGACGATGATGATCGCGAGTCGCTGGTCGTCGAACCAGAGTCCGGCGATGGCCCCCATGACCAGGGACCAGAGCAGGGCGTTGAGTACCCCGGCGCCGAGCTCGCGGGTCATCAGCCAGCTCAGATTGCTGCGACCGATCTGGCCCAGTGCCATACCGCGAATCACCACGGTCAGCGTCTGGCTGCCGGCGACGCCGCCCATACTGGCGACGATCGGCATCAGCACCGCCAGTGCCACCACCTTGTCCAGGGTGCCCTCGAACAGGCTGATTACCCACGAGGCGAGCAGCGCGGTGAGCAGGTTGACCCCCAGCCACAGGGCGCGGCGGCGGGCGGTGCGGCGCACCGGGGCGAAGGTGTCCTCTTCCTCATCGAGGCCGGCCAGACTCATCAGCGAGTGGTCGGCGTCCTCGCGAATCACATCCACCACGTCGTCGATGGTGATGCGACCGAGCAGGCGGTTGTCGTCGTCCACTACCGGCGCGGTGATCCAGTCGTACTTGGCGAACAGGCGGGCGACTTCGGTGTCGGGCAGGTCCGCCGGGATCGGCTCCACATCAGTGTTGACCACCTCGCGCACGGTCACCGACGGATCAGTGGTCAGCAACCTGGAGAGCGGCAACAGGCCGATGTACTGGCCCTTGCGGTTGACCACATACAGGCAATCGGTGGATTCCGGCAGCTGCGCATGGCGGCGCAGGTAGCGCAGCACCACGTCCAGGGACAGGTTCGGGCGCACGGAGATGGTGTCCGTGTCCATCAGGCCGCCGGCGGTCTCCTCGTCGTAGGCGAGGACGCTCTCGACGCGGCGGCGGTCGGTCTCGCTCATCGCGGCGAGGACTTCGCCCATAACGCGCTCGGGCAGGTCCTGGAGTATGTCGGCGACGTCGTCGGCGTCCAGCCCCTCCATCACCGCCACCATTTCCTCGGTGTCCATGGTGGAGAGAATCTGGCTGCGGACCTCGTCCGGGAGCTCCTGCAGTACCTCGCCCTCGATCTCGCGGTCGATCAGTTTCCACAGCACCTGGCGGATGCGCGGTGGCGAGCTCTCCAGTAGCTGCGCGATGCTCGGTGGCGACAGGGTGCCGAGCATGCGCTGGACCTCGCGCCCGGTGCCGCTGTCGAGCGCGGTGAACAGCTGGCTCAGCCGGTTCTGGGTACGAAACTGGATCTCGGCGGAGGGCGGATTGGGCACGCAAAGGCCTCGTTAATACGGAATGCGGAGTAATGCAGGGGAGGACCGGCGCATTACTCGGCTTCCCCGAAGCGGTCGGCAATCAGCGCGCTGATTGCGGTCAAGGCGTCGTCTTCGTCGCGGCCCTCGACCTCAAGCTCCAGTTCACTGCCCTTGCCGGCGGCCAGCAGCATCAGTGCCATGACGCTCTTGCCGTCCACCGCCTTGCCACGGCAATACACCCGGATATCCGCCGAAAAGCGCGCGGAAGTCTGCGCGAGCTTACTGGCCGCGCGGGCGTGCAGGCCCAGTTTGTTGATGATGGTAAGGCGGGTTTTCTGCATGGCGGCGATTATCTGTGGACTGGCGGGCGGCGGCTCACGGCTGCTGCTCGCGGTGGCGTACCTGCACATTGCCGAATTGCCGGGCAAATATCTCGCGCAGCTGTTCGACCATGTAGACGGAGCGGTGGCGCCCGCCGGTACAACCGATGGATATGCAGGTATAGCTGCGGTTACTGCGCTGGTAGGCGGGCAACCAGCGCTCCAGAAACTCGGTAATGTCGCGCTGCATGGCCTCGGTTTCCGGGTGGCTGCGCAGGTATTCGGCCACTTCCGGATCCAGGCCGGTTTTCTGGCGCAGCTCGGCGACCCAGTAGGGGTTGGGCAGGCAGCGCAGGTCGAACACCAGGTCGGCGTCTACCGGGACACCGTGCTTGAAGCCGAATGACTGGAACAGGATTGCCATACCCGGCGAATCGCGGCCGACCACGCGGGTTTTTACCAGGTCGCGCAACTGGTGCAGGCTGAGGCTGCTGGTATCGATCACCAGATCGGCCATGGCCGCCAATGGGGCCAGCAGTTCCTTTTCCCGGTTCAGCGCTTCCAGCAGGTGGGTGCGGTTGTCACTAAGTGGGTGCTTGCGGCGGGTCTCGCTGAAGCGCTGCACCAGCACCGGTGAGCGGGCATCAAGGTAGATGAGGTCGCACTGTACGCCACTCTCGCGCAGCGTGGAAATGACCTGCGGGGCCTGCTGCACATCCTGCCACAGGTTGCGGGCATCGATACCCAGTGCCAGTCGCGGGCTTCCGTTCAGTGCGTTGTGGGTCAGTTGCTGAGGCTGCTCGCGCATCCGCTTGACCAGTTCGGGCAGCAGGCTGGCGGGCAGGTTGTCGATACAATTGAAACCCACATCCTCGAGCAGTTGCAGGGCGGAACTTTTACCTGAGCCGGAGCGGCCGCTGATAATCACCAGGCGCATGGATCAATTACCGGGTCTTCTTGAGCTGGGGTTAATGATCGGGGTTTCCCGTCTACGGCTCAACACTATTTGTCCCGCGTGAACGGATTATTGTGTTTGCGTTGCCTGTTTTTGCGGCTGCGGCGCTCAGGCGGCAGCGGCGCTGTCGATCGCCAGCGCGTAGAGCTCGTCGCCCGTCTGTGCCTGGCGCAGTTTTTCACGCACGCGGCTGTCGGAAAACAGTGCAGCGATCTCCGCGAGTGTTTCCAGGTGCTCCTGCTCGGCGTCTTCGGGTACCAGCAGGGCGAACAGCAGGTCCACCGGCTGGCGATCGGCGGCGTCGAAATCCACTGCGGGCTCGGTGGTGCAGAGGACACCGATCGCGTGCCCACAGCCGGGCAGCCGGCAGTGGGGAATGGCGACACCTTCCCCGATGCCGGTGGAGCCGAGGCGCTCACGGGCGATCAACTGATTGAAAATAGTGTCGGCGTCGAATTGTGGATATTGTTCGGCAATGGCCTGGGCAATATTGAGCAGCAGCTTTTTTTTGCTGCTCCCCGCCAGGTGACAGAGACTCAGGCGGGGAGAGAGTAACGCTTCCAATGTCATAGTTTATCGGTGTTTCTGCAACTTCTCTTTGTGTTTCTTCAGCTGGCGGTCCAGCTTGTCGGAAACGGCATCGATGGCCGCGTACATATCTTCATCTTCCGAGCCCGCGCACAGGTCGTGCCCGTTGATATGCACCCGTGCCTCGGCTTTCTGCACCAGTTTCTCGACCGAGAGGATAACCTGGGCATTGGTGATGTTGTCGTAGTGACGGGAGAGTTTTTCCAGCTTGCTTTCGCAGTAGTCGCGAATGGGCGGTGTCAGGTCAACATGGTGACCACTGATATTGATTTGCATGGAGTTCTCCTCTGCGAGCGCGATATGACCGCTGTGTCACCAGCGCACTCCGTCAGGGCGGCAACCCTACTAGGAAGTGCGCCAGATTGGAAGGATACACTCAAAGTTTGGCACCTGGTCGCGACCAGTGTGGCAGCCGGCGCCCGAGAAAGTGTGACCGGTATTTCTGTTGCGGTCAAAAAGCGTGCGTTGGGATCGTCACACCAGGCGCTTGCGCTCGCTTGAAGAGGGAATCCCCATGGATTCGCGGTACTTGGCCACGGTGCGCCGCGCCACCTTGATCCCCTGCGTGTCCAGCTCCTGGGTAATCTTGTTGTCGGACAGGGGCTTGCGCGGCTGTTCGCTGTCGATCAGCTTGCGGATCATGGCACGGATGGCAGTGGAGGAGGCATCCTCACCGGAGTTGGTGCTCACATGGCTGGAGAAGAAGTACTTGAGTTCGAACACGCCGCGGGGCGTGAGCATGTACTTCTGTGTAGTAACCCGGGAGATGGTGGATTCGTGCATGCCGATGGTTTCGGCGATATCCGCCAGTACCATTGGTTTCATCCCCTCCGGGCCCAGCTCGAAAAACCCCTGCTGCTTTTCGACAATACAGGTGGCCACCTTGAGCAGTGTTTCGTGGCGGCTCTGCAGGCTTTTGAGGAACCAGCGTGCCTCCTGCAGGTGATCGCGCAGGAAATTGTTATCGCTGGAATTGTCTGCGCGCTTGATCATCGCGGCGTAGTCGCCGTTGATGCGCAGGCGCGGGGTCGTCTCCGGGTTCAGCTCCACCATCCAGCGCTGCTGGCGGCGGCTGACGACGATATCCGGAATCACGTAGTGGGGCTCGTCGCCGCCGACCGCTTCCCCGGGATGGGGGTTCAGCGTCTGGATCAGGCGCACTACGTCACCCAGCTGCGCTTCGCTCAACCGGGTGCGGCGGCTCAGGCTGCGGAAGTCGCGCTTGCCCAGCAGATCCAGGAAGCGATCCACGACCAGCTGCGCCTGCTCCAGCCAGGGCGTCTGTGGCGGTAACTGCTGGAGCTGCAAGAGCAGGCATTCGCGCAGATCGCGGGCGCCGCAGCCGGCGGGCTCGAACTGTTGGATAATCTTGAGCACCGCGAGCACTTCGTCCTCGCCGACGTCCAGTGCGGTCCCCAGTTCGGCGGGACAGGCCTCCAGAAAGCCGCGCGGCGAGATGGCATCGATCAGGTTTTCGCCGATCAGTTTGTCCAGGGGGGACAGGGCGGTGAGGTTGAGTTGCCACAGCAGCTGGTCGTGCAGGCTGTCCGGGACCGAATTGCGCTGGTCCAGCGCCATTTCATCCCCCTCGCCGCCGCTGTAACTGCTGGCGCCACCGTAGATATCGTCCCACTGGGTGTCGACCGGAAGGTCTTCGGGGATGTCCTGGTTCCAGTCGCTGTCGGTGGTGGTCTCGCTGGCCGCCGCTGTGGCGCCGGGGTCTTCGGATTGGGTGTTCTGCTCGGCGCTGTCGCCGTGGTGCTCTTCGCCGTCCATCTCCAGTAGCGGATTGCTGTCGAGCGCCGACTGGACTTCCTGCTGCAGGTCCAATGTCGACAGTTGCAGCAGGCGAATAGCCTGTTGCAGCTGTGGCGTCATGGTCAGCTGAGTGCCGAGCTTTAACTGGAGAGACTGCTTCATAGAGGGCATTTGAGCCAATACGGCGGATGAATCGTCTACATATCGAAGATGTTGCAGACTAACCCTCTGATTCGTCGATTACAAGCAATAAGTGTGCCGACTTTTGGCGCAGCTTGGGCGGCGCGGAATGACAGATGCGCGATGAGAGGGCTTAGAGGCGGGGAGCCTTGCGGCCGCACCACTGTTTGAGTGGGGGGCGGGTTGGCGATTTCGCGGAAATTGCCAGGGCGCATTGATGGAGTGCACTCCGGCGCTCCATCAACAACGTCCGGATCAGGCGGCGATCAGATCGTAAAGTCGTGGCCGAGGTAGACCTCGCGTACCTGTTGGTTGTTCATGACCTCGGCGGGTGCGCCGGAGGCGATGATATGGCCCTCGCTGACGATATAAGCGGTCTCGCAGATATCCAGGGTCTCGCGCACATTGTGGTCGGTGATCAGCACGCCGATGCCGCGGTCGCGCAGATGGCGGATGATCTGCTTGATATCGTTGACGGAAATCGGGTCGACGCCGGCAAAGGGCTCGTCCAGCAAGACGAAATCCGGGTCCGTGGCCAGCGCGCGGGCGATCTCTACGCGGCGGCGCTCGCCGCCGGACAGGGCCATGCCGAGACTGTGCTCGATGTGGGTGATATTGAACTCCTGCAACAGTTGCTGCAGTTGCTCCAGGCGCCCGGCGCGCGTCAGGTCCTTGCGGGTCTCAAGAATGGCGAGGATATTGTCGCGCACTGACAGGCGCCGGAAGACCGAGGCCTCTTGCGGCAGGTAGCCGATACCCTTGCGCGCACGGCCGTGCATCGACAGGCGCGTGATATCTTCCGCATCGATCAGCACTTGGCCGGCGTCGGCCTGCACCAGCCCGGCGATCATGTAAAAACAGGTGGTCTTGCCGGCGCCGTTGGGACCGAGCAGGCCGACGATCTGGCCGCTGCTGACGCTGACGGAGACGTCGTGGACAACTTTGCGTTTCTTGTACTGTTTGGCGAGATGTAACGCTTGCAGCGTTGGCATAGTGTGTTCCGAAATTAATTTTTACCCGGCGCGATCGCAGTGCGCCGGTTATTGCTGTTGCTGCGGTTCTTTTGTTTTTTCACCGCCGGCGGATTGGTCACCCGTGGCTTTCTTTTCCGGCTTCCAGATCATTTCCACGCGGCCATCATTAGACTGGCCTTCCGCCTGCATTTGTTCGGTGTTCATGTCGTAATCGATACGTTCGGCGGTCAGCGTATTGCCGTCCCGGTCGACGTGGGCATCGCCAGACAGGTGCAGCTTGTCGGAGCTGACCGTAAATTCGATGCGCAGGGCATTGGCTTTGACCGGATTTTCGCTCTGTTGCACCTGTTGCTGGAAGTGCGCGGGTTTGCCCACTGCGACCACACGTTTGATTTCGCCGCTGGGACTGCCGTGAACCTCGACCCGATCGGCACGGATCTGCAGTGAGCCCTGAGTGATGACCACCTTGCCGCTGTAGATGGACAGGTTCTTGCCGCGGTTGGCCTCGAGCTTCTGCGCCTGCACCTTGATCGGCTGGCTGCGGTCGTCGGGCAGTGCACTGACTTGAGTGCTGACAGCGAGGGCGCACAGGGTGGCGAGCAGGGCCAGGCGTTGCGACAGATTATTTGAGCGGTTCATAGCTACTTTCCACATCGGCAAGGATTTCCACCCGGTCCTGTTTCAGGTAGGCGCGCAGGCCTTTTCCCCGGGTGTGATTGGGGCCGGCGATAATATTAACAACTTTGTTGGTCTCGGCGTATTCCTGCCGCGGCTTGATAGTGATTTGCTCGGTTTCCAGGTGTACGCCACCGGGTGCCGGTTGTTCGGTGATTTTGACATCGCCCTTGAGTACCACCCGCTGCCCGTTGTTGTAGGCCACGCCGGAGTGGGACACGGTGCGCCATTTGGGCTTGTCTTCCTGGTAGAAAAGTATACGCGGTTCGGTCAGGTTGGCGCGGTCGCGGCGCGAGAACTGGAAGAAGGAGATCTTGTCTGCATCCACGCGGTAGGCGAGGGTGCCCTCCGGGTTGAAATGACGTGTCTTGGCACCGCGGATCACCAGGTCGGGGGCGCGGTTCTGTTCTTTCCGCGTGGGTCGCTTGCCCATCAATTGCTCCGGCGGGCTCTCGGCAAACCAGAGACCGGCGCAGATCAGGGCGACGACGATGACCATCGGCAGCCAGGTACGCATTTGTATTCTCCATTGCTCAAACCGGCGGGTGGCCGTGCGTTTCGCTTTGTTGTGGGCCGGTGTCGCCGGCCCTCCGTGTGGCGTTTGTCAGTCGCTGGCGAGGTAGGGCGCGAGCGCTGCGTCGAAGGTGCCCTGGACCTGCATGATACGGTCGCAGACTTCGCGCACGGCGCCTTCACCGCCGCGCGCGCGGGTCACCCACAGGGCCCGTTCGCGCACCGGCGGGGCGGCGTCGGGGACCGAAATCGGGCAGCCGATGCGGGTCATTACCAGCAGGTCGGGGTAGTCGTCGCCGACGTAGGCGATATCCTCGAGCCGGCAGCTGTCTTCGGCGAGCAGTTCTTGCAGCGCCTTGTACTTGTCCTCGCGGCCCTGGATCAGCTTGTGGATGCCGAGGTCGTGGGCGCGGCGCTCGACCACGCCGCTGCGGCGGCCGGTGATGATTGCCACCTGCACCCCGGATTTCTGCAGCATCTTGATGCCGTGGCCGTCCAGTGTGTGGAAGGTTTTCAGTTCGTTGCCGTTGTTGTCGAAGTAGAGGCGGCCGTCGGTCAGCACGCCGTCGACGTCCAGCACCAGCCAGCGCACTTTGCGCAGGGCCAGGCCGAGTTGTTCTTCTGTCGTGGTCACTGGTGGTCTGTCCTTATAAACATCTGGGCGGCGCCGGAGCCGGTAGCCGTTTGCTCAACAGCCTGATCGGCAAATGTTTCCCAAACGGCTCCCGGCTCCGGCGCCTTCGCATTGAATTTGGTGAAGCTCGAAGGCTGCGGGGTGTGCCGCGCGCACCATTTGGCTGGGCCCTCGAATACCGTCAAATCACTCCGGCGCGCAGTATATCGTGCATATGCAGCAAGCCGATGGGGTGGTGGGCCTCGTTTTCCACCACCAGGGCGGTGATCTTGTTGTCTTCCATGATACGCAGGGCCTCGGCGGCGAGGGTGTCGGCGGAGACGGTTTTGGGGCGGCGGCTCATTACTTCGTCCATGGTGGCGGTATCCAGTTCCACCTTGTGGTCGATGACGCGGCGCAGGTCGCCATCGGTGAAGACGCCGAGCAGGGCGCCCTTGTCGTCCACCACTGTGGTCATGCCGAAACCCTTGCTGGTCATTTCCAGCAGTGCCTGGGACAGCAGAGTACGCGGGCTCACCTGCGGCAGCTCGTCACCCGAGTGCATCACGTCTTCCACTTTGAGTAGCAGGCGCCGGCCGAGGGCGCCACCGGGGTGGGAGAAGGCGAAATCTTCGGCGGTAAAGCCGCGCGCCTCGAGCAGTGCCACCGCCAGCGCGTCGCCCATGACCAGGGTCACGGTCGTCGAGGAAGTTGGCGCCAGGTTCAGCGGGCAGGCCTCGGTTTCCACGGCGATATCGAGGTTGACATCGGCAGCCTGGGCCAGTGGTGAGTCGGCCTTGCCGGTCATGCTGATCATCGGGATGCCCAGGCGTTTCAGCAGTGGCAGCAGGGTCAGCACTTCGGCGGAGCCGCCGGAGTTGGAGATGGCGATCACCAGGTCGTCGCGAGTGATCATGCCCAGGTCGCCGTGGCTGGCTTCACCCGGGTGCACAAAGAAGCTGGGGGTGCCGGTGCTGGCCAGTGTGGCCGCTATCTTGCGGCCGATATGGCCCGATTTGCCCATGCCGGTGACGATAGCGCGGCCGCGCACCTGAAGAATCAGTTCGCAGGCGTGTTTGAAGTCGCCGTTGATACGGTTTTCCAGGGCGGCTACCGCTTCGTTTTCCATCAAAACGGTGCGGCGGCCCGCCTGGAGGATCAGATCCTGGGTCATGGACTTTCTCTACATCTGGTTGTGATTGAGTCTAGCGAATGGCACACCTGCTCCGGGGGGGTACCTCCGGGGGGCGCATGCTAACCTCAATAGTAAGAAAAATGCGGTGCCCGGTGATCTGTGCGCGACGGATCACGGCGCAACTATGGCGTGTCGCCCCACCGCCGGGCGCGGCCATGGTATAGTTTGCCGCCGCCGCTGTCAGCTATAGGGATGATTGGCAGCCAGCCGCCGATCAGGGCGGCCATCAGCAAAGGCGGTTTTGCCACGGCACTTTCCGGCGCCGTGTGCATCAAAGGGAACGATTTGCCAATGGGAGAATTTTTGTGAACGCATCGTCAATTTCTGGCCGTTTCGGTTTTGCTCAGTGGGTGAGAATGGCGCTGTGCGCCGTGCTGGTGTCCGCCTGGGTGCCGTTTGCCAGTGCAGCCCAGAACCCCTACACAATGATCGAGGGAGTCTCGCAGAACCTGCTGGGGGTGATACGCACGAATGCCCAGTACCTGAATTCCGATCCAAAGCGCTATTACAGCGCGGTGGAGAGCGTGCTGACGCCGGTAGTGGATTTTGACTTTATCGCCCGCGGAGTCATGGGGCGCTATGCCAAACAGGCGACCGCCGCCCAGCGCGCGCGCTTTTCCCACGCCTTCCGCAGCGACCTGGTGGCGACTTTTGCCCGCGGTGTCGCCTCCTTTGGCAGTATGGACGTGAAGGTGGTCAACCCGGGCTCTGCGCCGAGTGGTAACCGCGTGAACGTGCTGCAGGAAGTGCGCAGTAAAGAGGGCGTTACCAAGGTGTCCTATACCCTGGTGCGCAATCGCGCCGGCCAGTGGAAGCTGATCAACGTGATCCTGAACGGGGTCAACCTGGGCAAGACCTTCCGCAGCCAGTTCGCCCAGTCCATGCAGACCCACGGTGGCGATATCGACAAGGTCATTGCCAGCTGGTCCGCTGGCGCGGCCGCCAACAAGGTGGGCTGAGGGCCGCCGCCGGTTGCGCCGACTGCTGCGCGACCGGCGGGTTTCCAGTACACTTGCCCGCGGTTTTCAACGCGACACTGATCAATCCGATTTCTCAACCCGATTTCCCCGCCTATGCAACCCGAAGATATCAAGACCCTGATTGAAGGGCATATTCCCGACAGCAGCGCCGATGTGGCTTTTGAAGGCAGCCATGTGATGGTCACTGTCGTCAGCCCGGCCTTTGCCGGTCTGAGCCGGCTGAAAAAACAGCAACTGGTCTACGCGGCGCTGAGCGACAAGATCGCTGACGGCACTCTGCACGCGGTACAGATGCAGACCCTTACCCCGGAAGAGGCCGGCCGCTAGGCCGGACAGCGAAACGCATGGATAAACTGATTATCGAGGGCGGCGGTCCGGTCTCCGGCACCCTGAAAATATCCGGTGCCAAGAACTCGGCGCTGCCGATTCTGGCCGCGGCGCTGCTGGCCGACGGGCCGGTACACATCCACAACCTGCCGCACCTGAATGACATCACCACCATGATCACGCTGCTGCGTTGCATGGGCTGTGAAGTCACCATCGACGAGAAGCTGGGGGTGGAAATCGATCCCCGCTCGGTCAACGACCTGACGGCGCCGTATGAGCTGGTAAAAACCATGCGCGCGTCGATCCTGGTGCTGGGCCCACTGCTGGCCCGCCACGGTGTGGCCAACGTGTCTTTCCCCGGTGGCTGTGCCATCGGCAGCCGCCCGGTGGATATTCACCTGAAGGGCCTCGAGGCGATGGGTGCCGAGATCACCATCGACGAGGGCTTCATCCGCGCCCGCATCAACGGCCGCCTGAAGGGCGCCAATATCGTGATGGAAAAGGTCACCGTCGGCGGCACCGAGAACCTGTTGATGGCGGCGGTACTGGCCGAGGGCACCACGGTGCTGCACAACGCCGCGCGCGAGCCGGAGATCGTCGACCTGGCGGAGTTCCTGATCGCCATGGGCGCACAGATCGAGGGCGTCGGTACCGATACCCTGCGCGTTCACGGCGTGCAGCGCCTGAATCCCTGTACATTCAGTGTGATGCCGGATCGCATCGAGACCGGTACCTTCCTCGCCGCCGCGGCGGCGTCGCGCGGCAAGGTGCGCCTGACCCATACCCGCGCGGATATTCTCGATGCGGTGATGGTGAAGTTCGAGGAGGCGGGTGCGTTTATCTCCACTGGTCCCGACTGGATCGAGCTGGATATGAAAGGCAACCGCCCCAAGGCAGTCAGCATTCGCACGGCCCCCTATCCGGCCTTTCCCACCGACATGCAGTCGCAGTTTATGGCCATGAACGCGGTGGCCGAGGGCAAGGGCGCGGTGGTGGAGACCATCTTCGAGAACCGCCTGATCCAGGTGCACGAGCTGAACCGCATGGGCGCCGATATCCTGCTGGAGGGCAACACCGCCATCGTCACCGGGGTGGAGAAGCTCAAGGGGGCGCCGGTAATGGCGTCTGACCTGCGCGCCTCCGCCAGTTTGGTGATTGCCGGTATGGTGGCCGAGGGCACCACGATCGTGGATCGCATCTACCATATCGACCGCGGTTACGAGTGTATCGAGGAAAAATTGCAGCAGTTGGGCGCGAATATTCGCCGCACAGCCGGCTGAATCGGCGGCCCTGTCCACATCATCTAACAGCGGCGCGCGGTGCGCGCCGTCGACAACGCATACAACGATAATCGCCATGCAAATCACCATTGCGCTGACCAAGGGGAGAATTCTCAAGGAAACCCTGCCGCTGCTCGCCGCCGCTGGTCTCGAGCCGCAGGAGGATATCTCCAAGAGTCGCAAGCTGATCTTCCCCACCAACCGACCGGATGTGCGTCTGCTGATCCTGCGTGGCGTCGACGTGCCGACCTACGTGCAGCACGGCGCCGCTGATATGGGGGTGGCGGGCAAGGATACGCTGCTGGAGCACGGCAGCGACGACCTCTATGAGCCGCTCGACCTGGGTATTGCCCGCTGCCAGTTGATGACGGCCGGCGTGAAAGGCGCCGAGCTGCCGCGCGGGCGCATCCGCGTGGCCACCAAATTTGTCCACAGCGCCAAACGATACTACGCCGCCCGTGGGCGCCAAGCGGATATCATCAAGCTGTACGGGGCGATGGAGCTGGCGCCGCTGATGGACCTGGCCGACGAGATCGTGGATATCGTTGATACCGGCAATACGCTGAAGGCCAATGGGCTGGAAGCGCGCGAGGTCATTGCACCGATCAGCAGCCGCCTGATCGTCAACAAGGCGTCGATGAAAATGAAATACCAGCCGATCAGCGCGCTGATCGACAAACTCGCCGCCGCCGTCGCCACCGATTGAACGATTTGCCATGAATAAGGAATGCATTCGCCGGCTCAATGCCGCCGACACGGATTTTGACGATCGGCTCAACCAGCTGTTGGCCTGGGAGTCCGTCGCCGATCAGCAGGTGGAGGCGACCGTCGCTGACATACTGCAGCAGGTGCGCACCCGCGGCGACGCCGCGGTGATCGAATACACCAACCGCTTCGACCGCCGCACAATGCAGAGTGCGGCCGATTTCACTCTGTCTGCCGCCGACCTGTCTGCCGCGCTGGAGCGGATTCCGGCGGCCGAGCGCGCCGCGCTGGAGGCGGCCGCGGCGCGGGTGCGCGATTACCATCAGCATCAGCGGCAGGAGTCCTGGCAGTACCGTGAGGCCGATGGCACCGTGCTGGGCCAGCAGATCACGCCGATGGAGCGTGTGGGGATCTATGTTCCCGGTGGCAAGGCCAGTTACCCGTCTTCGGTGCTGATGAACGCGATTCCGGCCAAGGTGGCCGGCGTCGATACCGTCACCATGGTGGTGCCGGCACCGGATGGCCAGCTCAACGACCTGGTATTGGCCGCGGCGGCTATCGCCGGTGTGGATCAGTTGTACACGATTGGTGGTGCCCAGGCGGTGGCCGCGCTGGCCTATGGCACCGCGTCCGTCGCGCGGGTGGACAAGATTGTCGGCCCCGGCAATATCTTCGTCGCCGCCGCCAAGCGCGCGGTGTTCGGCCAGGTGGCGATCGACATGATCGCCGGCCCGTCGGAGATACTGGTGATTTGCGACGGCGATACCGCCCCGGACTGGATCGCCATGGACCTGCTGTCGCAGGCCGAGCACGACCAGCAGGCGCAGGCGATTCTGCTGAGCCCGGACGCCGGCTTCCTCAATGCCGTGTCAGTGTCGCTGGAAAAGCTGCTGGCGGAATTGCCGCGTCGGGAAATTGCCGCGCAGTCACTGGCGGAGCGTGGTGTACTGATTCAAGTCGGTTCGATCGAGGAGGCGATCGCGCTCAGTAACCGCATCGCGCCGGAACACCTCGAAGTGTCGGTGGCCGAGCCGGAGCGCTACCTGGCCCAGATCCGCCACGCCGGTGCTATTTTCCTTGGTCGTCACACCGCCGAGGCGCTGGGCGATTACTGCGCCGGCCCCAATCACGTGTTGCCCACCAGCGGCACCGCCCGTTTCTCCTCGCCGCTGGGGGTCTATGACTTTCAGAAGCGCAGCTCGATCATCCACTGCTCGCCGGCCGGTGCCGACCACCTGGGTCGCGTTGCCGCGACGCTGGCGCGCGGCGAAGGCCTCGACGCGCACGCGCGCTCGGCGGAGTACCGGGTTGTGGACGATCAGTCGTAGCAGGCTCTCCGGGGCAGGCCTGCCCCGGGGGTATTCTTTTCGTATCAGGTTCTTTTCTGCGGTTTCGGTACTTCCGATACGGTCGCCGTGACCGTGCGCACATCCTTGTTGCGTACGAAGGTGATGGAGACGTTGTCGCCCGGGCGCAGTGTGGCCATGGCGGCGACGCCGCGCTTGCCGTCGTTGATCGGCAGGCCGTTGATATGGGTGATCACGTCGCCGGGTTTCAGGCCGGCCTGGAATGCCGGCCCCTGATCGTAAATGGCGGTGACCAGCACACCGTGGTTCGAGCTGAGGTGGAAGGCGCGGGCCAGCTGCGGCGTCACCTTGCTCGCCTCGATGCCCAGCCAGCCGGGAACCACGCGACCGTATTCGATCAGGTCGTTCATGACTTTGAAGGCGATATTGGCCGGAATCGCAAAGCTGATCCCGCCGCGGGGGCCGGTCTCGGTGGCCTTCTCGGTGTTGATGCCGAGCAGACGGCCGCGCGTATCGACCAAGGCGCCGCCGGAGTTGCCGGGGTTGATGGCCGCGTCCGTCTGCAGGAAGTTCTGCAGGTAGGACGGGCCGTGGCTGTCCGGCAGGTAGCGCCCGGTGGCACTGATGATGCCCTGGGTCACGGTCTGGCTCAGGCCCAGGGGGTTGCCGATCGCCAGCACCACATCGCCCACCTGGACTCTCTCCAGATCCCCGACCTCGATCGGGGTCAGGTTGGGCAGGTCAATTTTCAGGACTGCCAGGTCGAAATCCGGGTCGCTGCCCACCACCTTGGCCTGGGCCTCGCGGCCGTCCGACAGCAGAATGACGATGGCGTCGGCCTGGTCGATGACATGGTGGTTGGTGAGGATGTAGCCCTCGTCGTTGACGATCACCCCCGAACCCAGGTTGATCTGGATGCGATCCCGCTGCTGCGGGCTGGTGCGATAGCCGAGGTAGCGACGCATCGGGTCGTTGTTCTGCGACTGCCGGTGCAGGACATTGCGGGTGTAGATGTTGACCACCGATGGCGCTGCGCGATTGACCGCTGTGGCGTAGGAGACCGGGCCCTGCCACTCTCTGGACGCCATGTTGTGGGCGCTGTCGCGCAGTTGCGGGAACAGCAGCATCAGGGCTGCGGCGATGGCCAGGCCGATACCGATGGGGGCGGCCCACTCTTGCAGGAAACGTTTCAGGGACACTCAGAACTCCTCGATTTGTCGCCATTATACGGATTCCGCCTGTGGTGTCCCGCCTCGCCGGCGGTGCGGCGTGCAGCCAGTGGCGGTCCGCACTTGGGCGCGGCGCCGTAATCCGTATAATGGCGGCTCCAAAAAAAACGTGACCCATTCGTTATTCTCATTGGAGACCTCTATGTCCCTGGTTCGTCCCCACGGCAGCGTTGAGCTGCAGCCCCGATTCGTCTACGACAGCGAACGCCACCATCAGCTGATGCACGAGGCGGAGTCCCTGCCGTCGATCGTCGTCAGCTCGGCCGCCGCCGCCAACGCGGTCATGCTGGGGGCGGGCTACTTCAACCCGCTGCACGGTTATATGAATCTGGCCGACGCGCTGGGTGTGGCCGAGTCCCTGCGCACCGTTGACGGCCTCTTCTGGCCGGTACCGGTGGTGAATATGGTCGAGGACACCAGTGCCATCGAGGGCGCCTCGCGCATCGCGCTGCGCGACCCCAATGTCGAGGGTAACCCGGTGCTGGCGATCATGGACGTGGAGGCCATCGAGACGGTTTCCGACGCGCAGATCGATACCATGGCCGAGCAGGTGTTCGGCACCCTGGATGACAAGCACCCGGGCGTGGCCACATTCAAGTCCGCTGGCCGCAAGCTGATTTCCGGCCCGATCGAAGTGCTGAACTTCAGCTACTTCCAGAGTGATTTCCCGGACACCTTCCGCACCGCCGTGGAGATCCGTCACGAGTTCGCCGAGCGCGGCTGGAACAAGGTTGTGGCTTTCCAGACCCGCAATCCGATGCACCGCGCTCACGAGGAGCTGTGCAAGATGGCGCTCGAAGCCGTGGATGCCGACGGCGTGCTGATTCACATGCTGCTGGGCCAGCTGAAGCCGGGTGATATCCCCGCACCGGTGCGCGATGCGTCCATCCGCAAAATGGTCGAACTCTACTTCCCCGCCAACACCGTAATGGTGACCGGTTACGGGTTCGATATGCTCTACGCCGGCCCGCGCGAGGCGGTACTGCACGCAGTGTTCCGTCAGAACTGTGGCTGCAGCCACCTGATCGTGGGCCGCGACCACGCCGGTGTGGGCGACTACTACGGCGCCTTTGACGCTCAGACCATTTTCGATGAGAAGGTTCCGGAGGGCGCGCTGGAAATCGAGATCTTTCGCGCCGACCACACTGCCTACTCAAAAAAGCTGAATAAGGTGGTGATGATGCGCGATGTGCCGGATCACACCAAAGAGGACTTTATCCTGCTGTCCGGTACCAAGGTGCGCGAGATGCTGGGCGACGGCATTGCCCCGCCGCCGGAATTCTCCCGGCCGGAAGTGGCGCAGATCCTGATGGCGTACTACCAGGCGCAGTAACCGCTCGCGGCGACAGGCACAAAAAAGGCGGGTCATACCCGCCTTTTTTGTGCCTGTCGATTTGTGCCTGTCGGAGATAATGCGCCGCCGACGGCTCGTGGATCAACGATTGGCGACGTTTTCGGTATCGCTCAGCGGCTCCTTGTCGAGGCCGAAATCCTCGTCGAGGGTGCCTTTGGCGCCGGGCTCCTTCGGTGCCCAGTCGCGCGGCGGGGTGACGCTCTGCAGATGCTCATCGTTGTCGCTGAGCTTGCCGCTGCCGGCCTCCAGCATCTGGCGGCCGATATCCTGGCTCGACAGGCGCAGTGCACTGTTGGCCAGGTATTCGTGAACCTCGCGGTAGCTCTCGGTGAGGTTGTGAACGAGTTGAGAAGTCTGGTCAAAGTGCTCGTTGACCTGCAGCTGGAAGTCCTCCAGCTTGTCGTTGGCTTCGCGCAGACGCAGTTCCAGCTCCTGGGTGCGGTCTTCGTTGTTGCGGCCGCGCACGGCCAGAAACGCCAGCAGGGCGCCCAGTGCGAGGCCGAGCGCGCCGACCAGAATCAATACCGATGTAGAGTGCACGAATTACTCCTCCTCAACTAATGAATGGCACCGACCTTCCGTGACGGTGCTGGTGTGGTGTCTCATGCTAAATGCACTTTTCAGGGCTCCCCAAATTGTTCACAGTCAGGCGCCGCTCGCAGGGAATGGTGTGCCCTTTTCAAGAGCGGCAACGCAGCTGTGGACGATTTGGGGAGCTCCCTTCGGGCGGGCCGCTTAGTGGCCCGCTGATAAGTGCATTTAGTATGAGGCACTGCACCAGTATACCCAATTCCAGCGCGGGCGTCGGCTTTGCCGGGGCGCGAAAAAGCGCAGCGAATTTGGTAGAGTGCCGCCCTTCGCAATCAGTCAGCGTATTACATTTCCTTCTATGTCGCCGTCACAGACCCCGTTGCTTTCGCCTGCGGCGCGCTACCAGCGCGATTTGCAGCGCCCCGAATTCGTCGCCGACCCGGCCCAGGCCGCCGCTGTGGAGGCGTTGCAGGACCTTTACCTGCGCCTGCTGGACCGCAGCGACGGCGGACTGTGGGGGCGCTTGCGTCGCCTGTGGGGCGATACGCCGGAACCGGAGCAGGGACTCTACTTCTGGGGCGGGGTGGGGCGTGGCAAGACCTACCTGATGGACGCTTTCTTCGAGTCGCTGCCGTTTGCGCAGAAGCAGCGCACGCACTTCCATCGTTTTATGCGCGATGTGCACCGCGAACTGAAGGCGCTGGCGGGGGAGAAGAACCCGCTGGAGCAGGTGGCGGACCGCATCGCCGCGAAGGCGCGGGTGCTGTGTTTCGATGAGTTCTTCGTCTCGGATATCACCGACGCGATGATCCTGGCCAACCTGCTCGACGCGCTGTTCCGCCGCGGTGTGACCCTGGTGGCGACATCCAACATCGAGCCGGAGGGCCTCTATAAAAACGGCCTGCAGCGGGCACGCTTCCTGCCGGCGATCGCCTTGCTGAAGCGCCACACCAGGGTGCTGAACGTGGATGGCGGCACCGATTACCGCCTGCGCGCGCTGGAGATGGCAGAGCTTTACCACGCGCCGCTGGGGGCGGCGGCGGAGGCGAGCCTGGGGCAGAGTTTCGCACGCCTGATCGTCGAGGGGTGTGAGGTGCGCGGCAAGGTGGACCTGAATATCGAGGGGCGGCCAATCCGCGCCTTGAAAGTGGCCGATGATGTGGCCTGGTTCGATTTCAGTGACCTGTGCGACGGCCCGCGCTCGCAGAACGACTATATCGAGCTGGCGCGGGAGTTTCATACGGTGCTGCTGGCGGAAGTCCCGCGCTTCGACGAGAGGATGGAGAGCCAGGCGCGCCGCTTTATCAATCTGGTGGACGAGTTCTACGACCGTTGCGTCAAACTGGTGATTTCCGCCGAGGTGCCCGCCGAGCAGCTGTACGGCGGCAAACACCTGGTATTTGAATTTGAACGTACGGTCAGTCGCCTGCTGGAAATGCAGTCCCGCGAGTATCTGGCGCGGCCACATAGGCCCTAGTGAACAGTTTCCCCCGACTACATTGCCTTCGCGTGTCGAAAGTTGGTTTTCGAAGCGAAAATTGAGCGCGCGCGCGGGATGTGAAGACTTCGCTGCCGGGATATTGGCTCGGGGCGGAGCAGGGGATTTTCACGCAAAATCGCTTGAAAAGCGTACACTGCTTATGTACTATCCGCGCTCTTTTGTGGGACGGCCCTATTTCGGGGTCATATTGCAGGTGTTTATAACATGAAGACATACAGTGCCAAGCCGGAAGCGGTAAAACGCGACTGGTATATTGTTGACGCTGCGGACAAGACTCTCGGCCGTATTTCCGCCGAGATCGCTACCCGTCTGCGCGGCAAGCACAAGCCTGAGTATACGCCCCACGTGGACACTGGTGATTACATCATCGTAATCAATGCCGAAAAGGTTCGCGTGACCGGCAACAAGGCCAAAGACAAGATCTACCACAGCCACTCTGGCTATCCCGGTGGTCTGAAGTCCATCAGCTTCGAGAAGCTGATCGATAAAGCGCCCGAGCGTACCATCCAAAGCGCCGTTAAAGGCATGCTGCCGAAGGGTCCGCTGGGTCGAGCCATGTTCAGAAAGCTGAAAGTCTATAAAGGCAGCGAACATCCTCACACGGCGCAACAGCCGATCGAACTGTCGATCTAAACGGGAATACTCAGATGGCAACTACTCAATACTACGGTACCGGCCGCCGCAAGACTTCCACTGCGCGTGTGTTCATCCAGGCGGGCGAAGGTAAAATCACCGTGAATGGTCGCACCCTGGACCAGTACTTCGGCCGCGAAGTGGCACGCATGATCGTGCGTCAGCCGCTGGAAAAGGTCGACATGGTGGAAAAGTTTGATATCAACGTCACTGTGAAAGGCGGTGGTTCTTTCGGTCAGGCGGGCGCTATCCGTCACGGCCTGACCCGCGCCCTGATGCAGTACGACGAAGCGCTGCGCCAGCCGCTGCGCGCCGAGGGTTACGTAACCCGCGACGCCCGCGCAGTAGAGCGGAAGAAAGTCGGTCTGCGCAAAGCGCGTAAGAAGCCGCAGTTCTCCAAGCGTTAAGCGGCGCTTTATATCTTGCAGAGCCCGGCTATTGCCGGGCTTTTTTTTGCCCTAAAAGTGCTCACTGCTGGCGCTGAAAGCCGCGCATCGTGTGCCGTTGGAGGTCGCTGTCGGACATTTCTTGTTGGTTTTGCCTGTTTTCTCACCGTTTCGGCGCGGGATTGCCGACGTTCCCAAATGGCGCTACCTTGTATCAAATTGGCATTTTCTTTAACATTGCGCGAATTTGTATCCGCTTAATTAATGGGGTTTCTTCGCGCGGGCGGTTGGCGCGCGAAGTGTTGGGTCGGTACAACTTTTGGGTTTGTGGGTCAGTCAGTCCCAGTCTGAACTGGAGACGCTGTGAAGGGAGAACTACGTCATGAGTGACGACGGTGTAAACGTAGGGCGGCGCCGTTTCCTGACCGCTGCTACCTCGGTTGTTGGCGGTGCTGGGGCGGTGGGCATCGCCGTACCCTTTGTCGCATCCTGGAATCCGAGTGCCAAGGCCAAGGCGGCGGGTGCTCCGGTTAAATACAATATAAGTAAACTCGAAGCCGGCCAGATGGTTACCGTCGAGTGGCGCGGCAAGCCGGTCTATGTCGTGCGTCGCACGGACCAGACTCTGGAAAACCTCCCCAAAGTGGAGCCGCTGCTGCGCGACCCCATGTCCAAGGAGCCTCAGCAGCCGCCCTATGTAGACCCGGAAAACCGGGCCATCAAACCGCATACCCTGGTGGTGGTGGGGATTTGTACCCACCTTGGCTGTGCGCCCATGTTCCGCCCCGATGTCGGAGCCGCCGATCTGGCCGTGGAAGGCCACGAATGGCTGGGCGGGTTCTTCTGTCCCTGCCACGGCTCCAAGTACGACCTGGCCGGCCGGGTATTCAAAGGCGTCCCGGCGCCGCTGAACCTGGAGGTGCCCCCTTACTCCTACGAGAGTGACGATGTCATCATAATCGGCGTGGATCAGGAGGAGAGCGCATGAACTGGTTAACCGCATTTGGGGATTGGGTAGACCAGCGCCTGCCGATTTATCAGGCCTGGGACAAGCATATGGGCAAGTATTACGCGCCCAAGAACTTCAACCTGTGGTACTTCTTCGGCGTGCTGTCGATGCTGGTGCTGGCCAACCAGCTGATCACCGGTATCTGGCTGGTGATGAGCTACAACCCCACCGCTGAAGGCGCCTTTGCCTCCGTCGAGTACATCATGCGCGACGTGGACATGGGCTGGATCATCCGCTACATGCACTCCACCGGCGCCTCCGCCTTTTTCGTGGTGGTTTACCTGCATATGTTCCGCGGCCTGATGTACGGCTCCTACAAGCCGCCGCGCGAGCTGGTGTGGATCTTCGGCATGTGCATCTACCTGGTGCTGATGGCAGAAGCCTTTATGGGCTACGTGCTGCCTTGGGGGCAGATGTCCTACTGGGGCGCCCAGGTAATCGTATCGCTGTTCGGCGCCATCCCCGGGATCGGCGACGACCTGGTGCAGTGGATCCGCGGTGACTATCTGATCTCCGGTATTACCCTGACGCGCTTCTTCTCGCTGCATGTGATCGCACTGCCGCTGGTGCTGGTACTGTTGGTAGTGCTGCACATCCTGGCGCTGCACGAAGTGGGTTCCAACAACCCGGACGGCATCGAGATCAAGAAGAACAAGGACGAGAACGGCATCCCCAGAGACGGCGTGCCCTTCCACCCCTATTACACCGTGCACGACCTGGTGGGTGTGGCGGTATTCCTGTTCATCTTCTGTGTGGTGGTGTTCTTCTTCCCTGAAATGGGCGGTTTCTTCCTGGAGCACGCCAACTTCGAGGAGGCGAACCCGCTGAAGACCCCGCCGCATATTGCGCCGGTGTGGTACTTCACGCCGTTCTACGCGATCCTGCGCGCGGTGACCATGGATATCGGTCCGCTGACCGCGAAATTCCTCGGCCTGGTGGCGATGGGCGCGGCGATCGCAATCCTGTTTGTACTGCCGTGGCTGGACAAGAGCCCGGTCAGGTCTATCCGCTACAAGGGCTTTCTGCCCAAGGCGTTGCTGCTGGTCTTTGCCGCGGTGTTTATCGTCCTCGGTTATCTCGGCGTGCAGCCACCGACCCCGGAGCGCAACTTCCTGGCTCAGGTGTGCACGCTGTTCTACTTTTCCTTCTTCGTCACCATGCCGGTGTGGAGCAATCCCACGGCGCCCAAGGCCATCGGCTCGTGGATTGTCTGCGGGGTGTTTGCGCTGTTGTTCCTGTGGATGGCGCTGGCGAATTTCCACGCGAGCCTGTTTATGGGTATCGTGAGCCTGCTGCTGGCGGTATTCTTTGCCGCGCTGCCGTGGGTCACCGCGCGCGATGAAGTGCACCCGGAGCCGGAGCGCGTTACCAGCCCGTCCGGCACCAAGACCTTCGTGACCCTGTTCGGCGGCCTGATCGTGGTCGGCCTGCTGGCGCTGATCCCCATCAAGGCAGTGGGGGCCGAGAGTGAAGCCGAGCTGGACCACATCAATATCGACCTGCATGACCAGCCGTCCCTGCAGCGCGGCGCCAAGTATTTCGTCAACTACTGTATGGGCTGCCACAGTGTCAATTTCTCCCGCTGGGAGCGGGTGGCCACGGATCTCGGCATCCCCGACGAGCTGATGATGAAGAACCTGGTGCTGGGGGACGACAAGATCGGCAGCCTGATGACGATTGCCATGCGCCCGGAGGATTCCAAGACCTGGTTCGGCGCCGCGCCGCCGGACCTGACGCTGATGGCTCGCGCCCGCTCGCCGGAATACCTCTACACTTATCTGCGCAGTTTCTACAAAGACGACAGTCGCCCCACCGGCGTGAATAACAAGGTGTTTCCGAATGTGGGGATGCCCCATGTGCTGATGGAATTGCAGGGCCTGCCCGAGTGCGCGCCCGGCCCGAAACGCGAACACGGTCACGTGGTGCGCGACGACATGGGCAACCCTATCATGGACGCCGACTGCGGCAGTCTGAAGGTGAAAGACGTCAAAGGTTCCATGAATGAAGAGCAGTTCGACCAGGCGGTGTACGACCTGGTCAACTTCATGGAGTATGTGGCCGAGCCGGTAAAGTCACGCCGCACGCATATCGGCGTCTACGTACTGGCCTTTATCCTGGTGTTCTTCATTTTTGCGTGGCTATTGAACCGCGAATACTGGAAAGACGTGCATCACTGAATCCGTTCATTGCGGAGTCTATTTCTTCGGGTGGTGGAGCTGCTCCTCCACCCTTTTGTGTTTTCGAAAATGGTCCGGCGCTGGTGCCGGCCGATTAGTTTGAGGTAGTTAAAACATGGGTGTGCCGACCAACAAGCGCTCCTCTATGACCTTCTTTTCCGATGGTCGCAGTCATTACAGCCACCGCGTCCGCATTGTGCTGGCGGAAAAAGGGGTATCGGTGGATATCATAGATGTAGATCCGGAGGACCAACCGGCGGAACTGGCGGACCTCAACCCCTATAACTCGCTACCGACCCTCGTCGATCGCGATCTGGTGTTGTTTGAAACCAAGGTGATGATGGAGTATCTGGACGAGCGCTTCCCGCACCCACCGCTGTTGCCGGTCTATCCGGTGGCGCGTGCGCAGAGTCGCCAGATTATGTACCGCATCGAACGCGACTGGTGCCCGCTGGTGGACAAGATCCTTGCCGGCGGCAAAGACGCCGCCGCCGCGCGTAAAGACCTGCGCGACAGCCTGGTGGGAATCGCGCCGATGTTCACCGACCTGCCGTATTTCTTCAACGAGGAATTCTCACTGGTAGACTGCTGCATGGCCCCGTTACTGTGGCGCCTGGAGCAATTCGAAATCAGCCTGCCGAAGACCAAGCAGGCCAAGCCGCTGCAGGACTACATGGATCGTCTGTTCTCTCGCGAGGCCTTTCAGCAGAGCCTGACCGAGTACGAACGGGAAATGCGCTGAGGGCCGGGGCGAGCCCGGACAGAGCGCCGCTGTGTAAGCGGAATGGTGTCCCGCTATGAGCCGAATGCGCCGTGAATCGTCGGCGCAGGCGGACTGGCGGGGCAGGGGGTGGATCGAACCGTTTCGGTTCGTGCCATGGATGACAGGTCCCGGCCCCCTCGTTGGCAATTTTTACGGAGAGTGACTTGAGTAAACCGTCCATGACATCCAACCGGCCGTATATCCTGCGCGCCTTTTACGAGTGGATTACCGACAACCGGTGCACGCCCTATATTCTCGTAGACACGCACTTGTCCGGTGTGTTGGTTCCCCAGCAGCACGTCAACGAAGACGGACAGATCGTGCTCAATATCTCCGAGACCGCCGTGGCCGGCCTGACCATGGACAACTATGCCATCCGTTTCAACGCCCGTTTCGGCGGTGTACCCACGGATATCCAGGTGCCTGTCGGCGCCGTGGTGGGTATCTATGCGCGGGAAAACGGTCAGGGTATGGTATTCGAGGCCGAGGAGACGCCAGAGCCGCCGGAACCCACCCCTCCCACCAGCCTGGGCAGCAAGAAGTCTGCCAAGAAGCCCGCTCTAAGGGTGGTCAAATAGCATAGCGGCGCCCCTCGGGCGCCTTTTTTGTGTCCGCACCGGCCGGCGACTTGCCACGCCGGCCATAGGCGCAGAGAATCGGCTGCCAGAGAGTACTTTCCGGTTGCAATATGCCTATGCGAATTCTGGTGGTTGAAGACAATGTGGATATCCTCACCAATGTGCTGGACTATCTGGAGCTCAAGGGGCACAGCGTAGATTGCGCTCAGGATGGCCTCAGCGGCCTGCACCTTGCCGCTACCCACCACTACGATCTTATCGTCCTCGATATCATGCTGCCCGGCCTGGACGGCTACCAGTTCTGCCAGCGACTGCGCGAGGATGCCCGTCGCGATACCCCGATCCTGATGCTGACCGCCCGCGACGCCCTCGAAGACCGTCTGCGCGGTCTGCGCGCCGGCGCCGACGATTACCTGGTGAAGCCGTTTTCGCTGGCGGAGCTGGTGGCGCGGATCGATGCGATCACGCGCCGCAGTCGCGGTACCGGGGTGGCCGAGCTGCGTGTGGCTGACCTGGCATTCAATCCGGCAACGCACCAGGCGAGCCGTGGCGGGATACCGCTAAAGCTGAATCCGATGGGCACCAAACTGCTGGTGTTGCTGATGCAGAAGAGTCCGGCGGTGGTGACGCGTGAAGCCCTGGAAATGGAAATGTGGGGCGAGGACACGCCGGACCGCGATAGCCTGCGCAGCCATATTCACCAGTTGCGCCAGGCTGTGGATAAACCGTTCGAGCGGCCGCTGATTCACACGGTACACGGGGTCGGATACCGCCTCGCGGAGCTGGACAAGTGAAACTCAAGCAGCCGCTCAAGCAGCGAATCGTCATTGCCTTTGTCATGATGACACTGCTGACCAGCGGAGCCTTCTCCATCGGTATCGTGGAGATAGTGCGGCTGGTGGAAGAGCACCTCGTGTCCGACGATATGCACTCGGAATTGCGCGCGGCCATGGATGCGCTTGGCACCGGGCGGCCGCTGGCGCTCGACAAGGACAAGCGCCTGTTTACCGATGCCGGTCCACAATTCGCGCCGCCGCCGGAATTTGCCCGCGCCAGGGCCGGCTTCTCGGAGGTGATGCTGGGTGACCGGGCCTACTACGTATACAAACTGAGCCGCGACGGCTTCGATTACATACTGGTACAGGACCAGCTCGATTTTGAAGAGCGCGAGCAACTGCTGTTCGATGTGGTGCTGGCCTGTTTTGTGATCAGCGTACTGATCGCCTGGGCGTTCGGCGCGGTACTCGCCAACCGGGTCATGCAGCCGGTGGCACTGCTTGCCGAGGAAGTGCGCTCCGGTGTGCGCGCGCGCGGTGCCGAGCGCCTGGCCAAGCATTACGCTGACGATGAAGTCGGTCGCCTGGCGGAGGCATTCGACACAACTTTTGAACAGCTGAGTCGCTCGCTGGAGCGGGAAAAGCTGTTCACAGGTGATGTCAGCCACGAATTGCGCACGCCGCTGATGGTCATCGGCTCGTCCTGCGAGCTGCTGTCCCAGTCGACCGACCTGAAGCAGAAACAGCGCGATCAGCTCGACCGCATTCATCGCGCCAGCGCCGAAATGCTCGAGCTGGTGGAAACCCTGCTAATGCTCGCGCGTGAACGTGGGACCATGGACGAAGCCGAGCGCGGGGTATCCCTTGCCCAGGTCGCTACCGAACAGAGCGGAATCTGGCGGGACCAGTTTCGTGCGCGCGGTATCGACTACCAATGCAGGGTCGAATCGGAGGATTCCGGCCGCTATCAGGGCACCTTTCTGCGCACCGTGATGTCCAATTTGTTGCGCAATGCCCTGCATTACACTGATGACGGCCAGGTCGAGCTCGTGTTGTTCGACGGCGGTTTCCGGGTCGAGGACACCGGGCCCGGAATCGCGCCGGAACAGCAGTCGCAAGTGTTTCAGCCCTTTCAGCGCGGCCCCCGCGCTCGCGGCGAGGGCCTGGGTTTGGGGCTGTCCCTGGTAAAGCGCATCTGCAAGCACCAGGGCTGGTCGGTCAGTGTGGAGCCCGCGCAGCCGAGCGGCTGTGTCTTTCGCGTGGATCTGGGGCAGGGTTGACACCTTCCGGGTGACTGAACCCGTCAAAGCAGTTCCCCTGACGATCAATCTTCGATTTTGACAAAATTTTGACAATTTGTTGACGCCCGCTTGACCCCCCTGCATTTAACCTCCGCAAGTAAATTCGCCGGAGGTAGTGCGCAAATGAAGTGGCTGGATAGTCGTGAGTTTTCAGCCGGGACCGTGATCGTTGCGGTTGCCGTTTGGATGGTGCTTTTCTGTAATTTTACGTTCTTCACCAATGTGACGAATGTTTACCCGCTGTCGCCGGCCAACCTCGGCTTCGTGGCGTCTCTGGGCGTATTGCTGGTTGCGGTGACAGTATTGCTGTTAGTGCCTTTCGCCGCCGGCCGCGCGCTGAAACCGCTGTTGATCGCCATGTTGTTGGTCAGTGCGTCCACGGCCTATTTCATGGACTCCTACAACGTCATCATCAGCTCCGAGTTGATCGACAGCGCTCTGCAGACCGACACCTCCGAGTCTATGGGGCTGTTGAGCCTGAAACTGGTGCTGTACCTGGCTGTATTGGGCATTCTGCCGGCCGTGCTGGTCTACCGCGCGCGTATTCGCCCGCTGCCGTTCCGCACGGCGTTGCTGTCCCGCTTGAAACTGTTCGGCGTTGCACTGATAGCGACTATCGGGACTCTCGGTCTGTTCAACAGTGCCTACGCGTCCTTTTTCCGCGAGCACAAACCGATCCGCTTTTACACCAATCCGGTGACGCCGGTGTATACCGCGATCAAATACACCCATGACAAGCTGGCCGACAGCGAATCCATGCCGTTCCAGCAGATTGGGCTGGACGCCCGCCAGGCGCCCAATACCGGCAAGCGCCGCCTGGTGGTGCTGGTGGTGGGAGAAACGGCGCGGGAAGATCATTTCTCGCTGAACGGCTACGACCGCGATACCAACCCGGAGCTGGCCAAGCGCCAAGCCGTAAGTTTCGATAACGTCTGGTCCTGCGGCACCGCGACGGCGATTTCCGTCCCCTGTATGTTCTCGGTACTCGACCGCGACAGCTACGGCGAGCAGCAGGCCAAGAATACCGACAATGTGCTGGACATCCTGCAGCGCGCCGGTGTCAACGTGGCCTGGCTGGACAACAATTCCGATTCCAAGGGTGTTGCCCTGCGCGTTCCCTATACCAGCTATCGCAAAAGCGATGTCAACCCGGCCTGTGACACCGAGTGCCGGGACGTTGGCATGCTGGCCGGGGTCAAGCAGTTTGTCGCCGATCACCCCAAAGGCGATATCGTGCTGGTGTTGCACCAGATGGGCAGCCACGGCCCGGAATACGCCAAGCGCTACCCGAAGGCGTTCGAGCATTTTTCTCCCAGTTGCCAGAGCAACCTGCTGGAAAACTGCTCGGCAGAGGAAATCAATAACGCCTACGACAATTCGATTCGCTACACCGATTATTTCCTCGGGCAGGTAATTGACTATCTGCAGAGCGAGTCCGACAACTTCTCTCCGGCGATGCTCTACCTCAGCGACCATGGGGAATCCCTTGGCGAAAACGGTATTTACCTGCACGGCTTCCCCTATGCGCTGGCACCGGATGAGCAGAAGCACGTGCCGATGGTTTTCTGGTTCGGAGAGGGGGGCTATCCGCGTGTGCAGCAAAAACTGACAGACAGTGATTTTGTGCACCGCAAGTTTTCCCAGGATAACCTGTTTCACACACTGCTCGGTCTGATGGGTGTCAATACGTCCGTCTACCAGCCTGAACTGGATATGTTTGCCAATGGATAAGCGGTTTTTATTCCGTCACGCAGTGCTGGCATTCGCCTGCATGCTATTCGTGATCGTTCTGTTTGATTTCACCAATATTGATATGTGGGTGCAGAACAAGCTGTATCAGTTTGGGCCGGGGCAGTGGCTGCTGGACAAGCACGATGAAACCCTGCGGCTGTTTTTCTACGATGGCCCCAAAAAGCTGCTGACGCTGCTGGCCAAGATCATTCTGCTGGTGTTGATTGTGTTCCACCGCAACGAGCATCTGGACAAGTATCGCCAGGGGCTGGCCATCGTGCTGATTTCCACGGCAGTGACGGTGGCGCTGGTGGGTGGTCTTAAATCACTGACCAATGTGCCCTGTCCGAAGGACCTGGCGCACTTCGGCGGCGAATATCCTTACATCACCTTCCTGCACCGCATACCGCTGGCGGAGCACCTGGGCCGGGTGCGCTGTTTCCCCGCCGGTCACGCCAGTGGTGGATTTGCGTTGCTGTCCCTGTTCTTCCTGTTCCGCCGCCGCCGCAATCAGTGGATCGGCTTCGGTGTCGGCATGGCGCTGGGCTGGACATTCGGTCTTTACAAAATGCTGATCGGCGATCACTTCCTGAGCCATACACTCGTGACCATGTGTCTCGCGTGGCTGGTATCGGTCCTGGTCGCGGCGATGGTCTACCGGTTCTCAGGGCGCAAGGATTCGCAACAGGACGCCACCGCGGGGGAAAGCGCCCCCACTTGAACGATCCGCGGCAAAACGTTCATTGAAGACTGGAAAATACAAAATGGATATTCGTAGCGCCGATGCGGCAGAGGGAATCTGGTCGAGCAAGGTTCCCCAGGTCACGGCGGGCTTCTGGCTGATCAAGATCCTGGCGACGACACTCGGAGAAACCGGCGGCGACGCCATCTCGATGACATTGCATGCCGGCTACGCTGCCGCGAGCCTAGCCTTTCTGGTCGTGTTTATCGTGGCGCTGGGGCTGCAGCTGAGATCGGCGGGATATACGCCTTCGATATACTGGTTTGCGGTCGTATCCACCACCACGCTGGGTACCACCCTGTCCGATTTTGCGGATCGAACCCTGGGGCTTGGCTACGTTCGCTCGGCGATGATGTTATCGCTGCTGCTGTTGGTAGTGCTCATCGCGTGGCGCTGGGCGAGGGGGCGGATTGCCTGCCAGGATATCGCCGACCCCCGCGACGAAGTCTTCTACTGGGTGGCGATCCTGGTTGCCAACACCCTGGGCACAGCGGCTGGCGATTTCACCGCCGACGACCTGGGGCTCGGATTTGGTGGCGGGGCGCTACTTTTCGGTGCGCTGCTGGCACTGCTCGGGGCAACCTCCCTGGTCGCAGCCGGGGCGCGGGTCGGGCTTTTCTGGGTCGCCTATGTGCTGACCCGGCCGCTCGGTGCGACCCTTGGCGACGTGCTGACAAAGCCGCGCGACCACGGTGGCCTGGCAGTGGGGACCATCGAGTCATCCCTGTTTATTCTTTCGTCAATGATTCTGGCCGTATTGATTGCCGGTGAATTCAATCGCCTGAGAAAGTCCTACGGCTAAATATCGAAGCGGGGATCTGCGAACGGCGCCCCGCAACTTCACCAATAGATGCGTATAATCGCGACAAATTTCACATGTCGCCGCGCTATGCCTTCCTATATGTACTGGCTGCGCTACGGCTGGCTGCCGGGATTGTTCCTGGCTGGGGTCGCCGCGCAGTATTTCTCCTGGTTCGATTTTCGCCCGCTGTTGAATACGGAGCTACCGCCTCTGTTACTGGGGTGCGCTTTCGGCCTGGGTACTTTTTTCAAATCCAGCCGCACAGCGTACGCAGCGGCTCTGCTATTGGCCGGTTACCTGGCGGCGGGAACACTGGAGTGGCTCCAGCAGGGACCGATCGGCGGGCTGACGCTGGGGCTGGTGGCGCTGAATCTGGCACTGATCGCCGGCAGCCGCGACCGCAGCCCGCTGAGCGGCTTTGGTCTGTTGCTGGTCGGGGCAATGGCCGTGCAGGGCGGCGGGCTCTATCTACTGAGCGACTGCTGCCGGCCACTCCTGGCCGGCCACTGGCCGTTGCCGGTTATCGACCACTGGCAATTCACGGCCGCCCAGCTGCTGTTTGCGGTTGCGCTGCTGGTGGCAAGTTTCAAGGCGATTTTCCGCCCCGACCACACCGCGATAGGCCTGCTGGCCTGTATCCTGGTGTTGTTCTGGCTGTTCGATCGCGGTGCCGATTCGGAGGGCGTGGAGCTGGCGGCAACGGCCTGTGGTGTTCTGCTGGTCCTGCTGGTGCTGCGCAGTGCCTATGAACTGGCGTTTCGCGATGAGCTGACCGGTATTCCCTCGCGGCGCGCCTACAGCCGCTTTCTCTTGACGCTGGGCCGCCACTACAGCATCGCGGTGGTGGATATCGATCACTTCAAGAAGCTGAATGATCGCCACGGCCACCAGGTGGGCGACGAGGCCCTGCGCATGGTGGCGGGCAAGATTGCCCGCTTCGGTGGTGGCCGTGCCTTTCGCTATGGTGGTGAGGAATTTGTGGTGGTGATCCGCGGCCGCGATCGGGAGCGCGCCGAGCGTGCGCTGGAACGTATGCGCGACAAGATTGCCGCCTATCCGCTGCAGCTCAGATCTGTTGTCCGCAGTGCCAAAAGCGATTCCAAGGCCCGCCGCCGGCGTGGCCAGGGCGGCGCTGGCGGCGCGATCAAGACCACCGTGAGCGTCGGCCTGGCCAGCGCTTCGGGCCAGCTGAAGTCGCCCCATCAGGTGCTGGAGGCGGCAGACCGCGCTCTCTACAAGGCCAAGCGCGGGGGACGCAACCGCGTCTGCGTCCACGGTTGATATAAGTGAAATCCCGTTAATACGCGCGCCATATTGCGGAAATGCATTGGTTAATCCGCTGCTATGCCCCGATACTGCAAGACAAAGCCAGCAAAGGGAGATTCAGCGTGCGTATTCTCAGCCATACATTAGGCATCTTTACTCACCCGGATCAGGAGTGGCGTGCGATCCGCGATGATCGCCACTCTTTTGTGCAGGTATTTCTGAGCCACGTACCGATACTGGCACTTATTCCGTGTATCTCCGGTTTTATTGGTGTGACCCTGATTGGTTTTCCGGTCGGAAATCACTGGGTCAAGCTGACCGTCGCCAGTGCTGCGGCCCTCGCCATCATTACCTATATCTCCATGCTGGTGGGGGTTTACCTGTTCGGTGAATTTATCAACTGGATGGCCAGTACCTATCAGGTGAAGGGGGATGAACCCGCCCGCCACTACGCGGGCACGGCGCTGGCGGTATTCGTCACCACGCCGATTTTTCTGGTGGGATTTGTCGGCCTCTACCCGAACCTGTGGCTGAATGCCGCGGTGACGCTGCTGGCGGCCTGCTACTCGATCTACCTGATCTATGAGGGAATCCCGATCCTGATGAACCTCAATAAAGATCAGGCGTTTATGTACGCCACTTCGGTGGTAACCGTGGGCCTGGTGATGTTGGTCACGGTACGGATCGGTTCGGTGCTTTTGTGGGGCCTCGGTGTGGGGCCGGTGTACCAGAATTAACTGTTGGCATTGAGCAAAAAAAAGCCGGCGCATGCCGGCTTTTTTCTATCAGCCGACGGCTGATGCTGTGGTCGTAGAGCCGGCAGTGACCGGTGTCGGCGGGACTGGCGGCATGGGGCAGTCGAGGCTGTCGGCGACGGCGCGCAGCAGCTCCAGTTCCTCTGCCTCGATCACGCCGTCGTGGGCCATGGTCGCGGCCATGGCCTTGAGCAGGCGGGGTTTGTGCAGCGGGCGGAGATCGGCGGCGATGGCAATGGCTTTGTCCAGCCGCGCCAGGGTGATATCACCTGCCGCGGGCAGCGGCGTCACCGCCAGCTGCAGCACTTCGAGGCCGCTCTCGAAAGCGCGTTTGGCCGGCAGATAGGCGTCCTGGCCGGCGTGGGCCACGGCGGCGAGGATAAAGCGCGTGGCATCCTGTTGTGCGCCTTTCCTGCCGGACAGCCGTTGGCGGTCCGGCGTCCCCTCGATGGCATGCATCAATACCCGATACAGGGCCCATTCCCACAGGTCGACACGACCATCGCTGCGCAGCAGCTTGATCAGGTTGCGTTTGAACACCTGATACTGCTGCGGCACCAGTTCCTTCAGGGCGGGGACACACAGGTCCAGCAGCGGGAGCCGCGCGCAGGGCGGCAGGGCCTCGATCTGCGGCTCCAGCCGTTCCAGTTCGCGGTACACGGCCGGGTGGGCAACCTTCTGCAGCAATTGCCGTTGCTGTTGTTGCTGGGTGGCCTCGGGATGGAACAGCAACCGGTAGACCAGCGCCCGCGCGGCGAAGGGATCGCGCGCTGCCTGCTGCAGGGCCGCGGGAACACTGGCGAGCAGCTGCTGGCCGTAGCGCACCTGCTGGTCGCTGGGGTTGCCGATACTGTTGTCTACCGAATCGGCCACCTGCTGGAAGGAGGCGGGCTGCGCGGCCGGTGCGACTGCGGCGAAGCCCTGTGCGCGCGCATCCTGCGCGGCCGTTGCCGCCGGGTCTTGTGCGGTGTCGTCACTTAGTGGGAAGCGTCCGTTCCAGTGTGGATCCAGGCGGCCGATGCGCTCCGCCAGCGGCGGGTGGGTAGCGAACAGGTTGGCAAAGGATTTTTTCAGGCCGCTGGCAAAGTACATGTGGCTGAATTCCGCCGCCTGACTCGCCGCCAGCTGCGAGCCGCCGCTGTAGCCGCCAATCTTCTTCAGCGCCCCGGCGATACCGGCATTGTTGCGGGTAAATTGCACCGCCGAGGCATCGGCCAGAAACTCCCGCTGGCGGCTGACCGCAGACTTGATCAGGTTACCGAAAAAGGTCCCGGTGTAGCCGATCACCATCAGGCCGGCGCCGATCCCGAACAGCGCCAGGCGGCCGCGGTTGTCGCGGCTCCTGCTGCTGACGGCACTGAAGTGCGAGCCGCGCAGTATCCAGTAGCCGAGCATGCCGATGATCAGGATGCCGTTGAGCAGCCCGACGATGCGGATATTCAGGCGCATGTCGCCGTTGAAGATATGGCTGAATTCGTGCGCCACCACCCCTTGCAGCTCGTCGCGATTGAGCCGCTCGATACAACCGCGGGTCAGCCCGACGACGGCATCGGCGGGTTTGTAGCCGGCGGCGAAGGCATTGATGGCATCGTCGTCGAGAATGTACACATCCGGCACCGGCGTGCCCGAGGCGATGGCCATTTCCTCCACTACGTTGAGTGCGCGCCGTTCGGCGTTGTTCTGCGGGGCGACGTTGATCTTGCGTCCGCCCAGCGACTCGGCCACGGCGCGGCCGCCGGCGGCCAGCTGGTGCAGTTTGTACACGCTGCCGAGCCCGATGACGGCGGTGATGCTCAGGGCAATGCCGGCCACGGTGTCCCAGCCCAGCAGGGCGCCGAGCTGCAGCGGCTCGAAGGGCACGCCGCGGCTGCGGGCCACCAGCAGTGCGGTCAGCCCCGTAGTGATAGCGATCAGCAGCAGTACCGCGAGGGCAAACAGCCCCACCAGCAGCCCGGTATTGCGCCGCGCCTTGTCCTGGTATTCGAAAAAGTTCATTGAATGACCTCAGAACTCGACCCGCGGCGCGGCCTGGAAGGTTTCGGAATCGGCAAATTCCAGCAATTTGGCATCCTGGCTGTGGCCAAAGAAGCCGGCGAAGAACACCGGCGGGAAGCTCTGCTTGTAAATGTTGTAGGACATGACCAGATCGTTGAACGCCTGGCGGGCAAACGCGACTTTATTCTCCGTGCTGGTCAGCTCCTCGGTCAGCTGCATCATATTCTGGTTGGCCTTCAGGTCGGGATAGGCTTCCATGACCACGTTCAACTTGCCCAGCGCGCCGGCCAGTGCTCCCTCGGCACTGCCCAGGTCGGCAATGGCGCCGGCGGAGCCGGGATTGGCGGCGGCGGCCTTGAGGCCCGCCAGCGCCGTATTGCGCGCGCTGATGACCGCTTCGAGGGTCTCGCGCTCGTGTTTCAGGTAGCCCTTGGCGGTGTCGACGAGATTGGGGATCAGGTCGTAGCGGCGCTTGAGCTGCACCTCGATCTGCGCAAAAGCGTTTTCATAGCGGTTCTTGAGGGAAACCAGTTTGTTGTAAATGCCCACCACATAGAACAACAGTGCGGCAATGGCCACCAACCAGACGATGCTTGAAATTTCCATATGACTTCTCGCGTTTTATTGTGACTCTCGCACGGATATTAACACGCCCGGTTGGTCACGATGCTGCCAAGGGCGGATGGGGTGGAGCCGGCGCATCGGTTATACTGCCGCGCGATAACAGATTGCCACCGCCACAAGTCGCGATGGCACCGATTTTGGGAGCATGCAGAATGAGCGATGTAAATTCCGATCCCGTTGTGATCGTAGGTATGGCGCGCACCCCGATGGGCGCCATGCAGGGCGGCCTGTCCGCGCTGAACGCCCCGCAGCTGGGCGCGGCGGCGATCCGCGCGGCCCTCGAAGACGCGGGCGTGGCCGCAGGCGATGTCACCGAGGTACTGATGGGCTGCGTGCTGCCCGCCGGTGTCGGCCAGGCGCCGGCGCGCCAGGCCGCGCTGGGGGCCGGTATCCCCGAGGGCACTCCCTGTACCACCGTGAACAAGGTGTGCGGCTCCGGCATGAAGACCGTGATGATGGGGCGCGACGCGCTGCTGGTCGGCGACGCCGAAGTGGTTGTGGCCGGCGGTATGGAGAGCATGAGCAACGCTCCCTACCTGCTGCCCAAGGCCCGCAACGGCATGCGCCTGGGCCACGGCCAGGTGCTCGACCACATGTTCCTCGACGGCCTGGAGAATGCCTACGACGGTAAGCTGATGGGCACCTTTGCCGAATGTACGGCAGACAAGTACAGCTTTACCCGTGAAGCGCAGGACGCGTTTGCGCTGGAATCCCTGGCCCGCGCCAATGCCGCGATCGAGAGCGGCGCTTTCGAGCGCGAGATAGCGCCGGTTACCGTGGCCTCGCGCCGCGGCGAGCAGGTGGTCAGTGTCGATGAGGGCCCCGGCAACGCGCGCCCGGACAAGATTCCGCAGCTGAAGCCGGCCTTCCGCAAAGACGGTACCGTCACCGCCGCCAATGCCAGCTCCATTTCCGACGGCGCGGCGGCGCTGGTGCTGATGCGCGAGAGCGAAGCCAAAAAGCGCGGTCTGAAGGTAGTGGCCGTGCTACGTGGCCAGACGCAGAACGCCCAGGCCCCGGAGTGGTTCACCACTGCGCCGGTGGGTGCGATGCAGAAACTGCTGGAGCAGACAGGTTGGTCTGCCGACGAGGTGGACCTGTTCGAGATCAATGAGGCCTTTGCCGTGGTCACCATGTCCGCAATGCACGAGCTGGGCCTGCCGCACGACAAGGTCAACGTCAACGGCGGCGCCTGTGCCCTCGGCCACCCGCTGGGCGCCAGCGGCGCGCGCATCCTGGTGACCCTGCTGGCCGCACTGGAAAACCGCGGCCTGAAAAAGGGCGTGGCCAGCCTGTGTATCGGCGGCGGCGAGGCTACCGCGGTGGCGATCGAGCGGGTGTAAAACCGCTTACAAAATAAAACTGCTTACAAAAACGGGGCCAATGGCCCCGTTTTTTATTGCCCGCCCTGCAGGTCTTCCAGCATCAACTTGCGAATCACCGGTACCGGTGCGCTGCCGTAACTCAGAAATTTTTCGTGGAAGGATTCCAGATTGAAGCGATCGCCGAGCTTGCGTTTCATCTCCTCGCGCAGCGCGAGAATATCCTCGTAACCGGCAAAATAGCTGGTGAGCTGCACCTGGCTCAGGGTTGCGCGGCGCCACTTGCCCGTGGCCTCGGCTTTCTGCTGGAAGGCATCTTTCACCATCAGCTCCATCGCGCGCGTTTCGTCGATACCTTTTACCTGGATCTCGTAGTCGAGAATCGTGTTGGTGACGGTGCGCAGGTTCCACTTGTAATACATCAGCCACAGCTCCGGGGAGAAATCGCCGTAGCCGGCTTCCAGCATCATGCGTTCGGCGTAGACCGCCCAGCCCTCGATCATCGCGCCGTTGCCGAGGATACTCTTGATCAGGCTGGGGGAGCGGTTGGCATAGATCAGCTGGGTGTAGTGGCCGGGGATGGCCTCGTGGATGTTGAGGATCTGCATCACATAGCTGTTGTATTCGCGCAGCAGACTCTCGGCCCGCTCATCGCTGAATTCCGCGATCGGCATCACGTTATAGTAGGTGTTGGCCTTCTTGTCATAGGGGCCCGGCGCGTTGATTGAAGCCACCGAGAACCCGCGCATATACGGCGGGGTGGTGCGCACGACCAGCGGTTTCTCTGCGTCGAGAGACAGGAGTCTGTGTTTGGTGACGAAGGCCGCCAGCTGCGGAATCTGTTTTTCCACTTCGGCCTTGAACGTCTCCTTGGTGGCGTGGTGCAGGGAGAGTTTCTCCAGCACTGTAGAAATGCGCTCCAGGCGATCCTGTGGCGGCTGCTGGTTGGGAAAATACTTTGGCCACAGCTTGTCCGCCAGCTCGGTCATCTTGTCGTGGAGCCGCGCTTTTTCCTGTAGCGCGCGGTCGTACAGCTCGCTGGCGGTCATGCCGATCTGGATATCGTATTTGAACTTCTGCTCGTACAGCTTTTTACCGATGCGGAAGTCCCTGTAGCCCTGGGTTTTCTCCAGCTGGGTGTGGAGCGTCTGCAGGTATGTAATGTATTCCTGTATCGCCGCGCGGGTTGCCGCCAGACGTTTCTCAAACGATGCCTTTTCTTCCGCACTCAGGCCGCTCGCCGCCAGTTTATCCCGTAGTTCCTTGCCGAAAACGCTGAGTGCCCCTTCGTTCTGCTGAATGGCGAGCACCAGTTGTGGCGAGGCCGGAGTGCGCAGCGACTTTTCTGCAGCCTCATAGTAAGCCGGCACCTTCTCCATTCGGCTGCTGAACGTGCGCAGGCGCTGATCCAGCGGCGCATAATCGGTGTTGAGGATCAGGGCAAAAGTGGCGGAAACATTATATCGCGCCGGGTTCCACTGGTAGGCCTTGAACTGTTTGATCTGCCAGTGCAGGCGATCGAGGAAGTGCTGGATCATCACCAGATCACTGCTGGCATTGGGGGCGAGCTGGCCGGTGTCGACCTTGGCGAACAGGTCGCGGTATTTCTCCACAAAGGCGAGTTGCCGCTGGCGATAGGCATCGTCCGGAACCTGCAGCTGGTCGGCGACAGCATAGTAGCCCTCGCTCACCGCCCAGTCGGGAAAAAGTTTCCACAGTTCGTCTACCATCTGTGCTGACAGCCGTGCAAACGAGGTGCTCGCCGCGGAGTCTGTGGCATTGCCGTCGGCGTTGGTGTCAACGGCAGCGGCATGGTCGGGTGATGGGTTGGTGGTCGACTGATCGCAGGCGCTGAGCGCCAGCAGCAGGGCCAGGGCGGGCAGGGCAGATCGCATGGGTTCCTCAACTCGGTTGTTGGCTGCGACAAAGCTATCACAGTCAGATTGGTACCGGTAACCGCCTGCGCGCGGCGCCACGGTACCGGTGGCGCAGATGGCATCTGTGCTGTCAATTTTTAGCACTCTGTCCCATTAACGCGCGACGAAACCGCATAAAATCAGTTTTTATCTGGTGCAATTGTGTCCACGCTTGTGTCCACATAGTAGCGGCGGTTAGAGTGGGGCCCAACTCAAATGAGTCCATAATAATCAGTATTATTTTGAGGAACTCCCCCATGACCGAACTTGCCCAACAGAACTGTGAGGCCTGCCGCGCCGATGCACCGCTGGTCAGCGATGAAGAGCTGGCCGAACTGCTGCGCGAGATTCCAGACTGGACCCCGGTGGCCCGGGACGGAATCATGCAGCTTGAGCGCGTATTCAAGTTCCGCAATTTCAAGCAGGCGCTGGCATTTACCAATCGCGTCGGCGCCATTGCGGAAGAAGTCGGCCACCACCCGGCACTGCTGACCGAGTGGGGCAAGGTGACAGTGACCTGGTGGAGCCACGAGGCCAAGGGCCTGCACAAGAACGACTTCATTATGGCTGCGCGCACCGACCAGCAATTAGACGCGGAGTAACCGGCGCAGCCGGAGCCCCGTCCCGGCCACCCCGCATTGCATCGCGGGGTGCGCCTGAGTTATTGCCACGATACGGGGCTGCTATGTTGAGAATGAAATCGACCTGCGAGCGCTGCAGCGCGCCGCTGGGACTGGCCGACGAGGCCTTTATCTGTTCTTTCGAGTGTACCTACTGCCCGAGCTGTGCCGAGCAGTTGACGCACAACTGTCCCAATTGCCAGGGGCAACTATTGCTGCGCCCCAAGCGCACCAGCTCTCCCACCGAGGTGCCGGACCGCCGCTTCAAGGCCAAGCTGGAAAAGCTGCTGACCTGACGCGTCTGTGCCCGATGCACCTACTCCTTAACTGCCCACAATAGAAATTCGCGATTGCCGTCACCACCGGTAATAGGGCTGTCGATCGTGTCGCGCACGGTCAGGCCCAGTTTGTGACACAGTTCGGTAATGGTGCGGTGTACCTGCGGGAAGAGGCTGCTATCGCGCACCAGGCCACCTTTGCCGATGTGTTCCGGCCCCACCTCGAACTGCGGTTTCACCAGGCTGAGCAGCTGGCCACCGGGCTTCATCAGCGCGGGCAGCTGCGGCAGTATCAGGGTTTGCGAAATAAACGACACATCCATGACGATGGCATCGAAGCCTTCGTGGGCATAGGGGGCCAGCTGCTGCGCCTCCAGATGGCGGGCGTTGATACCCTCGAACAGTCGCATGCGCGGATCCTGCCTGAGTTTTGGCGCCAGCTGGTCGCGCCCCACATCCACGCCCACCACCAGTTCCGCGCCGCGCTGCAGCAGGCAGTCGCTGAAGCCACCAGTGGAGCAGCCCACATCCAGCGCGTGCCAGCCGCGCGGGTCGAGCCCGGTGTGGTCGAGAATAGCGGCCAGTTTCAGCCCGGCGCGGGACACATAGCGGTCTTCCGGCAGTGGTGCTACGCGCAGTTCGCAGTCCTCGGCGACCAATTGCCCCGCTTTACGTGGCGTCTCCCAGTTTCTACTACTGTTACCCAGCTGGACACGGCCAGCATCCACCAGTTTCTTGGCGTGAGTACGGGAATTGGCGAGCTGGCGCTCTACCAGCAGGCGATCGAGACGAATCATCGGCAGCGGGACAGACTGTTGAAGATGGTGGTGGAAGCAAATGCCATGCTAACCTCTGCTCGCGATGGATAGAAGCTCTATTCTTTTTAGGAGGAGGTAGGCGGCCGATGGCAAAGAACGGACTGAGTAAATTCAGGGTGCGCAAGGGCAGGGTGTTTGAGGCGCCGCTGGAAAGTGCTTTTGGTCGCCTGGTAACGCCTTTCGAAGAGTTCATCCATCGCCAGAGCAGCGGCGGTATCGTGCTGATGATCTGCGCGCTGGTGGCGCTGGCGATCGCCAATTCGCCGTTGCAGGAAGAGTACGAGCACCTGCTGCACCTGCCCTTCGGCCTGAACGTGGGGGACTGGTCGTTTTCCCTGAGTGTGCACCACTGGATCAACGATGGTCTGATGGCGGTGTTCTTTTTCCTCGTCGGGCTCGAATTGAAGCGCGAATTCCTCGTCGGCGAACTGTCGGATATACGCCAGGCGGTGCTGCCGGTGATGGCCGCGATCGGCGGTATGGTGGTGCCGGCGCTGATCTATGCCGGCCTGAATGGCGACAGCGATGCCGCCCGTGGCTGGGGGATTCCGATGGCCACGGATATCGCTTTCGCCGTGGGCTGCATTGCCCTGCTCGGCGACCGCATACCGCGCTCGGTGGTGACCTTTCTGGTCGCGTTGGCGATTGTCGACGACCTCGGCGCCATCCTGGTGATTGCCGTCTGGTATACCGAGAGTGTCGATACCGTCGCGCTCATGCTCGCAGGGGTGCTGGTCGTGTGCCTGTGGCTGCTCAATATTGCCGGGGTGCGCCGCGCGCCGGCCTATGTCTTTTTCGGCGTGTTGCTGTGGTATGAGTTTTACCTGAGTGGTATCCACGCCACCCTGGCCGGCGTTATCACCGCCCTGGCGATGCCGGCGCGGCCCAAGTACGACCCGGTGGCCTTCAGCACCTTTGTCAAAGACATCATCCGCAGTTTCGACCGCTGTTTCCGCCCCGGCGACAAGATTATCGCCAACGATGCCCTGCGCGCCCGCGTCACCGCGCTGGATCGGGGCGTCAACCTGGCGCAGTCGCCGCTGCAGCGTATGGAAACGCGACTGCATACCCCGGTGGCCTTTCTCGTGGTACCGATTTTTGCTCTGGCCAACGCCGGCATACCGATCGACAGTTTTACCAGCAGTGCGGCGGTGCTGAACCCCGTTACGCTGGGGGTAATCGCAGGTCTGGTACTGGGCAAGCTGGCGGGCATCGTCGGTGCCACCTGGGTCGGCTGGAAGCTGGGTCTGGGGCGCTTGCCGAACCTGGCCACCTTCCACCACATCATCGGTGTGGCGCTGCTCGGCGGTATCGGTTTCACCATGTCGATCTTTATTTCCGAGCTGGCATTTGCCGGTAAGCTGGACCTGCTAGTGCAGGCCAAGGCGGGCATCCTGCTGGCATCGGTGATTGCCGGGATCGCCGGCTTTCTGGTGCTTAGCCGGGCGCCGGTGGTGGAGCAAATCGCCCCTCTCGGTGACGGCGACTTTCCCCCCGCCGGAGAGGCGCAACGCGCCGGGGCCCCCGGCGACAAGACAGCCGAGTAGCCGGACCTCAAATGGCGAGCAGGGCCACCGTGGCGAGTGCCAGCCGCCTGCGTGGGCGGTTCGAAGGAAAACCGACGTGGGATTTCGGGCGCAGTACCGCGTTGTCCGACTCGGGCGAGCGCCTCAGGCCGGCGGCAGCGGCAGCCGGCCATCGACGGCAAACTGGCCGCGCCGAAAGCGGTACAGGCGGCTGGCCACTTTGAAGTCGACCTGGTCGACGGTGGCCTGGGAGTAAACCGGCGTGTGTCGCGACGGGCGGTGGCTCGCCACCGCAGCCGGATCGAAGATGGCCACGTTGATACCGGCATTGGCATCGCGGGCCGAGGTGTATTGCGCCAGCTGCACCCGGTGATCGCGCAGCGCCGAGCCGAGCGCCTGACTGTCGCGGTAACTGGTGGCGGAGCGGAGCGACGGGTAGCGATCAAACGGCGGCTGTTGCAGCAGCACGGCGCGCTCTGCGCGGTAACGCAGGGTGAAGGCGGTGTGCTGGGCATCGATGCGATTGGGCGGCGGGGTCTGCATGCCGTCCAGGTAGACGAAACGGTAGAAGGCGCATTCCGCCAGCGCCGTCGGCAGCTGTACCGCCCCGTAGCAAATACCTGCCTCGAAGCGGCGACCGAAGCGCGAGCCCCAGGGCAGCGGTGGGTAGCGAAACGGCGCTCCGAGCAGGTAGTGCAGCCTGTCGGCCGCCGGTGGCAGCGGCGGCTTGCTGTGTTGTTCCAGTAATTCTTCCAGCACCGCCTGGCTCTCCAGGCTGTCGGTGATGGATACCGTGGCCGCCTGGCGCTGGCTCTCGACCACCCGCCAGCACTGGCCGTCCAGTGGGCGCAGATGCTGTGCGCCGCCGCTCTCCTCCCAGATACCCACCGTTCAGGCAGCGCCGCGCAGCGCGTCCAGGTAGGCGCAGGTGTACGCGAGGCCGTCGAGGCGCTGGATCAGCTCCGCCGGGCGGCCGCCCAGGTGGCGGTTGGGGGTCTGCATAAAATGCTGGATATTGGCGCTGTCACCGCCATTCAGCGGCACCAGTGAGCGGTAGATGCGGATCAGCAGCATGGCGATCTCGCCGGTCTTGGAGTGGGGATCGATAGCGCCGGACTGCTTGAGACGCCCGAGTGCGGAGCGGCTGAGACCGAGCACACCCATCAGCTCCGCATTGCCGAGGCCGAGGGCCGCCGCCGCGCCGAAGAAACCCTCGGCCAGGGCCTGTTCCGGTGCCACCTGAATCTTGTGCATGCGCCGCTCCTGCTTGCCAAGCCCGGATCGGGACACTTGTGGCGCCCTTTACCGGAAGTTCTCGATATGGGTAATTTAATTAAAATTTACCCATTGCGCAACATGGGCCCGGTGCTGCCATGTCAGCGGTGTTCGCATGATTCCATGGTATCTTTGGATTGGCCTACCCAAAATCTGTTAAAAATAGTAATTGGTATGATAAGATTTTATTTTTTCTTTTATTTGGTAAGGCCAATATTGCTGTAGGCGTCGGCGCGGCTCAGGCGCGCAATGCCCGCACCAGGGCCTGCATGCGCTGGTAATGGCTACCTTTCCAGTAGATACGCCGGCAGCTTTCACACTGGAAGAAGGTGTTGAAATAGCGGCGGGTGTTGTCCGGTAGTTGTTCCACTACCTGTACCCGCGGTACCGGCCGCAGAGTGCCGTTGCAGGCGATACAGCGGCTGAAAGGGCGCATAGCCGGCTGCAGCTGCAGGCGTTCCACCACCTCGGCAATCTGCCGGCGCGGTTGTGTCGCACGCACGAAATAGCCCCGTTGCAGGCGGCGCCGTTTCAGCAGGCCGCGGTCGCGGCTGAGCAGAATGCGGCGCTCGTCGACGGAAATCTGTAGCAGGGTGTCGTCGTCATAGTCGGCGCGGAACAGGGTGTCGAAACCGAGCATGCGCAGGTAGCGCGCCAGCCGCCCGAGGTGGCAGTCGAGCACGAAGCGCGGGCGGCGCAATGGCCGCGGGCGCAGGCGTTGCAGTGGCGAAATATCCAGTGCCTCGAACATTGGGTAGACGCCGATGCGGTCGCCGTCGCACAGGCGGTAGTCGAAATTGACCGATTCACTGTTGGCGAGGATCAGATCCACTTCCGTGTGGGGCACGCCGAGGTTCTCGATCGCGTCCTTGACCGAGCCGGGCAGCGGGTATTCACGCGCAAACTCGCACTGGCGCCTGTCGCGCGGCAGGAAGTCATTGAGTTCCCGATAGAAACGAAACGTCACCCGGATCATAAGCAGATTGTAGTGGCGGCGAATACGAATCGACGGCGGCATAAATCGACGGGAAATCACGCAAGGGGGAGGGCAGGTATTGCAGATCGATGACTGGAACCAGGTGCACTGTGCACTGGCAGTTGCGCGCGCCGGCACCCTGTCCGGTGCGGCGCAGGAATTGGGGGTTTCGCACTCGACGGTGTTGCGCCGGGTCGATTCCCTGGAAAAAACCCTGAACGCGCGCCTGTTCTACCGCCACCCGCGCGGCTACGTGCCCACCGAGGCCGGGCGCCTGTTGATGCGCGCGGCGCAATCCATGCAGGAGCAACTCAATCTGCTGGTTGGGCGCGTGTGCAGCGGCAGGCAGCCGCTCAGCGGTGCGCTGACGGTTTGCGTCGGGGAGGAACTGGTCGCGCCGATGTTGCCGCTGCTACAGCGTTTTCAGCGGCGCCACCAGGGCCTGAGCCTGCGCCTGGCCGGGAGTGTTGGCGAGTGCCGCGGCGTGGCCGTCGGCCTGTGCGCAGGCGCGCGCCCTTCGGCGGCCGGCCTCGCCGTGCAGTCGCTGCCGCGATTGCCCTACAGTCTCTATGGTGCACGCAGTTACCTGCGCAAATACGGCGCGTTGCGCGGGCTCGACCAGTTCGGCGGGCACCGCTTTATCAGTTGTGCGGATTGCGCCGCTCATCCGGCGCTAGAGTGGATGGAGCAGTCGGTGCCCAAGCGCCAGCTGGCACTGCGCTGCGGCAGTGCGGGGCAAATGCTGGAAGCCGTGCGCGCGGGCATCGGTATTGCGCCGCTGAGTGTGTGGCGGGCGCGCGCGGAGGAGGGGCTGTGCCGCCTGCTGCCGCCGCCCGCCGAGTGGCAGCGCGACCTGTGGCTGTACAGCCCGCGGGATGCCTGCGGCAATTCCGCCGTGCGGGTGTTCAGTGCTTTTGTCATTGACTGCATTGCGCGCTTGCAGCGCGTGCATTCTATTGATGAAGCCCGCGCGGTGGCGGCCGTTGCCGGTGAGGAAAAGTAAACTTTAAAATCCCTCCGGTTACTTTTATGCTTCTTCGTCTAGCTGGCGGAACCTGCCCCGCTGTCTGGATTCGCAGTATAAAAATAATCCATAAGTAACTTCATATGTCGTATCCCCGTTCCGCCCAGCGCCTCTACGGCCTGGATAGCCTGCGCGCACTGGCCATCATTGTCGTGCTGATCTATCACTACCGCGTTGTCGTCAGCCGGGAGCCACTGTTCGGGTTTATGAGTGAACTGGGGTGGGCCGGCGTGGATCTGTTTTTTGTCCTGAGCGGCTATCTGATCGGCAACCAGGTGCTGGGTGCGCTGGCCCGCAATGAAGACTTTTCCCTGCGGCGTTTCTACGCGCGGCGGTTTTTCCGCACCCTGCCCAACTATTACGTCGTGCTGGCGTTGTGCCTGCTGGTACCGGCACTGAACGGCAAGGACACGGCGCCGCTGTGGTCTTTCCTGAGTTTTACCCAGAATTTAGCCATGCGCCCGGGTGAGACTTTTACCCACTCCTGGTCGCTATGTATCGAAGAGCAGTTTTACCTGCTGTTTCCACTCGCGGCACTGCTATTGCTGCGACGCTTCCGCTCGCCACTTGCCGGCTGGGTGGTGCTGGCGGTCGGCAGCCTGGCGGCGATGGCACTGCGCATGGTGATGCTGGAACGCCACGGCGGTGCCGATATCGGTGCGCTGGATTACTACCAGTACATCTACTACACCAGCGTGACCCGCTTTGATGAACTACTGCCGGGGATTGCGATTGCGCTGTTGAAAAACTTTCACCGCGATACCTTCGCGCGTTTGCTGGAGCACGGACAAAAGCTGTTGCTGGTCGGTATTGCCCTGGTCGCGTTCGCGTTTTACGGTTTCCAGAATTACTGGTATCGCGGTGGCATCGGTGTGGATACCTTCTGGACCACCTGCGGATACAGCCTGCTGACCTGGGGGTTTGCACTGCTGGTGCTGTCCGCACTGTCGCCCAAATCCTGGCTGCATCGCGCGCGGATTCCCGGTGCCGCGAGCATTGCGGTCTGGTCCTACGCGCTATATCTGATTCACAAACCGTTGTTCAAGCTCCTGAAAGAACCGGTCGGTGATGCCGGATTCAGTGTCGACGGCTACGCCGGTATGGCGATTATTCTGGCTGTCAGTATTACCGCCGGCTGGCTGCTGTTCCGCACTGTGGAAACCCCGTTTATGCGTATGCGCAGCCGCCTGGTCCCGTCGAATGTGCGCGCTCCCGCGCCGGTAACCGCCGCGGTATCGGGTTGATGGTGGCACCGTGACCCCGGCGATCAAGGCCCTGCAAAAGGCGAAAGCTCAGTTCCGGATTCACGAGTACAGGCACGCCCCGGGCACCGCCTCCTACGGACAGGAGGCGGCGGAAAAACTGGGGGTGGCGCCGCAGCGCGTGTTCAAGACCCTGGTGGTTGCATTCGACAACGGCAGCTGTGCAGTCGCGGTGGTTCCGGTCAATGCGCAGCTGGGGATGAAACAGATCGCGCGCGCTGCCGGCGCCAAGAAGGCCGCGATGGCCGAGGGCGTGCAGGTGCAGCGCCTGACCGGATATGTCCTCGGCGGCGTCAGTCCCATCGCCCAGAAAAGGCGCCTGCGGACATTCATCGATAGCACGGCGCAGCAGTTCGACACAATTTTTGTCAGTGCCGGGCGGCGCGGGCTGGAGATTGAACTGCGCCCGCAAGCGCTGCAGCGCCAGACCCATGCACAGTTTACCGACCTGGCGGTGAGCGACTGAGTCAGCCCTGTCTACACTAAGCAGTTGTGATCAATCATTCTGCGAGGCAGGGAAGGCGGCACTATTGCATAGCTACCGTATTCGACCAGACTGCTCCTTCCCCGTCGCGGTGCTGCGCTGATGGTGCGCAGGGGCTTTTACGTCTTTGCGGTGCTCGCGCCGCTGCTAACGGCGGCGTGGGCCCTGATCTGGCCGCCGGCCTGGTGGCTGCTGGCGCTGGTGATCGCCCTGGTCGCAGTCGGCAATTACGATATCTATTCCCGCCACAACGTGCTCTACAACTACCCGGTGATCGGCCACTTGCGCTA